>JAJTCO010000022.1 GCA_021323265.1 Pseudoduganella sp. | reverse complement strand
CTCTTCCAGCTCGGCGGCGCGCGCCTTGGCAACCTGGTTGACCACGGTCGACGGCAGCAGCTTCTTCTCGGTACCCAGCACGATCAGCATTTGCTTGTTCACGGTGTGCACCAGGCCGCCGGTCGGGCGCGGCCGGTCCCAGCCCTGGCGCATCAGTTCGTTGCTGCTGGCGGGGGTAAAGGCTTGCGGCTGGAGCGCTTCTTCCAGTTTTTCGGCGGTCATCGCCCATCCGGCCGGCAGGCGGTACAGTTGTGCGTTTTTGAAGAACATGGCGGGCCTGTTCGCGGTCAGTCGTTGTAAGGGAAGGACGTTTCGAAGTCCGCGGCGCTCGCATCAGGAGCGATGATCAACCTGGTCTTCGCTGCGTAGAGCTGGAACAGGGTGCGCTCGAATGCCCAGAACGGTCCCATGAAGATCGTCTTTTGTGCATTCTGGCCATCCAGGTCGAGCGAAAACACTTTGCCATCCTTGTCGACCGCAAGGCGGTAGGCGCACCGGTACTGTGACTTCCCAGCCTCTTTATCGAAGCAGACGTAAGTCGAGCCGTAATTGCGCTCGATATGGAGCGAAAACGGTTCGCCGAGCCGGTCTTCCTTGAACTGTTCGATGAAGCCCTCGATCAGCGCCTCAAGCTTTATTTCCGGCGGCGCTGCCTGGAGCAACTTCTCCATGTTACTTTCCAGCTGCTTTGCCGCTTCCGACTGCAAGAGGCCATCAGTCTGACGGCGGATGATCTGCAGAATCAATTCGTTATAGGATGGCAGGTTCAAGCGCTCCAGATCGACGCCTACGGCTTGCTGCACCTTAAGCTTGATGGCCTTCCCGAATTCGCTGTACTCGCGCAGGTGATCGCGGATAGCGGTAGTGATGGTGTCTGTCAACTGCTTTTCGATCGCTTGTTCAATGACGCCGGACGCGACAACATTCTCGAAGGCGGTTGCAACCGCCTGCTGCAAATCTTTCATGGTCTTCTCCTTAGGGTTTCTTGACTTCGGGGTCTGAAGGCGTCGTGCCGTGCTCCTTCTGCCAGTCGTCGCGCTCTTCGCGTCGGCGGTAAGAGGCGCCACGCCGAAGCTGCCGGACCGTCCGGTAGTTGCGGCTTGCCTCGCGGTCAAGGCGCGCTTGGCGCTGCTTTTCGGTCTCGTTCGCCATGGCTATTCGGAGCAGGACGGTTGCTTCTGGCAGAACGTTTTGCCCTCGCAGAGGCCTGGGTCGGAGCAGCGCGGTGCGTACGGGTCGCGGGCCTTTACTTCGTGCAGCACTGGAAAAGCCATGTACGGCAACCGCTCGACGCTGAGCACGCAGCCCGGCGCGATCAACTCGGCCTGTGCGCGCGCGTCCGCTTCGTTGGCGGCGCCGATGCTGCCCCGGTAGGGCTTCGTCGAGAATCTTGCCCAGTACGCGCTCATACGCACCGCCCGATCAGCTTGTTGATCTTGTGCTTCAGTGCGGCGGCGCGCACTGCCAGGGTGAACGGCAGGCCGGCGCGGCTGTAGTTCAGGATGTCGCGGGCGATGGTCATGCATGCACCTCCGCGCGCAACGCTTCAATCTTTTCCTGTGCGGCGTAATCGAGCGTGCCGGCGAGAAGGTACAGGCCCAAGATAATGGCGATCGCCACCTTGTTGTTCTTGAACATGATCAGCGCTCCGCTTCGCGAGTTGGTTGCGACAGGCCCCAGCCCAGCTGGCGGCGGATCTCGGCCGGCGCTGGCGGCGCGGACTTGGACTGGTGACGCCCGGTCAGGTAAGTGCGGAGCTGCTCTTTCGTCGGCTTCTTCGTTTGCATCACTGCCTCCAGGTTGGGGTTGTTCCGGTCTTCCACCGGCTCACGGGCTCTAACTGCGCTCGTCGCAGGCCTGTGCGCCTCAGGCTGGCGTTTCACCACACAGGGACGGACTGAGGCAGGTTTCGTGCACGTCCCCTGCTGCCTGCATTGGGTGCCTTCCCAGTCGTCTGCTGGAGCAGAGCCACGCCAACCCGTCTTTGTGTGGGCCCGGCAGACTCGCCGCCAGGCCGGTGCTGCAACTACCCTCTTCCATCTACTCACGCCGCTTGTGTGCACCCCGCGTCGGGCTTATAGACCACCGGAACGAATGGGCCGGGCCTGCATCTATCACCGGAAGGTAAGGCCGTGATGTGCCAGCCCCTCGTCCGCGCCTTCCTCGCGCTGCGGCCCTTATCCCTTCAGTTCCTTCAGTTCACCGGCGGCGACCAGCGCCTCGTTCGCCAGGCGGACCAGCCGCTGCTGCCGGGACGTTGCCGCCACCTGCAGCAGCGTCGCGACCATTTCGTCCCGGCCGTTGATCGCACTGACCAGGCATTCCGCTGCCTTCATGCCCCGGGCCGACAGCTTCGACTTATTCGCCTGCTCCACTGTTAGTCCGTACTCGATGCCGAACAGGTTTGCGATGACGTCGCCGTTCGCATCCACCAGCAGATGGGCGTTGCTCCCATCCTTCATTCCCTGGCGAATCGGTAAAGCGATGGCGGTCTTGCAAATCGACTTCATCGGCGGCTCCTGCTGCGTTCGTTACTGCAATAAGTGCATCCTATACCAGAAAAACTAGCAATGCAAGAAAATATAGTATTGGAGAGCGTGAAGAATTGCATAGGTCTGTAACTTGCATTAATGAAGTGCTCGCGAGTATGCCCGATCCTGATACCTGGCTGATACCAAATAGATCAAGTGGAGGTGATCCACTTGCACAATTGCCGGATGAGCAAAATCAAGAAAGTGGACTACTCGGCGATGACGCTGCGCTTGCCGAGAGAGATGATGAGCAGGCTCGACGCGGCGGCCGAGCACAACGGGCGAACGAGATCAGATGAAATTCGAGCGCGCCTGGAGGCTTCGCCCACGGACGAACGCCTCGGCGCGGTAGAGCGCGAGCTCCAGGAAATGAAGGGGATGCTGCGGAAGTTGCTCGATGCCGCCGGATGAAAGAGAAAGGCCCTGGCTAGCAGAGCTGTGGAGAAGCTACTTTGTCTAGGCGGAAAGTTCGCTACCGCAATGTTTGCATTTGATCGCGGCGATCAATACCTCCTCGGCGCAGAATGGACAACTCTTCTTTTCATGGGAAGGCGTCACAGAAGGTGCATGTGGTGCTTCCACGCTTGATTCCGCTGGCTCGGGCCGTTTAAACGCCCAAACGATTGCGACAACCCACCCGATTAGCGACCACCCAAGAAGTACGTTAACCAACGCGATCGCCGCAAGGTTTGTGTGATTCTTTTTCCATGCCTCAAAAGTCGGTAAAAAATAGAGGGCAGGCGCAACCAAAAAGAACGAGGAGGCAACGAGTTTGCCGAATCCATTTAACCCGTCTGGCGGGGTTTGCCCCATTGCCCAGCTATACGCCACGAGAAAAACCAGAATTACGAAACGAAGCACGAACATGAACTCTCCTCTATTGACAGGGTGGCGCTGAGTTAGCCCAACGCGTAACTCTATTATATGGATTGCAAGCCGGTCGAATCTCGCCAATTGTTTCCGAGAGTTTAACTAGTTAGCGTGGCGTGAGAATCGAGTGAGAATTCAACAAAAAAGTAGAAGTGGAAAAGTACCCTTTTTCTCGATTTCGAACCGGAAACGGCGCTTATAGTAGAGCAATAGAGATTACCGAGGAGTTTCGAGAAATGGAAGACTATCCCAAGCTTGAGGCGGCATATCGCGCGATGAGCAAGGAGAAAAGGCAGCGGATCATCGAGCTCGCCCAAGCTTATGCCGTCACCTGGCCGGCGGCGCCCGCAGACCAGGTGGCGCAGCCGGCGCGCGCATCACATCTGCGCGTCGTCCACTCCGCGAATAAGCGATAAAGGTCGCTTCTTCGTGGTGCTGGCTGTGATCTCGATTTCAGTGCGACCATCCTGGAATGACAGACGATACTGCTCGAGCAGTTCAGCCTCTTTAGGTGTCACGTATTGCAGAATCATGCGGTCAATCGGCGGATCCTCCGGCACGACGGCCGGCGCCGGCAGGTCATGTGAGTCATCCGGCGCTCCGCGGCCGGTCATGAGCCATTCGACACTGCAGCGCAAACCCTTCGCCGCCGCGGCCTGATTACTCCGGCTCGGCGCTGTGCCGCCAGCCTTCTCCCATTGTTGAATCGTCTGCCAGGCGATCTTCTTTCCTGACTCAGCCTGAATAGCTTCCGCCAGCTTCTCGTAAGAGAGGCCCAGCTGTGTTCGACGCGCTCGGATTCGTTCGTGCATATCCATCCCGTAACTATGCCCGCTAGTTTTTCTAGCACCAACACATATTTTTCTTGCATCTGCTAGAAAAACTAGTAGAATGCGCCTTATGGAGAAAACAGATTCGTCAAAAGCCTTAGGGAAAGCGATCGAGTGCTACCGCACCTTGAACGCCTTCGCCACGGCCCTCGGCGTTCCGTACCAGACCGTGCAGCAGTGGATGAAGAACGGCGTACCGGAAAAGTGGTGCGTCGAGATCGAAAAGCTCACGAGCGGCCAGGTGCGATGCGAAGAGCTGAACGACAAGGTGGACTGGTCTTATCTCCGTAACAGCCAAGCCGCATAGCGGCAGTTGTACCAGCAGTAGAAGCACCGACACATAGGAGAGACGCATGGCCGGCACTTTGTACCAGGTAAGACGGACGAGGGTTATCCCTCTGGCGACCAGTCCTTCAGTGTCATTTGAAGTAGTTGAATTGCGCGACGGACAGCATCCTCTTGGGCGCCCAGTACTGAAAGCGGCTCTTTCCGAGGAACTAGCACCTTCAGAAGAACAGATTCTTCGAGAGGTCCTTCTGTCAGCCGCACGGCGAATTCGATCTGGTTCTTCTCGCCAAGCGTCTCGATCGTGATTTTGTTGTAGTGCAGTTTTGAGTCCATGGGCATCCCTTCTGACGATTGTTGTTGAGGAACGCCAATCGTACCCCAGTTGGGGCGCCCGCCAAAAATGCAGTAGATGTACCCCCTGAAAGCCAGAAGTTAGATTTACCGGGAGAGTTTTATGAGCACCAATAGCAGTAGTGCTGTTCGCGACGTTTTGATCAAGAGCTACGTGGATCCGGACTCGTTCATCGAGTTTCGAGACCTGTGTAAGGAAGTAGGACTTGCTCATAGCGCCGCCGTTAGGACCTTGATCAGTGAGTTTATTTGCCTCCATCGTAAGCGCAGGCATGCGCGGATTGAAGGTCCCAAACTGGGCCAGGTCATCGGAGTGCCGGGCAGCTTTGGCAGTCGGGTGAACTACGGCGGCGCTCCAGCTCGCTTACGTCCCTGAAGCGATCGAACTGGAAGGCCTATCCGCTGACTGCCAGCTGGTGTGGAAGCAAAGGGAATCCGCTGAATAGCGGAGCGAAAAAAAGGATTCGCCCATGTGCCAACAGGGATGTGAGGGGGAAGGCGAGAAGCCCTCCCCCGCCGAGGACAGGGTGATTGTGATGGCGAAGAAGTGGCGCGAGGCGGATAAGGCCTTTGCGGCATCGAAGGATAAGCGGGACGGGACCAAGGAGTACCGGGCCCGTCAGGCACTTCGCGACGCCATCGACAAGTTGCCCTGAGAGATTGAAGTGCACGGCGGCTTCGGCCGCCACCTTTTCACACCGCGAGGACGCTATGAAAGACAACTGGCTTCTGTGGGCATTCTTCTACGGCACTCTCGCAGGCATTCTGTATTTCGTGTGGCGCGGAGTCGATTTCGCGCCGACCGCTTTCCGTGCGGTGATCTGGTCCCGCATCGTGATCACCTGCCTGGCGTGCTACGCGATGCACAACCCAAACCGCGTGCTGCCTGCCGCGCCGCGCAGCTGGCCCTTTGGGGCGGCGATCCTGCTCGCCGAGGTGGGCGTCTGGCTGGCGATGTGGCACCTGAACCTGGCTTCCGAGCTCATTTGTACGCTGCTGGTGCTGCTGGTCTACGAAGACTACCGCCGCGGCGCCCTGATCAAGAACCCCTAATTTAAGCAAACGTCTTGGGCGCGCGTACCGCGCAGGGATCGTCACGCCCCTAACACTTAAGAGGAACGAAAAAATGGCTGCTACCCACGTACTTGACCACGTTGCCCAACTGAAGCGATGCAAGAACGATGCCGCGCTGGCGCGCCTGCTGGACGTGGCGCCGCCGGTCGTCAGCAAGTGGCGCCATGCCCGTCTGCCGATGGGCGCGACCCACATCCTGCGCATCCACGAGCTGGAGCCGAACCTGCTGCCTGTGTCCGAAATTCGCCAGCTGCTGGCCGCCTGACCATGATCCATTCCATCGTAACCATCGTAACCATCGAGGCCATTCAGGCCAAAGCGCGCGCCGCGCACGCCGCCGGCGCCGGCCGTGACGATCACGAGATGAACTGGCACTCCCCTGCCCTGGCCACCTGGCAGGAAGAGTGGGACCGCTGCGAAGCGGCCAAAATCAACGCCGAGGCGCTGGTGGCATGAGGCGCGACGAATTCACGCTCGCCCTGGACCTGGGCAACGAGCTGATCATCGACAACTTCGCCGGCGGCGGCGGCACGAGCACCGGCCTGGAAGCCGCCTTCGGGCGCCCGGTCGACATCGCGATCAACCACGACCCCGAAGCCCTGGCGATGCACGCCATCAACCACCCTCACACGAAGCACCTGTGCGAAAGCGTGTGGGACATCGACCCGATTGAGGTCACCGGCAATCGCCCAGTCGGCCTGGTCTGGCTCTCCCCGGACTGCAAGCACTTCAGCAAGGCCAAGGGCGGCAAACCCGTCGAAAAGCGGATTCGCGGCCTGGCCTGGGTGACGTTGCGCTGGGCGGCCAAGTGCAAGCCCCGCGTCATCATGCTGGAAAACGTCGAGGAGTTCAAAACCTGGGGCCCGCTGCTGGTCGATGCCGACGGCACGGCGCGGCCGGACCCTGCAAAGCGCGGCAAGACCTTCGAAAGCTTCATCCGCCAGCTGCGCGGCCACGGCTACTCCGTGGATTACCGCGAGTTGCGCGCCAGCGACTACAACACCCCCACGATCCGCAAGCGGTTCTTCCTGGTCGCGCGCCGCGATGGCCTACCGATCTGCTGGCCGGAACAGACCAACGGGGCGCCGACGTCGCCGGCCGTCCTGGCCGGGAAGCAGCGCCCATGGCGCACCGCGGCGGAATGCATCGACTGGTCCCTGCCCTGCCACAGCATCTTCGAGCGCAAGAAGCCGCTGGCCGAGGCCACGCTGCGCCGGATTGCCAAAGGCATCATGCGTTACGTGGTTGAGGCGGACAAGCCGTTCATCGTCGGCCAGGGCGGCCCGATCTATTCCGGCAAGCCGGTGTCGACCGAGCAGCCACTCGGCACCCTGACCACCGAGAATCACCGATCACTGGTCGTGCCGAGCATTGTCCCGGTGACGCACCAGGGCGGCGACCGCAACGAATCGGTGCATGAACCATTCCGCACGATCACCGGCGCGCAGCGCGGCGAGAAGGCGCTGGCTGTGGCCACGCTGGTGCAGAGCGGATACGGGGAGCGTGACGGCCAGGCACCGCGCGCGCTGGACATCGAAAAGCCGCTGGGCACCGTCGTTGCCGGCGCCAGCAAGGCGGCGCTGGTAACCGCCTTCCTGAACGAGCACGCCAACGCCAGCAATCAGCGCGTGATGCCGGCCGACGAGCCGCTGCGCACTATCTGCGCCCAGGTGAAAGGCGGCCACTTCAGCATGGTGTCGGCGTCGCTGGTGGGCGTTGGCGGCCGCGCCGGTGACAGCCGCCCGCGCGGCGCCGACGAGCCGACCGCCACGATCACGGCGAAAGGCGATACCGCGATTGCCACTGCATTCCTGGCGAAGCACTACACGGGTGTGGTTGGGTCGGATCTGGACGCCCCCATCGGCACCATCACCTCGTCCGATCATCACAGCTTGGTCACAAGCAGCCTGGTCAAGCTCCGCGGCACCAGCACGGCGGCTGGCCTGGAAGAACCGCTCCACACGGTCAGCGCCGGCGGACAGCACCACGCTGAGGTGAGGGCCTTCCTGCTGGCCTATTACGGTCAGGAGCAGTCTCAAGGCGTCGATGGTCCTCTCGCTACGGTCACCAGCCGGGACCGTTTCGGCCTGGTCACCATCAGCGGCCAGGACTACCAGATTGTGGACATCGGCCTTCGCATGCTGGCGCCTCACGAGCTGTACGCAGCCCAGGGCTTCCCCAAGCACTACATCATCGACGAAATCCCTGATCCGGCCCTGCTGTTCAAGGACGGGCACCAGGCCGAGGGCGACCCGCTGGCCCTGCCGCGCGTGCCGCTCACGAAGTCGGCCCAGGTGCGCATGTGCGGCAACAGCGTGTGCCCTCCCCTGTCAGAGGCGCTGGTGCGCGCGAACTTCGTGCACGAGCACCAGATTGCGAGGGTGGCATGAGCTGGCTACTTGATCCGCCCCAGGCCGTTGTCCGTGATGTGCGTAGCGTAGTTCGTTGCGATAAGTTGCGCCATTGCGATCAAAAGTTCAGGGGTGGTCGTTTTGACGTGGAGATGGTCCCGCAGGATTTCTCCAGCGGTGTCCAACTGCTCAATGGTCACGGTCTTCGCACGGGCGGTGTAGATTTCTTGACGCTTAGTCAATTCATTCGGGTCGGACATTCTGCCTCCTTTGTTAAAAAGGCAATCCTACCATGACCCGCGCCCGCAAACTCACCGACGCCCAGGTGCGCGAGATCCGCGAGACCTACCAGTATCGCAAGCATGGCTTCGGCTATGGCGCGCTGGCCAAGAAATTCGGCGTGAGCGAATCGTGCATCCGTGATGTGTTGACCTGCCGAGTGCGTTACTGATGAACCGCTCCAGTGAACTGAAGCGCAAGACCCCGATGAATCGCACCGGATTCGCGCGCTGCGATCGTGTCGAGATCCGTGACGTGGCGAGGGTCGAGCTGGCGCCGGCCAAGCCGAAGAAGATCAAGCCGAAGAAGTGCAAAAACGCCGCCTGCCGCGGCCCGTACATGCCAGACCCGGCCAAGCCCTTTATCGAGTGGTGCAGTCCTGACTGCGGCGCCGTGATCGCGCTGGCGCGCCTTGAGAAACGCAAGGAGGCCCAGGCCAAGGCCACGCGCGCCGAGGAGAAGCGCAAGAAGGAGGCCGGCCGCACGGTCAAGGAATGGCTGAAGTTGGCCGAGAAGCTGGTGAACCAGTACGTGCGCCTGCGCGACGCGAACGACGGCTGCATCAGCTGCCACATGCCCTCCCACTACGACGGCATCTGGACCGCCTCGCACTTCAAGTCGGTGGGCAGCAACTCCGCCCTGCGCTTCAACACCTGGAACATCCACAAGGGCTGTGAGCAGTGCAACCTGTTCAAGTCCGGGAACATCGCCGAGTACGAGAGGCGCCTGGTGCTCAAGATCGGCGCCGAGCGCGTGGAGTGGCTCAAGAGCCACGAGCGCGTGCGGAAGTACGACGCCGAATACCTGCAGCGCCTGTGCGCCATCGCCCGCAAGAAGATTCGCCGCATGACGGCAAGGAACTCTAAATGACCACTGAGCTGTTTGAACCGCTCACCCCGGCCGACTGCGACCTGCAGGACTTCGCGTTCATGCCGCTGGACGTCGGCCGCCTGCGCGACTCCGACCTGGCCGCCGATGAAACGCCGGAAGCCTGCTGGGCGGCGGTGCTGCTCTGGGCGGCGTCCTGGCACCAGGTGCCGGCCGCATCCATCCCAGATAGCGACGTTTGGATTGCCAAGCAGGCCGGCTACGCCCAGCGCGGCAAGATCGATCGAGGCTGGGCCCAGGTGCGCGACGGTGCGCTGCGGGGCTGGGTCAAGTGCGCCGACGGCCGCCTGTATCACCCGGTGGTCGCCGAGAAGGCGCGCGAAGCGTGGCAGGCGAAGCTGGCGCAGCGCTGGCGCTCCGAATGCGCGCGCATCAAGAAGCACAACCAGCGCAACAAGACATCCGTTCCCACCCCCGACTTCGATACGTGGACAGCGCAGGGACGTCCCACGGGACACCAGCTACCTGTCCCTAGGGACAATACACAAAGTCCCGAATCTGTCACCAGGGACGAGGCATCCAAGAGACAGGGAGAGGGACAGGGACAGGGAGACCTTAATACTTCCGTTCCTGACGGAACGGGCGCCGAAGCGCCCAAGGCTCCCGCCGAACTGACCAAGCAGGAGCTGTGGGCTGCAGGTAAGTCGCTGCTGCTGCAGGCCGGCATGCCTGCTGCCCAGTGCGGAAGCTTCGTGGGCAAGCTGGTCAAGGACTACACCGACACGATCGTGGTGGAGGCTGTCCGCAGCGCCGTGGTGCAGCAGCCGGCCGACCCTGCCTCGTTCCTGAAAGCGACCTGCCAGCGCCTCGCGGGCGAACGCCGCGCCGGCGCCAGCGACGACAAGTTCTCGGTGGCCGGCAACGACTATTCCGCCAGCCGTGCCGCAGCGGAGGCCTCGATGGCGCGCGCCGGCATCACCGTCCCGGAAACGGACGACATTCCCCTGTAGGAGGCGACGATGGAAGAAGTGAGCAGCCTGACACCCTTCAAAGCCGTGATCAACTGGCCGCAGGCCGAGGGCGTTTGCCCTACGCACGGCCCGAGTACCGCCCTGCTCCACCCTCGCTCGGGCCGCTCCGAGTGGTACTGCGGCGACTGCGCCTTAGAGGCTAAGGCCAAGGAAGTCGAGGAGGCGCGGAAGCGAGAGCGGAAGAGCACCCTTGACGCCGCGGCATGCCTGCCAGAGCGCTATGCCAATGAGCGCTTTGAGGTAGCCACGGCAGCGCAGAAAGAGGTGCGCCTCACCGTTCGTGCTTTCCGCGATCTGATCGCGGCCGGCGGCCAGTGGGCTGCGCTTGTCTTGGTCGGCGGCACCGGGACGGGCAAGACGCTGCTGGCATGTGAGCTGGCTCGATCGGTGATCGACAACCTCGGCCTGTCGGTCCGCTATTGCACTGCAAACCAGATGATCGCCGAGATCCAGGCGGCCTACAGCACGGAAGGCAAGACCGAGGAAGGCGAGCTGCTGCGATTCACGAGCTATGACCTGCTGGTCCTGGACGAGGTGGACGCGATTCGAGACAGCCAGAGCGGCAACGCCAAACTGCTGCTCACTGAACTGGTGAACCGCCGCTATAACGCGCACAAGCCGGTGGTCGCGATCAGCAATCAGCCGCTGGAGAAGCTGGCGAAATTCGTCGGCGACCGCGTATTCAGCCGGCTGCAGGAGAACCGCCTGCTATGCGTGCACGACTGGGCAGACCAGCGGCCATTGTCCGCAAGCTGACGCAAACCTTCAACACACAAGGATGACGATGAATTCCAAAGCCCAGCCAACCGTACGTCGCGGCCCGCCCGCTGCTCGAACTGCCGAGCATAGCCACGATCCCGTGGACCTTTGCCTGGAACTATGGAAGGAGTGGATGCAACAGTGCGACCGTGACCTGGGCGCCCATACCATGCGCGGCCTGGCCGGCGAAGGTGACGGCTATGGCTCGGGCGACGTCTACGAAGCGCAGCGGCGGACCGACATGCGCATCGGCGAGGCGACCAACGCGCAGATCGAGAACCTGAGCCGGATCCACTATTGGGCCATCTACCGCGCGTGCTCGATAGCCACGGCGTGGCGGTTCCCCAACGCCGACTTTATCCAGGTGCTGGCCGAGGCACGCGACGAACTTGAAACGAAATTGCGCAAAAACATTTGCACCGCAGTTCTTTTCGGATAATAATTGCGGCACTGGGTGACTTCGCTCGCCCAAAGAAAAGTAAAGCCACCCTAACCCGGTGGCTTTTTTCGTTTACGCCACCCGCGAGGCGCACATGATTCAATGGTTCAAGAACCTCCTGGCCCCAGTCCCAAGGATGCAGGTCGCGCGCATTAAGCCCGGCGACACCCTGGTGCTGACGTACGCTGGCAGGCTCACCAGCAACCAGCGTGACGTCCTCGTTCGTGCGTTGAAGATGTCGGCTCCCGTCGATGTGAAGTGCCTGATCCTCGATGGCGGCATGGAGCTGAATGTGTTGAGTGAGGCATGCCACCAAAGCTGACTTCCCTCAAGCCGCGCATCACCACCCAGCCGGGCAGCAAGGTGCAGATCCTTGCCCCTGCGGCCGGCACGGTGCAGCGCAAGCGCGGCTATGCAGGCGTTATCGACCGCAACCGCATCCGCGCGCGGGACATGGGCCTGTGTCAGGAATGCGTCCGGCAGGGAGCGCCTGGTCCGGGTTGGCTGGTCGACCACATCGTCGCCCTGTGGGAAGGTGGTAGCGATGAGGACGAGAACAAGCAGACCCTTTGCAAACGTCACCACGACGCGAAGAGCGCGGCGGAAGCGGCGCGGCGCGCCAGCGGCGGCTGATCGGCGCATGTTGGCGTCGATGCAATAGAGCAAGGTGGGGGGTGTAAAAGTCCAGGCGTGCCCCGGGCGACACCGACATGTACCCCACGCGCAAAAAAATCACCCCGTTTTGAAAAGAGAAATCAAATGGCCGGCGTAAAAGGGCGCAGCGGCGGCGCTCGGACCGGCGCCGGCCGCAAGCCAGAGCTCAACCCTGACGGGACCAGGAAGAATCCACCAAAGTCCGGCGGGAACTCAAAGCTGAAGACCGTCCCGGTTGACGAAATGGACATGCTCGAACTCCTCAAGCAGATCGCTTTGGGACGTATCGAGGTGAGCAACACCCAACTGCGGGCTGCGTCGGTGGCGGTGCAATACACCCACCCGAAAAAAGGTGAGAGCAGCGGGGCCAAGGAAGCGAAGGAAGCGGCGGCCAAGGCGGCAGCGTCCGGCCGGTTCGGCCAGCGGCGCGGCCCGACTCTAGCGGCGAACGGCGGAAAGGTCGTTGAGTGATGGACTGGACGACGGCGTGCATAGACTGGGAAAAGCGGATTGTCAACCGCGAAAACCTGCTGCCGTGCGGGCCGCTGTTTCCCGAAGTGGCGGCAGACGCCTGGACCATCTGCCAGGAGTTCGTGCTGACCGATGTTATGGGTCAGCCGACCATGGGCGAGGCCACCCTGCCCTGGATGCGCAACCTGATTGAAGTCATCTTCGGCGCGGAAAGCCCCGAGGATGGCCGCCGGCACATTAACGAGTTCTTCTGGCTGGTGAGCAAGAAGAACGCCAAGTCGACCGGCGCCGCGGCGATCATGCTCACCGCGCTGCTGATGAACTGGCGCCAGTCGGCGGAGTTGCTGATCCTCTCCCCGACGAAGGAAATCGCGGACAACAGCTACAAGCCGATTCGTGACTTCATCAAGGCCGACGAGGAGTTGTCCGCCCTGCTGAAGGTGCAGGACTACTTCCGGACCATCACGCACCTGGAGACTGGCGCCACGCTGAAGGTTGTGGCCGCAGACTCGGACACGGTGTCCGGCAAGAAGGCTTCGTTCGTGTTCGTGGACGAATTGCACGAATTCGGCAAGCAGGCGAAGGCCAGCAACATGCTGCTGGAGGCAACCGGCGGCCTGGCGTCGAGGCCTGAAGGCTTCGTGATCTACGCCACGACGCAATCGGCGGAGCCGCCGGCGGGCGTGTTCAAGGCCAAACTGGACTATGCCCGCAAGGTACGCGACGGCCAGGTGGTCGACCGGAAGTTCCTGCCGCTGATCTACGAATTCCCGAAGGCGATGTTGGACGCTGGCGCCCACATGGACCTGCGCAACGCCTACGTGACCAACCCGAACTGGGGCGCTTCGGTGGATATCGAGCGCATCACCCAGTTGCACAGCCAGGCGAAGGAAAGCGGCGAGCAGCAATTTAAGGAGTTCCTGGCGAAGCACCTGAACGTCGAGATTGGCCTGAATCTGCGCTCCGACCGCTGGGCCGGCGCGGACTTTTGGGAGAAATCGGCCGACGCTTCGCTGGCCGACCTGGATTCCCTGCTGGCGCGCTGCGAAGTGGCGGTCGTCGGCATCGACGGCGGCGGGCTGGACGACTTGTTGGGCCTTGCCGTGGTGGGCCGCGAGCGCGACACCGGCAAATGGCTCATGTGGTGCCACGCCTGGGCGCACGAAATCGTGCTCGAGCGGCGCAAGGAGATTGCGCCACGCCTGCTGGACTTCAAGAAGCAGCGAGACCTGACCATCGTCAAGCGCCCGGGCGACGACGTGCAGCAAGTGGCCGACGTGATCTGTCGCGTGCGTGACTCGGGTCTGCTGCCAGAAGAAAAGGGAATCGGCGTTGACGCTGCCGGCATCGGCGATGTGGTTGACGAGCTGATCACCGAAGCGCGCGGCATCACCATGGAGCAAATTGTCGCCATATCGCAGGGCTATCGGCTCAATGGGGCGATCAAGACGACCGAGCGGAAGGTTGCGGCGCGCGAGCTGCTGCACACCGACAGCGCCATGATGAATTGGTGCGTCGGCAACGCCCGGATCGAGGACAAGGGGAACGCCATCCTGATCACGAAGGCCGCCTCCGGGAAGGCAAAGATTGACCCGCTGATGGCGGGCTTTAACGCGGTGTCGCTGATGGCCCTCAATCCTGTAGGCCAGGCGATGCCGGAAATTATTGACTTGGGCTGGTAAATGACCGCAAAGCTACTGAACTTGGAAGCAGCGCGCCATGATTCCCGTGTGCTTGGCGCGTGGATCGCGCAAGACGCCGGGCGCGGCGCCCGTGCTGGTGTTCAGGCTTTCGGTGAGAACTCGTCCCAGCAACTGAATGTTGACGAGCTGGCCAATCTGCTGGGCGCGGCGAACCGTTCCGTCACGGGCTACGCGGTCACGGAAGACACAGCCATGCGCGTGTCGGCGGTCTATGCGTGCGTGTCGCTGATCGCTGGCGCTATCGCCTCTCTGCCGGTTGGCATCTTCAAGCGCGAAGGCAATGAGCGCAGCGCCGCGGATCACGACTACTGGTGGATGTTCAACGAGCTGGCGTCCGATGGCTGGACGGCGTTCGATGCGTGGAATGCGATCCTGACATCGAAGCTCCTTTCCGGCGATGGCCTGGGTGAGCTGATCCGCCCGAACAAGTATAGCAATCGGGTCATCGGTTGGAAGCCGATTCCGCGCGCGAACTGGACCGCGTTCCGCAACCCGAAGAACCGTGCCGAAGTCCTCTACTTGGTCTCGCCGGAGGATGGTAGCCCGTCCTACGTGCTGACACGTGACGACGTCATCCACCTGAAAAGCCCTGGCTATGACGGTCTGACCAGCCCAAGCCCGATCACCTACGCCGCGCGCGACGCGATCGGCACCGCCCTGGCGTCGCAGGACTACACCGGCAAATTCTTCGCCGGCGGCGGCAACTTCGACTATGCGCTGAAAACTGCCGCCAAGCTGGACAAAACCCAGCAGGACATGCTGAAAGCCTCGCTGATCGCCCGCGCGCAGACCGGCGGCCGGGGCCCGCTGATCCTGACTGGCGGACTCGAGCCGGCGCAGCTCTCGGTCAACGCGAAGGACGCAGAAGTGCAGGCCGCGAAACTGTTCACGGTCGAAGAAATCTGCTCAATCCTGGGGGTTCCTCCCTACATGATCGGGCACACGACCAAAGCAACCTCCTTCGGGACCGGTATCGAGCAGCAAGGGATCGGCTTCGTCCGGTACACCCTGCAGCGCCACCTGACGCCGGTGGCGCAGGAACTGAACAGCAAGCTGTGGCCAACCCGAGAGCGCTATTTCGTGGAGCACATCACGGACGCCCTGGTAGCCGCCGACATGAAGGCGCGGTACGAGTCGTATCGCATCGCCCTGGGCCGCGCCGGCGAGCAGCCATTTATGACCACCGACGAAGTGCGCCGCAAGGAGAACCTGGCGCCCAACGCGGACCTGAACATCAACCAAGGGGCAAACGATGCCGCACCAACTGATCAAACTGCTAGCGAGTAACAAGGCGCGCCCTGCGCATGTTCCTCAGTCCTGCATCGTCAAGAACGCTGCTGGTGAGCCCGAGATCCTGATCTACGACGCCATCGTGGCCGACGATATCACAGCCGAATGGTGGGGCGGCGTGTCGGCGGAAACGCTGGTTCCGGAGATCCGCAACATCAAGGGCGGCAATGTGCACCTGCGCATCAATTCCCCCGGCGGCGACGTATTCGCCGCCCAGGCCATCGCGCAGGCCATCAAGGACACCGGCGCCAAGGTGATCGCGCACATCGACGGCTATGCGGCATCCGCCGCCACCGTGATCGCCATCGCCGCCGACGAGGTGGACATTTCCGAAGGCGGCTTCTTCATGATCCACAACGCCTGGACTTTCGCCATGGGCAACGCGTCGGACATGAAATCCACCGCGGCCCTGCTGGATAAGGTGGACGGCACCCTGACGGCGCAGTACGCCAAGAAGTCCGGCATGAAGGTCGACGACGTGAAGGCGGCTATGGACGCTGAAACCTGGTACACCGCCGACGAGGCGGTTGCCTGCGGCCTGGTCGATCGCATCGCCACCGGCGCCAAAGCCAAGAACCAGGCGGCCTGGAACCTGTCGGCCTATGCCAAGGCCCCGAAAGTCGAGCCAGACCAGCCGGAAGAGCCGGACACCGTCCACGCATCTGAAGAACATCGCGCGCGCCAGCGGCAACGCATCGCCATGATGGCGCGCCTCCAAGTTAGCTGACGCTCTCGCGTTACTAAACCAGCCGCCCTCGAGGCGGTTTTTTTTCGCCACTTAACCGGGCCGCGAGAGCGGAACCTGACAGAAAGGTACGAAATGAGCAAGCTTGCACAACTGCGCGAACAGCGCGACCTGAAGGCCAAGGCAGCCAACGAGCTGAACAACAAATACCCCGCAGACCAACGCATGCCGTCGGCAGACGCCGAAAAGCTGGACCAGATCCTGGCGGAAGTCACCGCGATCGACAGCGAAATTTCGCGCGAGCTGAAGCTGGTCGAGCTGGCCGGCCAAGACCCTCAAGCGCAGCACGAAGCGCTGCTGAACAAGCACACCAAGGAAGAGAGCCGCCAGTCCGACGAATCCCGCGGCTTGCGTGCCTTCCTGACCGGTGGCCTGATGAACATGTCGCAGGAAGACCGCAATCGCATCATCGCGCGCCAGACCCCGGATATCCGCGCTGCGATGTCCACCACCACTCCGGCGGAAGGCGGCTACACCACCGCGCCGGAATACCAGAAGGCGCTGGAGCAGCTGATGAAGGCCTACGGCGGTATGCGCGCCGTGGCCACCCGCATCCAGACCGGTACCGGCACCCAAATGAACTTCCCGACCACCGACGCGACGGCGGAGGAAGGTGAAATCGTGGCGCAGAACACTGCGGTCACCGGTCTGGATACCACCTTCGGCAACACCACCCTGGACGTCTACAAGTACTCGTCCAAGAAGATCGCGCTGCCGTTCGAACTGATCCAAGACAGCTTCATCGACATCGAGGGCTACATCCGCGAACTGCTGGCAATGCGTCTCGGCCGCATCGGCAACAAGCACCACACCATCGGCACCGGCTCCAGCCAGCCGCGCGGCATCGTGACCGCGTCTACCGTCGGCAAGACCGGCACTACCGGCCAGACCCTGACCGTGACCTACGATGACTTGGTGGATCTCGAGCACTCCGTCGACCCGGCCTATCGCGGCCTGCCTGGCGTCGGCTTCATGATGCACGACTCGTCGTTGAAAGTCGTTCGCAAGCTCAAAGACAGCCAAAACCGTCCTATCTTCGTGCCGGGCTACGAGCAGGGCAACCCGGGTGGCGCTCCGGACCGCCTGCTGGGCCGCCCGATCTACATCAACCAGGACATGCCGGTCATGGCGGCCAACGCCAAGTCCATCCTGTTCGGCGCCTACAGCAAGTACCTGATCCGCGACGTGATGGACCTGACCTTGTTCCGCATGACCGACTCGGCCTTCACGCTGCTCGGTCAGGTGGGCTTCGTTGCCTTCCAACGCATGGGCGGCAACTTGGTCGACGCCGGCGGCGCGGTCCGCCACTACGCCAACTCGGCGTCCTAAGCAACCGGCGCCCCGGCCGCGGCTGGGGCGCATCTCCTGGAGTAAGACATGGCAAAAGCCAAAACACAAGAAGGCAAAGTCAAGGCCCGCGTGCTGGTGGACTGCGCCCATGGCAAGTGCAATGAGGTGGTGGAAGTCGACGCGATCGAGCTCGAAGGACTGGCCGGCGTGCTGGATGCTGATCCTGCCGCTGTCGCTTACGCCGAATCGCTGGCAACCGAGTAAGGAGCCGCCATGGCCTTGCAATATTCCGTCGCGGTAAACAATGCCAGGCTCGATCAGGTCGAGGCGATCATCGGCACCTCGCCGAAGCTTCGCATCTTCAGCGGTTCCGCGCCGGCCAACTGCGCGGCCGCCGACACCGGCACGCTGCTGGCCGAGCTCTCCCTACCTTCCGATTGGATGGCCGCGGCGGCATCGTCCAGCAAGGCCTTGGCCGGCTCGTGGACGGGCACCGCCTCCGCCGGCTCCAGCACGGCGCCAACGCACTTCCGTATCACCAACACCGCCGGCTCGGCGGTGGGCATGCAGGGCTCGGCCGGCGTCGGCTCGGGTGACCTGCAGGTGAACGGCTCGATTACGAATGGCCAGACGGTCACCGTGACGAGCTTCAACCTCACTTCGCCGACCTAACGGGAGAACGCCTTGCACATCAATAAGAAGCTGGAATACGTGTTGATCCACATGGACGGCATTGCCACGCACGACGATGCGCCGGCCGCCGAGGTGATCGAAGCGCTGACTCGCGTGCGCGATGCGGCCAACAAGGCTATCGCGGATGTGGCTGAGCGCCGCGCCGACGAACAGCAGTAACCGGAACCGCAAATATGCTGGCCAACTGGGTATATCAGAAGACCACGACCACCGGGACGGGGGACCTGACGCTGACGACGGTGAGCGGCTTCTCCAAGTTTTCCGACCAGTTCGTCATCGGCCAGCCGTTCTACTACGAGATCCTGAAGGATGCCGACGGCACGCCTGTGGAGGTCGGGATCGGCAAGCTGACGAATTCCACCACGCTGCAGCGCGTGACCGTCATGCAGACCATGTCCGGCGGCGTGTTGACCAACACGGGCGCGACCGCGGTCGACCTGGCGGCCGGCACCTATCGTGTGATCTGTTCCATTCCCATGCAGGCTGGTATCGGCATCGCGCCGCCCGGCGCCAATAGCTTGGCGGCGAACCGCGGCGGCCTGCCGTACCCTCTTGTGCCCAACGTGAATAGCCGCGCGCTGACCGCCAACACGATGCACTTAGTTGCCGGGCGCGTGGACGCAGGCAAAGGCATTTCGGCCCTGGGCGCCCACGTCACCACCGCAGCCGGCACGTCGAGCGATGTGCTGCGGATCGGGCTGTACCCGGTCATGCCCGATGGTTCGGCGGGCCCGTTGGTGGCAGAGTCGGGCGATCTGCGCTGCGACACGACTGGCGTGAAGTCGGCATCGGTCGTCGACGGGAAAACAAACATCCCGCCAGGCTGGTACTACTTCGGCATGCTGTGCAGCGCGGCGCCGAGTTTGCGAGCTGGCAACACCACCACCTTCGCGCAGATTGGCCCACTCGGCATGCTGGATGCCGGCGCGCCGTACGTGTACGCCACCTGCGCAGCGGTATCGGCCGGCTGGACCTCGATGCCAAGCTCGATGCCAACCATCAGTTCGCTGACCCAGGCGCAATTCCCTGCCCTGCCAATCGTTTATTACTGACATGATCACGTACACCGAAAAAGGCGCAGGGCTGCACGAGGCCATCACCAAGGCGGGGCACTGGCTGCGCGAGGCCGACGGCCAATGGATTTCGTCGAACGACGCAGCAGTCCAGGCGATCATCGACGGGTACACCCTCGCCGATGCGAAGGCGGCGCGCATTCAGCAAGTGCTTGCCCATGCCAAGGCGCTGCGCGACAAAGTCGTGGCGGCCGTCAGCCCGGGCGAAATGTCTTGCTGGGCCATCAAGCGTGCCGAGGCAGTGCAGTTCCGCGCCACCGGTGATGCCGCGCAATGCCCGGTACTTTCATTGGAGGCACAGCACCGCCAAGTCACGCTGGATACTCTCGTTTCCAAGGTCGAAGCGAATGCAACGCGCCTCTCCAGCGTTGAGGCCGTGATTGGCGGCGTCGACGGCAGGCATCGTGATGCCATCGCCTCATTGACCACCTTCGAGGCCGTGGCCGCCTACAACTTCAACACCGGCTGGCCGGAAGTCTAATGTCGCTGGGGCTTACCTCTCTTGGCCTCACCCCTCTCGGGATTGCAGCCGAGCCAGAGGGTGCCACCGGCGTCACGGCCACCGCGTCGATCACGGAGGCGGCCGACACCGCTTCGGCTGCTGCGGCTGTTGCTGTAGCGGGTACCGCGGCGATCACCGAAGCCGCAGACTCGGCAGCCGGGGCGGCGCAGATCGCGGTTGGCGGTTCGGCCTCAGTGATTGAGCCTGGCGACACCGCGGCCGCATCCGCCGCAGTCGCAATCTGGCTGGCGGCAGACATCACCGAGGCCAGCGATTCGTTGGCAGCCACGGCGACGGCTGTCAGCGGCATTGTTGCGAACGCAAGCATTATTGAACAAGGCGACACCCTGGCCGCAGTCGCGGAGCTTGGTGCTCCGCCGGCGGAGATATATGCCCGCGCGCCAGCTGGCGCCGGTTATGCGCCGCGGCGGATGGTGACCACCTCGCGCCCCGCAATGACAGCCACGCGTCGCCCATCCGCAATACAGGACAACAACAGATGACCACTCGACTGATCACGCCGCCGGCTACGCCCGCCCTGAGCCTGGCTGACGCCAAAGATGCGCTGAAAATCGACACGAGCGACCAGGACGCGCAGGTCGAGGCCTGGGTGGCCGGCATTACCGCGCACGCCGAGCACCTGACAGGCCGCGCATTCGTTACGCAAACCTGGCGCGTCACCTTGGACGCATTTCCGGATGCGATCGAGCTGGCGCACCCGCCGATCAGCGCCGTGTCGTCGGTCAAGTTCATCGATACCAACGGAGTGCTGCAAACGCTGGATCCGCAGGACTACGTGCTGGACAAGGAGAGCGAGCCCGGCTACGTCGTGCCGGCGCCCGAGAAATCGTGGCCCTCGACCGCCAGCCAGATCAACGCGGTGAAGGTTGAATACACCTGCGGCTATGGCGTGGATACCGACATCCCCGAAAGCATCCGCCTATACCTGATTGCCAAGCTGCGCGAGCAGTACGATCCCGCGATCAAGGCGGACAAGGGGACTGTGCAAAGCAGCTTCCTCGATCGCCTGCTGGACCGTGAAACGGTGTTTGCATGAGCCTGTCCGCGAACCTGCGCCATAAGGTGGCGATCCAGGCCCGGGCGGGCTCGACGGACGACCTGGGGCAGCCGAACGACACCTGGAGTACCGTCGCTGAGCCCTGGGCAGACATCCGCTACCTGAATGGCATGTCGGCCATCAAGACCGGCGCCGACCATTCGGTGGTCCAGGCGTCGATCCGTTTGCGCTACCGCACCGGCCTGAACGCAGGCATGCGCGTTGTGTACGGCGCGACAGTGTTCGAAATCCAGGCGATCCTGCCTGACGAGCACGGCCGCGTCTATATGGACCTGACGTGCAAGGTGATCCAGTGAGTTTCCTTCGCGTCGACCTGGCGGGCCTGAATGGCCTGCTCGACACCATGGGCGAGCGTGCAGAGGAAGGGGCGCGCCCCAGCGCGCAGGCCGCTAGCCAGGTGCTGTACGACGAAGTAAAGAAGAACGTCAGCGCGATCGGGCGCAGGTCCGGCAACCTGGATCGATCAATCTACCAAGCCTATTCGGAAGCGAACAGCGGCGCCGGCCGCGCGACCTACCACGTGAGCTGGAACCCGCGCAAGGCGCCGCACGGCCACCTGCTGGAGTTCGGCTATATCCAGCGCTACGTATCGTACATGGGCAAGGACGGCAACTGGTACACGGCTGTACGGCCATCGATGCGCGGCAAGAAAGCCCCGAGCCGCACCGCCTCGCCGGCGGTGAAGGCCGCGTACTACGTGCCCCTGGCGACGCCGAAGCAGGTAGCCGCCCGCCCCTTCGTGCGCAAAGCGCAATCCGCGTTCGCGATCGCTCAACTGGCCGCCGAACAGAAACTGCTGGAGATCATCAACCATGGCCCTGGAAAGTAAGCTGACCACCGCGCTCAAGGCCGTGTGCACGCGCACGTTCCCCGACTTCGCGCCATTCGACACCGCGCGCCCGTACGTGACGTATCAGCAAATCGGTGGCGCCGTGATCAAGCCGCTGGCGCGCGAAGTGCCGAACATGGAAAACGCGGAGATCCAGGTCAACGTCTGGTCGAACACCCGCGCCGAAGCCAAGGCGCTGATCAAGCAGATCGAGGAGGCGATCATCGTGGAGACCGGTTTCGTCGGCAAGCCGAGCGCGGCCGCCGTTTCCGACTTCGACGCCGATATCCCCGTCTATTGCAGCAGGCAGGACTTCAGCATTTGGTGCGAACGCACCTAGTTTTTCGTAGTAGCGCCCGCAAGGGCTTCAAACCAACCCGCCGATCGAAAGAGACGCGGGTTTTTTTATGCCCCTTGCGGGCCTATCCAATAGAAAGGAAGCACCATGGCGTACAACGTACCCGAGGGGAGCTTGCAGCAGTTCTCCGCAACCTTTGCTTCGGCAAAGACCATTACCGCAGTGACGAACGCCAACCCGGCGGTGGCCACCAGCACCGCGCACGGCTACACGACCAACGACGAGATCCTGCTGACCTCGGGCTGGGAAGATGCAACGGACACGGTTTTCCGCATCGAAGTGGTCGACGCAAACAGCTTCAAGATCCTGGGCCTGAACACCACCAACACCAGTTTCTTCCCCGCTGGCACTGGCACCGGCACCGCGCAAAAGATCTCGGCATGGCAGACCATTCCGCAGGTGCTGACCATTGCCAGCTCCGGCGGTGATCCGAAATTCACCGAGGTCAACCCTCTGTCGAAGCGCAACGGTCTGAGCATCCCGACCGGCTTCAACTCCTCCAATCTGACCCTGACCTTGGGTCACGATGCCACGAACGCCACCTATCAGCAAATGCTGGACATCAGCCGCTCGCTGTCCAAGGTGGCATTCCGCCAGGTGCTGTCCGGTCCGTCGTACCAGTACGGCTATGGCTACATGGCCACCTCGGAAGTTCCGCAGTTGAACGCCGGCCAGGTCAACCAAGTGACCTCCTCGCTGGCCTTCCAAGGCCGCGTCATCTCTTACTAAGCAGTAACCGAGCATAGGCCGGAGTGTGTCGCCTTCGCGGGCGCGCACTCCGGTACTAGCAATCACATCCTCCCGCGAAAGGAAACCGCAACATGGCAAAGCTGATCCTGGGCAAACCGCCCAAAACCATTTCCAAAGACCTGACCTTCCCAATGCTGGACGGCACCACCGGCAGCATCAAGGTCGATTTCAAGTATCGCACCCGATCCGACTACGCCAAGTTCGTTGACGACCAGGCCGAGAAGGTCAAGGTTCAGGCCGAGGCCGAGCTTGCAGCGATGAAGGCCAAGGCCGCCGAGCAGAAGGAGGCCGGCACGTCGATCGATCTGGGCATGCCGGAAGCCGACATGCAGGCGCGCAAGACCGAAAGCCAGGCCGATTTCATCCTGGGTGCGCTGGACGGCTGGAACCTCGATATTCCGTTCGACCGCGAGGCCGTCGTGCAGCTGGTCGATGAAGTGCCGCAAGCGGCGCAAACCATCATCGCCGCGTACCGCGAGGCGATGACCGAGGGCCGGCTGGGAAACTAAAAGCGGCCGCCAAGGCGTACTACGAAACGACGGACAAGAAGCAGGAAGCGAATCCTTTCGTCGCAGCCGTAGTCGCCGCCGGCGGCATCTTGAAGGAGTTCGAGGTATGGCCTGAGAACTGGCCGGCGGCGCTTCTCTTCTGCCACCTCCAGACCCAGTGGGTACCGGGCCCCAACGGCGTGTTGGGGATCAATTACCTGGTCCTGTACCACAAGCTCGATCGCATGAACCTGGAGCCCGCCGAGTATGAACAGCTCGAAATGGACATCCAGGTAATGGAACTTGCCGCACTCGAAAAAATGCAGGAACAAAAGGAGCAGGCAGCATGACGGAAGAACGGCGCGTCCAGCTTGTTGCGGAGGTTGACACCACCCGCACCAAGCAAGGCTTCAATGAGATCGGCCAGCAGGCCGAGAGCATGGCCACCAAAGTCAAGGCCGCCGGCGACCGTGCACAGAAAGGCGTCGACAACATCGGCGGCGGCGCCGAGCGCTCCGCCGCGCAGGTCGACCGTGCCCAGCGCAGTATCGCCAACGCCATCCAGCGCACTGCGGTGGCCATGGAGTCCGGCAGCCGCACCAGTGCCGCCTACTACGAGGCGCTGGCGCAGCAGCGCGGCGTGGATCCGCAAAAGCTGACGCCCTACCTGAATCAGCTACGCGCCATCGAGGCGCAACAGAAAAACGTCGGCGTATCCGCCGCCCAAACCGCCGCCGCGCTGCGCGGCGTTCCCGCCCAGCTGACCGACATCGTCACCTCCCTGCAAGGTGGGCAGCAGCCGCTGACCGTCTTCCTGCAGCAGGGTGGCCAGCTGCGCGACATGTTCGGGTCGGCGGGCGCCGCCGCCAAGGCGCTGGGCCAGACCGTGGCCGGCCTGATCAATCCGTTCACCGTCATCGCTGCCGCGCTGGTGGCGATCGGCGTCGCCTACAACCAGGGCAGCAAAGAGGCCGACGAGTTCAACAAGTCGCTGGTGAAGTCCGGCAATGTGGCCGGTACGACGACGGCTCAGCTGACCGACATGGCGGCCAGCATCCGGGCGACTGGCGCCGCCACGCAGGGAGCCGCCACAGAATCTCTGGCCGCGCTGGCGGGCACCGGCAAAGTGGCGCGCGACAATCTCGAGGCATTTGCGGTCACCGCGATCAAGACCAACAAGTACCTGGACCAGAGCATCCAGGATACGGCCAAGAATTTTGCTGACCTGGGCAAGTCGCCCGTCAAAGCGTCCGAGCAGCTGAACGAATCGCTCAACTACCTTACGTCGTCGGTCTACGCGCAGATCAAGGCCCTCGAGGAGCTGGGCAAAACGAACGAGGCCGCCGAAGTCGCGCAGAAGGCCTACGCCTCGGCGCTGGACGAGCGGGCCGACAAGATCAAGGGGCAACTCGGCACCATCGAGAAGGCCTGGCAAGGCGTTACCGGCTTCGCGAAGAAGGCATGGGACGCGATGCTTGACGTCGGCCGCGACGACACGCCAGAAGACAAGCTCAAGAAGGTGCAGGAGCAGATCGCGAAGCTGCAGGCGAACCGCTTCAGCTTTATCGGCGCCGGTGAGGCGCGCGAACGCCTACCAGGCCTGAAGGCCGAAGAAGCTTCGATCGAGCGACAGATTGCGCTGCAGAAGACCATCGCCGGCCTGGATGCGGAGAAAGCCCGCTTCAATGCCGCTGACATCGCCTGGATGAAGGCTGGCGAGGAATTCCTTACCAAGAAGGAAAAGCTCGAGCGCGAGATTGCCAAGACTCGCCAGCAGGGGCTGGACGCCGGGATTTCCGATTCCGATATCGAGGCCCGCGTGGCCAAGGTGCGCGAAAAGTTCACCGAGAAGGGCAACAGCGAGGCGAAGGCCGCATTCAACGACCTGATCAACAGCCAGATCGAGGCCATCAAGCGCCGCGGCGACGTGGAAGATGCCGTCGCCCAGCGCTCCACGGACGCCCTGGAAGCAAATCGCGCTGCTGGGCTTGTGACCGAGCGCGAATATCTGAAGGCAGTGGCTGACCTGCAAGAGGCCGCCTTCGTGCGTGAAAAGGCCCGGCTCCAGGAAGAACTGGAGATTTACAAGGGCAAGGCCGACAGTCAAAAGGAGCAGGCGGCGCTGCGCGGCCAGATTGCGGCGCTGGACGAAAAGTCCCTGACGCGCCGCCTTAAGCTGCAAGGGGATTTGATGGCTTTGGACATCAACTCCGCCAAGAAGGCCGCCAAGGAATATAACGATCTGATCGCGAAGCGCGAGGCTGATAACGAGGCAATCCGCCGACAAATTCAAGCCCAGCAGCAAGCGAACGCCTTGATCGGCTTGAGTAAGGGCGAGGTCGCAGAAATGACGGTGGCGCTCGCCGAGGAGGCTGCTGTCCGGAAGGAACTTGAGGCAACTATCCTGGAGTCCAACCATGGTCGCAGCGAAGAGACCGTCAAGCTCCGTGAAAACGCCGAGCTGATTCGCAAGCTAGCCAAAGAAACCCGCGATGGCATGCTCAAAGCGCAGGACTTCCAACAGCAAGAGGCGCTGTGGGATTCCATCGAGCGCACGGCCCATGACACGTTTGTAAGCATCGCCGACGGCGGCAAGAGCGCCGCGCAGCGCCTGAAGGAATCCTTCAAGAACATCTTCTTCGACTGGCTTTATCAGATGACGTTGAAGAAGTGGCTGTTTAACGTCAAGGCCCAATTGACCAGTTCCGGCGCTGGCGCGTCTGGTGCGGATGGTGGCCAAGGAATTTTCGGCAGCGTGAGCAACCTGCTTTCCATCGGCAAGACCATCTACAACGGCTTTGCTGGTGGTATCGCGTCCTCGCTCGGCGGAATTGTCACTTCGCTGGGCAATACTTTCGGCTCGCAAGCGGTTTCAGCTTTCGGCACAGGCATGCGGTTGACCAGTTCGCAGGCTGCAGCGGCTTCCAGCGCCTTCTCCACGGCTGGCAATACCACCGCAGCCGGTGGGATTTCTGCGGGCTCTAGTGCGGCTTCGGTCATCTCCGTTGCTGGTTGGATTGCGGCCGGCATGGCGCTTTCGCGTGGGCTGATGAAAAGCGGGTTCGATCCAGGGAACGGAAGCACCAATACCGCGCTGACCAATCCGCTGATACCGGGCGCCATGCACGGTTACAAAACCCTGCAAACCCTGGGGCTAAGCGATCGGCTGGCCGGCATGATATCCGGCGCGCCAGTTGTGACCGCCCTGTTTGGCCGCAAGAGCCCCGTCATCGAGTCCCAGGGCATCCGGGGAACGATCACAACAGGCGGGTTCTCCGGCGAGGACTTTGCCAACATTCTGCAAAAGGGTGGCCTGTTCCGGAGCGACAAGCGCTCGGTGAAGACATCGCCCATTACCGGCGCGCGTGACACGGAATTCGATACGTTCGTGACCGGCGCCGTCGACGCGATCCGCGCGCTGGGCAAGGCGCTGGGCGCCGAAACGTCAGTCATCGATGGCTACAGCAAGCAGATCAACCTGACGTTGGGCAAGGACGAGGCGGAGAACAAGGCCGCTATCGAAAAGGCGTTCGGCGGTATCGCCGATGACCTGGCGAACCTGTTGGTGCCGAACCTCGCACAGTTCAGCATCGAGGGCGAGACCGCCGCGACCACGCTGCAGCGCGTCGCCACCGAATTCCAACTGGTCGGCGCCTCGCTGGAAGCGATCGGCGCGAATGTCGACAATGCGTTCGGGGCCATCGGCGTTGCCTCGCTGGCCGCGCGCGAGCGACTGATCACGCTGGCCGGCGGCATCGAAGCGCTTGTCTCGCAGACAGACTTCTTCTCGCAGAACTTCCTAACCGACGAGCAGCGCATTGCCCCGATCCAGAAACAGGTGAACGAGGCGCTGGCAGCCCTGGGGCAATCGAGCCTGAAGACCACCGCACAGTTTAGCGAGGCGGTGCTGGGGCTGACCAATTCCGGCGCGCTGGCGACCGAGGCCGGCGCGAAACTCTACGCTGGCCTGCTGGCGATTGCGCCGCAGTTCAAGGCAGTTGCCGACTATGCGGAGCAGGCCGGCCGAGCAGCATCTGAATTCGCCAAGCAGCTTGCCGAGCAACGATCCGCCCTGGAGGGCCGGATTTTCGACCTGTCGCACACGCCGGGCGAAGCGCTCGCGCGCCAACGTCAGGCGGAACTGGCGGCCATGGATGCCAGCCTGCGCCCGCTGCAAGAGCGCATCTACCTGCTGCAGGACGAGAAGACGGCGGCGGAGGCAGCGCGCAGCGCTGCCCAGTCCGCCTTCGGCAACCTGCAAGACGCCATCGGCCGCGAGCGGCAAAAGGTCATCGACCGGTTCTCCCCGCTGGTCAACGCCTTCAGCAATTCGATAAACAGCATCGGCCAGTCTATCGACCGTACCCGCAGCATCATCAAGCTGGCACGCGACACATTCAATAGCTTCGCGCTATCTGGCGACGAGGCAGCATCTCGCGCGCGTGCCCGCCAGCGCTTGAGCAATATGGCGCGCGGCGGCGGCATGCTGGACGAGGACGAGGTGCGGCAAGCGATTGCCGATGCGACCCAGTTCAACGAAAGCGATTTCTCCAGCGCTTTCGAATTCGAAAAGGCGGTTGCACAAACCCGCAACGACCTTTTGTCCATCGGCGACCGGGCTGAAAAACAACTGGACGGGCAGCAGCAAACATTGTTGTTGATCCAGTCTTGGAAGGCAGAGCAAGAAGCAGCGCAGGCGAAGGAGCTAGGTGTCCTAGATCGGCAGCTAGAGTCGGCGCAAGCGCAGATCGATGCGATCAACGGGGTGAATACATCCGTGCTGACCGTACGCGATGCCCTCTCCGCCTTTTCCTCCGCAGTGAGTGCGGCGCGCGGTGTCGGGGCCACGCCAGTAAGCAACGTTGGCGGCGCCGGGTCGCGCCCGATCGTACCCGTTACCGGTGGCATCCTGACCGGCGCCATCCCGAGCGGCGGCAACGACTACATGACGCGCTTCTGGGAGGGCACCTCCCTCGACGCCTTCCGCAACGGGCTGATTAAGACCGAGGCGCGTGTCGCGCCTGAGCGCGTGGCTTCCGCCATGGCGCCGATAAGCGCCGTCGCTGGATTGGAAAAGCGCATGGAATCCCTGGAGACGGTGATGACGACCAGCATGGCGAATCTCGTTACCGCCAGCCAGTCCACCGCCGCCACGCTTGAACAGTTCAACCTGCAAGGCATGCCGGGCGAACGCACATAAGGAAAACAGCATGAGCTTGCGCGTGATCCGTCCCGCCTTCGAAACAGTGGAGGCGGTCTTCCCTAAGCTTGTCTCGTCCGACTTCGCGGAGTCGGTTGACGGAACCGTCTGGAGCAATGTGACCGCCTACGCGGTCGGCCAGCGCGCCTACATATCGGGGTCCGTGCATAAGCTGTATGAATGCCTGGTCGCGCATACCGACAAGTACCCGCCCAGCAATGTCGAGGGCGCCACGACGGGCACTATTTATTGGGCCGAGGTGAGTTACACGAATACCTATCGCATGTTCGATACGGTCAATTCCAGCGTCAGCACGGCGACCGGCCCTGCCAATAAAGTCGTGGTATTCGACCCAGGCCGAATTAGCGCACTGTTCCTCGGCAACATGGCTGGCATCAACAGCGTCGACGTGGTCATGACCAGTGGCGCCACGACGGTGTACAACAAAAGTTACGACCTGACTGTAAAGAACGTCTTCAACTGGTACGACTTCTGGTTTGCGCCGATCCTGCTGCAGCAGGCGCTGGCGATCTTCGACTTGCCTCCCTATGCCAATGGGCGTGTGACGCTGACCTTCCACGGCGCCGGCACGATGACGCTCGGCACACTGCAATGCGGGATGTTCTCGCAAATCGGAGAAGTGCAGTGGCAACCAGAAGTGCGTCACCTCGATTATTCCACCTACAAGCCTGACCCGTACGGCAACGTCAAGATCACGGCGCGCCTGCCGGCTAAGGTCATCACCGCCAAGGTCTTTGTGCCGTTCGCTTCTGGTGGCTTCGATGAAGTGAACCGCCAAATGGAAGACCTTACCGGAAGCGTAGTCGTCTGGTCGTTCCTGGGCGACAAATACCCATCGCTGAATGCCCTGGGCTTCAAAAACGATTTCACGCACGTGCTGGACAACTCGGCCGGCTCTCTCTTCAACCTCAAAGTACAGGCGCTGATCTAATGGCTTATCCTCTTACTCCCGTGACCGCTTATGAAGGCCTGAGCATACCTGACCGCAGCGATCCGGCAACTTTCCCCGACCGGGGCGACTTGTGGGTTGCGGCCGAGGCCGCCGCGCAAGAACAGTTCAATACGCTTGCCGGCCAGGTCAACACGATGGCTGTAGCGGCGGAAGCTGCAGCCAGCAGTGCCGACGAAAGCGAGGCGGCAGCCGAAGCTTATGCTGCCATCGCTTCCGCCGCTGCGAATGCCACCATCTTTAATCCGGCGACCAACTATGCGCAAGGGCAAGCTGCAATCAGTGGCGTCAACTTCCAGTCCTACCGCCGTAAGACGGCCGGCACAAGCGCAACTGATCCAGCGAACGACGGCACGAACTGGGAACGCACGATAGTCGGCGTTGGCGTTGGCGGAGCGCTGGCCAGCGTGAACGCCGTCCTGACAAGTTCGAGCGGGGGATCTCAGACCTTCACTCCTACCGCTCCAGGACAGAGCGTGTACCTGCCGAACGCAATGAGCATGACCAAGGGGGCGGGGGTGTTTAACCTCCACAATGCTGGTGAATACGACTTCGCCATCCGCAACTTCTTCGGAACGATCAAGGGATTCATTCGTCCGTTTTCGAACGTGATCGTAGGGCTGTCCGACAATTCCACCTCGGATGGCGTGTGGAGCCTGGACGGATCCCAGTTGCTGGGCATCGTCGGACAGCGCGAGCTGTCCACTATCCCTTCCAACTCTAGCTCCAGCATCGTAGCGGTGCCCCTCGATGCAAACCGCACCTGCTTGATCTATGGCAGCACCACGCTATATGCCGTTGTATATGACAAGTCTACTCAACAGTGGGGTGGCACAACTACGATCGCGACCACGGTGTCGGGCGCTTCGCCCAACTTCAATTTCCGCGCCTTGCTTGCCTCGACCAACCTGGTGCTTGTCGCCTTCACGGGGACAGCTCAGCCGACGCAGGGGTTGACGCTCTCCATCTCTGGTACTGGTATCACGCCCAATGCAATTGCCAATGGCACAGGCGGGTCCGCTTCCGGCGTAATGCTTGACCTTGTCCAGCTCGGCTCATCCTACGCCATGGCCTGGAATGATGGCACCACCTGCCGCCTGAATGGCATCACCGTCAGCGGCACCACGGTAGCATTCGGGTCGACCCCGACTTCAGCCACTACGGCGTCCTTCCAAACGGGCTCGACGCTGCTCTATGCGAACTCTTCGACGGTGGCCCTCCTCATAGGCGCCGCTTCCGGGGACCTGGTTGCCCAGTGCTTCACCCTGTCCGGCGCAAACCTGACTCCCGGGACCGAAAACAAAGTCACGCCGGGCGGCGCGACGGGTCTCAGGAAAGTTCAGCTCATGGGCAGCGGCCGCTATGCCGCGCTCTACACGGGAGCGACGCCGGGCAGCTTGGTGCGGCTGTACACCATCAGCGGCGCGTCCATCACGGCCACCGAGGTGAACGTCTCGTCTGAAGCGTTCAATTCTGCTCAGTTCGATTGGTTTGCCACCTCGAGCACGAAGATCCTGCTCGGGTATGGACTGACCGGCGACGCGAACTTCTACACCCGCATCCTCACCGATACCAGCGGCACGGTGTCCACATCCGCTGCCGTATCCGTCGCCATGACCGGCGCCGTGACGTCGGTTGTCGCCCTTCCTCAGTCCTCGGGCACGACCGCGAAGATGCTCTCCAATACGGCAGGTACTGCGCAGCTCAACCACATCGATGCGAGCGGTGCAAGCCCGTCCATCACCGTCAAGCAGCGCGCTCCAGTCGCGACATTCCTCGACCCGATCGTCGCCACCACGATCCGCTCGGCCCGGGATCCTCGTGCCCTCAACAACGGGACCCTGGCAGTAGCTGCCCCAAATAATGGCCGCGACCGCACTACGGTGATCGGGGAGCGATTCAACATCACCCGCGACGCGCCAATGACCCTCGGCGCTCCTTCGGCAAGCGGACAGAACAGCCGCGAGTCGTGGATCACGGCTTTTAATGGCGGGGCTCTACAACTTTTGGAGATGGCAGCATGAAGGCACTGATCACCGCAGCCGGCCCACTCGGGCCATTCCAAAGCATCGACGTCGAGGCGGACCGGTATCGGGCCGACGGTATGGAGTTTCCATTTTCCGTTATCGGCACGGCCGAAGTAGTGGATGCAGAAACCGTCTCGTGGCCGAGTCTTTCTCCAATGGTTCCGAAGGTAGTCACGCGGCGGCAAGCGCTCCAAGCGTTGCTGTTGGCCGATCTGCTCGATAGCGTGCAACCCGCGATCGATGCCATTCCAGATCCAACGGCACGCCGATTGGCGCAGATCGAGTGGGACGATTCCCTGGAATTCCAGCGCGACCGGCCATTGGTGATCAGCATTGCTGCCCAATTGGGCCTTACTCCGGAAGGGCTCGATGAGCTTTTCGTTCACGCATCTGGCCTGTAAAGATATTCATTGAAGCACCGAAGTTCTTGCACCACTTCAGCGATAAGGAATATTGACATGGTATTTCGCGCGGCATTCTACAAGGGGACCCGGCCAGGCCTGCCCGGCGTTTACAACAGGGTGGTGAGGTGGTGGACGCGCTCCAAGCATTCGCACATGGAGCTGATCTTCAGCGATGGTCTGTCTGCCTCGTCATCGTTCGAAGATGGCGGCGTACGCTTCAAGCGGATCAACTACAGTTCGGACAACTGGGATTTCCGCGAGCTGCCTCAATGGATGGAGGCGCCTGCCCGGCGGTACTTCGAGGATCGCAAGGGCTGGCGCTATGACCTCCTTGGCCAGCTGCATTTCATTATTTCCCCCATCCGCGGCGCGGTGCGCAAGCTGTTCTGCTCGGCCGCCGGACTTGGTGCCCTGATGATCGAGGAATCGTACCGCTACAGCCCCGGCGAAGCGTATTTCATCCTCGGATGCCCTGCCTTCACGGAACGCCAACCGACCATCGTCAACTTCGACTTTTCCAAACCATGAAAGCCCCAAATATGAGCGAACCAATTTCCAGCGCAGCTGGTGCAGCTGCCGGGTGGAAGGTACTCGGCGGCGCTGCAGGCGCTGGCGCGATCGGCGCCGGCCTAGCGGCCGTAGTCGTGATGTGTCTCACCACTCCGCGTAGCCCGCGCGAATGGGCCGTGGGCCTGATCAGCACGCTGGTCGGATCGTTCGGCGGCGGAGCCTCACTGATCATGCACTTGCAGCTGCAGACCTGGGCGCACACGCCGATCGGGCTGGTGGCGCTGCTGGGCGTCGCTTTCGCCTGTGGCCTGCCGGGCTGGGCGGCCGTGCGCTTCCTGTTCAACTACATCGAAAAGCGCCGCAACGCCGACTTGGCCGACGTGGTGAAAGAGATCAAGGAGGTACTTTGAGCACCCAACTGACTGCCTTCCTGGATATGATCGCCTGGAGTGAAATCGGCCCGGCGCTGCTCGCCAAGAGCGACCGCGGCTATAACGTGTGCGTCGGGTCGAGCCCACAGAAGCCGATCCTTTTCAACAGCTACGCCACCCATCCGCGCATTCGTAGCGAGACCCATAACAGCGATGCAGCCGGCCGCTACCAGTTCATGGGGCGCTACTGGGATCATTACCGCAAGCAGCTCAAGCTCGCCGACTTCAGCCCTATCTCGCAGGATAAGTGGGCGGTGCAGCTTATCCGTGAATGCGGCGCGCTTGAGGACATCGAAGTTGGCTGGTTTGACGTGGCCGTACACAAGTGCCGGAGCCGCTGGGCCAGCCTGCCAGGCGCCGGCTACGGCCAGCGTGAGAACAAGCTGGCCGACCTGCGCAAGGTATTTGTCGCCGCCGGCGGGAGGATCGTATGAACCTGATCAACGCCATCCCCGCGCCCTATCGTCTTGGGCTTCTGGCCCTGTCGGCTGCCGCCCTGGTGGCGATCGCGTGGGCGAAGGGCGCGCAGCACGTCCAGGCAAAGTGGGACGCTGCCGAAGGCGCGCGCGCGCGCGCCGAGGCATCCGCTGTACTGGCGCGCATTGCCGAGAACAAGGTTGAGGCGGCCCGGCAGGCTGCGGCGAACCGGAAAATTACCGAAAGGAAAGACAATGAAATTGCTGAACTTACTGCTCGGCTCAATGCTGCTGGCCGGCTGCGCGTCGGCTCCGCCATCTGTGGTGGACCTCCCGGCGCCACCCAAGCCGACCTTCCCGGCCGCGGCGATGGCGCCGATTCATCCGCCGGGCTGGTTCGAGAAGACGTTGACCGAGATCTTAAAGCGCTGATTCTGGCCGTAGAAACCGACTTGGCCACCGGCCGCGCGTGCCAGGCTGCTGCGCGCGACCACGGGCTGGCGCAATAGTCACTGCCCGGCTTCTCCCGCCGGAGGCGGGCCGTCGTGGAACGTGATCTCCCACATCTGCTGGACAGGACCATTCTTCCCTTGCTGCCACCCCTTCCAGTTCTGTCGGTTGCGGAAGAAGCCGACGCACTCCGCAAACCACAACGTCGGGAGCAGCTTGCCCTGCTGCCCGTTGCCCGGGCTGACGACCAGGCGGGGCTGTTCGTTCCACCAGTGCATGGTCACCTCGCCATAGACGCCGGGCCCCGCGTTGCGGAGCTCCTTCCCGTCTTTCATCAATTCGCGGACTTGGATACTGTACATGCATACAGTATAGCGCAGCTGGTGAGCCGGCGGTAGCGCCAGGCGGCCCTGCATAAATGGCAAAAAAATCCGCACAAAACAAAAAAGCCACCGGGTTTCGGTGGCTTTCAGGATGACGTAAGTCATTGAATTCATGGCGGAGAGGGTGGGATTCGAACCCACGGTAGGGGGACACCCTACGCCTGATTTCGAGTTATACGCACGCCAAGGGCAGCATGCGCAAGCTGTTGATTTTACGGTCTATTTCTTGCGCGCATGTTGCGGTTTTAAGTCATTTCGCGGCATAAATGGCAAAAAAATCCGCACACTTTTAGCCTACTTTTTTGATCGCGTCGGCCAGCGTGCCGCGCACCAGGTGCGCATAGCGCTCGGTCGTTTTCTTGTCCTTGTGGCCGAGAATCCCGCCCACAGTGTACAGCTCCACGCCGTTGTTCACCATCTCGCTCGCCGTGCTGTGGCGCAGGTCGTGGAAATGCAGGTGCTTGAATCCGGCCTGATTCATCGCCGCGCGCACGTGCTTCTCCAGCCAGGACCGGCTCCAGGTGAAAGGCAGGTACCGCACCAGCACACGGATGCGCGGGTGCATTGGAACGAACCGGCGTTCACCATTCTTGGTGTCGTCCAGGATGAAGCCGTCGTCGTGGATCTGGCCGCCTTTGCCCAGGCTCAGGACCTCACCCAGGCGCATGCCCGAGTAGAAGGCGATGCGCACTAGCGCCCTGCCCTCCTTGTCAGTGCACGCGCGCGCGATCTTGAGCATATCGGCGCGGCCGGCGTAATGGTGGCGCGCGTTGCGGACGGTGGGCATGGCCAGCTCGTAAAGTTCGTTCCGGTCGCCGAGGCCGTGCTTCTTCTTGGCGTAGTTGCAGGCGGCGCGCAGGTAGGAAAGCCTGGCCTTGAGCGTGGCTGGCGACCACGAGGTCTCGGTGTCGATGATTTCCTTGGCGACGTCCGCCAGTTCATCCAGGTACCGGCCATCGAAGTAGCCGTGAATGAGCGCCAGTTCCTGGATGATTTCGTTGCCGGTCTTGAGTTCCGGGCAGCGGTAGTAGGCGTAGAGGTCGACCGCCTTCTGTATGAGGATGCGTGCCTTTATGGCACCAGACGCAACGCCGTAGAGCCTGGCGGTTTCGGCTTGCTCGAACGCTTGGGCTTCGTCGCGACCCCAAGCTTCTGGAAGCAGTTTTGAGGCGCGGACACGTTGGCCCTGGATGACCTTGTTGAATTCATATCGCCAGCGACGGTTGCGCTTATCGTAACGGATCGGCATTTGTTTTTGTAATCGAGAATATCTTGCACTTCGAATCGGATGCATTTCCGGCCCATTCGGTAGCAAGGAATGGGGCCGGCGGGCGCCGCCAGGTCATACATTGTACGATGGTCAATGCCCAGCATATCGGCTGCTGCTTTTGCGTTGATCATCCCCATCATGGTGCTTTACCCTCCAGTCGCGCGCGGCGCGCGAAAACCCACACCGGCCCGTCCTCGCTGTCGTGGATGCTCAGGGTGTGCCACCCTTCGCGCTGGCGCCGCGGTGACCGCGCGTCCCAGGCAGCCACGCTGTTCTCACCCTTATCGTAGTAGGCAACGTAAGCAGGGTGATCAGGGTCTTCGTCTTCCAGCATTGCATAATCGATTTCGAGCTGCTGCGCCTCGATCCACTCTTTCCATGCCGTGACGTCCTCGCCAACATCGGGCACGCCTGGATTGGTCCACCATCCGCTGTCGTCGCGCGCCATCAGTACATCGATATCGATCAGTTGCGGCGCCGGCGCCGCCGGGCCCAGCGCGCGCCGCGCCCGGATGCTCATGTGAACCGCGCCGATGGCGGCGAAGATGGCGCTGCCCGACAGCAGTAGCCCTGCGATCTGATTGTTTTCCATTACTTCCTCCTGCGGCCGCGCCGCTTCCATAGTATTTAACGTGGTTTCGGGAAGGCCACAACGTTGGCCAGCTCGGCGGCGACGCCGCCGGCGGCCTTGAACTCTTCCCACATCTTCAGGTGCGCCGCGCAGTAGTGGACTTCCGGCGCGATCTCATTCGCGTGGTCGTCGCACATCAGGCGGTCGCAGGTCTTGCCGTCGCCGACCGGGAAATCGCACAGGAAGTCGCCGAAGCCAGCGCAGTCCGCGCAGTGATCGCCCAGGTCGCCGCAGATGAACACCCGGCCGCCCTGGTCACGCTGCTTGCTGGCGCTGTACTGCTCCCAGGTGCCGAGGTAGCCATCCTTCTGCCAGCGCTCGTATTCCTCGCGCGTCGGGCTTTTGATCTTGTCGATGCAGCACGGCATGGCTATCTCCCCGCGGCCTGGCGCGGCGCGCGCGAATTGCCGGTCTTGACCCAGCGCGCCACGCTCAGTTCGCAACCGCTCCCGAGGCATACGCCATTGGCCATGCACAGGTGTGTTTTCGGGCCGCAGCATCCGCAGTGGCACTTTTTCTTCCTGCCCGGTCGCTTCGGGACAGGCTGGCTGTACCGGATGTGGCGCGCCGACGAGCCAACCTCGCCCCACCCGGCCGTGCCGCCGCGCATCGCGGCCGAGAGCGCATTCTTGTGCAGTTTGGTCAGGTCGGTCATGCAGGAACTCCTGGACGTTGGGTGGCCTTCCAGGCCATAAACGGGCCGCGCACCAGCTGGTGGAACCGGTAGGCGGCGATGCTGTTCAGGTCCAGCTCGGTGCGCGTCTTGATCTGGCAGGCCGTCAGGACGAAGGCGCGGGCGAACGATTCGTCTACCAGGCCCTGCTCGATCGGCGGGCCGGCCAGGTCCTTCGCGATGGCGCGCAGGTAGGCGTGGAACAACGGATCCTTGCAGAACATGCAGGCCAGGACGCGCAGGTCTTTGCTGGCGCGGGTCATGGCGCTGCTCCCGCGATCCGGACGGCGCGGCCGCCGCGCCAGCGCCAGCCTGGGGCGATCTGGCTACGCTTGAAGCGCTCCCGCTTCTGCTGTTGCGTCATCTTCGGCCAGGGCTCGTCACCGGACTTGAAGTAGCCATCAGGCACGGCGACCATCCAATAGTGGTGCTCGATCCAGTCGGTGCGCGTGCATTTCTCATCCCATTCGCGCCCGTCAGGGGTTGAGCTCCACCAGCCGAACACCGGGCAGCCGTCGATGCCAATACCGGTGCGGTAGTCGCCCTCCGGGTGATCCCAGCGGTCGCACTTGTACACGTCCGGAAGGCCATTGCCGTAGGCCGAATGGCTGCGCAGCAGCTCCACCGCTCGCTTCGCCTGCTTCTTGTAGATGCGCGGGTTCAAGGCGTCACCTCTGGCACTTCCTCGCCGAACTTACTCGCCACGTAGCAGCGCATGGCGGCAACGAGCGGGGTTTCGCCCTTGCCGCGATGCATCTGCACTTCGGAAAGGTTGGATTCGATCAGGCCTCGCATGGTCGTGCCGTACCAGGTCGACCCGCTTGGAAGAACTGGTTGCAGCTTGATCACTTCGCGCTGAATTATCGGCCCGCCGCGCTCCCAGTTGGTGCTGTAATCCAGGACGCGGGCGGGGCCTTGTGGCACGTTCACGCAATGGAAGACGTCGCTACGCTGGACCTGGCGCACCTGCAGCTGGCCGGCCGGCACGCCCTCGGCGCGCGCCACCCAGTAATCCAGCCAGGCGCCGGAGAGTTCGGATACGTGGATCATGCTGGCACCTCAGATGCAGCGTGCAGGCGCAGCCCGGCCTTGACGGCTTCGATGATCTTGCACAGGTAGACATACTCCGGGTTCTGGCGCTGGGGCAGCTGGCACCACCATTCCTCGCCGAAGATATCGTCGAACAGGTCAGAATTCAGGATGACCGGTGCCTCAAGTTCAGCCCAGTCAATGCGCTCCCAAAGGGCGCGGGCGTCCTTCTTGTCGATGTCGCCGGCGCGGCGCTGCTTGATAACCTCCGCGCGGCAGCCACGATCCAAGGCTTCCTGATCACAGACTTCACGTTCGATGCCGCTCTTCATCTTGTCCGCCAGATAACCGGTGCTGGCGCGCAGGAAGAATTCGGCCATGGTACTCTTGCTCATCGCGCCCCAATAGTTGACCCAGGCGTTATCCCAGCAGGTGATGGTGATGCGTCCTTGGCCCAGCTCAAAGTCTTCGATCATGACGCGGATCGGGTCGAGGCCTTCCGCGCCACGGATCAGGATCTGCTGGACGGTCGATGCTACGATGGAGATCATGGCGTCACCCGCTTGAACTCGACCACCCACACCCAGGGGTTGGCATCCCAGCTGCCGGCGCCATAGATCGATTCCCATAATGCAGGGAAAGCAATCTCGCGCACGCGGCGCCGCGTCTCCGCCAGGCCTCGGCCGGCCAACGGCATATCCGCGCCCTCGCAAAGCGCGTCGTCTTCGCTGATATCCTGCAGCCGCTCCACACGCAACCCGACAATCTCCAACTGGAGCCCGTCGGCATCCGGCACTAGTAGGCGGTCGCCTGGCTGGCCGTAGGGGCAATAGGTGTGCACTGCCGCTGGCCAGTCGTAATGCGCTTCTTCGATGAATGGGCCGCCATCTGGAGCTTGCCAGCCCCACAGCTTCGCGAGCTCGCCATTCGGCTGCCCTGGAGCATGCCACGCGGTTTCCCATTGCTCGGGTTGCGGCCTCATGACCCGGCGTGTCTGCGTCTTGCTGCCATCGAGGATGGCGCGCACCATCGGCGCGCTGAAGAGGATTGGGCGCTCCTTCACGCTGCACCGCCTTTCAGGAAGGCTCGGATGCGGTCAGCAACCTCGTGATCCTGGTCCAGGTTGTCGTCGAACGTTTCAAGCGCATCGCTCAACAGCGTGCGAGCCGTCGCGATCTGGTTTTCCAGGGCCTTCGCGTGCCGGCTCAAGCCTTTCGCCGTCCAGCCGCCGTCGAAGTGGTCCATGGTCAGGCCTTGGCAGGCATTCCAGCAGGCGGCAATTCGGTGCGCGTTGCCGCGGCTCAGTGCATCGTCCGGCTCACCGACCATGCCAGTCAGGGCAATAGCCTTCGCGCCGGATTCCTCCATGGCGCAATGATGAGTCCCGATCAGCCCGTCGTTCAGCGTTCCCACGATCAGCCGACCCTCGGTGTGCACCGGCGCCGCACGTGCGGGCTGTTCCATCAGTTCAGTTTCCATACAGCGCTCCTTCAGTATTTGGATGGGATGGCTTCACGCGCGGCCCGGATGGCGGCGATGCGCTCGGCGATTTCTTTGCGTGGCTTGAGCACCGGCCACGGGCTGACCGGCGCCGCGGCCTTCTGGATGGATTCCAGTTGCGCTGGGGTCGGGATGTAGAAGCGCGCGGTGCGCTCCCCGCTCTGGCGGCGCACGACGCCCTGCTCTTCCAGGGTGGCGACGCACTTGCGCACCATGGCCAGGCCGAGCTTTGTTTTGCTGACGATGCTGGCCAGCGTGAAGGCGGAGCCGCCCTGGCTTTGCAGGAAGGTGGTTACGGAGGCGCGGACCAGGCCGTCGACGTTATCCATGGGAGGCTCCTTTCGAGCAAGCGCAGGCCTTGCCGAAGGCAGTGCCGGTGCCGGCGCAGACCTCGCACGCGGCCGCCACGCTCGCGCAGGCGCAGCCGTGGCCCTCGTTCTCAGGGCAATTCGCTGGCTCACCGCCGCAAGCGCGCGGCTTGGAGCCCGCCGGCGGGGTCCAGCCCGCCTCGATCAGTTCGTCGTAGAACTGGCCAGAACCCTCTCCCAGCGCGCGGACTGCATCCAACACGTCGCTGGCGTCGATCTTGATGGCCAAGACTTCGGTCCGTTGCGCGGAGCGCGGCGCCGCCTGCTGGCTGGCCGCAAGGGCGGCGCCGGCAGCGATTACCTTTTCGCGGCAGTCGTTGAAGCCACGACGGTAGCCTTGGCCGTAGCTCAGGCCGTCCACCTCCGGGCCACAAACTTCGGAGATCCATTCCGGCGGCAGGTCTTGCCCGCCCGCTGGTGTGGTCGTCCCGGCCTTATGCCTATGACCACCTGTGAGCGGCGGGTGCTTCGGTGCTGGTGGGCGTGGAGTCGTCGGTAGTGGGTTGACGGTGAAATTCTGATAGCGCCCAGGAGAAAGGCCATTATCCAACTTTGCCGGTTTGACCGCGGCCACGACCTCGTGATCGATGGGCGAGGCTTGCGCTGGGGTGGCGGCAAATATCGGTTCAGTCACGCCGATACCAGGCAGGGCCTTTCGGGTAACCGTGCACATTACTCCAGGGTCGCCAGCGGCAAGGCGTTGAAGCACGTATGCTGGCAGGTAGCCGATCGGTGCGGCGGCTGCCTTCCCGCCCTCCTGTTGCAAGGGCTGTGCGAGAAGGGCTTGCACGTCGTCAAAGAAAACCAGCGGCCCCTCGAAATGGGTATCAATGTTTCGCTCGGCATTCATTACATATCGCGTCAACTTCGACAGGTCAGGCGCTTGCCGGGCGGCGAGGGCGGCAGCTTCTTCTGCCTCGGCTTTCGACACGATACGCTCATCACGGGCACCGTTGCGACGGCCTGCGGCGTAGCCTTCCTCCCGCGCCTTGGCGAGCTGGGCGTCGTACCGCGCAACAATCGTTCGGGCGAAACGATGCGCCGCCGCCACGTCCTGTGGGACGTTGTTCCCACGGAAAAGCAGTATTTGCTCGACAAGCCATGTCGGCGTGTTGCTGGTGCTCTCTGCTGGAGATACAGCGCGCTCGGCCAGGGCGATCAGCTCCAGCACGGCGGCAGGGCTTGCGGCGGCGATGAATTTCATGTCGGAATCGCTCGGCAAAACTTCCTCTCCGATCAATTCCTCCCCGTGATTAGCCTCCAACCCTACATGGCTGAAGTCTCCGTTGTCGGCATAATGGTCTTGCGTGTACCACGGTCCCGGCGTTGCCTTCTGCGCCAGCTCGCGCAGTTTGTTGAACTGGGTGATGTTCATCTTGTGCCTTCCGTTGGCGAGATAATCAGCGGACATGCAGCGACACACAGCCATGGCCGGCGCGCTTGCACTTCCAGAGGTTGAACAGGGCGGCGATCAGGCTTTCGCCGCGCCACATGGTTTGGTCGTGGTAGCCCACGGAAACGTCGGCCGGGTTGTAGGGCACCCACGCTGTCACTTCGAACCTATTGCCCATGGCGGGTATCTCCTTTGGGCGGGTTGGCGGCGATATCCGCGCGGTCCAGGCGCTCGATTTCCGCGAGGATCAGCGCGCCGGCCTTGACCAGCTCCCGGCGCCGATCGCCGAACTTCGGGGTCCAGTCCTCCGGGCACAGGGCTTCGCCAAAGGTGGCACCGTAGCCGGTTTCCTCTGCTGGCCAGTCGCGCGCGGCTGGCGGCATGGCGTACACGGCTGCGAAGGCTGCGATTTCGCCACAGGGGTGGGCGTCGTCGTGCTCATGCGACCAGTCTTCCTGCTCGACCTGGCGGCGGCGCTCGGCCAGCACCGCCGCGGCGGCCAACGACATCGCTACTGGCGCAACCTGTGCCGCTACGCGCTCCCGGCGCCGTGCCAAGATCCCAAACAAGTTCTCGGCGGCGGTATAGAACTTCGCTTCCCCCAGGTGGACGGCGGCCAGCTTGATGTTCAACCAGTCCTTTTCCGACAGGTCGACCGCCACCGGGGCGGCGTTTGTACTCTTCTGGTTCATTGCTGGCTCCTTGGCAGGCCGGCCAGCTCACGCAGGCGGGCCATGGTCATTTCGGGGACGGCGTCCAAGATCGCGCACATCAGGCCGGCCGATACGGGCCGATGACGGTTCGCGACGGCGGAGATTCCGTGGCGCTCCACGCCCAGGGCGGCGGCAAGGTCTTTGCTGGTGCGCACGCCGAGCGCGGCGGATACGTGGTTCAGGAGCCGGCGCGGCGTGTAGAGTGGGTCGTGCAGGCTCATGCTTCGGCTCCCAGCAGGATGTCGCGGTGGCCGTTCGACTGCATTGGGCCGACCACGCCGCCCTGCTCCATCGCCTCGAGCAGCCGGCCCGCCCGGTTGTATCCGATGCGCAGATGGCGTTGGACGAGCGAGATCGAGGCCATGCGGTGCTTCAAGACGACTTGAACGGCCTGCTCATACAGCAGGTCAATGCCGTCTGGACCGAACTGTGCGCCGAACTGCGCCTGCACCTCGCCATTCACGGACAGCGTGGCGCTGGCTCCGGAGGCCTTGAGCATCTGGTCGAGACCTCGCGCGGCGTCCTCCACACTCTTGTTGCTGGTGGTTCGCTCACGCGCCGGCGAAACCAGGTCGTTCGCCTCGCCGCCCAGCGCTTCCATCAGGTCATCAAACATCCGCGCCAGCTCGCCGGTCATCAGGGCGAAGTCGCTGTCGAAGCGCTCGTCGGCATTGCGGGCCACGGCGTCGTTTTCCTTCATGACGTCCAGCGGCTTGATGGACTTCAGCGACAGCGATTCGTCCAGCACGAAGGAAATCTTGCTTTCCCAGGTCATGGCCAGGCGCTTGCACTGCTTGCCGGCGGCGATGTGGCGGCGGACTTCTTCCGGCTCCAGGGTGTGGCGCTTATAGACCACGGCGGCCTTGCTTTCGCCGGTGGCCTGCATGGTGGCGTCCATGTCGACCGTGAAGCCGGCCGGCGCCTCGTCGTCCTGCAACCATGCGGTCATCACCGCGGTGGGCGAACGGGCCACGCGTACCGATTCCACCGGCATGCGCTCGATCGCCTTCAGCAGCATCTTCAGCACATCCTCGGCCTTGGCCGCGCTGGCGGCGTCGACCACCAGCCACCCATTGACCGGATCGATCCAGCACCAGGTGTTGGTGCGGATGGTGAAGGCGCGCGGCAGCAATTCGTCGTGCACGCGCTCCTTCAGCTCCTTCATGGCTTTCTTGCCGGGGGCGAAGCCTTGCTGCTCTTCCAGCTCGGCGGCGCGCGCCTTGGCAACCTGGTTGACCACGGTCGACGGCAGCAG
>JAJTCO010000021.1 GCA_021323265.1 Pseudoduganella sp. | reverse complement strand
TCGTGGCGTTGCCGGGTGAGCAGGGCGAGCTGGGTATCTACCCGAAGCACACCCCGCTGATCACTCGTATCCGTCCGGGCGCGGTGCGCATCCAGGTTCAAGGCCAGGCTGAAGAAGAGTTCGTCTTCGTCGCCGGCGGCCTGCTGGAAGTGCAGCCGAATTCCGTGACGGTCCTGGCGGACACCGCGATCCGTGGTCATGACCTGGACGAAGCCAAAGCTGAAGCTGCCAAGAAACTGGCGGAAGAATCCCTGGCCAACAACAAGACCGGCATCGACTACGCGAAAGCACAAGCGGAACTGGCAGCGGCAATCGGCCAGCTGGCAGCAATCGCAAAACTGCGCAAGATCAAGGGCTAGTCCCCTTCCTGCGCAGCATCGGAAAGGCAGCTTCGGCTGCCTTTTTTGTTTTCACATGCGCGGCAGCCACATGCCCATGGCGGCGCCAAAGATCCCTACGCCCATCAGCACGGTCGCCACGCAGAGCGCTACTGCCACGGCGCTGCCGGCCAGGGCGCTGCGGCTCGCTTGTGCGCGCAGATACAGTTCCAGCAGTGCCAGCGGCAGCAGGGTTTGCGCGAAGGCCAGCACGTCGAGGAAGGGGCCGCGGAAGCTCTCCGGATCGAAGCCGACCGGGCTGCCGTTGACGACCAGCCATCCCATCAGGCCGACGCGGAAGAACCAGACAGCGCTGACCGCCATGAACAGCCGCAGGGCCCAGCGGCGGTGGCTGTCGAAGCGCCGCGCGCGCGCTTCGCGCACGGCCATGTAGGCGAAGCACAGCACCAGCACAGCGTCGAGCGTCGTGCCGGCGAACATGACAGGGCCGCCCACCGTTCCGCGCGTCAGCAGCATGTACATGCCGGCCAGGCTCGCCATCACGGCCAGGGTGACGTACACACGCCCATTCCAGCGGTGCAGCTTCGGTGCCACGGCGCGCAGCTGTGGCAGCAGCTGCAGCAGGCCGCCAGCGATGACCAGCGCTGCGAAAGCAACGTGCATGAACAGCGCTGCGTTGCCCAGCGTATCGCCAGGAACGTAACCCTTGGGCAGCACCTTGTTCACTGCCTCCGGATTGCCCTGCACGATTGCGCGGCCGTGAAAGCCCAGGATATACAGCACGAACAAGGTTTGGCCCACCGCGGTCACGGCATACCAGAAGGCCGCAGCTGTGTTCAGGGCGCGCGAGGCGCTGGGGTGGCGCAGGGGCGGGAAGGTGGCGGCAGCAGTTGTCATGGAATTTCCTTTCGTGTGGGTTGACTTGCTCCACCTTAGACGCGGGTGCGCGGGCGCGAACCGCTGGCGCGGAGATGCTGCGACGAACGACGGTTTGCTGGGGTTGAATGACGGCCGGGAAGCGATTATCGTGCTGGCATGCCTAACGATCCTTTCCCACCAGCCAACCGCTTGCCGACGCTTCGCCAGGCGGCCTTCGCGCTGTTCATTGCGCTGCAATTGTCCTGGGGATTAAAGGCACTCTTTTCCACAGCCTTCCTGCCGGTGTTCGCGCGTATCGGCTTCATCGGTGCGGTGTTCCTGTTCACCTTTTATGCCACGTCTCGGCGTCACCCGGCACTGCGCCTGCTGGCGATCGCCTTGCTAGCGCCGGTGGCATCCTTCATCACTTTTGTCGTTGCCGAGTGGCCGAATGTCGGCAAGTACCTGGACAAGGTGGAAGGCGCCGGCGCGTTCGTGGTCCTGACGCTGGTGTCCTGGATTTGCGGCCTTGCGTCCGCATCGATCGCACTGCGCTTCGAACGCAAGGCGCGCGAACGCGCGGAACGCGCGCGCGTGGCGAGCGAAAAGGATGCGCTGGAACGCAGCCTGCTCGATGCCCGCTTGCGGCTGCTGCAGGCGCAGATCGAGCCGCACTTCCTGTTCAACACGCTGGCCAATATCCAGGCACTGGTGGAAGCAGGTTCGCCCAATGCCGCACCCGTATTGCGCCATTTGATCAATTACCTGCGCGCCGCCGGCCCGCATCTGGCAGATGCCGATGCCACGTTGGGCCGGGAATTGCAGCTGGTCGAAGCCTACCTGTCCTTGATGCGCATGCGTATGCCTGACAGGCTCGCGTACACGCTGTCGGTTGCGCCGGAACTGGCCGACTTGCGCTTCCCCGCCATGGCTTTGCTGACGCTGGTCGAAAACGCCGTGCGCCATGGCATCGATCCCACTACGGATGGCGGCAGGATCGACGTTGGCGCCGTACGCGATCGCGCCACGGGTGCGGTCAACGTCTGGGTGCAGGACACGGGCGCCGGCATGTCGGAATCGGCTGCGCCTGGCGCCGGCCTGGCCAATGTGCGCACGCGCTTGCGTGCCACCTTTGGCGAGGCGGCCCGCCTGGACCTGCACGAAGTTGCGCCGCACGGCTTGCGCGCCGAATGCCATTTCACAGCCAGGGAAACCGAATGCAGCCCATCACTGCCCTGATCGCCGACGATGAACCGTTGCTGCGCCAGCACCTGCGCGCGCAGTTGCAGCGCCTGTGGCCCGAATTGCAGGTGGTGGACGAAGCCCGCAACGGCCATGAGGTGCTCGAACTGTTCCAAGCGCACCAGCCGGACGTGGTGTTCCTCGATATCCAGATGCCGGGCCTGAACGGCATCGAGGCGGCGCGTGCGTTGGCACGCCGCGCCCACCTGGTCTTTGTCACCGCGTTCGAGCAGTACGCCATCCAGGCCTTCGACCAGGGCGCCATCGACTACCTGGTCAAGCCGCTCGATCCGCAGCGCCTTGCCGACACGGTCGAACGCCTGCGGCAAAGGCTGGCGCACAATATGGTCGACCATGCGGCGCTTGAACTGGCGCTGGGCAGGGTGGCCCAGGCCATGGGCAAGCAAACGGCGCGGCCCTGGCTGCAATGGATCAAGGCGTCGCTCGGCAACAGCGTGCGCCTGATTCCCGTCGAGCAGGTGGCCTACATCCGCGCCGAAGAGAAGTACACCCTTGTCGCGTGGGAGGAGGGCGAAGCCCTGATCCGGAAAAGCATCCGCGAATTGAGCGAGGAACTGGACCCGTCGTGCTTCGTGCAGACGCACCGTTCGGTGATCGTCAACCTCAAGTATGTGCGGGAGATGGTGCGCGGCATGAACGAAACGGCGGAACTGCACCTGCATGGCCGCAGCGAAGTGCTGCCGGTCAGCCGTAGTTATCTGCACCACTTCCGGCAAATGTAGTTAGAATGGCATTTTTGCTAACCTTTCTGTTCGGACACATGCTTAAACTTGTTGTTGCAGCGATTGCTGCCATTGCCGCCGGCGCTATCCAGGCCGCCGAACCCGCTGCCCGCAACATCGCGGCCGAATTCGTCACGGTCTACGACGCCACTGCCTCGCTGCCGATGCCGGCGCGCGTGGCGGCCATGCGCGAATCGCTGATGGCGCAGTACCCGGAGTTCTACAGCCGCCGCAAGCCAGCGAATCTGGACAAGCACGTGCAGCGCGCGGTGGAGGAATTTCCCAAGATCCGCAGCGCCTACCTCGACAAGGCACAGAAGTTCGGGGCGACGCTGGACCAGCATATGAAGACCTTCAACGCCAGCTTCCCCCACTACCAGAACACCACACCCATCACGCTGGTGCACTCGCTGGGTGAAATGGATGGCGGGCCGCGCGAGCTGAATGGCAAGGTCCACCTGGTCTTTGGCGCGGACATGATGGCCGAGCTCAACCCGGATGGCAACGCAGCGCCCTTGTTCCACCACGAGCTGTTCCACATCATGCACCAGCAAAACTTCTCCTGCGAGACGCAGCCAGTGTGGGCTGCGCTGTGGGGCGAAGGCCTGGCGGTGTACGCCTCGCAGGTGTTGAACCCGCGCGCCAACGAAAAGGAACTGCTGCTGGACGCCCCGCAGGGCATGGCGGAGGCCACGCGCGCCAAGCTGCCTGCGGCGTGGGCGCATGCCTTGTCCGTACTCGATAACACCGACGATAAGGTGGCGCTGGAAATGTTCACGATGTCGGGCAAGGATGCCACGCTGCCGGTGCGGCGCGGTTACTATCTGGGCTACCTGGTCGCGAAGGAAGCGGGCAAGACGCGCAGCCTGGCTGAACTGGCGGCGCTCGACTGCAAGCAGGCGCGCGCGCTGGTGACGGACACTGTCCGCAAACTGACGAAGGAAGCGAAGTCATGACAACCGTATTCATCACCGGCGCCGCCGGTGTGCTGGGCAGCGCCGTCGCGCGCGCCTTTGATGCCGCCGGGGCCAACACGGTGCTGCTGGGACGCGATGCTGCGCGCCTGGAAGCGGCCTGCGGGCCTGGCAACGAACGGCGCCTGCTGGCGGTGGCCGACCTGCGCGACGCGGCATCGGTTGCGGCGGCAGCGCGTGCCGGGGCTGAGCGCTTCGGGCGTATCGATGTGTTGTGCAATATCGCCGGCGGCTTCGCGATGGGGACGCCGGTGCACGCCACCAGCGATGCGCAGTGGGATGAGCTGTTCGACCTGAATGTGCGCAGCCTGCGCAACGCGGTGGCTGCCGTGGTGCCCGGCATGCTGGATGGGCAGGGCGGCAAGGTGGTGAATATCGCGTCAGGCTCGGCGCGCCAGGGGCTGGCGAACATGGGCGCCTACTGTGCCAGCAAGGACGTGGTGATCCGGCTGACCGAATCCATGTCGGCCGAGTTGCGCTCCCAGGGCATCAACGTCAACTGCGTCCTGCCGGGCACCATCGATACGGAGGACAACCGCGCCGCCATGCCGAACGCCGACCGCGGCAAATGGGTGGCGCCGCAAGCGCTGGCCGACGTGATCCTGTTCCTCAGCAGCCCGGCGGCGCGCGCCATTCACGGCGCCGCCATTCCCTGTACCTGATCAGCGGCACATGCCGAAGGACTTCTTGTCCTCGAACCAGCGGTAGGTGTACGTGCGCGAGAGGTAACGCTTGCCGCCGATGACCACGTCCGGCGGGGTCAGGTCGAAGCGGGGCGGCATCTTGCCTTTGACGAGCAGGCGGTAGCGGATCTGGGTGTGGTCGCTGGTGCCCACGGCGTTCAGGGCCAGCGGCACGCCATTGACGATTTCCACGATTTCGGCGCGGCCATTGGTGGGGCGTTGGTACACGCTCAGGACCGTGGCATTTTCCAGCAAGGCGCCCTTGGGCTGGCTGACCTGGAAATGGCGTGTGGCGAACTGCAGCTGGGTGGTACGCGGCAGCATGTAGTTGACGCCAATCTCGATTCCCTCCGCGCTGGTGGACACCACATTGGTCGCCGACACGGTGATCCCGCGCGGCAGCTCGAACGTGTCCGCATCGACGGGCGTGCCGCAATCGGCGGAGGTGGCCTGGTACAGCGGACCCGGCGTATAGGTGTCGCCGCAGGCAGTGAAAGCGAAGAGCAGGACGAATGGCGCGTAACGGCGCATAGTGAAAACCTGTTGTTGTTGGTGCCGCCAGTTTACATGAGGGCGCGGCGCTTGGTTGGGCGTACTACCCATCATTTCTGAGGTGCGCCGTGCACCGGTCCGCAGTGCTACGCTGGTTGCAAGGATTTAGCCAGGGGAGGCACTATGATTCACCATCTTGGAATGGTGGTGTCCGATTTCGTGCGCAGCGCGGCATTATATGACGCCTGCCTGGCGCCGCTCGGTATTCACCGTGCGGAAACAGACCTGGATTGGGCGATATATGCGACGGCGGCGGGTCATCCATTTATCTGGATTGGCGCCGAAATCCCCAGCTATTGGAAAGCCGGGCACGAAACCTCGCGCAGTCCGATTCATTTGGCATTTACTGCGCCGGACCGGGCGGCGGTGAATGCCTTCTATTATGCGGCAATCGACCTGGGGGCTGAAGATAATGGCCCGCCGGGACCACGGGTCAGCGACGCGAATATCTATAGCGCCTTTATTCTCGATTACGACGGAAATAATATCGAGGCGACCGTCAAGGAAGGCTAGCCCCCGTGCGCCGGCGCTCCCCGGGGGTGGCATGAATGCTAATACCTGGTGCAATCATGCCACAATTTAGTTTATGTCAATCTAGCTCCGTTTCTGCCGGCTACGCGCAGCGGCTGATTTCATCAGGGATTTCCACTTGTTGCGCTCGGCGATGCGTTCCAGCGCCGTTTGCTGGTTGCGGCGCACTTCGCGTTGCAGCTTGTGGAAATTGTGCAAACGGTCGGGGTCGATCTGGCCCGCCACCGCACATCCCGGCTCCCCGTCGTGACGACAATCGCGGAATTGGCAGTTAATCGCCAGCGTCTCAATATCGTCGAATGCGGAAGATAATGTCTCCGGACTCAGGCTTCTTAATCCGGGAGTATCGATAATGCACGCTCCACTGCGGCAGATATGCATGGAACGCGCTGTGGTGGTATGCCGGCCGCGATTATCGCCATCGCGTACGCCGCTTGTTTCCTGGGCCGCGCCGGTAAGGACATTGGTTAATGTCGATTTGCCGGCGCCGGATGATCCGAGCAGGCAAATGGTCTGTCCCGGACCGAGCCAGGAATCAAGCTGGGCCACCGAGGCGGGATCGGTGCCATTGATTTCCAGATATTCCGTGCCCGGTGGAATACGGGCAGTTAATGCGGCGATTTTCTGTTCGCGCTGGCTGGCAATATCCGGCTTGCTGAGAATAATCAGCGGCGTTATTTCTGCGCCGGCTGTCATGGCCAGGTATCGCTCGATTCTGCGCAGATTGAAATCGCCGTCCAGCCCCATGACCAGGAGGGCCGTATCGATATTGCTGGCGATGGGCGGGGAGTCGGCCCGCGTGATCTGGTTCATTGGGGATAAGCGCTGGCTTATCCACACCTCGCCCAGCGGATTGGTTGCCGCAATAATCCAGTCGCCGACGCAGAGCGGGGTGTCGGCCAGCAGGCGCGGCAGGGCGCGCGCCGAAAACTCGGCGCTGCCGTCGTGCAGGGTAATGCGGTTGCGCTGGTACTCGGTGATCCGGCAAAGGCGGCTGCCGGGGGCACAGCCGCTGGTGTCGGCCAGGCGCGCAATGATGGTGTTGTTAAGTCCGATGCAGCGTAATGCTTCGTAGTCGAAGTCGATCATGATGAGCTTTTCCAAGGATGAACACAGCCAGCCGCGCACGGGGCGGCAAGCGGGGAGGGATCTGGAAAGGTCGGCGCCCGGTCAGGCGCGGTTGCTCAGTTCAGGATCGAGCCGTGGCGCTGGAAGTCAGGCAGCCGACAGGAGGGCAATATCAAACGAACGCATGGCTTAGTCTCCTGAAGGTGGGTTGGGAGCCGCCAGTGTCGCACCGGCGGGTCGGCAAGTCAATTCGGCGGTTCGCGCTCCATGCTGCGCACTTCGGAGCATTCGGGCTGCAGGGCGTCTTCGATGACTTCCAGCGCGACATGGGGCTGGGAGGCGCCGCACATGAAAATGTCGGCGGCGGCGAAACCGCTTTCCGGCCAGGTGTGGATCGAAATGTGGGATTCGGCCAGCAGCACGACGCCGGTCACGCCGAGGCCGGGTCCAAAGCCGTGGAAGTGACTGTGCAGCACGTGCGCGCCCGCCGCCGTTGCGGCCGCCCGCAGCAACTGCTCAATCCTTGCGCAGTCGGCCAGCAAGTCCGGCGCAATGCCGGACATGTCGGCCAGCAGGTGCGTGCCATTAGGTTGGTGTGCGCTCACTTATGTCCTCCGCCGCTGCCACCCCAGCTGCCCGAGCTGGAAGACCAGCTGCTGCCGCGATAGCCGCTGCCGGTCGAGGGACCGCTGACCCAGCTGGTCCAGCTGGTGATCACGCTCATGGCGGTCACCGCCAATGCATAGCCCAGGAATTTGTTCATTTTTGTTTGTCGTCGATTGCATCCAGCAGCATGGCCGGCAGGTAAAGCGCCGCCGCCGCCAGCAGGGTATAGCCGATGGTGCCGCCAAAATTGAACAGCAGCGGGATGGCGTTCAGCGCCACCATGCCCATGATCCAGTTCTTGGCCGAACGCTTGTAACGGTCCTTGCTGAAATCCTGGGCAACGCTGCCGCGGGCGGCCGGCGCCGTGCCTTTCACGGCGTCGCCAAACCAGGCCTTCAGCTGGTCCCAGGCCACCGGCGTGGAACGCGACCAGCCAATTTCGCTGGCAGTCGCTTCGGCGGCCAGGACAACCTGCTGGCGCTTGTATTCGTACACATGCGTGTGATCGCCCACCTGGACGCGCCAGTTGAAGGCGCCGGCGGCGTAGGTCACCACGGAGTTGTAGTCGTACAGCTTGGGGTAGTCGGCCTTGTCCAGCGTGACCTCGGTGGCGCCCAGTCCCATGGACACCGGCCACAGGTCCATGGCGTTGGCGCGCGACCAGCCTTCTTCCGCCTCGACCAGCCAGGTGAAGCCGTGCCGGGCGCCATACAACAGATACTCGGTCCAGCCGCTGCCTTCGTCGTCGGCACGGCGCATGACGCCGATGATCGTGAAGTCCTGGTTTCCAAGCTTGCCGCTGGCGCCCAGGGGCAGGGTAAAGTATTCCTTGTCGTGCTGTTCGCCTTTGGCGAGCACCTGCGCTTTCGGGCTGGCGGCGTCGATCTGCGACTGGCAGGACTGGCAGACCAGGTTAGCCGTCAGGCCCGGCAGGTATTTGATCTGGGTGCCGCAGTTCGGGCATTCCAATGCGTCCAGCTTGCCGCGATAGCGGCCCGTCGTACGCTTGATTTCCTCCGCATCGCGCAGCAGCTGGCATTGCATGCTCTCCAGCGTGACGGCGACGCCGGTGTACAGCAGCGGCGGCCCCTCGTCGGAATAGTCGATGGTCAGGAAATGGCCGGACTGGCGGAAGTCGGCGACCTTGGCTTCCCAGCCGTCGCCCACCTTGAACGGCAGTTCGCCTTGCCCGCCGATGCACTGGGCGGTCCTGACGTCGGCCACCATGTACGGTTCGCCGATCAGGGTGTAGCGCTGGCCGGCCCGTAGCTCCTCAAAGGACGGCAACTGCCCGTCGGGCGTGCGCAGCATCGTCACCGTGAACTGGCCGGAGGCGTCGCCCAGCCAGCCGCTGGTGGCGTTGTCGAAGATGATGTACCACTCGTTCCACATTCCCGCGTCGTAACGCAGCTGGATGCGGCCCACGACATCGAAATGGCGCCCGCCCAGCACGCCGCTGGTGCCGATCTGGATCGGGGAGTAGTCCTCCAGCACCGAGGAAATTTTGCCCAGGTCCTTGACGGCGCCGGCTTCCTTCAGCACGCGCGTGTTGCAGTACTCGCACACCGCCATGACGGAGGCGTGCGAGCGGAATTTGACTTCTGCGCCGCAGCTTGGGCAGGAAACGGTTTGCATGCGGCCTGGATTATCCGATCAGTTTTTTCAGCAGTTCGGCCTTGGTGGCGTCATAGTCGGCTGCCGAGATCAGGCCCTTGTCCAGCAATGCCTTGAGCTTGCCCAGGCGGTCTTCGATGGACTCCTGCGCCGGTGGGGCGGGGGTGGCCGGCGCGGCTGGCGCCGGGGCCGCGCCAGGCTGCAGTGCCTGGCCCATGGCCTGGCCCATCACCTGGCCGACCGTGAGCCCGGCGCCCAGGCCGGCGCCAATGCCGGCCAGGCCGCCTTCGTTGCTGGCGGCCAGCGGGATCGATTGCGCCACCTGGTATTTGGTGTAGCCGGCCATCTTGTCGGCGCCCAGGCCACCCTTCATGCCGGCGGAAATGCGCTCGTCCAGCGCCGCTTGCAGTTCTTCCGGCAGGCTGACGCTGGCCACGTTGAACTCGTCCAGGCCGATGCCGTAGCGCGCGAAGGCGTCAGCCAGGCCGCCTTTGACTTCCTGTGCCATCAGGGCCTGGTTGGCCGCCATGTCGAGGAAGGCGATCTGCGAGGCGCCCAGCGAATTGGCCATGGAGGCGAGCAGGATGCCGCGCAGCTGGTCTTCCACGTCTTCCCGGGTGTAGGTGTCGCGGGTGCCGCTCAATTCGGTGAAGAACTTGCGCGGGTCGGTCACGCGGTAGGAGTACATGCCGAACGCGCGCACGCGGATCATGTCGAAATCCTTGTCGCGGATCGTGATCGGCTGCGGGGTGCCCCACTTGCGTCCGGTCTGCACGCGGGTGCTGAAGAAGTACACGTCCGACTTGAACGGCGAGTCGAACAGCTTGTCCCAGTTTTTCAGGTTGGTCAGCACGGGCAGGGTCTGCGTGGTGAGCTTGTGCGTGCCCGGGCCGAACACGTCGGCGATCTGGCCTTCGTTGACGAATACCGCGATCTGCGACTCGCGCACGATCAGCACGGCGCCGTTCTGGATCTCGAAGTCCTGCATCGGGTAGCGCCAGGACAGTACGCCTTCCGTCTCCTCGTTCCATTGCAGTACGTCGATAAACTGCTTCTTGATAAAGCTGCCGATACCCATGATGTGACCTCTTTCAGGTTCAGGAAATGCAAGCGGCGTTGATGCCGCCGATGGAAAGCGAAATAGTGCCGAGCAGGCCGCCGAAGGCGCTGTTGTCGGCCTCGATCTGGTCTTGCGCCATTTTCAGGCAGCGCGTGGTCACTGCGTAACCGAGCGCCTGGACGATCATGGCGCCGAAAGCCCAGCCGAGGAACTGTTGCACACTATTCGTATGCAGGATGCTGGAAGCGATCGTCAGCGAGAAGCCCAGGAGGGCGCCGCCCAGGGAAAATGCGGCCGCGTGGTTGCCTTGCCGGATCAGCTGTACTTCATTGTATGGCGTCAGCCAGGTATAGGCCTTGAAGAATACAACCAGCAGCAACGCGGCAAGTGCCAGGTGGACCAGATAATTTAGGATGGCGTTCACGTCGATCCCCGGTTAAAGTGACAAACTTGTTAGCAAAGAAACATATTAGAGCATAAGCGCCCAAATGACCAAAAAGATTCTCATCGTTTCAGTATTCGTTGTCGCGTCATGCGGGCTTGCTTATGAACTGATCGCTGGCGCGCTTTCCAGCTACCTGCTGGGCGACTCGGTCCTGCAGTTCTCCACCATCATCGGCTGCTATCTGTTCGCGATGGGCGTGGGGGCGCACTTCTCCAAGTACGTGAAGGATGAAGACGTGCTGGCGCGCTTCGTCGATATCGAACTGGCGGTGGGCCTGGTGGGCGGCGTGTCGGCCGCGGTGCTGTTCATGACCTATGCGTGGGCGGCGGCGCCGTTTCGCACCCTGCTCTACACCATGGTATTCCTGGTCGGCGCCATGGTGGGCATGGAGATCCCTTTGGTGATGCGGGCCCTGAATGCGCGCCAGACGGAATTTAGCGAACTTGTCAGCCGGGTGCTGACGTTCGACTACCTGGGCGCGCTCGCGGTGTCGCTGCTCTTCCCGCTGGTGCTGGCGCCGCAGCTTGGGCTGGTGCGTACGGGTTTCCTGTTCGGCATGCTCAACATCGGCGTCGCCCTGTGGACAATTTACGTGTTTCGCACAGAGCTTGCGAATGTGACAGGGCGCCTGCTGCGTGCCAGCGCGGTGATGCTGGCGCTGGTGATCGGCTTCAGCGGCGCCGACCGGCTCACCGGCTGGGGTGAACTGAGCCTGTTCGGCGACGAGATCGTGTACTCGACCAGCACGCCCTACCAGCGCCTGGTGATCACGAAATGGAAGGACGACCTGCGGCTCTACATCAACGGCAACCTGCAGTTCTCCACGCGCGACGAATACCGCTATCACGAAGCCCTGGTGCACCCGGTGATGGAGGCGCTGCCCTGGGCCAAGCGCGTGCTGATCCTGGGCGGCGGCGATGGACTGGCGCTGCGCGAAGTGCTGCGTTATCCACAGGTTGAACACGTGACGCTGGTGGATCTGGACCCGGCGATGACGGCGGCCTTCGCGCAGCGCGATGAACTGGTGGCACTGAACCAGGGCGCGCTGCGCGACAAGCGCGTGCGGGTGGTCAACGCCGACGCGGCGGTCTGGCTGCAGCATAACCAGGACATGTTCGATGCGGCGATCGTCGACTTCCCCGATCCCTCCAGCTTCGCGCTCGGCAAGCTGTATTCGGTGCCGTTCTACGGCGTGCTGAAAAGGCACGTGGCGGCCAACGGCCTGATGGTGGTGCAATCGACCTCGCCGTTCTTCGCGCCACATGCCTACTGGACTATCAATGCCACCCTGCACGAAGTGGGCCTGCGCACCTGGCCTTACCACGTGTACGTGCCGTCGTTCGGAGAGTGGGGCTTCATCATGGCCTCCCCACAGCTCGACTACAAGCCGCCCGAAACCTACCGCCTGCCGATGCGCTTCCTGAATGCGCAGACCACGCGCGAGATGTTCAGCTTCCCGCCGGACATGAAGCCGCTGTCGATGGCGCCCAATCGCCTCAACACGCAATCGCTCGTGCATGAGTTCGAGCAGGACTGGCGCAGGGTGATGCGCTGATGCTGCGGCGTTCGTTCCTGGCCTGGGCCGTGGCCAGCGGCGCCACCGCGGCGGCCAGCGTGGCGGGTTATCTGCGCTGGCGCGAAATCACGCCGGTGGTGCACGCGCCGGGGCGCGACGCGGGGCATTTCCTGCGCGACCGCAAGCCGTTGCCGGCGCCCTCGCAGTCCCTGTCCACCGACGTGCTGATCCTTGGCTCCGGCGTTGCGGGCCTCACGGCGGCGTGGAAAATGCGCAAGGAAGGGCAGGACGATTTCCTGATGCTCGACGGCCCCGAACCGTACGGCAATGCGGCTGGCGGCCAACATGGCAGCCTGGCCTACCCGACCGGGGCGCACTACCTGCCCTTGCCGACCGAGGACTGCTTTCACGTGCGTGAGCTGCTGGCCGACCTGGGCGTGATCGTGCGTGGGGCGGATGCGCCCAAGCCCACTTATGACGAACGCTTCGTGCTGCACGGTCCGGAGGACCGCTTGCTGTACAAGGGCGCCTGGCAGGAAGGCGTGTTGCCGCATGAGGGCGTGCCGGCGCAGGAGCTGGCAGAACACCAGCGCTTCTTCGCGCAGATCGACGTGCTGCGCGCCGCGGTCGGGGCGGACGGACGGCGCCGGTTCACGTTCCCGAGCGAACGTTCGTCGATGGATGCGGCGGCGGCGCGGCTGGATACGATGCACTTTGGCGCGTGGGTGGCGCAACAGGGCTATCGCGCTCCGTCCTTGTTGTGGTACCTGGACTACTGCTGCCGCGACGACTATGGCGCGGGCATGAACGACGTGTCGGCCTGGGCGGGGCTGCATTACTTCTGCGGTCGCGGCGGAGTGGCCGAGAATGCGGAGCAGGGCGCCTGGCTGACGTGGCCGGAGGGCCTGCAGGCGCTGGCGAGCGGCATGGAGCGCCTGGCGCGGCCACGGCGGCTGGCGGGCAGCGCCGTGCGGCTGCGGACCATGGCCGGCGCTGCCCGAGGCCGCAATACCGAAGTGCTCTGTTTCGCGCTCGAGCATGGCGTGGCGCGCACCTTCACCATCAGGGCGCGCCGGGTGATCTGCGCGATGCCCTTGCATGTCGCCGCAAGGGTTGTGGAAAACATGCCGGATGTCCACAGGCAAATTCACGCACCATGGATGGTGGCGAACTTCCTGATGAAGCGCTTTCCTCATGAACTGCCGGATGCGCCGCTTGCGTGGGACAACGTGGTGCATGGCACGCAAGGCCTGGGCTATGTCGTCTCCACGCACCAGGACATCCGCGTGGCGCCACCGGAAAAGACCGTGTTCACGAGTTATGTCGCGCTGTCCGGCCGCGACCCGCGCGAGGCGCGCAAATGGATGATGACGGCGAGCGGTGAAGAGCTGTTGGCGCTGGCAAGCGAGGATCTGCGCGCGGCATACGGCATGCAGTTCGAGAGTTGCGTGGAACGCGTGGACATCACGCTGCGCGGTCACGCCATGGCGGTGCCGAGGCCGGGATTCCGGAGCGATGCGAGCTTGCGTGCTTTGCGGGAGATGGACGGGCCGGTGCTGTTCGCCCATTCGGACTTGAGCGGCTTCTCCGTCTTCGAAGAAGCCTCCTGGTGGGGATACCGCGCAGCGCAGCGGGCACTGCGCGGTTAGCAGGGGATTACTTGGCGGCTGGCGCTGGGACTGGGGTCGCAGCTGCTGCCGGTGCAGGCGCCGCGGCCGTGGTCGGGGCCGGGCTCGCCTTCACTTCGGACTTGGTTTCAGCCGGTTTTTCCGACTTCTTGGTGTCTTTTTGCGCGCTCTTGGTCGTGGCCTTGGCTTCGGCCTTCACTTCAGCCTTGGCGCTGCTGCTCGATGCGGCAGCGGCTGCGGCCGGCGCCGGTGCAGGGGCCGGAGTGGATGCGAATGCAGCGGTGGCGAACAGGCCGGCGATCAGGGTAGCGATGGTCTTTTTCATGGTATTTTGTCCTTGGAAATAAAGTATATAAATCGTTTAGCTAGTTAGTGGATCACTTCTTCTCGGCAGCCGGCTTTTGCGCCTCCTGCTTGACCTCTTGCTTTACTTCCTGTTTGACTTCGGCTTTCGCTTCAGCCTTTACTTCCTGGGACGCTGGTGCAGCCGGTGCTGCAGGTGCAGGAGCTTGTTGTGCGAATGCGGCGCTTGCGAAGAGGCCGGCGATCATGGTGGCGATGACTTTTTTCATTTTTAAATCCTCACTGTTGGTTGATCTTTTGTAGCGCACTGTTTCCTGTGTCACTGAGCTGAAAACGTGCTCGCTCTGCAGTGTGTTGACCGTCATTACAAACCCTTACATTTGTCGCAGATTTACAAAACTTTACGCAGCGGGCATCGAAGCGACATGCTGCCTCCCTAAAGTGGGTGCATCCACCTACCCGATAGAGGAGAAGACATGAAACACCTGCACAAACTGCGCCGTCACTGGTTCGCCCTCGCTTTCGTCGCCCTCGCCGCGACAGGCGCCACCGCTACCACCGCCTTCGCGGGCAGCACGATGGGCCATGGCCATGGTCATGGAAAATGGCAGTTCGATCCTGCCAAGGCCGACAAGCATGTCTCCATGATCGTTGCGCACGTGCTGGAAAACGGCACTCTGGAGCAGAAGGCTCGCTTGGGCGAGATCGCGAGATCTTGTTTGAAGGATGTCCAGGCAATTCAGCAGCAATTGCGCGAAGGGCACGAGAAGATGGCCAAGATGCTGCTTGAACCGACCATCGACCGTGCGTCGCTCGAAGTGGTGCGCTCGCGGCAGGTGCAGACGATGGATCAGATGTCGCGCCGCGTGCTGCAGTCGGCCATGGACGCCGCCGACATCCTCACCGTCGAGCAGCGTGAAATGTTCAACCACGGCCTGCATATGATGGCGACGAGCCACATGCACGGCCACTAAGCGTGAAAAAGGCCGGCCGCGCCGCAGCGGCCGGCCCAAGCTGGCCTACAATCCGCGTATGAACCAACCCCGCATACTGCTCATCGACGACGACCAGCGCCTGGCTGGCATGGTTGCCACATACCTGGCGCAAAACGGCTACGTCCTGGTGCATGAGGAGCGCGGCTTGCCCGGCCTGGAGCGGCTGGCCGCCGCCGAACCCGGCCATTTTTCGGCCATGCTGCTGGACCTGATGCTGCCGGATACCGACGGCCTGGAAGTGTGCCGGCGCCTGCGCGCGCTGCCGCAACCGCTGCGCAGCCTGCCCGTGCTGATGCTGACTGCGAAAGGCGATCCCCTGGATCGGGTGATCGGCCTGGAGCTTGGTGCGGACGACTACCTGCCCAAGCCGTTCGAACCGCGTGAACTGCTGGCGCGCCTGCGTGCCTTGTTACGCCGCCCGACGCTGGCCGATGCCGATGCGCCGCAGGCCGAGCCGCCGCTGCGCTTCGGGCGTCTGGAAGTCGACCCCGGCGCGCGCGTCGTGCGCGTCGATGGCGTGGAACGGCCGCTGACCGCCTACCAGTTCGACTTGCTGCTGGCCTTAGCCAGGCGCGCCGGGCGCGTGCTGTCGCGTGAGCAGTTGATCGAAGCGCTCAAGGGCGGCTCGCTGGAGCCGTTCGACCGCTCCATCGACGTGCACGTGGGCCGTGTGCGCGCCGCCATCGAGGACGATCCGCGCTCGCCGCGCCGTATCATCACTGTGCGCGGCGCCGGCTACGTTTTCGCCAAGGTGCAGGATGCGTAGTTTTCACAGGCGCATGTATGTGCGCATCTATGCGGCACTGCTGGCCTGCCTGGTTATCGCGGCGACGCTGTTTGCCCTGATCCACCTGCTGGTCGAGCCGGCGCGCCATGTGCACGGCTTCGCCGGGGTGGACGCGAGTGCGCGCGCGCGGATGTTGCCCGCCACTGCCACCCGGGAGGAAGTCCAGCGCGTCCTGACCCGTTGGCGCGGCGAGCTGCAGGCGGACCTGGCGTTGTATGGCGCCGACGGCCGCCAGCTTGGCCTGGTCGGCCAGCCCTTGCCCGGGCCCGATCCCGGCATGCGCGGCAGCGGCGTGTTGCCATCTTTTCCGTCCGTGTTTGCCTTCCGCCTGCCCGACGGCCGCTGGCTGGTCGCACAGAAGATGTACCGCCACAGCGCCACGACCGCCATGCTGGTGCTGCTCGTGATGATCGCGCTGACGGTGGCGGTTGGGGCATATCCGGTCGTGCGGCGCATCACGCGCGGCCTGGAGCAGTTGCAGGACCGGATGCAGGCCTGGGGCCAGGGCGACCTGTCGGTACGGGTGCCGGTCAAGGGCAGGGACGAGGTAGCGACGCTGGCGGCAAGCTTCAACGAAGCGGCGGCGCGCGTCCAGGGCCTGGTGGAATCGCAAAAGTCGCTGCTGGCCAATGCATCGCATGAGCTGCGCTCGCCGTTGGCGCGCATCCGCATGGCGGTGGAACTGCTGCAGGAGTCGGCGCAGCCGGCAATGCGGCAGGAGCTGGCGCACAATATCGCCGAGCTGGACCAGCTGATCGACGAACTGCTGCTGGCGAGCCGGCTGGACGCCGTGCCGGCCGATGCGACGGCGCAAGATGAGGTGGACCTCACCGGCATCGTTGCCGAAGAATGCGCGCGGCTGGGTGCCGCCATGGATGGCGTGGCATGCGCCGTGCGCGGCGACGCCACCCTGCTGCGCCGCCTGGTGCGAAACCTGCTGGAGAATGCCCGGCGCCACGGCGGCCAGGCGCCGCTCGGCGTGCTGCTTGCGGCCGGTCCGGGCAATTGCGTGCTCGATGTGTGCGACCAGGGACCGGGCGTGCCGCCGGAAGAGCGCGAAAGAATCTTCCAGCCTTTCTACCGCTTGCCCGGCGCCTCCGAAAAGGCGGGTGGCGTGGGCCTGGGACTGGCCCTGGTGCGCCAGATTGCGCGGCGCCACGGCGGCGATGTGGAATGCCTGCCGAATGGCGCGCGCGGCGCCTGCTTCCGGGTCAGGCTCCCGTCAGGCGGTCGGCCATGCGCTTGATGGCGCGCAGCTGGCGGCCGTTTTTCACCGAATAGTCGGGGTCGTCGTAGCCCCACCAGTCCCAGCACGCTTTCGGATTGGGCATCGGGGCGATGGCGGCGGCCTGTGGATACAGCACGACGATACGGTTGTTGTCGGCCCATGCGTTGTAGCCCGCGTTGCGGGCATAGGTATCCTTGATGGTGCCGATATCCTGCACGCAGCCATGCAGCGCGATGTGCAGCTTGCAGCCTGCGCCGCCGGATTCGCAGCCGGGCGGGATATAGACGTATCCGGTATCGGCCATGCCATGCGTGGTCGGGGCGGCGAGGAATTCGGACTGGTCGAACTCCACCAGCTTGCCAGCCGGGACGCCGCCCGCGCGCGGCTTGAGCGGGCCGTAAATCCATTGCAGCAGCTGGCCGGCGGCGTCGTAGCCGCAATTGCTGATGAAGGGCGCGGCCAGGGCGTCGCACTTGTTGCCATAGGAGTCGGTCGGCATGGCATGGCCGGCTGCCAGGTCGTTCTTGTACTGGATCTGGGCCGATGGGATGAAGGCTGCGTAATACCTTGCCAGGTCGGCCACCGTGGCCGGCGGCACCAGGGCGTCCAGGGTGCCGGAGAAGAGCCAGACGCGGTGCGCGGCGAGTTTGCCCACCGGGTCCACCAGGCCGGCATCCGCGCGCTTGCGGGTCAGGGCGGCGAGATCGGCCACGTCGGCGCCTTTGCAGCCGCCGACGGCCGCCAACATGCTGCCGCGCGCGCAGTAATAGGTACCGCCGGCGATGATGCCCGCGCCAACCAGGCTGCCCGAATACGCTACCTGGTACTGCACCGCCATGTAGCCGCCGGACGAGAGGCCGGAAATCGATGCCTCGCGCGCCTTCATTGCGGGCAGTTGCGCCGGCGCTGCCGTGGCCTGCACGGCGGCGGACAATGCCAACGCGCCGCAGGCAATTGTCATACAATCGGAAATTCGAACCATACGTAAGAGACGACCCATGCCAGCTATCCTCACCAAGTTTGCAGCGCTGTCTGCGCTGAGCCTGAGCGCTGCCGTTGCCTTTGCCCAGGCGCCTGCCGTGCAACCCGCAGCTGCCGCCAGCGCCAAGGCGCCAGCCGCGAGCTGCCCCGCCATCCTGAAACAGTCCTTCAACCGCCTGCAGGACGATGCCCCGCAGGACCTGTGCCAGTACGCCGGCAAGGTGATCCTGGTCGTCAATACGGCCAGCTATTGCGGTTACACGCCGCAGTACAAAGGACTGGAAGAAGTGTATGCGAAATACTCGGGAAAAGGGCTGGTGGTGCTGGGCTTCCCGTCGAATGACTTCGGCAAGCAGGAGCCGGGCAGCAGCAAGGAGATCGCTGACCTGTGCTACAACACCTATGGCGTGAAGTTCCCGATGTTCGCCAAGTCCGTGGTCTCCGGCGCGACGCCGAACCCGTTCTACGCCCAATTGATCAAGGCGACCGGCAAGACGCCGGCCTGGAACTTCCACAAGTACCTGATCGACCGCAACGGCAATGTGGTGGAGAGCTTCCCGAGCAAGGTCAAGCCGGACGACAAGGCCGTGATCCAGGCGGTCGAGAAGGCACTCGGTAGCTGATTATTGCGCGGCGACGGACACCGTGGCGAGGGCGAAACCTTCGTCCAGCCAGCCGGTGATCCCGCCGGTCATGATTTTCACCGGGCGGCCCAGCTTCGCCAGACGGATCGCGGCGCGCGCCGCGCCGTTGCAATGCGGCCCGGCGCAATACGTCACAAACACCGTGTCGGCTGGGTACTCCGCCAGCTTGGACGCGATGATCTTGCGGTGCGCCAGGTCGACCGCGCCCGGCACGTGGCCGGCGGCGTACTTTTCCGTTCCGCGCACGTCGAGCAGCACGAAGTCCTGTTGCGGCGTGCCCAGCACGCTGTGGACATCCCAGCAGTCGGTTTCAAAACGCAGCGACTCCTCGAAATGGGCCTGGGCTTCGGCGCTTGGCGCGGCGGCGACTTCGGTGACGATGGATGGCATCCTGTTCTCCTGTAGCGGTTGAAAGTACAGCCATTGTCGGACGCCCTCGCTTTGCCCGGCAGTGGCGCAAACGCCATGTTGCGTTAAGATTGCGCCATGAGCGCGAAAAAACACCTGGTCGTGGCGCTGGCCTATGATGGCCTGTGCACCTTCGAATTCGGCTGCACCGTCGAGCTGTTTGCCCTGGAGCGCCCGGAACTGGGCGTGGCATGGTACGACTTCGCCGTCTGCGCCGCCGAGCCGGGGCCGATCCGCGCGGCGGGCGGCATCCTGGTGCAGGCCCCTTACGATCCTTCCTTGCTGGAGCGGGCCGACACGATCGTGATCCCGGGCTGGCGCGATGCCGACGAGGAGCCGCCGGCGGCCCTGCTGGCGCACCTCCGCGCCGCCCATGCGCGCGGTGCGCGCTTGTGCACGATCTGTTCCGGCGTCTTCGTGCTGGCCGCCGCCGGCGTGCTCGATGGCTTGCGCGCCACCACGCATTGGCGCTATGCCGAGCGGCTGCAGCGCCGCCATCCGCGCGTGCGGGTGCTGGCCGACGACCTGTATGTGGACGAGGGCCAGGTCATCACCTCTGCCGGTTCCGCGGCGGGACTGGACATGCTGCTGCACCTGGTGCGGCGCGATTACGGCGCGCGCGTCGGCAATATGGTGGCGCAGCGGCTGGTGGTGGCGCCGCACCGCGCCGGCGGCCAGGCGCAGTTCCTGCCCCGTCCCATGGCACATGATGAGCAGGGCCGCCTGGCGCGCCTGATGGATTGGCTGCGCAGCCATCCGGCCGGGCCGCATACGGTGGCCAGCATGGCCGAGCGCGCGGCCATGAGTGCGCGCACCCTGCAGCGTCAATTCCAGGAGGCGACCGGCATGGGGCCGGTGGAATGGCTGGCGCGCGAGCGGGTGGCAATTGCGAAGGAACTGCTGGAGTCGCCCGATATCGCCTTGGCCCAGGTTGCCGAGCGGGCGGGCTTCGGCTCGGAAGAGTCGCTGCGGCACCATTTCCGCCGCATTGCCTCAACCACGCCAGGCGCTTATCGTCGCGCTTTCCTTGTCACCGCCAATCGTGCGGCATAAGCTAGGGGTTCTTTTCCCACAGGAGGTTGCAATGGCTTACGTCGATGGCTTTGTAGTACCTGTCCCCAAGGACAAGCTGGATGCTTACCTTGAAATGTCGCGCCAGGCTGGCGCCGTGTGGCGCGAACATGGCGCGCTGGAGTTCCGCGAAACGATTTCCGACGATGTGAAAGTCGGTGTGCACACGTCCTTTCCGCAGGCCGTCAAGCTGGAGGACGGCGAACTGGTGGCGTTCTCGTGGATCGTCTACGCCTCGCGCGCCGAACGCGACCGCATCAACGATGCGGTGATGGCCGATCCACGCCTGAAGGATATGATGGACCCCGCCAAGATGCCCTTCGACGGCAAGCGCATGATCTTCGGCGGCTTCGAAATGCGCGTCGACCTGTAATCAGAGCCTTGCACGCATGGCGCCGCGCAGGGAATTGCAGACCACGATTTCCTCCGCGGCGCGCAGCATTTCCCGCGTCACGATCCGTTCCTGCGCGCCCCAGGCTTCCAGGATCACGGCGCGCATCACGCCCGGCAGCATGCCGCTGGATAAGGGCGGCGTTATCCACAGGCCGCCCATGCGGATGAAGACATTGCTGCGTCCCCCTTCGGTCAACTCCCCGCGCTCGTTGAAGAACAGCTGGTCGAAGGCGCCTTGCGCCTCGGCGGCTTTCCACGCCATGTCGTAGCGTTCGCGCAGAGTGGATTTGTGGCGCAGGAACAGGTCGCTGCTGTTGGTGGCGTCGTCGGCCAGCAGCACACGCACCGGCTCCTGCACCGGCAGCAACGCGCCGGTCTGCACGGCGAAGGCGCCGGCGGCGTTGGTCGCCAGGCGCAGGCGGTGCGGCTGGCCCGGCGGGAGAGCCTGGCAGGCCAGCGCCAGGTAGGCGCGCGCGGCCGCCTCGTCCCAGGCGAAGCCGAAGTAGCGCGCCGACGCGGCGAGACGCTGCACATGGCGCTCGACGTGGCGCGCCCCCGTCTCGCGCGTGGCGTACATCGTCTCGAACAGTTCGAAGTCGTTCGACAGGCCGGTCAGGAAGCGTGCCTTGAGCTGGCATTCGGCGAACTCGTCGTGCGGCTCGCTGTCGTAGACGATGCCTGCGCCCACGCCCATCACGCCGCGGCGCACGCCGTCCTGCGGCGCCTGCAGCGTCAGCGTGCGGATCGGCACGTTCAGGCAGAAGTCGCCATCGGGGGCGAACCAGCCGATGGCGCCGGTGTAGATGCCGCGCGCTTCAGGCTCCAGCTCGGCGATGATTTCCATGGTGCGCTTCTTGGGAGCGCCGGTGATCGAGCCGCAGGGATACAGGGCGCTGAAGATTTCGTGCAGGGTGGCGTCCGGGCGCAGGCGCGCCTGGACGGTGGAGGTCATCTGCAGCACGCTGCTGAAACGGGTGACTTCGAACAGCTTCGGCACTTCCACGCTGCCGGTGGCGGCAATGCGGCCGATGTCGTTGCGCAGCAGGTCGACGATCATCAGGTTCTCCGCCCGGTTCTTCGGGTCGGCGGCCAGGGCAGCGGCGCGGCGCGCGTTCTCCGCATCGACTTCCGCGCCGGCGCCCGGCGCGGCAGGGGCGGTGCCCTTCATCGGGCGTGCGGTCAGCAGGTCGCCTTCCTTGCGCACGAACAGCTCCGGCGACAGCGACAGCACGCCGCTTCCATCCTCGAAGCCGATCAGGGCCCCGTAAGGCACGGGCTGGCGCGCGCGCAGGCGCTGGTAGAGCGCGAACAGCGAACCGAAGGCGTCGAAGTGCAGGCGGTAGGTGTAGTTGACCTGGTAGGTGTCGCCGGCTGCAATGTAGTCGCGGATGCGTTCGATCGCATCGACGAACTGCGCCTCGCTGACGTTGGCGCGGATGCCGGCCACGCCGGCCACGCTGTCGCCGGCGCGGGCGGCCAGCCAGTCGGATACTTCGGGCTGGGTCAGTTCGTCGCAACGCTCGAACAGCAGCACCTGTGCCAGGGGCGTCGGCGCGTCGGTGCGCGGGGCGATGCCGACGATATGGTGGCCCAGCTCATAGCTGAGGACAGGCACGGCGTGCAGGCCGCGCGCCAGCGCCGCCGTCATGCGGGCCAGCACGTCGGGCCATTGCGCGTAGTCGTGGCAGGCGAGCGTGGCCTGGTGGCCGGTGTAGAGGCGGGATAGCCGGCCAGCGCCGGTGGCCGGATCGACGCTAGCGTCGTCCAGCAAAGCAAAGGTCAAGCAGTTCAATTGAGCAGCAATGCAATCTGTACGGCGGCGTCTTGCGATGGGTTCGCCTTGAAGCCGCGCCTTCGGCCGCTGCGGCACGCAGCGCCTGTTTCAGTGCCAGTTCCACGCGGTCGTAGAACTGGTTCATGCGCTGCTGCAGGCGCTCGTCCTCGTTGACCAGCGCGTCGCCGATCAGCACCCGCGTCATGCCCGGGTTGCTGCTGGCGAAATGCAGCAGCATGCCCAGGATATCGCGTGCCTGGGCCATGCCATCCGTCTGTTTCTCGGCGATCTGGTTGATCAGACCGAAAACGGTGGATTCGATGAATTCGATCAGGCCCTCGAACATCTGGGCCTTGCTGGCGAAATGGCGGTACAGGGCCGCCTCGGACACATCCAGCTTGCGCGCCAGCGCAGCAGTGGTGATCTTTTCTCCTTTCGGATGCTCCAGCATTTCAGCCAGTGCCTGGAGGATTTGCAGCTTGCGCTGTCCGGGCGGTGTACTTGCCATAGGTTTTGGACCTGTTATTTAAATTTCTGCAGCCGTTTGACGGATTTTACTTTGACGTCGAGCCATGCCGGTTTTTTCCCCGGCTTGGGCAGGTATTGCGTGACCCATACCGTGCGCATGCCCAGCGCATGCGCCGAACGCAGGTTGTCCAGCGTGTCTTCGACAAGGATACACCGGCGCGGGTCGAGACCCTGGCGGCGCATCAGCCGCCGCAACATCAGGCGCGAGGGCTTGGGGCGCAGCTGGCGGTGCACATACATCGATTCGATCGTGATCTCGCGGCAGAACTCGCGCCCGATACCCATGTGCCCCACTACCTTGCGCGCATAGTCGCGCGGCGCATTGGTCAGCAGGATCTTGCGGCCGGGCAGGCGGCGCAGCAACTGGCCCAGGCCGCGCTCGTGGCGCACCATCTCTTCCAGTCCGGGCAAGTCGTGCGTCTCGCGCAGGAAATGGGCGGCGTCGACCCCGTGGTGGCGCACCAGGCCAAGCAGCGTGGCGCCGTAGCGCCGCCAGTAGCGCTCCCGCGCCGCGCTGATGTCCTCGCTGCTGGCAGGCGTCACGCCGTCGCCCAGCACCTGCGCCATGTACGCGTTCATCTTTTCCACCATGGCGGGAAAGATGGCGTGCGACGCATTGTGCAGCGTGTTGTCCAGGTCGAACAGCCAGACTGGTGCCAAAGGTTTAATATTCACGTTCAACAAGGAGTGACTATGCGACGCATGATTATAGTGATGTTTTGCCTGCTGCTCGGAATGAGCCTTGGCGCCCGCTCGGCGGAACCGGCGGCTGCGCCGGCGAACGCGACGCAGCCGGCGCGCGGCGCGCTGTACAAGCTGGAGTATGCGGGCAATACGTCCTGGCTGTTCGGAACCATCCACGTCGGCGCGCAGGAGTTCTATCCGCTGGAACCGCGCGTCATGCAGGCCCTGGAGCGCGCCACGGCGCTGGCGCTGGAAGTGGACCCCACGGCCGACCCGGCACGCTCGATGGCGGTCATGCGCGAATTCGGCCTGTATGCGCCGGGCAGCGGCAGCGCCATGGCCGACATCCGCCCGGAATACCGCCCGCGCCTGGAACGCATGCTGAAAAAGCACGGCATCGCGCCGGAAATGGTGGCGCCGATGAAGCCCTGGCTGGTGGTGATGATGCTGACCATCGGCGAATACCGCAGCCTGGGCTACAGCCCCGAACTGGGCGTGGACCTGCAACTGGCGCGCCTGGCGCACGGCCGCAAGCTGCGCGTGGTGGAGCTGGAGTCGATCGGCGGCCAGGCCGCGCTGTTCGGGCGCCTGACGCCGCAGGAGCAGGCACGCTTCCTGGAAGACAGCCTGGATACCCTGGAGGAGCCGAAGCAGGGCGTGCAGCCGCGTGACCTGCTCGATGCGTGGGCCGCGGCCGATGCGGCCAAATTCGACGCGCTGGCGCGCGAAGTGGAGCAGGACCAGACCTTTTCCGGCAAATTCATGAAGCAGGTGCTGCTGCGGGAGCGCAATCCCTTGCTGGCCGACGGCATCGTGGAGATGATGAAAAAAGAACAGCACAGCTTTGCCGCTATCGGCACACTGCATCTGGTCGGATCGGGGAATGTTGCGGAACTGCTGCGCCAGCGTGGCGTGAAAGTAGAGCGGATCTACTAAGGAGAATGGTGCCCTTGACGTGGATTGAACACGTGGCCTCTCCCTTACCAAGGGAGTGCTCTACCACTGAGCTACAAGGGCATTTCACGTTCTTGGCGGCCTTTGCAAGCCGCCAAAAAAATTAGTGAGACCGGATCATAGTGCCAAAAGCCTGTTCGGTCAAGACTTCCAGCAACAAACTGTGTTCAATTCGTCCGTCGATGATGTGAACGGTGTTCACGCCCGACTTGGCCGCGTCCAGTGCGGAGGAGATTTTCGGCAGCATGCCGCCCGAAATCGTGCCGTCGGCGAACATTTCGTCGATCTCGCGCGCCGACAGGTCGGTCACCAGATTGCCGTTCTTGTCCTGCACGCCGGCGATGTTGGTCATCATGATCAGCTTCTCGGCTTTCAGGATCTCGGCGATCTTGCCGGCCACGACGTCGGCATTGATGTTGTACGCCTGGCCATCCTTGCCGAAGCCGATCGGCGAAATGATCGGGATGAAGGCGTCGTCCTGCAGCGCCTTGACGACGGCCGGGTTGATGGCCTCGATCTCGCCCACAAAACCGATGTCCAGGAATTCGCCTGGCTTTTCCTTGTCCGGCATGGACATCTTGCGCGCGCGGATCAGGCCACCGTCCTTGCCGGTCAGGCCCACGGCCTGGCCGCCGTAGTGGTTGATCAGCATGACGATGTCCTGCTGCACTTCACCGCCCAGCACCCACTCCACCACTTCCATGGTTTCTTCGTCGGTGATGCGCATGCCCTGCACGAACGTACCCTGCTTGCCGATTTTTTTCAGCGCATTGTCGATTTGCGGACCGCCGCCATGCACCACCACAGGGTTCATGCCCACCAGTTTCAGCAGGATCAGGTCGCGCGCGAAGCCGTGCTTCAGGCGCTCCTCGGTCATGGCGTTGCCGCCGTATTTGATGACAATGGTCTTGCCGTGGTAATTGCGGATGTACGGCAGCGCCTCGGCCAGGATCTGTGCCTTGACTTGGGGCGTAACGCCGCTCAGGTCAGTGGACATATCCGGGTCAGTTGCTGGCAGGTTGGTCATGGCGGGGTTTTCCAAAAATGAATTTAAGGTCGATGGTGCGCATTATAGGGCCAATCGTGTTGTAATTTCCTGTTTGATCCGCTAGGCTGGACTTGTTCCCCACGCATGATTGTAATGATGATATGAGCACCTGCGAGCGTTGCGGCGCCGCGTTCCACTGCGCCATGGCCGATGCGGCGCCGGGCCAGGCCCCCACTGGCGCGCCCGGCGAAACGCCGTGCTGGTGCACCTTCCTGCCGCCGGTGCTGGCGGTGCCCGACGCTGGCGCCAGTGCGGTGGGCTGCTGGTGCCCGGAATGCCTGCGCGCCCATATCGCTGCCGTGAAAGCCCCCTGATGTTGCTCGACACCGACCTGCTCGGCTTTATAGCCGCGTTCTGCACCACGTTTGCCTTTGTACCCCAAGTCCTGCTGGTCTGGCGCCAGCGACATGCCGACGGTATTTCCACCGGCATGTACCTGATCTTCTCCTGCGGGGTCTTCCTCTGGCTGCTGTACGGCTGGCAACTGGGAGCCTGGCCGGTGATGCTGGCCAATGGCATCACCCTGGTACTGGCCCTGTGCGTGCTGGCGATGAAATGGCACTTTGGCCGGCGCGCCGCGCCGCGCTGAAGAAGCGCATCATCTCCCGGCTGGCGTCCGGACCGCGCGGGTCGGTGTAGCTGCCCTCCTTGCTGCCGCCGGACCAGGCATGACCGGCGCCATGGATCACCCAATGCTCGCCCAGCGGCGAGCCATCCTCCAGCCAGTGCGCCTTCAGCGTGAAGGCGTGGCCGTCCGGCACCTGGCCGGCCAGGGTGGCAGGATTGGCGTATTCCCCCTGCGGGTGGCTGCGCAAGCCCTGCGCCAGCACGTGCTCGCCGTTGGCGGGATGCACCGTGCGGTCCTGGTCGCCGTGGAAGACGATGATCGGCTGGCCCGCCGTCTGCGCCGCCCGGGCGCCGGCCGCGCCCAGCCGCATGGCATACAGGGCGGAGGGCAAGTCGCGCGCCGCCGCGAAGGGCAGACCGGAATGCACGCCCACCGCGGCAAACAGGTCCGGATACAGGGTGCCGGCAATGACGGCCATGGCGCCGCCAGCCGACAGTCCCGCGATAAACACCTGGCTCTGCCGCACCGGATAGCGCGCCATGATCTCGCGCGTCATGGCGGCGATGATGGCCGGCTCGCCCTGGCCGCGCGCCTGCTCCAGGGCGCTGAACCAGTTCCAGCAGCGGGCGGGATTGGCCTCGTGCGACTGGGCCGGATAGAGCACCAGGCAGCCGCGATCCTCGGCCACCGCATTCATTTGCGTGCCGGCGGCGAAATCGTCGGGATCCTGCTGGCAGCCGTGCAGCATGACCAGCAGGGGCAGGGGCTGGCCGCTGTAGCAGGAGGGGATGAACAGCTTGTACGCCCTGCTGCCGGCACGGCAATGAAACATGCCGCCGCTAAATTGCGCTGCGCCAGCGCCAGGGCGGCCCAGGCGGCGCTGGGCCAGCAGGCCCAGGGCGCGGGAGAACCAATGGCGGTCGAGCTTCATAGGCACCTCGTTGGCTGGTTGGTCGGGTGTCTCCTCGCCACGCCTATTGTTTTGCTACCACGCCAGTATAGCAAGGTTGGCGTTTTGGCCAGTCGCGCACTGCGGCGCAATGGCCACGGCAGCCGTTTTGCCGCACTGCGGTAAAATGGCGGCCATGAGTACTGAACTGCCGCCAGGCGCGCCGGAACTGGCGACGCCCGTGCCTTCCCCCTGCGTGAGCCTGTGCAAGATGAACCGGGATACCGGATTTTGCGAAGGTTGCCTGCGGACCATCGACGAAATCGTTGCCTGGTCGCGTGCCGACGACGCCTACAAACGCGCCGTGTGGGCGGAGCTGCGCCGCCGCGAGCAACTGATCGACTTTGACTGACGCAATGAAGCTACACCCATCCATCCACGTTTTCGAACGCGGCTGGCTATCCTCCAACAATGTGCTGCTGCTGGGCCGCCACGACGCGGCCCTGATCGACAGCGGCTACGTCACGCACCGGCAGCAGACGCTGGAGCTGGTGCGCCATGCCCTGCGCGGACGCCACCTGGACCGCCTCTACAACACCCACCTGCATTCCGACCATTGCGGCGGCAATGCGGCGCTGCAGGCGCATTTCGGCTGCGACACGTTCATTCCCGAGGCGGAAGCGGACAAGGTGCGGCGCTGGGACGAGGATGCGCTGAGCTTCAAGGCCACCGGCCAGCAGTGCGAGCGCTTCACCATCGACGGCGTGGTGACGCCCGGCCAGACGCTGACCCTGGGCGACCTGGAATGGCAGGTGCTCGGCGCCCCCGGCCACCACGCCCATTCGGTGATCTACTATTGCCCGGCCGAGAAGGTGCTGGTGTCGGCGGACGCGCTGTGGCAAAACGGCTTCGGCGTGATCTTCCCCGAGCTCGAGGATGACGGCGGCTTCGCCGAAGCCGGCGCCACGCTGGACCTGATCGCGGGCCTGGACGTGCGGGTGGTGATTCCCGGCCACGGCGCCGTGTTCGACGACGTGGCGGGCGCCCTGGCGCGCGCGCGGCGCCGCCTGGACTTCCTGTCGGCCGACCCCAAGCGCAATGCGGAGTACGCGGTCAAGGTGCTGCTCAAGTTCCTGCTGCTGGAACGCCAGAGCATGCCGCTGGCCGCGCTCGGCCCGCTGCTGGGCTCCATTCCCCTGATGGTGGAAATCGGCCGCCGCCACTTCGGCATGAGCGCCGAGGAACTTGCCGCATGGGCCGTCAAACAGCTGGTGCGCGCCTGCAGCGCCCGCGTCGAGAACGACATGCTCCTTAACGACGGCTGACCCGCCGGCTCGGCTATACTGGGCCGCATGAGCGCCCACTCCCCGCATGTGCAGCATGTCCGGCAGGTTCTGTTATGGCCATTGCGGCTGATGCCGCCCGATGGGGCCGAGCGCGCGCATGCGCGGCCCTGGGAACTGCTGGGCGCCGACGCGCTGTGGCGCGAAGTGACCTCGGCGCAGGATGCCGGCGTCGCCTTCCAGGAGCGCTATTACACGGAGTTCGTCAGTTTCCTGCCCTATGTGCTGCGCTTCCTGTTCGGCGCCGGCCAGCGGCGCATCTTCCGCCGCCGCGACATTGCGCAAGTGCGGGTGGTGGCCCAGCCCGGCGCCGCGCCGCGCGTGCTGGACGTGCACAACCTCTGCCTGCATTTCTTCTTCGACGTCGACATCGTGCTGCTGGTGATGGAAGTCGGCACGGCCGACTTGCCGCTCGCCGAGGCGCAGGACCTGCTGTACCGCTTCGGCCGCGCCTATCCTGCCGGCTGGGACGAGCATGGCAACGCGCTGCATTGCATGCATGGGGTGGAATGGCTCGATGCCGAAGGCTGCCTGCTGGCGCAGTCGGATGCGCAGGAGCGGCAGGCCTTCATTGAACAGGTGGTGCGGCACCAGGCGCCGCGCATCGCCTCGCACTGGCGTTTCCTGCTGGAGCCGATGGTGCCCGACGCGGCCGGCGCCACGGCCGCATTGCGCTACCGCCAGGTGGAGTATTACCGCATGCCGATGATGGCCTACCTGGCGGTCGACCGTCCCGGCGCGCTGGACGCCGAGGATTTCGCGGCCCTGGGCACCGTGGCCGGCACTTCGTCGGCGCCTGCGGCGGACGCCTTGCGCGTGCAGGGCGACGGGATCGACCGCCGCTTCGCCTATGACCGCTTCTGGTGCGCGGGCGGCGCGGCGCCGTTCACGCGCTACATCTGCAGCGGCTATGCGCTGGTGGTGGTGGGCGACGCGAATTCGCCATTCTTCTGCTGCAAGGAGCGCGGCGTGCTGTCGCAGTTCCGCCACCAGCACTTCCTGTTGTTCATGATCGCGCACCTGCAGAAGGCCTCGCTGCTGATGTTCTCCGACCGCCTGGCCGAAGCGCTGACCCAGCTGCAGGTGGCGGACGCGGACAGCGTGCGCAGCTTCAAGCGCCGCATCCGCTACGCCTTCGAGAGCTTCCTGCGCTTCACGCACCGCTACTGGTTCACCGAAATCTCCGACCAGCAGCAGATCCGCGCCCTGTTCCGCATGTGCGGCCAGCACCTGGACCTGGAGCGCGCCTATGCCGAGGTGAAGACCCGGGTGGCCGACATGAACGGCTATCTGGAGGCGGACAGCCTGCGGCGCCAGGCCAACACCGTGGTGCGCCTGACGGTGGTCACCATTTTCGGCATGATCGGCACCATCACCACCGGTTTCCTCGGCATGAACCTCTTGGCCGAGGCGGATGCGCCCATGTCGCACCGCATGGGGTTCTTCATCGCCGTATTTGGCGTGACCACGGCGCTCACGGTCTACACCATGGCCAAGTCGAAGCGCCTGTCCGATTTCCTGGACGCGCTATCGGACGAGCGCCTGCCAGTCTGGACCAAGCTCAAGGCCCTGGCCGCCGTGTGGCGTTCCTAAATTGACAATATTTCCAACGCGCTGCAAGATCGGGCTTTCCACCGCCTTTGCCACCAATATGAAGCCAACCCGTATCGCCGTCGCCATCTGTTTCGCATTGCAGGGACTGGCGCACGCCGCCGGCAACGCCCCCATCACGCGCGTGACGCTGTACTCAGGCACCGCCATGGTGGAACGCAGCGCCCAGGTCGCGCCGGGCATGAAAGAGCTGGAAATCACCGGCTTGCCCGCCAACTTCGATGCGCAAACGCTGCGCGTGCAGGCTTCGCCGGGCGTGCAGGTGGGCCAGGTGGTGACGCGCGACGAGGGGCAGGCCGAAGCGCCCAGCCAGCGCGAGGCCGAACTGGAAGCGCGCCTGCAGGCATTGCAGGACAGCCGCGACGTGCTGACGGTGGAGGTCGAGTCGTCCATGCTGGTCAAGAATTACCTGGCGAAGCTGAACGGCGGCGACAGCGCGCAGGCGCCCGTCGACGGCAAGTCGCTGGCGGCGGCCGTCGACACCATCAAGCGCGGCGGGCGCGAAGCGCTGGCGCAGATCCAGCGCACGCAGGTCCAGCTGCGCGAGCTCGACCGCAAGATCAAGGCCGCGCAGCGCGAGCTGGACAAGGCCCGCAGCGGCGCGCGCGACCAGCGCAGCATCACCATTGCGCTCGCGGCGCAGCAGGCAGGTAGCGTCAAGGTGTCCTACCAGGTCAACCGCGCGGGCTGGAAGCCGGCCTACCGCGCCACCCTGAATTCCGACACGTCCTCCATTGAGCTCGAACGCATGGCCGTGGTGGCGCAGAAGTCCGGCGAAGACTGGAGCGGCGTGGAGCTGCGCCTGTCCACCGGCCAGCCGCGCCTGTCGCCGCAAGCCCCCGATCCGATGACGCGGCGCCTGACCTACCACGCGCCGCGCCCGCAGGCGGAAGCCCAATTGCTGGAAAAGCCAGTCTTGGCGATGGCGTATGCGCCGCCGGCCCCGCCGGCGCCGGGCGTGGCACGCGCCGCGCAGGACAACTTCATCCCGCCGGTGGTGGAGACGCAGGGCGCCTTCGATACCGAATTCGCCGTACCCAACCGCGTCAGCCTGGCGTCCGACGGACGCGAGATCACCCTTGGCTTGTCGACGCTGAAACTGCCGGCCAGGCAGCAAGTGCGCGTGGTGCCGCGCCAGGAGAAGTTTGCCGTTCTCACGGCCCAAGCCGAGCGCCCATCCGGCGTCTGGCTGAGCGGGAACGTCCAGCTGTACCGCGACGGCGCCTATGTCGGCGCCGCGCACTGGAACACCCAGGCATCGGACAAGCTGGCGCTGTCGTTCGGCCGCGATGAACTGGTGCGCGTGACGGTGGACCGCGCCGACCAGCAGTCTGGCAGCCGCGGCCTGCTCGCGCAGCGCGGCGAGCACCAGGTGGCCGACGTCTTCACCATCAGCAGCCTGCACAAGAAGCCGATCGACTTGCTGGTGCTGGAAGCGGCGCCGGTGAGCGCGTCGGAAGAAGTCAAGGTCAAGCAGAGTTTCGCGCCGCAGCCCGGCATCCTGGCCTGGCAGCAGCGCCAGGGCGTGGTGGGATGGGAGAAGACCCTGGCGCCGAGCGAGACGATGAAGATCAGCGTGGGCTACACCATCACGTATCCGAAAGAAGGTACAGTTAGCGGCATGCACAATTTCTGAGGCGGGCAACATGACACTACCAGCCGTATTGCAGAACCTGACCCTTCCCATCATCGCCGCGCCGATGTTCATCGCCAGCGGCCCGGCGTTGGTGGCCGCGCAGTGCAAGGCCGGCATCGTCGGCTCCTTCCCGGCGCTGAACGCGCGGCCCAAGGAGCTGCTTGAAACCTGGCTGACCGAATTGCAGCGCGAGCTGGCCGATTACCAGGCCGCCAATCCCGGCGCGCGCGTGGGCCCGATCGCGGTCAACCAGATCGTGCATCATTCCAACGAACGCCTGGAGCACGACGTCGAAGTCTGCGTGCGCCACAAGGTGCCGATCATCATTTCCTCGCTGCGCGCGCCGCCTGTGGAAATGTTGGATGCTATCCACAGCTACGGCGGCATCGTGCTGCACGACGTGATCAATATCCGCCATGCGCAGAAGGCGCTGGAAGCGGGCGTCGACGGCCTGATCCTGGTGGCCAGCGGAGCGGGCGGCCACGCGGGCACGCTGTCCCCGTTCGCGCTGGTGGGCGAGGTGCGGCGCTTCTTCGACGGCCCGCTGGCCCTGTCCGGCGCTATTGCCACCGGCGACGCGATCCTCGCGGCGCAGGCCATGGGGGCGGACTTCGCCTACATCGGTTCGCGCTGGCTGGCTACCAGGGAATCGAACGTCACCGACGAATACCGCAAAGCCATCGTGGAATCGGCCGCATCCGACGTGGTGTACACCAACCTGTTCACAGGCGTGCATGGCAATTACCTGAAGAAGTCGATCATGGCGGCCGGCCTGGACCCGGAAAACCTGCCGGCCTCGGACAAGTCGAAAATGAGCTTCAACAGCGGCACCGCCAAGGCCTGGCGCGACATCTGGGGCGCAGGGCAGGGCGTCGGCCTGATGCACGACGTGCCCACCACGGCGGAAATGGTCGAACGTTTGAAGACGGAATACAACGCCGCACGCGCGCGCCTGGGCCTTCCTGCGTAATAAATGCGCGCGTTTCGTAATGTTTTGTAAGCGCGCCTTGCCGGGCGCGCACCACCGCGCCGGGCCCGCGCCGCTGCTCTGTAAAGTTTTGTAAGCGCGGCGCCGCCCATCATAAAAAATCCCCATAAGAATCAACGCTTTATCGTTCAGCGTTCGGCGCAGGCCGCGCGCTGGTGTCACATTTTTCACGGTGTTAGCATGAATTTACTGATCGACAACACCGAGAAGGAGTTCCCGTGCCAACCAGCCGTTTTCTGCGTGCCGCAATGTTCCTGGCGCTGTTCTGCGCCGGCGCCGCGCGTGGCGGCACCCTGGTGCTGGAAAGCTGGCGCGTGGATGACAAGGCGCTGTGGGAAACCGTGCTGCTGCCCGCGTTCGAGCGCAAGCATCCGGGCATCACGGTAAAGTTCTCGCCGACCGCGCCGACCGAATACGACACCAGCCTGGCCGCGCGCCTGGGCAATGGCACGGCGGGCGACTTGCTGGCCTGCCGCCCCTTCGACACGTCGCTGCTGCTGTACCGCCGCCGCCACCTGGAAAAGCTCAACGGCAAGGCCGGCATGGAGCACTTCGCGCCCGGGTCGCTGGTGGCCTGGCAGACCGACGACGGCAAGGACACCTTCTGCATGCCGGTCGCCTCGGTGATCCACGGCTTCCTGTACAACAAGAAGATCTTCCGCAAGCTGAACCTGCAGCCGCCCGTCACGGAGACGGAGTTCTTCGCGGTGCTCGACGCCGTGCGCAAGAGCCAGTACGCGCCGCTGGCGCTGGGCACCGCCGACGAATGGCTGTCCAGCCAGACCGTGTTCACCAACATCGGGCCGAACTTCTGGGGCGGGGAGAAGGGCCGGCGCGCGCTAATCGAAGGCAAGGCCAGGTTCACCGACCCGCCGTTCCTGGCCGCGTTCGAGTTCGAGGCGCGCCTGGCGGGCTACCTGCCCAAGGCCGCGCCGGTACAGACCTACCGCGACGCGCAACTGCAGTTCGCGCAGGGCGGCACGGCGATCTACCCGGCCGGCTCCTGGGACATCTCATACTTCAACCAGTTCCCCGAGCTCGAACTGGGCGTCTTCGCGCCGCCGCTGCGGCAAGCGGGCGAGCGCTGCCAGATCTCCGACCATATGGACATCGGCATCGGCATCAACCGCAAGTCGCGCAACAAGGCCGACGCGTACAAGTTCCTGGCCTGGCTCGGGTCGCAGGAGTTCGCCGACCTGTACACCAACCGCGTGATCGGCTTCTTCACGCTGTCGAATCACCTGATCGCCGTGCGCGACCCGTTAGCCAAGCAGATGGCGGCCTGGCGCAACAGCTGCGACTCGAACTTCCGGCTCAACGCCCTGATCATGAACCGCGGCCTGCCCAATATGGAAAGCGAGCTTTGGTCGGTGAACGCGCAAGTCCTGAACGGCAAGCTCGGTGCGCGCGAGGCGGCCGCCCGCATCCAGAACGGCTTCGCGAAATGGTATCTGCCACAGCAGGAACGGTCACACTCCCCCTAAAAGTGTGTTGGCCCCGGCATGGGGAGTACGCCGGGGATTTTTTTGCAGCGCTTGGAAAAAGATAAGGAAAAAGAAATGAGTGGAGCACGGCTTGGAATGAAGAGACTTCCGCAGTTGATCGCGTTGATGTTCGGCACGCTGGTACTGCATAATGCGGTCGCTGCCGATGACGGCGAAGCGCTGCAATCGGTCGAAGTACGCGGTATCCGCGAAACGCTGAAGCGCAACCTGGCCGAAAAGCGCGACGCGCTGAACGTGGTCGATTCCGTCACGGCGGAAGACCTGGGCAAGTTCCCGGACAAGAACGTGGCCGATTCCCTGCAGCGCATCCCCGGCATTTCGGTCGACCGCACCTGGGGCGAAGGCCGCGACATTTTTGTGCGCGGCACCGACAAGAACCTGAATATGACGCAGCTGAACGGCCAGTCGGTCGCTTCGGCCTACTGGTGGAAGAACGATGCGCAGAGCCGCGGCTTCAACTACGACATCCTGCCTTCCGAACTGGTGGGCAGCCTGGATGTGTTCAAGAGCCCGTCCGCCGACCTGGACGAGGGCAGCATCGGCGGCCTGGTGATCGTCCGCACACGCAAGCCGCTGCAGTTCAAGAAGCCGTTCACCGCGCAGGTGTCGGCCGAAGCCACCTACAGCGACCTGCCGAAGAAGACCGACCCGCAGTTCTCGGGCCTGGCGAACTGGGTCAACGAGGCGCGCACCTTCGGCGTGCTGCTGGCCCTGAGCCGCCAGGAGCGCACCATGCGGCGCGACGGCCTGGAGAACTTCACCGACGCCACCAAATACAATATCGTGGACCAGAACGGCGTGGTCACGCCGAACGTGTACGCATCCTGGGGCGGCGGTACGCCGATCTTCCGCCAGGACCGCGAGCGCACCACCGGCAACATCACGCTGCAACTGCGCCCGACCCCGCAGTCCGACATATCGCTGAATTACCTCAATTCCGATATGAGCATGGACAACAGCAACCAGAATTACCTGTGGCAGATTGGCGGCCTGGCCGATGCGAACAACAATATCCGCGTCGACAACCCGCGCTTCATTTCCAATTCCGACGGCGGCAAGTCCGTGGTCAGCGGCACGGTTGGCCCGACCACCGGCGTATCGTTCGAGCCGATCTACCGCGAAGCCTACGTGAAGTCCAAGGTGCTGGACCTGGAGGCGAGCTACGATGGCGACAACTGGCGCCTGCACGCGCAGGCCGGCACCACCTCGGGCGCCGGCGGCAGCGAGCATGACCGCAACTTCTGGTTCACGGGCAATACGCGCGCCACCATCAACATCGCGCCCGACACCTACGAGGTGAAATACCTCGACATGAGCCCCCTCGACGCCAGCAAGCTGACGCTGCAGGGCGCGCGCGACTGGATCCGCCGCATGGAGAGCAAGGAGAAGTACGGCCAGGCCGACTTCACCCTGGACCTGGACCACGCCCTCATCAAGTCGGTCAAGGTCGGCCTGAAGTACCGCGACAACAAGGTGCAGAACCGCCGCACCATCGGCACCGTGGGGCCGGGCAGCCCCGGCTGGATCTCCTATACGCTGGCCGACCTGTCCACCGGCCCGTCGCCCTTCATCAGCCAGGAGGCGGCCAGCGCCGGCTCGCTGACGCAGTTCGCCTGGGTGGACGATGCGCTGGCTGCCAGCAAGGGCTTCGCCATGTACGACAAGGGCATGGTCTACAAGGAAGCCAAGGGCGAGTACTACCGCATCAAGGAGCAGATCTCCGCCGCCTACGTGCGTGCCGACTTTGCCGCCGACAAATGGCGCGGCGACTTCGGCGCGCGCCTGGTGCGCACGCGGCAGACCTCGGAGGCTTACCAGGACCTGGACGGCAAGGGCAATTACGTGCTGGGCAGTGTGGGCCGCAGCTACTCCGACATCCTGCCGAACGTCAACGTGGTGTACGACTTCCGCAAGGATCTGCTGCTGCGCGCGGCGGCCTCGCGCGTCATGGCGCGCAACACTTTCAGCGACCTGAGCGCCAGCACGGAGGTCAGCGGCACCACCAACGCGGCCACCGCCGGTAACCCGCTGCTCAATCCCTACCACGCCAACCAGTTCGAAATCGGCGCTGAATGGTACTTCGCGGACGCGTCGCTGCTGTCCGCCACGGCCTTCGCCAAGAAGCTCGACACGTTCATCTACACCTCGACGGCAATGGAGAACGTGGCCGGCGTGCAGCGCCCGGTGACCCGGCCGCACAACGCCGACAACGGCGCCAAGGTGAACGGCGTGGAAGTGCAGTGGCAGCAGGCCTTCGGCAGCAGCGGCTTCGGCACGGTGGTCAACTACACCTTCACCGACGCCAAGAGCGGCGCACTGGCCGGCGGCCGCAAGCTGAACGTCATTGGCAATTCGAAGAACCAGCTGAATGCCAGCGTGTTCTACGAGAAGAACAGCTACAGCGTGCGCCTGTCGTACAACTACCGCTCCAAGTCCTACGGTGGCCTGAACCAGGGTGGCCAGGACGTCACCAGCGCCTATGGCCAATGGGATGCCACGGCAAACTGGGACATCACGCCGCAGCTGAGCATGTACGCCAGCGCCGTCAACATCGGCAATGAGCTGATCCGCACCAACACCACGGACGGCTTGCCGGTCGGGGTGTACGAAAACGGTGCGCGCTACAGCGTCGGCCTGCGCGCCAAGTTCTGACCTGCCGCAACGCCTCCCTCCCCGCCAGGAGGGAGGCTTCCTCCTTCACCGCTTTTCCCGGATTCACATGCACAAAGAACAGACCTTAGAAATGGCCGGCACCGAGGCAGCCGCGGGTGGCAGCGTGGTGGTCGCCATGACGTTCATCGGGCTGATGTTTTTCATCCTCGGCTGCGCCACCTGGCTGAACGGATCGCTGATCCCCTTCCTCAAGATTGCCTGTGCATTGAACAACTTCCAGTCGCTGTGGGTGACCTTCGCCTTCTACATTGCCTATACCCTGATGGCGCTGCCGTCCGCCGCGGTGCTGCGCCGCACCGGCTACCGCGCCGGCATGTCGATCGGCCTGGCCGTGATGGCGCTGGGCGCGCTGCTGTTCATTCCCGCCGCGCGCGCCACCTCGTATGGCTTGTTCCTGTTCGCGCTGTTCACCCTGGCCAGCGGCATGACGCTGATGCAGACCGCCATCAATCCGTACATCGTCTGCATCGGCGCGCGCGAAAGCGCCGCCATGCGCATCAGCATCATGGGCCTGTTCAACAAGACGGCGGGCGTGCTGGTGCCGCTGGCCTTCAGCGGCATCATGTTGTCCGACTTCGACAGCTACTCCGATTCGGCCCTTGCCGCATTGGGTGCGGCCGACGGCGCGCTGCTGCGCAGCCAGCTCGCGCAGCGGCTGGTGCTGCCCTATGGCCTGATGGCGGCCGGCTTGCTGGCCATGGCCGCCATCGTGCGCTTCTCCCCGTTGCGCGAAATCCCTGCGCAGCAGGACGAGGACGCCATTGCGCCCTCCCGCTGGGGCGTGCTGCAATTCCCGCAGCTGGTGCTGGGTGCGCTGGCGCTGTTCGTCTACGTCGGCGTGGAGGTGATCGCCGGCGATACCATCGGCCTGTACGGCCATGGGCTGCAGGTGCAGAACTTCGGCGTGCTGACCTCCTACACCATGGGCTTCATGGTGGCCGGCTACATCGTCGGCATCGTGGCGATCCCGCGCTGGCTGTCGCAGAAGCAGGCCTTGCTGCTGTCCGCCCTGTGCGGCATCGTGTTCTCCCTGGGTGTGATCGAAGGCTCGGCCACCGGCTCCGCCCTGTCGCAGGCGATGCTGGGCTGGGCCGGCGTACCGGCGGTGCCCGATACCGTCATGTTCCTGGCCATGCTGGGCTTTGCCAACGCCCTGGTGTGGCCGGCCATCTGGCCGCTGGCGCTGGAAGGCCTGGGCCGCTACACGGCCAGCGGTTCGGCACTGCTGATCATGGGGATTGCCGGCGGCGCGCTGCTGCCCATGCTGTACGGCCACCTGTCCGACAGTACGGGCTCGCAGGCGGCATACTGGCTGCTGCTGCCTTGTTATGCGCTGATCCTTTTCTATGCCGTAAAAGGACACAAAATGACGTCATGGAGATAGAATTGCCTGATTGTTATCTGCTGGAGTAGTAGGTGCCCAAGTTTGACCGGCGTTTGCGGGTGGCGTGCCTGGCGAGCCTGCTTTCACTTCCCTTGCTGTGCCGGGCGGCCGATGTGCCGTCCCTGCAGGTACTGCACTGGTGGACTTCCGCCGGCGAGCGTCAGGCGGCCAGGATGCTGGCCGCACGCCTGGCCGATGAAGGCGTCGCCTGGCAGGACGCCGCCATTCCCGGCGGGGCCGGCCTCGGCGCCGGCAAGGTCCTGCGCAGCCGCGTGCTGGCGGGCGACGCGCCGGACGCCACGCAGATCATCGGCGTATCCATTGGCGAGTGGGCTGAACTGGGTCTGCTGCTGGAACTGGACGCAGTGGCCAGCGCCGGCAACTGGAACAAGGCCCTGTTTCCCACCGTGCGCGAGCTGGTCCGCCACCGCGGTCACGTGGTGGCCGCGCCGCTCGGCATCCACCGCATCAATACGCTGTTCTACCATCGCAAGCTGTTCGCGCGCCTGAACCTGGCGCCGCCGACGACCTGGGCGGAGTTCGAGCAAGCCGCCAGGCGCCTGCGTGCCGCCGGCATCGCGCCGTTGGTGCAAAGCAGCGAGCCGTGGCAGGTGGCCACGCTGTTCGAGAACCTGCTGCTGGCGACCGGCGGCCCGGACTTCTACCGCGAGCTGTTCGTGCGGCAAAGCCCGCAGGCCGCGTCCGATCCGCGCCTGGCGCAAGCCCTGCAGCGCTTGCGCGCGATGAAGGGCTGGATGCTCAACGCGGCGGACGAACAGCCCTGGACCGAAGCGGTCAGGCGCTTCGGTCGCGGCGAGGCGGCCATGTTCGTGATGGGCGACTGGGCCAAGGCCGAGCTGCGCGAGATGGGCTATGCCATCGACACGGATTTCGCCTGTGTGCCGTTGCCCGGCACGGACAACTACCACCTCTACAGCGTCGATACGCTGGCCATGTTCGTCAACGACTACGCGCGCCAGGAAGCGCAGGAAAAGCTGGCCAAGGCCGTCATGTCGCCGCTGGCGCAGCAGCAGTACAGCGCCGCCAAGGGCTCGGTGCCGGTGCGGCGCGATGCCAGCCAGGCCGGCATGGACAGCTGCGCGCGCTCCTCCTGGCGCGGCTTCGCGCGCGGCGCCGCGGCGCAGGCGCCCAGCCTGGTGCACCGCATGGCGGCCGACGAGGAAAGCCGCGACGCCATCATCGCCGAAGTGCACCGCTTCTACGTGGACGACGGCATGGCGCCGGCAGAAACGCAGCGGCGCCTGGCGGGCCTGCTGCGCACCCTGAATTTCCGCTCTCACAAACAAGGAAGCCACCATGGCACGCAAGATCCTGATCGTCGATGACGACCAGAAAACCAGGCTGCTGCTCAAGGCCTACCTGGAGAAGAACCAGTACGAAGTGATCCTGTCGCACAACGGCGAGAGCTTCCTGGCCGAGCTGAACGCGCACGCCGACCAGCTGGCGCTGGTCATCCTGGATGTGATGTTGCCGGACACCGACGGCTTCGCGCTGTGCCGCATCGTGCGCAAGCGCTCCAACCTGCCCATCATCATGCTGACCGCCAGTTCCGACGAGACCGACCGCGTGGTGGGGCTGGAGCTGGGTGCCGACGACTACATCGCCAAGCCCTACAGCCCGCGCGAGCTGCTGGCGCGCATCAAGGCCATCCTGCGCCGCGCCGGGGCGGAAGCCGCGCCGGCGATCCGCGCCTACCACTTCAACGGCTTCACGCTGGACCTGGCCGAACGCACCGTGGTCGACAGCGCCGGCGTGCCGCTGGCCCTGACCGGCCTGGATTTCCAGCTGCTCAAGTACTTCGTCGAGCATCCCGGCATCGTGCTGGACCGCAGCCTGCTGTGCGAGGAAACGCGCGGACGCGATGCCGGCCCGCTGGACCGCTCGCTGGACGTGCAGATCAGCCGCCTGCGCCTGCGCCTGAACGACGACGGCAAGCAGCCCATGCTGATCAAGACCGTGCGCGGCGCCGGCTACGTGTTTTCCGCCACGGTGGCGGTCACGCATGCGTAAGCTGTGGCCGCAGTCGCTGCTGGCGCGCTTGTCGCTGGTGATGGTGGCCGGATTGCTGCTGACGCAGATCGCCGGCAGCGTGCTCTGGACCATGCAGCTGCGCGACAAGACGGAAGCGGACGTGAAGTCGGCCGCACAGTACCTGGGGCAGGGTGCCGCCAGCTCGATCCGCTTCTTCCGCAGCCTGCCGCCCAGCTACCGCAGCCTCCTGATCCAGCAGTTCCGCGAAATGGGCGGCACCCGCTTCTATGTCGCGCTGAATCGCGGCGAGGTGCCCGTGCAGCCCATCGCGCCGCAACCGCTGGCGCAGACTGCGCTGGCCACCCTGGAAAGCACGCTGCGCAACGCCCTGTCCGGCGAAAGCCGCCTGCGGCTGGCCTTCGCCTGGCCCGACCAGCTGGCGGTGGCGCCCGACGGCATCCGCGTCGGCGACCTGCCGGAAGCGTGGGTGCGCCACATCCTGCTGCTGAAGCCAGATCCGGCGCCGATCCTGGTGATCCAGACCGAGCTGGAACCGGGCAACTGGCTCTACCTGGCCACGCTCATGCCCAATCCCTACTTCCTCGACAGTAACGATCCCCTGTCGCGCGACAAGCTGGTGGTGCAGGGCGTGTCGCTGGCAGTGCTGTTGCTCCTGTCCTTTCTCATGGTGCGTTCGATCACGCGGCCGCTGGCGGCGTTGTCCGACGCTGCCGAAGCCTTCGGCAAGGACGAGCACGCGCCGGCCCTGCCGGAATCGGGCAGCCGCGAATTCGTCAACACGGCGCGCGCCTTTTCCGCCATGCGCGAGCGCATCGCCAAGTACATCAAGGACCGCGAGCGCCTGTTCATCTCGATCTCGCACGACTTGCGCACGCCGATCACGCGCCTGAAGCTGCGCGCGGAATTGCTGGACGACGACGCGCTGCGCGGCGAGTTCGAGGAGGACCTGGATGAGCTGGACATGATGGTGAAGGGCGCGCTGCAATGCGTGAAGGACAGCGACATCCACGAGAATCCGACCGAGGTGAAGCTCGATCCCTTGATCCGGCGCCTGGTGCGCAGCGCGCAGCTGGCGGGCCACAGCGTGGCCTTCGAGGACAGCGGCCTTGCCGTGCGCGGCAAGCCCCTTGCGCTCAAGCGCGCCATCGGCAACCTGCTCGACAATGCGCTGTTGTACGGCGAACGCGCGGAGATCAGCGTGCGTGCGCTGGAAGGCTGGGTCGAAGTGGCGGTGCGCGACCATGGCCCCGGCGTGCCGGAAGAAGCGATCGCCAGCCTGCTGGAACCGTACGTGCGCCTGTCACACGGCCGCGCGCACAATGACACGGGCCTGGGACTGGGGCTGGGAATTGCCAGCGGCATCGTGGAAGGGCATGGCGGCAAGCTGCTGCTGTCCAACCACCCGGAAGGCGGCCTGCATGCCGTGATCCGCCTGCCCGCCTGAGGCTAGCGCGTACTGAGGTCGTCCGGGTTGATGGCCCACAGGCCCGGCAGGTTGCGCCAGTAGCCGTAGGCGTCCATGCCGAAACCGACCACGAAGCGGTTGGGGATGGTGATGCCGACCAGGTCGGCCTTGACCGGCTTGGACTTGCCGATGTCCTTGTCGCAGAAGACGGCGATGATGACTTCCTTGGCGCCCATTTCCAACAGGCGCTGCTTGACGTGGGCCAGGGTCTCGCCTTCGTCCAGGATATCGTCCAGCACGATCACGGTGCGGCCGGAGACGGTCGGGCGCGGCACCACTTTCCACACGACTTTGCCGCCCTGGTCCTCGTCGCCGTAGCGGCTGACGTGGATGTAGTCGAATTCGAGCGGGAAGGTCAGTTGCGGCAATAGGTTCCCGGTGAAGACCACGGCGCCGCCCATGACACCCAGCACCAGCGGAAACTCCTGGCGCGAGGCTTCGCCGAAACGGTCGTTCAAGGAGTCGGCCATGCGGCTCACTGCTGCCTGGACGGTTTCCTTGTCGAACAGTTCTTCCGCGTTTTCAAGCAGGGAGCGCGCGCGGTTGTGATGAAAGTCTTGCATGATGGATCTACGGCAGGTGAAGAATGGCTCAATTATCCCGCCATTCCGCCGCCCGCCCTAGAAACAGTTGGATTTACGCCACACGCGTGCCGATCTAGCTGTAATCGCGCACATCGTCGATGATCTTGCCGTCATTGGGCAAGCTGCCGCGCGCGGTAAAGCGCACTTCGCCGCGCAATTTGGTGATGTCGCGGATGCTGGCAACGATGTCGGCGGCCTGCGTTTCGATCGACGGATCGTCGGTTTCGCAGTGCAGCGTCATGACTTCCTCGGCGATCTTGCCGGAGACGACCAGGCGTGCCTTGCCCAGGCCGGGGTGGCGGCGCGTGATCTCGTGCACCTGCGACGGGTGGACGAACATGGCGCGCACCTTGGTGGTCTGGTCGGCGCGGCCGAGCCAGCCCTTGATGCGGGTATTGGTGCGGCCGCAGGGCGAGGCACCGGCATCGGTCAGCACGGCCGACAGGTCGCCGGTGGCAAAGCGGATCAACGGGTAGTCGGGGTTGAACAGCGTGACCACCACTTCCCCCACTTCGCCCGGCGCAACCGGTTCGCCGGAGCCCGGACGCACGATTTCCAGCAGCACGTCTTCGTCAATCACCATGCCGGGATTGAGCTTGCCGTCGCTGCGCGTCTCGTAGGCCATGCTGCCGATATCGGCCGAGGCGTAGGTTTGCAGCACGTGCGGCACGCCGTGCTCGGCGAACCACTGGCGCAGCGACTCGGGCAGCGCTTCCGCACCCATCAGTGCGCGCTTGACGCTGCTGATGTCGGCCCCCATCTCGGCGGCTTTCTCGATGATCAGCTTGAGGAAGGAAGGCGTGCCGATATAGGTGTCGGGTTTGAGTTCCGCCATGGCCTGCACCTGCAGCTCGGTCTGGCCGGCGCCGGCCGGAATCACGGTGCAGCCGATGCGCGCGGCGCCGCCTTCCACCATGAAGGCGGCGGGCGTGAAGTGGTAGGAGAAGCAGTTCTGGATCAGCCCACCGGGGCGCACGCCGGCCGCGTACATGGGGCGCGAGAAGCGCCACCAGTCCAGCGCGCGTCCTTCCGGATCGAAGATGGGACCGGGCGACATGAAGATGCGGCCCAGCTTGTTGGCGGGCGTGCTGTTCAGGCCACCGAAGGGGCGTTCCAGCGCCTGCAGCGCCTTCAGGTCGGATTTGCGCGTCACGGGCAGCTGCGCCAGCGCTTCCCGGCTGTTGACGCGCGCCGCATCGACGCCGGCCAGTAGGCGCGCCCAGCCGGGCGCTGCTTGCGCTTGCGCCACCAGCAGGGGCAGGCGCTCCATCAGGTCGCGTTCGCGCTCGGCATGCGGGCGCGTTTCCAGGCTGTCGAGCGTTTCGGCCATCATGCTGCTCCTTCAATTTCGCGTTGCAGTTTCTTGGTCAGTTTCGCAAACACCAGTTCGTGCGAGCGCTTGAGCAGCGCCCTTGCTTCCGCATCCGGCAGCTTGGCCAGGTCCTGCACCATCACCCAGCGGGCGCGCGCCAGGTAAGGTGCCGGAACGATGCCTGCGCGGTCGGTCAGCTCGAGGAAGCGGTCGTCGTCCACCTTGAAGCTGATCGCCTTGGCGTGGTCGTCGGCGTCCATGGCGGCGAACATCTTGTCGCCGACCGAGAACACCAGGTTGCTCTCCCATTTGATGTCTTCGGTGGCGCCGGGCAGGGTGCGGCAATATGCTTTTGCTTTGTTCAGGTTCATAAAGTCAGTCGCGGGCACTCGTCAATCAGGCTAACCAGCGTTTGCGGCGGCGGTAGAACTTCATGTCGCGGAAGCTCTTGCGCCCCGCGCCCGACATGCCGAGGTAGAACTCCTTGACGTCCTCGTTGTTGGCCAGTTCGCTGGCCTGTCCTTCCATCACCACGCGGCCGTTTTCCAGGATGTAGCCGAAGTCCGCATAGCGCAGGGCCACGTTGGTGTTCTGCTCGGCCAGCAGGAAGGAGACGTTTTCCTTCGCGTTCAGGTCCTTGACGATGCCGAAAATCTCCTCCACGATCTGCGGCGCGATGCCCATCGAGGGCTCGTCGAGCAGGATCATGGAGGGCTTGGCCATCAGCGCGCGGCCAATGGCGCACATCTGCTGCTCGCCGCCGGAGGTGTAGCCCGCCTGGCTGCTGCGCCGTTCGCGCAGGCGCGGGAAGTAGTGGTAGACCTTTTCCAGCGATTCCTTCAGCTCGGCGCGCGATGCGCTGCGCGTGTAAGCCCCCGTCAGCAAATTCTCCTCGATCGTCAGGTGGCCGAAGCAGTGGCGTCCCTCCATCACCTGCGACAGGCCGCGCTTGACCAGCTCATTGGGGGTGAGCTGGTCGATGCGCTCCCCCTTGAACTGCACCTCGCCCTTGGTGACGTCGCCGCGCTCGCCGCGCAGCAGGGTCGAGATGGTTTTCAGCGTGGTGGACTTGCCGGCGCCGTTGGCGCCCAGCAGGGCAACGATCTTGCCCTGCGGGACCTGCAGCGACACGCCCTTCAGCACGAGGATCACGTGGTCGTAGATGACCTCGATGTTATTGACCGACAGGTAGCTCATTGGCTTCTCCGCGTTCGCCTTATTTCAGGCAGGCAGGCGTGATCTTCTTCTCGGCGGCGTACTTGCTGGACGATTCGTCCACCAGCTTGCGCAGCAAGGTCTTGTCGCCCACCACCCAGTTCGGCGTGACCGCCTTCCAGGCCTTGCCGTCCCACTGCTGGACCTTCACGGCGCCGGAGCCTTCATGATCCTCGCAGGAAGTCTTCACCGGCGGGAACATGTTGAATACGCCCAGTGTCTTCTGGCGCGCTTCGTCGATGTTCAGGTTCTCCAGGCCCCAGCGCAGCTGCTCGCCGGTGACCGGCTTGCCCTTGCCGAACTTTTCCTGCGCGGTGCGCATCGCTTCCACGTACATCACGCCTGCGGTCAGGCCGCGCATGTGGTAGACGGAGCCGATGCGGCCCTGGTCGGCCAGGTTGCCCTTGCCGCCTGCGTAGACCTTCTTGCGCAGGTCGTCCAGCAGCGGGTAGTTGCCTGGGGTGTTGAAGGTCATCGAGGTGTAGCCCTTTGCCGCGTCGCCCGACGGCACGGTATCTTCTTCCGAACCGGCCCACCACACGCCCAGCATCTTCTCGCGCGGGAAGCCGTTGCGCTGCGCGGTCTTGATGGCGACCGAATTCATCACGCCCCAGCCCCACAGGATCACGTAATCCGGCTTGGCCTGGCGGATCTGCAGCCACTGCGACTGCTGTTCGCTGCCGGGCGGGGCGACGGGAATCTTGATCAGTTCAAAGCCGTACTGGCTGGACATCGCTTCCAGCACCGGCAGCGGCTCCTTGCCGAAGGCGGAGTCGTGGTACAGGTGCACGATCTTCTTGCCCTTCAGCTTGTTCATGCCGCCGCTCTTGTCGCCCAGGTACTTGATCATGCCGGCTGCCTGGCTCCAGTAGTTGGTGATCAATGGGAAGACGTAGGGGAAGACCTTGCCGTTGGCGGCGTCGGAGCGGCCATAGCCCAGGGTCGTCATCGGGATCTTGTCCTGCGGGATGCGGTCCAGGATGCCGTAGGCGATGCCGGTGGACAGGGGCTCGACCACGGTGGCGCCGCCGTTCTTGGTTTTCAGGCGTTCGTAGCATTCCACGCCACGCGACGGGTTGTATTCGGTTTCGCATTCTTCCCAGCTGATCTTCACGCCGTTGACGCCGCCGTTGGCGTTGACCAGGTTGAAGTAGTCAATGATGCCGCCATAGAAGCCGGAACCACCCGCGGCGTAAGGACCCACGCGGTAGGAGGGCAGGGCGACAAATTGTTCGGCCGATTGTGCCCACGCGCTGCTGGCGACAATGCTGCTTGCTACGGCAATGCCAAGTACGAACGATTTCATGTGATGTCTCCAGGTTTATAGTTGGTCCGCTTAGTGGGGGAAGGGCCACAGGCGGAGTTTCTCTTTACCGATTTGCCACAAACGCGCCAGACCGTGGGGTTCCACGATCAGGAAGAAAATGATCAGTGCGCCGAACACCATCAGTTCCAGGTTGGACGCCACAGTGGTGGGCAGGGCCATGCCGTGCGCCACGATGTTCAGGAACACCGGCAGCAGCACGATGAAGGCAGCGCCGAGGAAGGAGCCCAGCACCGAACCCACGCCGCCGATGATGATCATGAACAGGATGCGGAAGGACAGGTCCAGGTTGTAGGCTTCCGGCTCCACGGTGCCGAGGTAGGCGTAGGCGTACAGCGCGCCAGCCACGCCGCAGTAGAAGGAGCTCACGGCAAAGGCCAGCAGCTTGGTGCGCATCAGGCGGATGCCGATCACTTCCGCCGCCATGTCCATGTCGCGCACCGCCATCCAGGAGCGGCCCACGTTGGAGCGGATCATGTTCTTCGCCAGCAGCGCCATGACGGCGACCACTCCCAGCACCAGCACGTAGACGCGCGCGGCCGTGTCGAAGGTGTAGCCGAAGATCTCCATCTTTTGCGCCGTGATCACGCCCGAGGAGCTGTAGTTGGTCAGCCAGCCGATCTTGGTCAGGCACCAGACGACGAAGAATTGCGTCGCCAGCGTGGAAGCGGCCAGGTAGAAGCCGCGGATGCGCAATGAGGGCAGGCCGAAGGCGATGCCGACCATCGCGGCGCACAGCCCGCCCAGCACGAAGGCCAGCAGCAGCGGGATGCCGGGGATGCGCAGCATGAAGTTGTACGCCGCAAAGGCGCCCACCGCCATGAAGGCCGCGGTCCCCAGCGACAGCTGGCCGGCGTAGCCGGTCAGGATGTTCAGGCCCAGTGCGGCGAGCGAGAAGATCAGGAAGGGCGTGAAGATCGCCTTCAGCATGTACGGGGAGGCGACGAAGGGCAGCACCAGCAGCGCCACGGCCAGCGTGGCAAACAGTGCGATGCGGTCCTGGCGGATGGGCAGGATCTGTCCGTCCGCCTCGTAGCTGGTCTTGAATTGTCCTGCTTCGCGGTAGAACATCGCTCAGATCCTCCGGATGATTTTTTCGCCGAACAGCCCTTCCGGGCGCACCAGCAGGAACAGCAGGGCCAGCACGTAAGGGAACCAGCCTTCGATGCCGCCGCCCACGTGCGGGCCGATGTAGACTTCGGCCAGCTTTTCCGAGGCGCCGATGATCAGGCCGCCCACGATCGCGCCCGGCACCGACGTGAAGCCGCCCAGGATCAGCACCGGCAGCGCTTTCAGCGCGATGAAGGTCAGGGCGAACTGCACGCCATTGCGCGCTCCCCACAACAGGCCCGCTACCAGGGCCACCATGCCGGCCACCGCCCACAGGATGCCCCAGATGCGCTGCAGCGGAATGCCCACCGCCTGCGCCGCCTGGTGGTCGTCCGCCACCGCCCGCAGCGCGCGTCCCACCTTGGTCTTGGCGAACATCACGGCCAGCACCGCCACCATCACGCCGCAGATCGCGGCGGCGGTCAGGTCGAACTTGGAGACGATGATGTTGAACTTATCCATCAGGTATTCGCTGGGCACGTCCTCGATCGGAATGTCCAGCTTGTGCACCTGCGAGCCCCAGAGCAGCTGCGCCAGGCCCTCGATGAAGAAGGCCAGGCCGATGGTGGCCATGAACAGCGCGATCTCCGGCTGGTTGACCAGGGGCCGCAGCACCACGCGCTCGATGGCCAGGCCCAGGATGATCATGGCCAGCACCGTCGCCGGGATGGCCAGCCAGAGCGAGAGCCCGAACTTGTCCATGAAGCCCACGCAGGTGAGCGCGGCGAAGAACACCATGGCGCCCTGCGCGAAATTGAAGACGCCGGAAGCCTTGTAGATCAGCACGAAGCCGATCGCCACCAGCGCGTACATCACGCCCGACAGCAGGCCGCCGATCAGCACCTCGGCAAAGAAGTTGATATCCATTAGTGGGCCACTCCGAGATAAGCGTCGATCACATCCTGGTTGGTGCGCACTTCGTCCGGCGTGCCGTCGCCGATCTTCTTGCCGTAGTCCAGCACCACCACACGGTCCGAGATATCCATCACCACGCCCATGTCATGCTCGATCAGGACGATGGTGGTGCCGAACTGCTCGTTCACGTCGAGGATGAAGCGGCACATGTCCTGCTTCTCTTCCACGTTCATGCCCGCCATCGGCTCGTCCAGCAGCAGGATCTGCGGCTCGGCCGCCAGCGCCCGGCCCAGCTCCACGCGCTTTTGCAGGCCGTAGGGCAGGCGCCCCACCGGCGTCTTGCGGATGTGCTGGATTTCGAGGAAGTCGATGATCTCCTCGCACTTGCGGCGATGTGCGATCTCTTCGCGCCGCGCCGGCCCCCAGTACAGGGCCTGCAGCAGGAAGTTGGACTTCATCTTGAGGTTGCGGCCGGTCATGATGTTGTCCAGCACGGTCATGCCCTTGAACAGCGCGATGTTCTGGAACGTGCGCGCGATACCCGACTTGGCGGCTGCGTAGCAATCCATGTTCTTGCGGTGCTGGCCGCGATAGATGATCTCGCCCTGCTGCGGGCGGTAGACGCCGTTGATGACGTTCAGCATCGAGCTCTTGCCCGCGCCGTTGGGGCCGATGATGGCGCGGATTTCATGTTCGCGCACATCGAAGGAGATGTTGGTCAGCGCCTTGACCCCGCCGAACGCCAGCGAGATGTTGCGCATGTCCAGAATCACTTCGCCGATCTTGCGGCCGGCGGTGATGGCTTCCTGCTCGTTCATTTGCATGGTGCGCACTCCGCTTATGCTGCCTTGAGGTCCATGATCCGCAGGTCAGCCGCCACCGTGCCGGTGCGGCCGTCCTCGAACTTGACCTGGGTTTCGATGTATTGCGAAGCTTTGCCGCCGTACAGTGCGTCGATCAGCACCGCGTACTTCTCGGCGATGAACTTGCGGCGCACCTTGCGCGTGCGCGTCAGTTCGTCGTCGTCAGGGTCCAGCTCCTTGTGCAGCACCAGGAAGCGATGTACCTGGGTGTCGGCCATCAGCGCTTCCTGCGCCAGGTCGGCGTTGACCTTTTCCACGCATTCCCTGACCAGCGCGTAGGTCTGTTCGTGCGCCGCCAGGTCCGTGTAGCCAGAGTAGGCGATGCCGCGCCGTTCGGCCCAGTTGCCCACGGCCTCCATGTCGATGTTGATGAAGGCGGTCACCTTGTCGCGCTCATGGCCGAAGGCCACGGCTTCCTTGATGAAGGGGAAGAACTTCAGCTTGTTCTCGATGTAGTTGGGGGCGAAGATGGCACCGTTGTTCATCCTGCCGACGTCGGCGGCGCGGTCGATGATGCGCAGGTGGCCGTCGCTGTCGAAGATGCCGGCGTCACCCGTGTGGAAGTAGCCCTCGCTGTCGATGGCTTCGGCAGTCGCATCCGGGCGCTTGTAATAGCACTGCATCAGTGTCGGCGACTTGACCAGCACTTCGCCGGTTGGCGCCAGCTTCACTTCCACGCCCGGCGCCGGTTTGCCGACCGAGTCGAACTTGATTTCGCCGTCCGGCTGCAGGCAGATGTAGGCGCAGGTCTCGGTCGAGCCGTAGAACTGCTTCAGGTTCACGCCGATGGAACGGTAGAAGCGGAACAGGTCGGGGCCGATCGCCGCACCCGCCGTGTAAGCCACGCGGATGCGCGACATGCCCAGCACGTTGCGCAGCGGGCCGTAGACCAGCAGGTTGCCGATGGCGTAGCTGATGCGGTCGCCCAGCGCCACCTGCTTGCCGTCCAGGATGTCGGAGCCGACGCGGCGCGCCACGTCCATGAAGTGATGGAACATCTTGCGCTTGACGGCGCCGGCATCCTCCATGCGGATCATCACTTGCGTCAGCATGTTCTCGAAGATGCGCGGCGGCGCGAAGTAATACGACGGACCGATTTCGCGCAGGTCCGTGGTGACGGTATCGGACGATTCCGGGCAATTCACGGTGAAGCCGGCGGTCACCGCCTGGGCGAAGGAGAACAGGCAATCGCCGACCCAGGCCATGGGCAGGTAGGACAGCACGTTTTCCTCGTCGGTCAGCTTGTCGAAGGCGATGCCGCCGATGGCCGCCGACAGCAGCGCCTTGTGCGTCTGGCACACGCCTTTCGGCTTGCCGGTGGTGCCGGAGGTGTACAGGATGATGGCGCTGTCGCTTTCCTTGCCTTCGGCAATGGCGGCCTCGTAGAAGCCTGGGTGCGCCTTGTCGTATTCGCGCCCCAGTTCCTGCAGGCGGGCGTAGGACATCAGCTGCCCGTGCGTGTAGTTGCGCATGCCGCGCTCGTCTTCGTAGGCGATGTGCTGGATGTGCGGGCACTGTTCGCACAGGTCGAGCAGCTTGTCCACCTGTTCCTGGTCCTCGACGATGGCGTACTGGATCTCTGCATTGTCCAGCACGAAGGCCATGTCGGCCGACGGCGCGTCCTGATACAGCGGCACCGGCACGCCGCCCAGGCACTGCGCCGCCAGCATCGACCAGTACAGGCGCGGGCGGTTGTCGCCGATGATGGCCAGGTTCATGCCGCGCTGGAAGCCCAGCGCAGCCAGGCCGCACGCCAGCGCGCGCACTTCGGCGTTGACCTGCTGCCAGTCCCAGGTCTGCCAGATGCCCAGGTACTTTTCGCGGAACGCAGGTTTATGCGGCCGCTCCTTGCCATGCTGAAGCAGCCTGCGAGGGAAGGTCGTCAGATTATCCTGCACGGGTGTCTCCTTGGAGTTTTAGGTGCCTAGGGCTTTTTGTGTGATGATATTAGCGTGTGCGATGGTGCAAAGTTGTCATTTCAAAGACAATTCGACGACTTTTGATGGTGCGACGCAACAATGAAACTGGAACGACCAAGTCTGATCGAAGCCATCCGCGGCTCCACCTGGGCGCCCGTGCTCACAGCGGAGCAACTGGCGCGCGTGGAAGCGAGCTGTTATGAGGAATTTATTCCCAAGGGGGGCTTCGTTTGCCATAAAGGCGAAATTGTCGACAATTGGATCGGCATTATTTCAGGCATGGTGAAAATGAATAATTTTTCGCCGAGCGGTAAAAGCGTCACATTTACTGGCGTCCCGCCCGGCGGCTGGTTTGGCGAAGGCTCCCTGCTCAAGGACGAGCGCCGCCGCTACGACGCCATGACCCTGCGCGACAGCCGCATCGCCCGCATGCCCGCCGCCACCTTCCACTACCTGCTCGAGAATAGCCTACCCTTCACCCGCTTCCTGTTGATGCAGCTCAATGAACGGTTGGGTCAGTTCATCGGCATGGTGGAAAACGAACGCCTGCTGGACCCCGACACGCGCGTCGCACGTTGTCTTGCGTCACTCTTCAATTCCCATCTGTATCCCGGCATCGAGCGGCTGGTGCAGATTTCGCAGGAAGAAGTCGGCCTGCTGTCGGGCGCCTCGCGCCAGCGCGCGAACCAGGCCCTGCAGGTGCTCGAGAAGGAAGGCTTGTTGCGTGTCGACTACGGCGGCATCCGCATCCTCGACCTTGACGGCTTGCGCCGCTTCGAAGCTTGACTAGATAGTTGCAAGGCGCGTTCCCGAACAGACCAGCCCATCCCGCCACGGCATGCTGGGGCTACCTGATCTGCATCGGAGGACATCATGAACTTACCCATCAGAACGCTGCTGGCCGCCGGCATCGCCATGCTGAGCGCGCAAGCATTCGCCCAAATCACGCTATATCCACAGGAAGGCTGGCGCGGCCGGCCGATCGCCGTCACCAACTCGATCCGCGACATGCGTGCCGCGGGCTTCGACGACCGCGCTTCCTCGGTCGTGGTCGAGCGCGGCCGCTGGGAGGTGTGCGAACACCCGAACTTCCAGGGCGATTGCCGCATCCTGCGCCGCGGCAGCTACGGAACGCTGCGCGGCATGGGCTTGAACGACAGCATTTCCTCGATCCGCGCCGTGCCGCGCCGCCGCCAGGTCGACCGCATGGCCTATGCACCGGAGCCGCTTCCCCAGCCGAGCTACGAGTACCGCGTGCGCCCGAGCGAACGCCTCTACGAAGCACCAATCACCTCCGCCCGCGCCGTGGTGGGACCGCCGGAGCAGCGTTGCTGGGTTGAACGGCAACAGGTGGCGGATGTCTCGGGCGGCAGCGGCGCCGCCGGCGCCATTGCCGGCGCCTTGATCGGCGGCGTGCTGGGGCACCAGGTGGGCAGCGGATCGGGCCGCGACTTGGCCACCGTGGGCGGCGCCGTCGCCGGCGCGGCAGTCGGCTCCAGCATGGCCCGTCGCGGCGGCAACGAGTACGTCCAGAACGTGCAGCGCTGCCAGGTGATTCCCAGCAGGACGCCGCAATACTGGGACGTGACCTACGAGTTCCGGGGCATGGAACACCGGGCCCAGCTGGCCGCCGAACCGGGCCGCTACATCACCGTCAACCGCGAGGGCGTGCCGCGCATGTAACACAGCGCGGCAATTGCAGCCCAAGGTTAAGCGGCGCACACAGACTTCCCGCGGCTTCGATTAGCCTGTCGAGCCTGCGGGGAGACTATGGACAAAAGCGAGCAAAGGCGATTGGCGGGATTCGTCGAGGTCGACGGCGTGCGCCTGCACTATCTGGAGCGCGGCGCCGGGCCGGTGGTCGTGCTGCTGCACGGCAATGCCGCGACGGCCCAGGATTTCGCGGCGGCCGGGCTGGTCGACCGGCGGGCGCGCCACTGCCGCGTGATCGCCTTCGACCGGCCGGGCTTTGGCTGCAGCGCGCGGCCCCGTGCCTGCTTCTGGACCGTCGACCACCAGGCGCGCCTGCTGCTGCAGGCAATGGCGGCCTTGGACGCGGCCAGCGCCATCGTGCTGGGCCACTCCTGGGGCACGCTGGTCGCGATGGCGATGGCCGCGCACGACCCGCGCGCCGTGCGCGGCCTGGTGCTGGTCTCCGGCTACTACTACCCGGCGCTGCGGCTGGACGCGCCGCTGCAGGCGCCGCCCGCCATTCCCCTGCTGGGCGACCTGCTGCGCCGGCTGCCTGCCTGGTTTTCCCGGCGCCTTACGCAGGTGCCGGCGGTGGCGCTCATGAAGTCGGGCTACGCCGGCCTGGTGTTGCCGGTGGTGCTGCTGGCCGGCAAGGGCGACACGCTGGCCGACCCGCAAGCCCATTCGGTGCGCCTGCACGGCGAACTGCTGCAGTCGGAATTGCGCCTGGTCGAAGGCGGCCACATGGTGCAGCACTTTGCGCAGGAAGAGCTGGCGGACGCCGTGCGGACGATCATGGAACACCGCTCCGGCCTGCGCTTCCCGCCCCCCCTTCGGAGTGACATGGCGCCTGCGTAATCGCGGTATGATTGCGCTATGAAAGAATCAACGAGCAATAAGCTGGAGGGACTGCGCGCGGCCATGCGCCGCCATCAGGTCGATGCCTGCATGGTCCCTTCCGCCGACCCCCACCTGTCCGAATACCTGCCCGCGCACTGGCAGGGGCGCGAGTGGCTGTCGAACTTCACCGGGTCCGTCGGCACCTTCATCATCACGCAGGACTTCGCCGGCGTCTGGACCGATGCCCGCTACTGGACCCAGGCCGAAGCCGAACTGGCCGGCAGCGGCATCGAGCTGATGAAGATTTCCTCCGGCGCCAGCGTGCAGTACGTGGACTGGCTGGCGCAGACGCTCAAGCCGGGCCAGGTGCTGGCGGTCGACGGTGCGGTGCTGGGCCTGTCGATTGCGCGGCTGCTGCAGGGGCGCGGCATTGCCATGCGCACCGACCTGGACCTGCTCGACGAAGTGTGGACCGACCGTCCCGGCCTGCCCGATGCGCCGGTCTATGAGCACCAGCGCCCCCATGCCGACAAGACGCGCGCGGCCAAGCTGGCCATGCTGCGGGCGGAAATGGCGCGCCAGGGCGCGACCCACCACCTGATTTCGACGCTGGACGACATCGCCTACCTGTTCAACCTGCGCGGTTCCGACGTCAACTACAACCCGGTGTTCCTGTCGCACGCGCTGATCGACCATGAGCGCGCCCTGCTGTTCGTCGTGGCGAGCAAGATCGAGCCTGGCCTGGCGGGACTGCTGGCGGCGGACAACGTGTTCGTCGAGCCGTACGAGGAAGCCGCGGGCGCCCTGGCCACCATCCCGGCCGGCAGCACGCTGCTGCTCGATCCGCGCCGCATCACCTACGGCACGCGCCAGTCGGTGGGCGAGGGCGTGGCCGTGATCGAGGCGGTCAACCCCACCACGTTCGCCAAGTCGCGCAAGACCGAGCATGAAGCGGAGTACGTGCGTGCCACGATGGAGCACGATGGCGCCGCGCTGTGCGAGTTCTTCAGCTGGCTGGAAGAAACGCTGGCCGACCCGCAGCGCGAACCGCTCGACGAGTATGCCATCGGCCAGCACCTGCTGCAGGCACGCCGCCGCCGTCCCGGCTTTGTCAGCCCGAGCTTTGGCACCATCGCCGGCTTTCGCGCCAATGGCGCCATCATGCATTACCGTGCGCCGGCGCAGGGCAGTGCGCGGGTCGAAGGCGACGGCTTGCTACTGATCGACTCCGGCGGCCAGTACACCGGCGGCACGACCGACATCACGCGCGTGGTGCCGGTGGGCGCCATCACGCCCGAGCAGCAGCGCGACTTTACCCTGGTCCTGAAAGGCATGATGGCCTTGTCCGTGGCGCAGTTTCCGCGCGGCGTGAAGTCGCCCATGCTGGACGCGATCGCGCGCGCGCCTTTGTGGGCGGCCGGCATCGACTTCGGCCACGGCACGGGGCACGGCGTGGGCTACTTCCTGAACGTGCACGAAGGACCGCAATCGATCTCGCCGTCCACGCCGCCCGAGCCGCATACCGCGATGGAAGCCGGCATGATCACGTCCAACGAGCCGGGAATCTACCGTCCCGGCAAGTGGGGCATCCGCATTGAAAACCTGGTGCTGAACGTGCCGGCCGCCGATTCGGAATTCGGCGAATTCCTGCGCTTCGAAACCCTGACCCTGTGCCCGATCGATACGCGCTGCGTGGACAAGGCGCTGCTGCGCGAGGACGAGGTGCGCTGGCTGAACGATTACCACGCCATCGTGCGCCAGCGGCTGCGCAAGCACGTCGATGGCGCGGCCCTGCGCTGGCTGGAACAACGGACGGAGGCGATATGAGCCGCTCCACCAAGGCATCGAACGCGCTGGCGCGCCTGAAGGAGCGCACCGGCAACCAGGCCTACTCGCTCACCATGACCGGCAGCGGCCACTTCTTCCTGACCGAAGGACCGGGCCAGCCACCGCTGTGCGCGCCGATGGAACTGGACGACTTCGTGGCATTCGTCAACGCGCAAGGCCCGCAGAAGGCGCGTCGCGTCAGCAAACTCGACGTCGCATTCGAAAAGCAGCTCGCCAAGAAACCACCAAAACCATAAAGTGAGGCAGCCATGCCCAGCATAGAGTTCCTGCGTGCCTACTGGTCGTCCGGCGAACTGGCGACCAATTTCGTCATCCTGATGAATCTTGTCGGGGCGCTCCTGCTTGGCCTGCTGGTGGGCTACGAACGTTCCTATCACGGCCGAGCGGCCGGGATGCGCACCTACGGCCTGGTGTGCATGGCCTCGGCGGCGCTGACCGTGGTGTGCGGCTATCCTTCGCTGTGGTTCGGCGGGCATATGTCTGAACTGATCAGCACCGATCCGACGCGGGTCATCCAGGGCATCGTCACCGGCATCGGCTTCCTTGGCGCGGGCGTGATCATGCGCGAGGGGTTCAATATTTCCGGCCTGACGACGGCGGCGTCGATCTGGGCGTCTTCCTGCATCGGCGTGGCGGTGGGCCTGGGCTTCTACCTGGGCGCGATGGGCCTGGCCTTCCTGTGCGCGATGTCGATGATCTTCCTGTCCAAGGTGGAAGCCTGGCTGCCGTCGCGCCATGCCATTGCCATCTCGATGCGCTTCAAGCCGGGTTTCGAGCCGAAGGAGGACCAGCTGCGCGCGATGGCGCTGGAACGGGGCTATCAGATTGCCGGCGGCTCGCTCACCATCGGCATGGACCAGGGAAAACTGGAATGGCGTTTCGTCGCGCTGGCCCTCAGCAAGCGTAGCGGTTCGCCGCTGTCGCGCATTGCGGAGGAAATGACGCACTTCGAAGGCATCGACAGCTTCCAGGTCACCCATGCACGCAACTAGGAGGCAGGTTTGATCATTCACTCGCAAGACGTACTCGATTTCTGGTTCCTGCCGATCGGCGCCAAGGGACACAATATGCAACGTGCGGAATGGTTCCGCAAGGACGATGCGTTCGACCGCGCGATCTTCCAGCAGTTCGGCGACGTGATCGAACAGGCGCTGCTGGGCGGCCTGCGCCAGTGGGACGACGAAGGCACGCAAGGCGCGCTGGCGCGCATCATCGTGCTCGACCAGTTCACGCGCAACGTCTACCGCGGCACGCCCAAGGCCTTTGCCGGCGACGAGCTGGCATTGGAAGCGGCGCGCGCGCTGGACGATTCGGGCGCGAACCAGACCTTGCCGCCGGCGCAGCGGGCCTTCTCGTACATGCCGCTTGAGCATGCCGAGAACCTGTCGATGCAGATGCGCTGCGTGGACCTGTTCGAAATGCTGGCAGCCGACGCCCCGGCCTACGCCGGCATGCTCGACTATGCGAAAAAACATTACGAGGTGATCCGCCGCTTCGGCCGCTTCCCGCACCGCAACGCCATCCTCGGGCGCGAATCGACGCCGGAAGAGATCGAATTCCTCAAGCAGCCGGGGTCGAGCTTCTGATGCGCAGTTTGACCGTGGTGGGCGGCGGCCATGTGGGCCGCGTGCTGGGCCGACTGTTCTTCCAGGCCGGGACGTTTGCGCTGCAGGACGTGCTGGCCCGCACGGCGGACAGCGCGGCGCGGGCGGCCGCCTTCATCGGCGCCGGCACCCCGGCGCTGGCGGGCGGCGTCGTACATCGGGCCGACGTCTACATGCTGAGCGTGGGCGACGACCAGATCGTGCCGGCCTGCGAGGCGCTGGCGGCCGCCGTGCCGCTGCAGGGGGCGGTGGTATTTCATTGCAGCGGCGCGCTGGGTTCCGAGCGGCTGGCTGCCGCGCGCGCAGCCGGGGCGCACGTGGCCAGCGTGCATCCTATCCGCAGCTTCGCCGACGTGGACGCGGTGGCCGCCGCGTTTCCCGGTACCTTCTGCGGCGTGGAAGGCGACCGCGCGGCGCTGGACGTGCTGCTGCCTGCCCTCGCGGCAATCGGGGCGCAGGCGGTGCAGATCGATCCCGCCGCGAAGACGGTGTACCACGCGGCGGCGGTCTTCGCCAGCAACTACGTGGTGACCGTGATCGATGCCGCCCTGCGCGCCTACCAGGCGGCCGGCATTCCGGAAGCGGTGGCGCGCCAGCTGGCCCGGCCGCTGGCGGTGGAATCGATGGAAAACGCCTTCCGCCTGGGGGCGGCGCCGGCCCTGACCGGACCGGTGGCACGCGGCGACATGGCAACCGTGCAGCGGCAGCAGGCGGCGGTCGCCGCCTGGGATGGCGCGACCGGCCAGCTGTACCAGGCGCTGGTGGCACCGACGCTCGCGCTGGCCGAGCGCAAGCGCGCCGGCCAGCCTTGAGCTCGCGCTAGCCCGGCAGGGCGCAGCGCCCGTCGGCGCAAGCGTGCCCGCGAGCGTCGTCCGGTTCGGCCAGCAGGCGCCCGACCACCCCGCCCAGCACCATGTCATCGAGACTGCCGAAATGGTTCAGCCGAAGCTGCCCGGCGCGGTCGAACAGCAGCAGGCTCGGCGTGCCGCGCAGCTGGTAGTGCTGCATGGTGGCCGGCACCGGCGAGCCCGCCAGCGGCCGGTCCAGCGCCACCGGGAAAGGCAGGCGGTACTCGTGCAGGAAGGCTTCCAGCGCGCGCGGCGTCATCACGTCGTGATGCTCGAAGACGCTGTGCAAGCCGATCACCACCAGTTCGGGAAAGGCCTGCCGCAGCTTCACCGCCTGCGGGATGCCCTGCGCCACACAGCCCGGGCACAGCATCTGGAAGGCGTGCAGCGCGACCACCTTGCCCTCGGTGGCAGGCGCGGCCCCGTTGAGCCACGCCGCGGCATCGATCCTGATCATTTGGCGCGCAGCTTCACGCCCGGGAAATCGAGCGGCACCTTGAACGCCACGTTCACATAATTGGTGAACAGGTTCAGCGCCACGTGCGCCATGATTTCCACCACTTCCTCGTCGCTGAAGCCGGCCGCGCGCAAGTCCTCCACCTGCTCATCGTCGACCTGGGCGCGCTGGCTGACCACGGCCACCGCGAAACGCAGGGCGGCAGCGGCTTTCGGATCATCGGACTGGCCGGCCTGGGCGGCGCGCATTTCCTCGGCCGACGCGCCGGCCTGGCGGCCCAGCGCGGTATGCGCCGCCAGGCAGTATTCGCAATCGTTGCGGTCGGCGATCGCCACGGCGATCTGCTCGCCCAGTTTTGCCCCCAGCTTGCCCTGGCCCAGCGCGCCAAAGCTGCCCCACATGCTGCGCAGGGCCGCCGGCGAGTTGGACACGGCCTTGAACATGTTCGGGGTGGCGCCGAAAGCCTGGTGGATCTGGGCCAGCAGGCCGGTGCTGTCATCGGTGTTCAGTGGAATGCGCGACATGGTGAAACTCCTTTCGATTAAAAGTAGGACTCCTAACTATTAAGAGCCAAAAAAAGGCCGGCCTCAAACCAGGGCCTGCCAATTCCTTGCCTGCTGCACAGGATCGGCCGGTACATGCTCCGGGCAATCCAGGCGCAGCATCGCCACCGGCAGCGGCGCGTCCATCAGCCCGCAATGGTGGGGCGTGGCGCTGTCCGGATGCCGGTTCGGCTGAAAATGCTTGCACGACAAACACGCCCGCAATTCCGGGAAGCGTTCGGTTTTCTGTAGCTGCCCGATAAGCTGCAGCAAGCCCCCCAGCAACTGCGCCTGGGCCTGCGGCGGCAGCGCCGCCACGGCCTCGTCGGCAAAGCGGGTGGCGCCGGCGATGCGCTCGGCCACCTGCCGGCCTTCCTCGCTCAGGTGCAGGTCGGTGGCGCGGCCATCGTCCAGGGCACGCGCCTTGCGCACCAGGCCTTTCGCCACCAGGGCCGCGACCGAGTCGCTGGCGCTGGCGGCCGAAATCGACAGCTGGCGCGCCAGCCAGGACAGGCGCACACCGTGCGGCGCGCGGTTGTGCAGCAGTTGCAGGATGTCGGCTTGCGCCGGGTTCAGGTGCTCGCTGGTGGCAAATTCCCACATGCCCGAACGCAGCACGCTGCCGATGCGGGAAATGGCGGAAATGATGCGGGCCGAAGTCGTGTCCATGTGCCAAGTATAGCGGTCGGTGACGATATGTCAAGGACTCCTAACTAATTGTCGGCACCCTTGCAAATCGCCTGTGCAAAAGTATAGTTGAAGAGCAGGTAATGGCTTTTACTGGATATATTGTTGTGATGGAGCAAAAACAGGCCGCCGACGGGTGACAAAATTGGCCGTTAGCAATAAGCTAGCTCACTTGGGAAAAGCCACACACAGTTCTAGGGGAACGCTATGTTATTTTTAAAATCCACGTCTGTCACCAAGGCGCCTGGCATCTACGAAGTTGATATTGCCGCCAAACCGCCTGGCAAGACGTTCGGCGTCTACCTGGCAACCGACCCGGACAATCCACCAACGGCCGTGCTGGAAGCGCTGGCAGCCGGCGGCTTCAAGCAGGTGCACAGCTCCGGCTACACCCACAAGGACCGCGGCAAAGTGCTGGACCTGCACTTCCAGAAGGATGGCACCGACCTGTTCAACGGCTGGAAGGCCGACGAAGCCGAAGCCAATATGGCCATCATCAACAAGATCTTCGGCGATATCGGCGTGGCCATCACCCCGCGCGTGATGTCGCTGGCCGAAGCTTACGCCTGAACGTCGATGTGATACAGGGCCCAGGGGCAGGTGCTGAAGCGCTCGCCCACGGGCCGGCTTGCCATTTCCGGCACGCGGTCCGCATCGTAGATCGCCCATAGCGGGCCCAGCCCGCCCAGCGCCATCGGCGCGCCGTCCAGGTGCGTGGCCACGATGAAGCGCTGCGCCTTGGCGCGCGCCAGCGTCACCGCCACGGCATAACCGTCCACCGCCCGCAGCACCAGGTTGGCACTGTCGTGGGCCTGCGCGCCCGCCGTTTTCAGCACATCGAGCAAGAGCGGACCGGATAGCGTATGCGTCCGGCCATCGTATTCCAGCGTCGGCTTGATGGTCACCGCCGGCAGGGCGGCCAGGGCGGCGAAATCGAAGGTGTAGGCTTTTTCAAAGCTCAGGCGCTGGCGGTGCATCATCTGGTCGGCCACGCGGTCAAAGCTGCCCCGGTTCGGTTTCGCGATGGCGCCAGTCACCGTCAGCAAGGTCGGCCCGCGTTCGCCGGCCTTGCCGGGTTTGACGGCAGCGGCAGCCAACGAGGGGAGGGCGCCGGCCGCTGCCACGGCGCCGAGGAATTGTCGTTTCTTCATACATGTATGATAACGCCTATGGACTTGTTTGCCGCCGAATCCGAACTGCTGCCCATCCCCATCGACGATGGCGAACTGTATTTCATGCAGCAGCTGCCGCTGCCCTTTGCCAATGAGGTCGTGCTGCAGCGCCTGCTGGCGGAAACGGCGTGGAAGGCGGAGACGATCTTCCTGTTCGGGCGCGAAGTGGCGCAGCCGCGCCTGAGCGCCTGGTATGGCGAGGCGCGCTATACCTATTCCGGCCGCACCTTCGACCCGCTGCCGTTTACGCCCTTGCAACTGGCCATCAAGCAAGCGGTGGAAGCCGCCAGTGGACGGCGCTTCAACAGCGTGCTGCTCAATTACTACCGCAACGAGCAGGACAGCATGGGTTTTCACAGCGACGACGAACCCGAGCTGGGTCCCGAACCCGCCATTGCCTCGGTCAGCTTCGGCGCCACCCGCACCTTCATCCTGAAGCATAAGAAGCTGGCAAAAACCGTCAAAATGGACTTAACGGATGGCAGCCTGCTGCTGATGGCCGGGAAACTGCAGCATTGCTGGCGGCACGGCATCAACAAGGAGCGCAGCCCGCGCGGCGCCCGCCTCAACCTCACCTTTCGCCTCATCTGATTTGCTCATCTGAGGCCAAGTTCGGCCATCTTGGGGTGAATAGAGGTAATTCAAGGTCACTTACAAACTCATACAATTCTTACCAGTTCGTCTCCCTATTGAACTTTTGTCAGTGCTATCGTGCATCCCATCGCACTTCCAGAGACGAAGCGCGATCCCAAGCAGTTACCTCAACTTTGCTGAAAGATCACGAACATGAAAAAAATTGCCCTCGCACTCATCACTTCCGCCGTTGCCCTTGGCGCGGCGTCCGTCCAGGCCCAGGAACTGAAACCCTACGTCGGCGTCGGCGTGGTATCGAGCGAGCACAAGTACAATGCCGCGAACGACACCAGCAATGGCGACCGCAAGAGCAACGAATGGGGTGGCAAGATCTTTGGCGGCGTGCAGCTCGACAAGACCTGGGGTGTGGAAGCCGGCTACACCGATTTCGGCAAGTCCAGCTACGGCTACACCGTGGGCGCCAACAGCGGCCGCATTGAAAGCGACGCCAAGTCCTTCTACCTGGCGGGTAAAGGCAGCTTCCCGGTCAGCCAGCAACTGGCCGTGACCGGCAAGCTGGGCCTGGCCCACAACAAGAATGACGTGAACGCGTCGGGCCTGGCAGTTGCCTACAACGGCGACAGCAGCCGTAACGCCCTGTACGCAGCGGTGGGCGCCGAATATGCCTTCACCGAGAAGCTGTCGGGCGTGCTGGAATATGAACACTACGGTAAGAACGACAACGAGCAGGGCCGCCGCAAAGGCGCGCTGAACCTGGGCGTCAAGGCCAGCTTCTAAAGCGAGGGGGAGGCAGCTTGCCTGTCTCCCCCCGCTCAGTACCGATCGAGGTCGGGCGCGACTGCCGCAGCTCCGCGCTGCTAAAGTCCTTGTGCCCGCCTCACCTTCCAGACGGACATTGCGTCCGCTGCATCGGGTAGTCGAAGGCTTTCTGCTTGCCTTTCGACACCCCCTCAACCCGGGCCTTCAGCCCATCCGCACCTTCACGCTGGTAAATGATCCGTTGCGGGAAGTCATGCTGCGGGTTTTCAAACACCACCTCGCCATCGCCGATCGCCTTGATCGGGAACGCCGCTTCCGGCTGCCGGCTCGGCTTGGCCACGTAGGCCCAGGTGCCGGGCGCGGTTTCGCGGATCATGGTGTGCTCCCATTCCACGGTCTTGCCCTGCTTGACCGTGCGAGCCACGCCCAGCATGGTGCCGCCGGCCGGCAGGGTCCACATTTCCATCGATCCGGCTTCGGCGCCAGTGTGCGCCCAGCAACCCGCCAGCCAGGATAGCTTGTCGAGCGGCGCCTCCTGGGCCAGCGCGCCGGCACTGGCCAGAAGCAGTCCACAGAGGAATTGCTTGCGCATGGCTTGTTAGCCGTGCAGCGGCTTGTAGCGGATACGCTTCGGCTTGGCGCCTTCTTCGCCGAGGCGCTTCTTCTTGTCCGCTTCGTACTCCTGGTAGTTACCGGCAAAGAAGGTCACCTGGGAATCGCCTTCGAAGGCCAGGATATGGGTGGCGATACGGTCCAGGAACCAGCGGTCGTGCGAGATCACCATCACGGAACCGGCGAATTCCAGCAGCGCGTCTTCCAGCGCACGCAGGGTTTCCACGTCCAGGTCGTTGGACGGTTCGTCCAGCAGCAGGACGTTGCCGCCCATCAGCAGGGTCTTGGCCAGGTGCAGGCGGCCGCGTTCGCCACCCGACAGGTTGCCGACGATTTTCTGCTGGTCCGAGCCCTTGAAGTTGAAGCGGCCCACGTAGGCGCGCGATGGCATCTCGAAGCGGCCCACGCTCAGGATGTCGGCACCGCCGGACACTGCCTCGAACACGGTCTTGTCGTTGTCCAGCTTGTCGCGGCTCTGGTCCACCAGGGAAATCTTGGCGGTCTTGCCGATCACCACTTCGCCGCTGTCCGGTTGCTCGATGCCGGCGATCATCTTGAACAGGGTCGACTTACCGGCGCCGTTCGGGCCGATGATGCCGACGATGGCGCCCGGCGGGACGATAAAGGACAGGTTGTCGATCAGCAGACGGTCGCCGAAGGACTTGCTGACGTTCTTGAACTCGATGACATCGTTGCCCAGGCGTTCGGCCACCGGAATGAAGATTTCCTGGGTCTCGTTGCGCTTCTGGTATTCGTATTCGCTCAGTTCATTGAAGCGCGCCATACGGGCCTTGGACTTGGCCTGGCGTGCCTTCGGATTCTGGCGCGACCATTCCAATTCCTTCTGCAGCGCTTTCTGGCGCGCCGACTCGGTGGCTTCTTCCTGCTTCAGGCGGTCCTGCTTCTGGTCCAGCCAGGACGAGTAGTTGCCCTTCCACGGGATGCCATGGCCGCGGTCCAGTTCCAGGATCCATTCGGCAGCGTTGTCCAGGAAGTAGCGGTCGTGGGTGATGCCGACCACGGTGCCCGGGAAGCGCACCAGGAACTGCTCCAGCCATTCGACGGATTCGGCATCCAGGTGGTTGGTCGGTTCGTCCAGCAGCAGCATGTCCGGCTTGGACAGCAGCAGCTTGCACAGTGCCACGCGGCGCTTTTCACCGCCGGACAGCACGCCGATCTTCTGCTCCCACGGCGGCAGGCGCAGCGCGTCGGCGGCCATTTCCAGCTGCAGGTTCAGGTTGCCGCCGTCGGCAGCGGCGATGATCGATTCCAGGCGCTCCTGCTCCTTGGCCAGCGCGTCGAAGTCCGCATCCGGCTCGGCGTAGGCGGCGTACACGGCTTCCAGCAGCGATTGCGCGCTGAACGCTTCGCCCAGGCCCGATTCGACTTCCTCGCGCACGGTCTTTTCCGGATCGAGCTGCGGTTCCTGCGGCAGGTAGCCGATGTTCAGACCCGGCATCGGGCGCGCTTCGCCCTGGATGTCGGTGTCGATGCCTGCCATGATTTTCAGCAGGGTGGACTTGCCGGAGCCGTTCAGGCCCAACACGCCGATCTTTGCGCCCGGGAAGAAGGACAGCGAAATATCTTTCAGGATCTGGCGTTTTGGTGGGACGATCTTACCCACGCGGTTCATTGTATAAACGTAATTGGCCACGGTATGTGTTCTTGTCGATTCGTTGGAGAGGGCGGCAGCCAGCGTTCGCACTGCCGTAAAGGCCGTAGTTTAGCGCATTGCGCGGTGCGATAAAAAAAACCCGGCAGTTGCCGGGTTTTCATGCGCTTGCGCCAGTCGCTCAGTCTTTGCGGCGGCGCCGCACGGTGCCCAGTGCCACCAGGCCCAGGCCGGTGAGCAGCAGGCTGGTCGGGACGGGAACTTGTTCGGCTGCCGGCGCCGGCAATTCCTGGGCCAGCAGGCTCAGCTGGAAACCGGTGATGTCGAACTGGCCCAGCGTATTCCAGATGTTGACGCCGAGGATACCGTCCTTGGTGATGTCGGTCAGCGCCTTGCTGTCCAGGTCCAGGGTCACGCTCAGGGCGCCGCTGTACGCCTCGGTGCGGGTATTGGTTCGGCTGTAATAGTAGTCCCAGCCCCAGCGGTCGCTGCCGGAGCGGCCGTCATACGTGTAGTCGCCATACGCGGTGCTGCTGATATTCAGCTCAGCCTGGTCGCTGCCCGCCGTGTCGCCCACTTTGGCCCACAAGGTGTCGGCCACCTGGTCCTTGAAAGTCTTGGAGACCTTGCGGGTCCAGTACTCGTCGGTCACCATGCAGTTCCCATGGTTGCACGCGGCGGAATTGTAATGGTAGCTGTAGCTGTAGCGGCTGTAACTGTCGTACGTATTGCCGACGAAGGCTGCCGCGCTTGCCGAGTTGGCAAAGACGGTCAGCTGACCGGACATGATGCCGCCGCTGGTCAGGTTGCTGCTGGACAGCAGGCTGTTGACGTCGAGGTCAAAGCTCTTCCCCGTGTTGGCAACGAGATGGCCGCCAGCAGAAAAGGCCGAGTTGAGTGGGATGGGGGCAGCGTGCGCACTTGTTGCACACGCCAGGACTGCGATACCTGCCAGAATCTTGCTGCTAACCATTATTTATCTCCTGCAATGAAGCTAGCTAATAAGCAAGTATCATGCCTGAAGTCAATGGGGCTGCGCCAGGTCCTTGATTCTAATGAGGAAAATTAATTTATTGCGGGAAATTAACGTTTTCACTTTAGCAAGTGTGTAAAGTTTTCCGACACTACGCGGCCACTTTGCGGCTGACCAGCCAGCCTTCGGCCATGTAGATTGCCAGCGCACCCCAGATGAACAGGAAGCCCAGCAGCCGCGTCGAGGAGAACGCTTCGTGGAAGACCCATACTCCAAGCAGCATCTGCAGCGAGGGCGACATGTACTGCAGCATGCCCAGCACCGACATGGGAATGCGCCGCGCGCCGGCGGCAAACAACAGGAGCGGGATGGCCGTGGTCGGGCCGGCGGCCACCAGCAGCCAGCGCGTGCTGTCCGCGTCGGTATTCAGGAACACGCTCTGGCCCTGGAACGCCAGCCAGCCGAGATAGGCCACCGCCAGCGGAAACAGCATCAGGGTTTCAAACGACAGCCCTTCCAGCGCCGCCAGGGCGGCCGTCTTGCGCAACAGGCCGTAGGCGCCAAAGCTGAGCGCCAGCACCAGTGCGATATACGGCACCTGGCCCCCTTGCCAGGTGAGCCAGGCCACGCCGGCCGCCGCCACGCCGATCGCGAGCCACTGCCCGCGCCGCAGTTTCTCCTTCAGCACCAGCATGCCCAGCAGGACGTTGACCAGGGGATTGATGAAGTAACCCAGGCTGGCATCGACCACATGGCCGTTATTGACGGCCCAGATATAGACGAACCAGTTCGCGCTCAGCAGGAAGGCGCTGGCCACGAAGCTGACCACCACCTTGGGCTGGCGCAGCACTTGCGGCAACCATTTCCACTGGCGCCGCACCAGCAGGACCAGCATCAGGAACACGAGCGACCACGCCATGCGGTGTGCCAGGATTTCCGAGGCGGGCACATCCTTGATTGCGTGGAAGTACAGGGGGAACAAGCCCCAGGACAGGAATGCCCCGGCGGCGTACAGCATGCCGGTCTTCATGCGCGCACCTCAGCAAAAGGCGCGCCATGCGTATTGCACAGGCAGTAAATTGGCGTTTGGCCCATGCGCTGTGCGGGCAATAGCACATTCACGGCTTTTGCATTGGCCATCGAAAAACTTGCATTTGGCCAAAGCTTGGCCTATTGTGCGATGCACCAAAACACTTTTGGGTGAAATTTTGTCAGAACATAAGAAAAGCAGCGTTGCGGCACTGACGCTGGCGGCCATCGGTATCGTCTACGGCGACATCGGCACCAGCCCGCTGTATACCCTCAAAACCGTCTTCGATCCCTCCCATGGCCTGGCGCTGAACACGGCCAACCTGCTGGGCATCATTTCCCTGATCTTCTGGAGCCTGACCCTCATCGTCTCGCTCAAGTACGTCAGCCTCGTGCTGCGCGCCGACAACCGCGGCGAGGGCGGCGTCATGGCCCTGATGGCGCTGGCGCTGAACTCCGTGCACAAGGCGGCCCCCGGCTGGCACTTCCCGCTGCTGCTGATCGGCACCTTCGGCGCCACCATGTTCTACGGCGACTCCGTGATCACGCCCGCCATTTCCGTACTGGGCGCCATCGAGGGCCTGGAAGTGGCGGCCCCGGCGCTGGAAAAGTACGTGGTGCCGCTGACCATCGTCGTGCTGGTGACCCTGTATTCCGTACAGCGCCATGGCACGGCCGGCATTGGCCGCTTCTTCGGCCCGATCATGTCCCTCTGGTTCGCCGCGCTGGCCACCATGGGCGTCATCAACATCGTGGAAACCCCGGCCATCCTGGAAGCGCTCAACCCGTACTACGCCGTCATCTTCATGCGCGAGAACGGCTTCATCGCCTTCGTCGCCCTGGGCGCCGTCGTGCTGGCGATCACGGGCGCCGAAGCGCTGTACGCCGACATGGGCCACTTCGGCAAGCGCCCCATCCGCCTGGCCTGGTTCTGGGTCGCCTTCCCGGCACTGGTGCTGAACTACCTGGGCCAGGGCGCGCTGCTGATCCGCAACCCGGACGCCATTGCCAACCCGTTCTACAACCAGCTGGGCGCCTGGAGTGTCTACCCGCTGGTGATCCTGTCCACTGCCGCCGCCGTGATTGCGTCCCAGGCCACCATCTCCGGCACCTTCTCGATGACCAAGCAAGCCATCGCGCTGGGCATGCTGCCCCGCATGCGCGTGCAGCACACCTCGGAAAGCGAGATGGGCCAGATCTACATCCCCGTGGTGAACTGGCTGCAGCTGATCGTGGTGCTGATCGCCGTGATCAGTTTCCAGAACTCGGACGACCTGGCCGGCGCCTACGGCATCGCCGTCACGGCCACGATGTCCGCCACCACCATCCTCACCTTCTTCGTGATCCGCTACCGCTGGCACCTGCCGCTGGTGCTGTGCTTCGCCGCCACCGGCTTCTTCATCGTGATGGACATCATGCTGTTCTCCTCCTCCGCGCTGAAGCTGTTCCACGGCGGCTGGTTCCCGCTGCTGCTCGGCACGGCGCTGTTTACCACCATGCTGACCTGGCGCACGGGCCGCGAGCTG
>JAJTCO010000020.1 GCA_021323265.1 Pseudoduganella sp. | reverse complement strand
CCGCAAGGCTTCGTCGGCAACAATGCCGGCGGCGTGCTGGGCGGCATTTCGACCGGCCAGGACATTACCGTGTCGATCGCGATCAAGCCCACGTCCTCCATTCGCACGCCGCGCCGCTCCATCGACAAGGAAGGCAATCCGGTGATGGTGGAAACCTTCGGACGCCACGACCCGTGCGTCGGGATCCGCGCCACGCCGATCGCCGAAGCCATGCTGGCCCTGGTGCTGATGGATCACGCGCTGATGCACCGCGCGCAATGCGGCGATGTGAGCGTGGCCACGCCGGACATCGGCAAGGCGGCGCGCTAAGCGTGCTGCCGACCCAGGCATTCGGCTTCGCGCTCTTTCTTTTCTGTTACTACGCATACGCCGGCACCTTCTCCACCTACGCCAGCCTGTACTTCCAAGGCAAGGGGATGTCGGTAGCGCAGATCGGCGTGCTGATGGCGCTGATCCAGGTGCTGCGCATCTTCGGCCCCAACCTGTGGGGCTATGTGGCCGACCACTCCGAGCGGCGCGTCTTCGTGCTGCGCCTGACCGGCGCCGCCGCCCTGGTGACCTTCTCCGGCTTCATTTTCGGCACCACCTTCGCCCACTTCTTCGCGGCCATGGTGCTGGTGAACCTGTTCACCAGCGCCCAGGGTCCGATCTGCGAAGCGTTGATGCTCTCCGAAATGCGCGGCGACCTCACGTACTACGGCCGCATACGCCTGTGGGGATCGATCGGCTTCATCGTGACGGTGATGCTGGCATCCTTCCTGATGGACTGGTAGGGCACGGACGCCCTGATCTGGTTCTGCGGCGTGCTGCTGGTGTTCGTGCTGGCTGCGGCCTTCCGGCTCAAGGAAGTGCCGCGCCTGCAGCATGCGGGGCAGCCGCCGGCGCTGCTGTCGGTGTTGCGCCGCAAGGAGGTGCTGGCCTTCTTCGCCTCCACCGCACTGATGGTGGCGGCCCACAGTTCGCTCTACACCTTCTATTCGCTGTACCTGGAAAGGCAGGGCTACAGCAAGACCGTCACTGGCCTGATGTGGTCCGTGGGCGTGGTGGCGGAGGTGCTGCTGTTCTATTACCAGGCGCCCCTGTTCAAGCGCTGGGGCGCGCGCAAGCTGATGTACGCCTGCTTCGCCGCCGGGGTGCTGCGGTTCGCCCTGATTGGCGCCGCGCCGCACGCGCTGGCGGTGCTGGTGCTGGCCCAGGTCATGCATTCGGCCACCTTCGCGCTGCACCACTCGGCGTCGGTGCAGACCATGCAGCGCTGGTTCGGCGGCGCCTTGCAGGCGCGCGGCCAGGCGCTGTATATCAGCATTTCCTACGGCGTCGGGGCGACGGCGGGCAGCCTGGGCCTGACCCAGGTATGGCAAGTGGCGGGTCCGCAGGCAATCTACTATGTGGCGTCGGGACTGGTGGCGCTGGGCGCCGTCGCCGCCGGCCTGAGCTACCGCTGGCAGCAGCGGTAATCAGGCAGCGCGGTTGACCGTATCGATCTGGTGGCGGCGCTCGGCCGCCTTCATCACCAGTGAACGGATATCGTTCAAGAGCGAGAACTCGGTCGGGCTCAGGTGAATGGCCGGGAAGGAATCGTCCCAGTCGCCATACAGGAAGCCGGTCGGTTGGCCGTTGGAGCACAGCGGCAGGATGACGAAGCTGCGCGCATCGCTCAGCGTGTCGCGCCACCAGGCCGGCAGCTTGGCCGCGAACTTCGGATCGGCCGCATTCTCGATGAAGATCACGCGGTCGCTGCTCAGGGCGGCGTGGAACACGTTCGGTTCGTAGGTATCGGCAAATACCATGGCCGGCAGGTGCTCGCGCACGCCTTCGCCCAGGCACATGCGGCCCGCATAGCGCGACTCGCGCCGGTTGCGTACGAAAGCCACCGCGCGCGTGAATTGCAGGCCCTTGTAGACCGTTTCCAGCGCGATCGAGACCATCTGGCCCGGGCTCGCGGTATCGAGCGAATCGCGCATGTCGGCCAGGCCGCTCAACAGGATGTTGTTGCCGGCGGCGCGCTGGCGGGTTTGTGCCAGCGCCTTGGCGCGGCGTTCGGCCGGCTTGGACAGCGGCGCGATCGACAGGTCGCTGGCGGCAGCCACCTTGGCCTGCTCGATGGCTTGCGCCAGCTTGTCGGGGCTGACGCCGATCATGCCGGAGTAGCGCGCGGTGATGCGGCGCACTTCCTCGGCGCCTTCCTCATTGTCGTGCCACAGCGCGCCGGCGCAGATGCACGACATGGTCGACACGCCGGCCACCCAATCTTCCTGGCTGAGCGGCTCGGCAGGCTGGTCGTCGGCCGGCGGCTCCACAGTGCGCATGCCCTGGATCAGGTTGCCCGGCAGGCCCCAGTGCTGCGCCGCGGCGCGCCCGATGTCCTGCAGGCTCAGGCCCAGCATTTCCACTGCCGCCGCGTCTTCCTTGCCGGCGCCGGTCGCCTGCTGCAGCTCGGTCCAGCGCTCGGGCATGTAGAAGGTGACCATCATGCGGCCGAGGGTATGCAGCATCGAGCAGACCACGGCTTCCTCGCCCTGACGGCTTTCCGCCGAAGCCGACACTTCGCGTGCGACGATGCCGGCCAGGACAGCCTTTTCCATCTCGATGTGGGCCATGCCCGAATCGGGCGACACCACGGACAGTTCTTCGATCAGCTTCAGGCCCAGGGCCAGGTGGCCGATCGCCTCGGTGCCCAGCACCAGCACGGCCTTGCTGACGGTGTTGACGTGCTGGCCGAACGCGGAATACATGCCGCTGTTGGCAAGGCGCAGCACTTTCTGCGTCAGGACAGGGTCCGACAGCACGGTGCGCGCCATGTCGAATTCGTTCTCGTCCTCGCCGCGCATGGCGCCCAGGATGGAGGTAATGGCCTTGGCGAAGCCCGGCATGTCGCCCTGCAGGCGCGTGCGCTCCCACAGGGTGTTCAGGGTCTGCTTGCCCAGGGCGCTCATTGGATCACCTGCCGCATGTCTTCCGTAGCCTGGTGCTCCGGCATCAGCGAAGCGTAGGTGCGCTCTTTCAGCGCCGCCATCGCGGTGTGGGCCGCCATTGGACGGCCGGTCAGGAAGCCTTGCACGTACTGGCAGCCGCGCTGCTCGACATACGCCAGTTGCTCTTCGGTTTCCACGCCTTCGGCCACGACGGACAGGGAAAGGTGCTTCGCCAGGTCCAGCACGGCATTGCAGATTGCGCCATCCTTCTCCGAACCTGGCAGGTCGCGGATGAAGGTGCGGTCGATCTTCAGTACCGAAATTGGGAAACGCTTCAGGTAGGACAGGGAGGAATAGCCGGTGCCGAAGTCGTCGATCGCAATGCGGGCGCAGCGCTCGGCCATCTTGGTCAGGATCGTTTCGGCATGCACCGGATCGATCATCAACGTACCTTCAGTAATTTCTAACACCAATTGTTCACCAGGCAGGCCGGAATAGGCCAGCGCATCGTCAAGTACATCGAGGAATTTGTCGTTGCGGAATTGCCGCGGGCTGATATTAACAGATATGTAAAGGGGCCGTTTGGCCACCTCCTGGAACTGCTTCAGCTGCACGCAGGCCGACTTCAGCGCCCAGGCGCCGAGCAGGTTGATCAGGCCGTTGGTTTCTGCAATCGGGATGAAGCGCCCAGGCGGCACCATGCCAAGGGTAGGGTGCTTCCAGCGCATCAGGGTTTCGAAGCCCTCGATCTCGCGCGAGCCCGAATTGACGATCGGCTGGTAGTACAGCAGGAACTCGCCTTCGCGCACGGCCTGGAACATGGCCGCTTCCAGCGAAATATCGTGCTCCGGCGGACCGCTCTGGCGCTGGCTGTAGACGACGCAGCGCGCCTTGCCCGTATCCTTGGCGCGCGACATGGCCGCATCGGCCAGCGCCACCAGGCGCACCTCGTCTTCGGCGTGCTCGGGATAGACCGAGATGCCAAGCGAAGCGCTGACGTAGATCGTGTGCTGTTCCACCTCGAACGGCGCCTGCAGGGTCGCCAGCAGGCGGCCGGTGACCAGCTTGATCTGCGCCTCGTTGTAGGTGCCAGGCAGGATGGCGACAAACTCGTCGCCGCCCACGCGGGCCAGGGTATCGCTGTCGCGCAAGGTCTTGCGCAGGCGCGCCGCCGCCATTTTCAGCACGGCGTCGCCGACCGGATGGCCCAGGCCATCGTTGACCTTCTTGAAGCTGTCCAGGCCGATGGTCGCCACCGAAAAGCCCTGGCCGGAACGGCGTGCCTGGGCGATGGTCATGCGCAGGCGGTCCGACAGCAGCAAGCGGTTCGGCATTTCGGTCAAGCCGTCGTGGGTCGCCATGTGGCGCAGGCGTTCTTCAGTTGCATGCTGCGCCGTCATGTCGCGCCCGACCACCAGCAGTTCGTAGGCCTTGGCGCCGGTGACGTAGCTGCTGACGCGTAGTTCGAACCAGACTTCCTGTTCGGGGGTTTTGAGGCGCACTTCGGCGCGGTTGGCGCCGCGCGCCTGGATGGATTCGGAGAGGGCGGACTTCAGTGCAGCGTGATCGAGATCGGAAACAAGCGCGAGGAAGGGTAGGTCTACCAGGTCCTTGCCATTGCCCAGCAGGTTGATGCTGCGCTGGCTGGCAAACAGGATATGCCCCATCAGGTTCAGCCTGAACACGACATCGCCCGCCTCCTCGAGCAGGGTGTTGGCCTCATTATGTGATGTCGTTAAGGGCACAGTCGGGGAGCTGGAAAGCATTGTTGCGCTCGATTCTTTCTCTACAGGTCGTAACCAGAGTGAAATGTATCACTTAAAGCTCATGTTTCACATGAAAAACGACAAGATTAGTGCATGTTTTTAAGAAAAATGTTGCCACGGAACAGTTTTGTATGGAAACAGAAGAAGTTTGATGCTTTATTAAGCACTATTTCCTTTTTGATGCACCTTGCTACTGCGGTAAGTTTGCGCTAGCCTCGCGTTACAGAGGAAGCCGAGGAGAGCGAAATGAACCGTTTCGACACGCACGAGGTTTTCAACCAGGTGGGCCCGTTTGAAAACGTGAACCTGTTCACCTGCGACACCGCCCTGCGCGAAGCGCTGGAGCGGGAAGGTGGCGCATTCGCCACCGCATCGCTGATGGAACTGGGGGCGGAACTGGGCACCTCGGCCATGCAGGCCCTGGCGCGGCAGGCCAACGAGCACCCGCCGGTCCTGAACAATTTCGACCGCAGCGGACGCCGCATCGACGAAGTCGAATTCCACCCCGCCTGGCACCAGCTGATGGAAATGCTGATTGCCGCCGGCGCCCATGCCTCGCCATGGGAAGGCAAGCATCCCCACCACGGCGCCCAGGTGGCGCGGGCCGCCCGCTACATCCTGTTCGGACAGCTGGAAAATGGCTCGCAATGCCCGGTGACGATGACCTACGCCAGCGTCCCCGCGCTGCGCCAAAGCCCAGGCCTGGCCGCCCGCTGGCTGCCGAAGATCCTCTCGCGCGTGTACGACCCCAGCCCGCTGCCGATCGAGCAGAAGCGCGGCGCCCTGATCGGCATGGGCATGACGGAAAAGCAGGGCGGCTCCGACCTGCGCGCCAACACCACGCGCGCCGAACCCGTGCCCGCCGACGAAGTGCGCGAACTGTTCGGCGCCGACAGCGAACCGGTGTACCGCCTGACGGGGCACAAATGGTTCTTCTCCGCCCCCCAATGCGACGCCCACCTGGTGCTGGCGCAGATCGAAGAGCAGGGCCTGACCTGCTTCCTCGTGCCGCGCTTCCTGCCCGACGGCGCGCGCAACCAGGTGCGCGTGCAGCGCCTGAAGCAAAAGCTCGGCAACAAATCCAACGCCTCGTCCGAAGTGGAGTTCACCGGCGCCTACGGCTGGCTGCTTGGGGCGCCCGGCCGCGGCGTGCCCACCATCCTCGAAATGGGCAACCACACGCGCCTCGATTGCGTGCTGGGCACGGCCGGCATCATGCGCGCCGCGCTGACGCAGGTACTGCACCACGCGCGGCGCCGCAGCGCCTTCGGCAAACCCCTGGCCGAACAGCCCCTGATGCAGAACGTGCTGGCCGACCTGGCGCTGGAATCGGAAGCCGCCACCGTGTTCGCGATGCGCCTTGCGCGCTGCTTCGACCACATGGACAACCCCGCCGAAGCCCTGCTGGCGCGCCTGCTGACGCCCGCCGGCAAATACTGGATCTGCAAGCGCGGCCCTGGTTTCGGCGCCGAAGCGATGGAAGTGCTGGGCGGCAGCGGCTACGTGGAAGAGAGCTCACTGGCCAGGCTGTACCGCGAATTGCCGGTCAACTCGATCTGGGAAGGTTCGGGCAACGTGATGTGCCTCGACCTGTTGCGCGCGCTGAGCAAATCGAGCCAGGCGCAGGAAGTGTTGGCGGCCGAACTGGGCGAGGGCAGCCATGCCGATCCCGACTACGTGCGCTTCACCAGCGAGCTGCTGGCCGATCTGCCGCGCGCACGCGACGACGAATTCGGCGCACGGCAGCTGGCCGAACGCATGGTGCTGGCGATCCAGGCCGGCCTGCTGCTGCGTTACGCCCCGGCGTTCGTCAGCAGCGCCTTCGTCGCCAGCCGCCTGGCCAGCGCACCGGGCGGGGCCTATGGGAGGTTGCCGGCGGGCACTAACTGTGAAGCCATTCTACAGCGGGCGCTGGTGGAAAACGCCTGAGGCTGGGATAATGCCGGCAACTCATAAACTTTCAAATATATGAAACAAGATCCGCGCTTTCCGAACCTGTTCATCACCGACCACCCGCTGATCCAGCACAAGCTGAGCCACATGCGCGACAAGGCCACGTCCACGCGCACGTTCCGCGAACTGCTGAAAGAAATCACCCTGCTGATGGGTTACGAAATCACCCGTGACCTGCCGCTGACCACGCGCGAGATCGAGACCCCGCTGCAAACGATCCAGGCCCCGGTCATCGCCGGCCGCAAGCTGGCCGTGGTGCCGATCCTGCGCGCGGGCGTGGGCATGAGCGACGGCCTGCTGAACCTGGTGCCATCGGCCCGCGTGGGCCATATTGGCGTCTTCCGCGACCCGGAAACCCACCAGCCGGTGGAATACCTGGTGCGCCTGCCCGACCTGGCCGACCGCACCTTCATCCTGTGCGACCCGATGGTCGCCACCGGCAATTCCGCCGTGCACGCCGTCGACGTGCTGAAAAAGCGCGGCGTCACCGACGACCAGATCATCTTCCTGGCCTTGGTAGCGGCCCCGGAAGGCATCGAAGTGTTCCAGAAGTCGCACCCGAACGTGAAGATCTTCTGCGCCTCGCTGGACTCGCACCTGAACGAGCACGCCTACATCATCCCGGGCCTGGGCGACGCGGGCGACCGCATCTTCGGCACCAAGTAAGCCATGGCAGCGCCGGTCGATCCCAACTATCCCGACCGGCTGCAAGCCCTGCGCGACAAATACGCCGCCAGCGTTCCCGAACGCATGGCGGCCATCCGCGACGGCCTGGCGCTCTGCCAGGGCAACGGCCGCAGCCCGCCCCACATCGAACAACTCCACCACGCCCTGCACAGCGTCGCCGGCTCGGCCGGTTCCTTCGGCCTGCACGGGCTCGGCAACGAAGCGCGCCGCATCGAGCAGATGGTGCGCGCCGTGATGGAAGGGGGCGGAAACTGGGAGAAAATTGAGGCTGCCGTGCAAGCGTTGTTGCAATGGGCCGACACGGATTTTCGCGATGGAAAAATTGCGGCGCACGATTGATATTTATCAAACAAGATTGATAAATCTTGTCTATAGTTACATACACATGTGCGGATCCTGTTGAATGCGATGAATTAATTTTCTTTAGGACGTGCTTTTAACAGGTATTTCGGTATAATGCGGGATCGTTTAGATTCAGGTCACTGGGTTCGAACGGTATCACGGGCGCAAGCTCATTTAACTGTAATAGGAATTGTAATGGCAACTGGTATCGTAAAATGGTTCAACGACGCGAAGGGTTTTGGCTTCATTACCCCTGACGAAGGCGGCGAAGATCTGTTTGCTCACTTCTCGGCAATCCAGAGCAACGGCTTCAAGTCGCTGCAGGAGAACCAACGCGTATCTTTCGACGTGACCTCCGGCCCAAAAGGCAAGCAGGCGTCGAACATCCAGCCTCTGTAATCGAGACCGGATCAAAACGATAAAAAATCCTCGGAATCCGAGGATTTTTTTTTGCCCCTACTGCCGAGCCCCTGTCCACCTTGGGGTCAGGCGCTTTGGTGGACACGAGCTCAGCGCTGGTGGAAATAGCCGGGCTGGGCATACGTGCGGCGCAGGAAGTCGACGAATGCGCGAATCCGCAGGGGCAGGTGGCGGCGCTGGGCAAACACGGCATAAATGTCGTTGCCGGGCGCCGCATACTGGTCCAGCACGGGCTTCAAGCGTCCCGCCTCGATATCGGCACCCACTTCCCACATCGAGCGCCACGCCAGCCCTTTGCCGTTCAGTACCCAATCGTGCAGCACGGCGCCATCGTTGCAGCTCATATTCCCCGAGATCTTGAGCGTCACGTTCTTGTCGCCATCGCGGAAGGTCCAGCCGCGCTGGCTGCCTTCGCTACTGATGGTCATGCAGTTGTGGCGCGCCAGGTCGTCCAGCGTCTTCGGCACGCCGTGCCGCTTCAGGTATGCCGGCGTGCCGACGACCACGCGGTGGTTATCGGCCAGCTTCACGCTCACCAGGTTGGAGTCCGACAGCGAAGCAATACGGATCGCCACGTCGATGCCTTCGCCAATCAAGTCCACCACCCGGTCGTTCAGGTTCAATGTCACCGACACATCGCGGTGCTCCGCCACGAACGAAGGTATCAGTGGCGCAACATGCTGCCGGCCAAACCCGGCCGGTGCGGAAATGAGCAAATGCCCGGTGGCGCGTGCGCTACGCTCGGCCACGGCCGCCTCGGCCGATTCCAGGTCGGCCAGGATGCGCTGGCAGTCTTCCAGAAATGCCGCGCCTTCATCGGTCAGCGCCAGCTTGCGCGTGGTACGCTGAAGGAGTTTGACGCCCAGGCGTTGTTCCAGCGCGTCGAGCCTGCGCCCGATCATGGCCGGCGCGATGCCTTCCGCGCGGGCTGCCGCCGAGAGGCTGCCGCGGTTGACCACTTCTACAAAGGTGGAGATTTGTCTGAACTGTCCCATGGAATCCCGATCTGTGACAAAAACGCATAGATGAAGTGCGTTTTAGTCTTGTTTCACTATATTTTTAGTCAATATACTGGAAAACATCGAATCACAACACTAACGGAGAAAGACCATGAGCATTACTTTGCCTGCAGGTATGCAGATCACCGGAGAGATCAAGCCTGGTTTTGAGCGCGTCCTGACGCCGGAAGCGCTGGCCCTGGTAGCCAAGCTCAGCCGCGAATTCGAACCGCGCCGCCAGGAACTGCTGGCCAAGCGTGTGGAGCGCGCCAAGCGCCTGGACGCCGGCGAGCGTCCCGACTTCCTGGCCGAGACTGCGCACATCCGCAACGGCGACTGGAAGATCGCGCCCATTCCGAAGGCCCTGGAATGTCGCCGCGTGGAGATTACCGGCCCGGTCGAACGCAAGATGGTCATCAATGCCCTGAACTCCGGCGCCGACTCCTACATGACCGACTTCGAAGACTCCAACACCCCGAACTGGGACAACCAGATCAGCGGCCAGATCAACATGCAGGACGCCGTGCGCAAGACGATCTCGCTGGAGCAGAACGGCAAGTCGTACAAGCTGAACGAAAAGACCGCGACCCTGGTGGTGCGCCCGCGCGGCTGGCACCTCGATGAAAAGCACGTGACCGTCGACGGCAAGCGCGTCTCGGGCGGCATCTTCGACTTCGCCCTGTTCATGGTCCACAACGCCAAGGAGCAGATCGCCCGCGGCGCCGGCCCGTTCTTCTACCTGCCGAAGATGGAATCGCACCTGGAAGCGCGCCTGTGGAATGACATCTTCGTGATGACCCAGAACGAACTGGGCCTGCCGCAAGGCACGATCAAGGCCACCGTGCTGATCGAGACCATCCTGGCCGCCTTCGAGATGGACGAAATCCTGTACGAACTGCGCGAGCACAGCTCGGGCCTGAACGCCGGCCGCTGGGACTACATCTTCAGCTGCATCAAGAAGTTCAAGCTGGACAAGGACTTCTGCCTGGCCGACCGCGCCAAGGTCACCATGACCGCGCCGTTCATGCGCGCCTATGCGCTGCTGCTGCTGAAGACCTGCCACAAGCGCAACGCCCCCGCCATCGGCGGCATGGCGGCCCTGATCCCGATCAAGAACGATCCGGAGAAGAACGAGATCGCCATGGGCGGCGTCCGCAACGACAAGGCGCGCGATGCGACCGACGGCTACGACGGCGGTTGGGTGGCGCACCCGGGCCTGGTGGAACTGGCCATGGGCGAATTCAAGAAAGTGCTGGGCGATGCGCCGAACCAGATTTCCAAGCAGCGCCCCGATGTGGAAGTGACCGCAGCCGAACTGCTGGACTTCAAGCCGGAAGCACCGATTACCGAAGCTGGCCTGCGCTACAACATCAACGTCGGCATCCACTACCTGGGTAGCTGGTTGAACGGCAACGGCTGCGTACCGATCCACAACCTGATGGAAGACGCCGCAACCGCCGAAATCTCCCGCTCGCAAGTGTGGCAGTGGATTCGCTCCGCCAAGGGCGTGCTGGAAGATGGCCGCAAGGTCACCGCCGACATGGTGCGCGCGATGATTCCCGAGGAACTGCCGAAGGTGAAGGCTGCTGCACCGGATGGTTCCACCCCGGCCTACGATCGCGCGGCGCAGATCTTCGAAAAGATGTCCACGTCCGATGCATTCGAAGAGTTCTTGACGTTACCGCTGTACGAGGAAATCTAACCCGGCAAAGCGGCCAACGATCATGTATCCAGGCCGCCAGCCGCAGCGCAGCAAGTGTCTGACCCTGTGGGTCAGACACTGGTTTACCGGGGTTGACGCGAAGCCAATGGCGCCCGCCCCAAAAACGCCTGCAGGCGGGCCTCATCGATGCGATGCCCCGCGACCCTGCGCAGCAGGCTATCAATCCGGTCCGCGCCCCAGAACAACTCATCCTGATAGACTAAGCTCGGAACCCCGAACACCCCATCGGCGATTGCCTGCTCCGTCGCCCGCGCCAGCTCCGCCTTCACCTCCGGCGACGACGCAGCCGCCACCAGCGCCTCCCCATCCAATCCGCAATCACGCGCCACGCGTGCCAGCACGCCGAAGTCCTGCGCATCCTGACCTTGTTCCCAGCACGCCGCCATCACCGCCGTCACGAAAGCGATCCGCTCCACGCGGCCATCGATCGCCGTTGCCATGCGCAGCATCGGCAGCGGATTGAACGGATGCCCCGGCGGCCCAACGAACGCCAAGCCCTGCGCATCGGCCTGCCGCATCACATCGCGGAAGGTCAGCACCCGCTTGGCGGGCACCTCCGCCGGACCCACCAGGCCATGCTTGTTCAGCATGGCCGCAAACAGCACCGGCACCATCTCGACCTGCACGCCCGCGGCCTCGATACGGGCCACCTGCTTGGTCGCCAGCCACACGAAAGGGCTGATGGGATCAACGTACATGCGAACGGTCTGCATAACTCTCCTTGTCAGAAGTTGTTTTTCCACTCGCGCAGTGCGGCAAAAACTGCGACCGGAGCCTCGCCGCCATGCAGTTTGCCCGCCGCGCGCAAATGCGCTGCGATTTCGGGTTCACGATAACGCAGGAACGGATTCGTTGCACGCTCCACGGCGATGGTGCTAGGGACTGTCGGTTGGCCGCGCTCGCGCGTCGCCGTATCGGCCGCAACGCGCGCCCGCAAGGCCGCATTTCCCGGTTCCACCGCGCTGGCGAAACGCAAGTTCGAAAGCGTGTACTCGTGTGCGCAGAAGACCTTGGTGGCCTCCGGCAGCGCCGCCAGCTTGTCCAGCGATGCGGCCATCTGCGCCGGCGTGCCCTCGAACAGACGCCCGCAACCACCGGCAAACAGCGTATCGCCACAAAACAGCCAGGGTTCGCCCCCGTCATCGCGCACATAAGCGATATGGCCGCGCGTATGCCCCGGCACATCCAGCACCCGCAATGGCAGCCTCAGTCCCGGCACCTCGATACGGTCGCCTTCGCCCAGTGGTACGGTCACGGCTGCGATACCATCGTGGCGCGGCCCGAAAACAGGCACCTGGAAGCGCTCCAGAAGGGCCGGCACGCCACCGATGTGGTCAGCATGGTGATGGGTGAGTAGAATGGCGGTAAGTACCAGCCCGAGTTCCTGCAGGGCAGCAAGGATGGGTGCCGCGTCGCCGGGATCGACAACCGCCGCGTTGTGGCCATCGTGCACCAGCCACAGGTAATTGTCCTTGAATGCCGGGACGGTCAGGACGGAAACAGGTTTGCTCATGGGCTCAGAAAAGGGAATGCATGGATAGCGCAACATCGGACCAGGCCATTATAGCGTTCGACAGATGGCTGGAAACACCGCCAGGCGCCTACGTGCGCGCCTGGGAGCAAGCATGCCTGGACAGGATGGTGGCGGACATTTTCGGCTTTAATGCCGTCCAGATCGGCATGCCGCAGCTTGACGCGCTGGCGGCCAACCGCATGCCGCACCAGTGGCTGGCCGACATCCGCCCGCAGCCGCGCCAGTCCGCCAGCGGCCGCGCCGTGGCCGTCACGCTGGACAGCGTCGAGCTGCCCTTCGCCACCAGCAGTATGGACCTGGTCGTGCTGCCCCATGTGCTGGAATTCTCCGCCGAACCGCACCAGGTCCTGCGCGAAGTCGAGCGCGTGCTGATTCCCGAGGGGCAGGTGATCGTGTGCGGCTTCAACCCGGCCAGTCTGTGGGGCCTGCGTCAGGTGTCGGGACGCCTGACCGGCTCGCATTACCTGCCCAAGGCCGGCGAGTTCATTTCCATGCCGCGCATCAAGGACTGGTTAAAATTGCTGAATATGGGCGTCAGCCACACCCACCAGGGCTGCTACGCGCCTGCCTGCCGCACCGAGCGCTGGCTGGCGCGCTACGGCTTCATGGACAGGGCGGGCCCCAAGTACTGGCCGTATTTCGGCGCGGTGTACATGGTGCAGGCGATCAAGCGCGTGAAAGGCATGCGCCTGATCGGCCCCGCCTGGAAACAGAAACCCGCCAAGGCGCCCGTCGCGGTGCCGGTGGCAAACAAACACAAAGAAAGACTAGATGGACAAAGTTGAGATTTTTACCGACGGTGCGTGCAAGGGTAATCCCGGCATCGGCGGCTGGGGCGCGTTGCTGGTGGCGGGCGACGCCACGAAGGAAATGTACGGCGGAGAGTTGAACACGACGAATAACCGCATGGAACTGACGGCAGTGATCGAATCGCTCAAGGCCCTCAAGCGTCCGTGCGAAGTGGTGCTGCACACTGACAGCCAGTACGTGCAGAAGGGGATCAGCGAATGGATTCACGGCTGGAAGGCGCGCGGCTGGAAGACCTCCACCAAGGACCCGGTCAAGAACGCCGACCTGTGGCAAGCGCTCGACGCGGCGCAAGCCGTGCATAGCGTCGACTGGCGCTGGGTGCGCGGCCACAATGGCCACCCCGGCAACGAGCGGGCCGACCAGCTGGCCAATCTCGGCGTCGATTCGGTGCGCCGGAAATAAGGCCTGTTATACTGCTGAGCTAGCTCCAGAACCCCATCGCGAAGACTTATGCGTCAAATCGTACTTGATACCGAAACCACCGGCATTAACCCGAAACAGGGTAACCGCATCATCGAAATTGGCTGCGTTGAACTGTTCAACCGCAAGCTGACGGGGAACAACTTCCACTGCTACATCAATCCCGAGCGCGATTCGGAAGAGGGCGCACTGGCGGTACACGGCCTGACCACCGAATTCCTGCGCGATAAGCCGCGTTTCCACGAGATCGTCGAGGACTTGCGCGAGTACGTTCGCGACGCCGAAGTCATCATTCACAACGCGCCGTTCGATCTGGGCTTCCTTAACCATGAGTTCGGCATGCTCAAGCTGCCGAGCTTCGATTCCCATATCGGCGGCGTGATCGACACCCTGGTGCAAGCCAAGGAAATGCGGCCGGGCAAGCGTAACTCGCTGGACGCGTTGTGCGAACACTTCGGCATTTCCAACGCCCACCGCAAGCTGCACGGCGCGCTGCTGGACGCGGAGCTGCTGGCGGACGTCTACCTGGCCATGACGCGTGGCCAGAACAGCCTGGGTATGGATATCGTCATCGAGGAATCGGGCAGCGGCATTACCGTGGCCGAAATCGCCCTGGCGGAAGTGCTGGTGATGCGCGCCAGCGATGATGAAGCGGCCGCGCACACGGAGTTTCTGGACGGACTATAATAGCGCCACTTCGGGAGGTTAGCTCAGGGGTAGAGCACTGCATTCACACTGCAGGGGTCGCAAGTTCGAAACTTGCACTTCCCACCAGAATTCATGAAACAAATCAAAGGCTTACAACTCATCGTTGTAGGCCTTTTTTGTTGCCTGGTGAGAAGGGTATGAAAAAAGTATGAAAAAGTCTTTTCACCACCTTCTTTCGTTTCGTAAAAGGCGTTCAGTAAGACGACCGCGAAACTGTAACTCCTTGTAGGCAGTCCAGTTGGTTTCCACGTCCTGTTTTAAGTCTCCAGTTGTTGCCAGAACAATCGTCTTCTCCGGTATTGGAGCTGGTTGGGGAGGCGCGGCCGTGATAACCAAGACCCTTTTCGTATGCGTGCGCTTATTGTCGCGCTTTGTCAACGTGGCGCGCCTGGCCGGAGTTGCAAGTCGTGAGGGAATGCGTGCATGCATGGCGCCCAGGCGTGCAATCGTGGTGAATTCGGCGATGCATGACGCAGTGTCTTTCCGATGCGACTGGAGTGGCGACCTAGGCTTGCGCCTGGAGTCGCTCTAACAGTGCGATTGCGCGCAAGCTTGAGCATGGCGGGGCGAAAAGGACTTGAGTTCGTCGACAGGGAGGCGATGTTGCCCAGCGCTGTTCCAACTGTATTTCACAGCGATAGTCGTAAGCATGGACCGAGCGCGTGTCAATCGTTCCTGCCGCGCATCCTTTGACGCCGATACACGCGCCAGCGTGCACGCAGATCGCCCCAGATCGGTCCTATTGCCAGCAGGGCGAGGCACGCCGCGAGCGGTATGGTGGACGCGTAGCCAATATGCTTGAATCCAAGTGCGCCAATGATGCCGCCCACAAAGAATGCAAGGACCAGAAACGTGTAGAAGGACAACTTGTCGCGGTCAGCACGCACCATCGGATGGGGAACGTCGCGACGGTTGATGTAGAGGAGTTTGCCCAGTTCGATCCCGAGATCGGTCAACAGGCCGGTCACATGAGTGGTACGAATGACCGCGCCGGACACCTTGGTGATGATCGCGTTCTGCAGGCCCATGATGAAACAAAGTAGCAACACCGTGACTGGGGCGAGAAACTCACGCCTGTCGGCCAGATAGGCGCCGGCCAGGCCAAATAAGAGCAGCAGGGCGGCTTCGACCAACAGGCTCAGGGCAAACCGGCTACGCAGGCGGCGCCGGCGCGCGAGATTGATCAGGATGGCAGTCGCAGATGCGCCCACGAGGAACGAAAGCCATGCGGCCATGGCGGCCAATGCAAGGGACAAGTCGCCCAGTGCCAAATGGTCGGCCATGCTGGAGATGATGCCAGTCACGTGCGAGGTGTACTGTCCGATCGCTAGAAAGCCGCCGGCGTTGACGGCGCCGCCAACGAATGCGAGCGAATAGCCTAGATGGCGATCAGCCCGTTGGTTGCGCTGGTGGCCGCTTAGTTCATGGAGGTAGCGTAAAAGCATGGTAGTCGTGTTGTGCAAATAGCGCTAATGGTTCCGCTCCCCGGCCCCCGCCGCCATGGCTCCTAGGCAAAGTCAAGCGATTCGTGTTCCGGGGCCAGCGTCGCTGTGCGCCGGGCCAATAGAAGGCTCCATGCAGTCAGTTTCAACATGAGGGGAAGCCTTGATTCCAGTTGCTCTAACCGTCGAATCAGCGTGCGCCGATCCGTATCCAGCACATCGCCCTTGCCGGCAAAAGCGACGTTATTGAGAGAGTCCAACGAGTTAAGGACGATCACCGCATTGTTGAACGTTGTGTTGAGGCGGTCGAGATAGATGCCCGTAGCTTGTTCGTCGGCCATCAGATTCACCACCAGGATGCCGCCGGGAGCAAGCGCCCGATAGCAATCGTCATAGAACGCCTGCGTACATAGTTGTGGTGGCTGGCCATGCCTGTCAAAGCCATCGAGCAGGATCACATCGAAGGTCCCACTGGACTGACGCACATAGTCGGCCCCATCCATGCAATGGATCGCAAGGCGTGCATCGTCGGCGGGGATGTGGAATTGGTCGCGCAACTCAATCACGCCGGCATCAATCTCCGCGACGTCCATTGTCGCATCCGGTAGGTAGCGATGACAGAACTTGGCCAGCGAGCCGCCGCCCAGGCCGATCATGCCGATACGCCTGGGGTCGGGCTTGAACAGGAGAAATCCCATCATGGTCTGTGTGTACCCCAGCACCAATTCATCAGGCGCGTCGAGCGACATCTCGCTTTGCACGGCAGACATGTCGAACAGGAGTGAAATCGTGCGGCGCTTCTTGTAGATGAATGGCTTGCCCCTCTGCGTCATCTGGGCCAGCAGCGAAAATTTTTCCAAGAGCATCGAGATCATATAGACGGTGGGGGGGAGGTTCTCGGCCAGCAGCATCGATTGCAGGTAGTCGCGCAGTCGGGCCATCAGCCCAACTGGCGGAAACGGTTCCGGGCAATGGGCGGCCAGTTGCGCCATGCTGGCCTTGTACTGCAATTCGAAGACCGGTGGTGGGCGGGACGCGCGTGCAGGGCGATACTTCATATATGACAATCAAATGATAATGGCATTATAATGAAACCAGCATAGCATAAGCGTTCGATGAGCGTCCAGTTCACCGTTTGGCGGTATATTGACGGAGTCCGCCGTTGTGAGACCTTTTGCTGCAACACTGGCTTCCTTATCAAGCTACCGCCTTCTCTATACCGATGAAGGCATCACTACTGGGGCGCAGATGATTACAATTATGGAAGCCCAGCGTGCCGGCCTGTTTGGGCGCGGCAAGATCATGTCCAACTTGGTTGCTGGCGCACTCGTTGGCATCGTGGCTTTACCGCTGGCAATGGCGTTCGCGATTGCTTCGGGCGCCAGACCGGAGCAGGGGCTTTATACCGCGATCGTTGCCGGCGTTCTGGTATCGACAGTGGGAGGGAGTCGGGTGCAGATTGCCGGCCCGACTGGTGCTTTCATTGCCATCCTGTCCGGAATTACTGCGCAGTACGGCATCGAAGGCCTGCAAGTTGCCACGCTGATGGCGGGAGCGATGCTGGTCGTGATGGGATGGGCCAAGCTGGGCGTGGTCATCAAATTCATCCCCGCACCGGTCATCGTTGGTTTCACCGCCGGGATTGCCGTCATCATCTGGGTGGGACAGTGGGGATACTTCTTTGGCCTGCCCGCGGTCGCTGGGACCCAGTTCCATGAAAAGCTGTGGCAGTCGATCCTGGTCTTGCCGCATTGGCACGTTGCCACCACCGCCATGGGATTGGGGAGCTTGCTACTTGTGGTGTTCTCGGCGCGTGTGCCGTTCGTCAAACGCGTTCCAGGTCCGGTGATCGCGATGGTGGTGACCACCGCACTGCAGGCAATCTACCATTTTGACGGTGTGGCGACCATTGGCACCGCCTTCGGCGGCATTCCGCAGCATCTGCCGTCGTTTGCCGTTCCCGCTCTGAGCGTCTCGCGCCTGGTAGAACTGATCGGTCCTGCGTTTACGATCGCCATGCTCGGCGCAATCGAGTCGCTGCTGTCTGCCGTGGTCGCCGATGGGATGGCGGGCACGCGCCATGATTCTAACCAGGAACTGGTGGGCCAGGGCATGGCGAACCTGGTTGCGCCGCTGTTCGGCGGTTTCGCCGCAACCGGCGCGATCGCGCGTACCGCCACGAACATCCGCAGCGGCGGCACCAGCCCGCTGGCCGGCATCACGCATGCCGCGACGCTGCTGCTGATCATGGTCCTGCTGGCGCCGATGGCGGCCGATGTGCCGTTGGCCTCCCTGGCGGCGATTCTGTTTGTGGTGGCATTCAACATGAGCGAAATACCGCAAGTGGTGTCGCTGGTCCGCCGCGCGCCGCGGGCCGATGCCATCATTCTGGCGATCACGTTCTTGCTGACGGTGTTTGCCGACCTGGTGGTTGCGGTCAACATTGGTGTGATTCTGGCCATGCTGCAATTCTTGCGCCGCATGGCTTCGTCAGTGGAAGTACAACGTCTTACAAATGAGGAGATTGGGATGGAACTTGCCCATCAGGGAAGGGCGGGGGAAGTATTGCCCCCAGGGGTGCTGGTGTATGCGATCGATGGGCCATTCTTCTTTGGTGCCGTCGAGAACTTCGAGCGCGCGCTGGTGCAATCGCATACGGATCCGGTGGTCCTGGTTCTGCGACTGCAGCGGGTGCCGTTCATCGATATGACGGGCATTTTGGCGCTCGAAGACGTCATCCTGTCGTTCAAGAAACGCGGTGTACGTGTCATGGTATGCGAAGCCAATGCGCGTGTGTACGGCAAGCTCGCGAAGGCAGGGATTCTGGAACTGGTTGGAGAGGAAAATGTTGCCGAGACCTTGGGAGTGGCGTTGTCACGATGCCGTGCCGCGCCGGACCAGGGGGCTCCGAATAGGGATCCTCGCAGCGGCGAACGGCGCAAGCAGCGTCGTTACCGGATTTCGACGAAGAAGTTCCTGAACATTAGCCGCGAGTACCTGTTTGAGAAGAGCGATCAGCGATAAGGCCACCTATCCCTTACAATGCGCCTAGCAGTGCAGGGGAGCCTTGCTTCAGCCTACTTTTGGCCGCGCGGCAGCTTGGCCTTGCTGGCGTAGTCGACTTGATGACGCTCCAGATATTCACGGATCAACTGGCGCACAACTTGCGAAGAGGTCAGGTCCTGCGCTTCGCACAGATCTTCAAATGCCTTCTTCTTGATCGGGTCAATCAGAATCGTCAGCCGGGCAGTCTTGGTTTCCATATTCAAAGGTCCAACATGTTAATTCGGTTAACATTATACACACATGGTTGCCATGCCTTCGGAACCGGTTGAAGGTACTGGTCCTCTGCAATGCGTGTTGCAGCGGCATCACACACTCGCTCGTGGCTAAACACGCTCCCACCATTCGGCTTGGCCAGATGGGGCGCCAGTTTCTTGCTGCCTGCTTGGGGCATCGAACCTACATTTCTCTTCGCGGCGCAGATCTGAAACTCAATTGCCATTGTGCTGCCCCAGAATTGCCCGCACGGTCCCATTGTCCTCTTGAGATCAAGTCCGTTCTCGTGCAGTAGGCTTGTTGGACAATAGGCGGGCCATCGGGCTATGATAAAGTATTATAATTGTCTTACCATTAAATGCTAATAACATGCATTACCGACCACTGCGTGCTTCGCGCCCACCATGCATGTTCGAACTCCATCTGCGCGCCGTTTTGGCGGGGATGGCGGCCCGCGCCAAGTTGCGGTCTGTGTCTGGGCGGCTGATGGAGCGGTTAATCGACGAGGTTGCGTCGATGCTCCTGGCGGAGAATTTGCCGCCGACTGCCCATCATGTCACCAGGCTCGTCGACAACCTTGCGCAAATGGCTGATCTTTCCCTGAAAGACCGGCCCTTTCTTCGGCGCCAACGCCACTCGCTCGCGCTACACTTTGATCTGTTCGCGGTACAAAGCGAAATGTTGTTAGATGCGCCGGATGATCTGATTGTTGGTTATACCCAGACCATGATGGGCTTCTTGCTGTTTCAGCCAGCTCCGTCCAGCATCGGAATGATCGGCCTTGGCGGTGGCTCGTTAACCAAGTTTTGCTATCGCCATCTACCACTCGCCGCCATCTCGGTGGCAGAAATCGACGTCGAAGTCATCGCCTTGCGTGACGAGTTTTGTATTCCTCCCGATGACGAGCGGCTAAAGGTGCAGTGTGTCGACGGCGCCGATTTTGTCAGCCAGACGGTAGACCGGTTTGATGTGCTGTTAGTCGACGGCTTTGACAAGAATGGCCAGCCGCCGCAACTTTGCAGCCAGCAGTTTTACGATGACTGCTATCGCGCACTGGCGCCTGGCGGCATCCTGGTCGTCAATTTGCTTGCCGACGAGGAGGAGATAGGCCTGTACGTGGACCGCCTGTACACGGCATTCGACGATGCGGTGATCGTGATCGACGCGCTGGATAGTATGAACAAGATTGCGTTTGCCTGCCGCGGCAACGCCCTTGCCATGGACGGCAAGACATTGAGGGGATACGTGAATGCGTTGCGGGACGACATTCCCCTGGTTCTGGATCTGACCGCTAAAAGTCTCCTGTCGGCTCGCCGTGCGAGATCATTCCCGGCGCTATTTCAGTCGTGCGACATCGCATGATTCAGACGCATCGGAGCCATTTGGGTAGGCGGGCAGTGCGAATTGCGGCGTTCGAAGAAGCTCACCGCGGGAAGTGTGTCGCGCCAGGTTGCACTGAAGTTTATCGCAGCGAACAGCCAAGTTTGATTGGGTCCGAGTCGATCTGTATCGGTAACGCCATTGTCGGTGACATGAGGGGCAAAGTCGGATGATTGACGACAGCCAAATAGTTCGGTTTTTTCGGCGTCGCATTCCTGCGTTTGCGTGTGTCCCAGGGTGCCATGATTGCTGCGGTCCGGTAACAGCGTCGCCCGAGGAAATGGCCAGGCTGCCGGTCAAGAGCGACGCCGAACACGCGCAGGCCCTTTCGGCATGGAGTTGCCCGCATTTATCCGACAATGGATGCGATGCCTACGAGGAGCGGCCACTGATTTGTCGCCTGTTTGGAACCACTCCGAGCCTTCCTTGTCCGCACGGCAGGCATCCTGACATGATGATCGATCCAGAGGTCGAGCGGGAAATCCACTCCTATTTGCGACAGACCCGGCAAGTCCTGATTTAATGGGGCCTGCTGAGTTAACTTGGGCGGCATCCAATAATCTAAATCCGCAATTGAGCATGAATTTCCTCGGCAAGGGCCCAAGGTTTCATCTCACTAACGAGACGCGGGCGCACAATTGTCGACAACGCTGACGCGAGCAGTGGTTGAACGAGGGATGATATCTGGCTGGCCGCTGGGTATGCATGGCCAGCCGGTGCCTGGCATATAGCCTGTCTGAAGCGGAAGCGGCACGGTTGGAGCAATTCTTAATTCGTCGGCGGATCGCGCGCGGCGAATGGCTATACCGGACTGGCGACGATTTTCTCAGTTTATATGGCGTGCTGTTCGGCCACTTCAAGACAGTCTAGGTATGCAGGCAAGGCGGCCAGTCGATTGGTGGTTTCTGCATGGCAGGTCAACCTGATGGGAATGGAAGCGATCGCTACTGGCCATCACACCTGTAGCGCGGTGGCACTGGAGGACGGTGAAGTGTGCGAGTCAGACTGCAGGAGCTATTGATGCAGATTCCCAGCCTGCTGCAGGGCTTCCACGGTACCATGTGCCGTGAGATCGAACGCGAAAAGGCTGCGATGATGTTCCTGAGCCATATGCACGCGGACCAGCGGCTAGCTTAATTCCTGTTGATGCTGGCCGATCGCTATGCTCTTCGCGGATATTCCTCCACCAGCTTCCAGTTGCGGATGCCGCGTGAAGGCATCCGTGCCCATTTAGGGTTGACGGTGGAAAGCATGTGCCACCAATTGTCCCACCTGCGCCAGAATGGCGCGTGCACGCGTAATGTCAACGGAACAGGGAATGGCTATTCGCGCTTGCCTGAATCGTGGCCGCCGCGTTTATCTGCCTTCTTGTCCGCTTTACTGCCTGCTTTAGCGTCGCCGCCCTTGGCCTTGTCAGGTGCTGCGCCATGTTCCGGCCTGGCCTTGGCAGCGGGGCCCCGATCTGTGTCCCGCGATCGATCCGCACTCGGGGCGGCACGCGTGGTTTCGGCTTGTGGGCGCGCATGCTCCGGCGGGCGATCCGGGGCAACGCGAGGCATTTCGCTTCGTTGGGGAGGCCGTTGCGATGAGTCTACGATAGCCGACTGCCAATGCTGGCGTACTTGCGCATCCCGCGGGGTATAGTTGTAGTGTTGCTGTATCAATTCCCTGCGCCGGGTCTCATCTGGATAATTCGACCGCGCAAACTGCTTCTGGTATGTTGGCAGTGGAGCAGGGGGTGGCGCCGTCCTACGGTCCCAACGCTTCCATTCGTCATGCCGCCGTGCCCATTCCTGTCCCCATACGGCATCCCAGCGCGGCGGTTCGTTCGGTCCCCAGTTTCGGAACGTCAATGGGGGCAAGCCGTAATAGCGCAACGGAACACGCAACACGGGCAGCGGCACGCTGTCGAACGGTACTTGTGACCAGGGTCCGTCGTACCATGGACTTACATACCACCCTTCCCGCACGTAGGCCCAATAGAGTCCGTCGTAGAAGAAGTAATTGGCGCGCAGGCGCGGGGCGTAGTACACCGGATAGCCGGGAACAGGCTGCAGATTCGGATACTGCGATAGGTTAATGCCTATGCTGATGCTGATCTCGGCACTGGCCGGCATCGACGTCAGTGCCAATAACGCCAGGATGGTCAAGAGCTTGCGCATGATACTTCCTCCTTGAACGGCATCCCAATGCAGGCCGCACCGCGAGCCGCTCACCGCAGTGCCTTTCTGTCGCACCAATCGCGCGAAATGTGATTGGGCGAATCTTCAGGCTAGTTGTTGCCGGCCTGGTTAGCCAGCAGGAAATGCTGTTGCCCAAAAGAGCTTGCGCCTTTTATGATCCAGGTCAAATTCTTTGCTCCTGTTAAGGAACGGACGCCGGTCAGAGCATCATGCCTATTCCGACCGCGAGCGACATCGAAAGCGCGCTCCAGAATGTCACCCGTAGTACGCCCTTGGTGATATTTGCGCCGCCAAATTTTGCGGCCAGTCCACCCAGGAAGGCCAGTGAGACCAGCGAAGCGGCAACAGTCAGCGGAATGAGCGCATTGTGCGGCCCCAGCAAGACGACAAGTAGCGGCAGCGCCGCGCCGATAGCAAAGCTCGCCGCTGATGACAATGCGGCCAGCAGCGGCTTCGCGCTCATTGCATCGGTAATTCCGAGCTCGTCCCTGGAATGTGTCGCCAGGGCGTCATGTGCCATCAGTGCGTCGGCAACCTGGATTGCAAGCGAAGGCTCAAGGCCGCGTTCGACATAGATCTTTGCCAATTCACTTCGCTCTCCTATGGGATTCTCGCTGAGCTCCCCGCGCTCCTTTTCGATTGCCGCAGATTCGGTGTCCGCTTGAGATTGCACGGAGACGTATTCGCCCGTCGCCATCGACATCGCTCCAGCAACCAGACCGGCGACACTGGCGACCAGGATGCTTTGATGCGAGGCATGCGATGCCGCGACGCCAAGAATCAGACTCGCTGTCGATACGATTCCATCGTTAGCGCCCAACACTGCTGCACGCAACCAACCGACGCTATCCAGTCTGTGTAGTTCCTGGTGTTGCATTCTCATAGCCGCCTCCATTCGTATGGTGAATTGTCCGCGCCTTGAGCAGTCTAGTCGGTCATGTAGACCTTCATTGCACGATGATGGATAAACTGCCTTGGCCGCGTGAAGTTCTGGTCGACGTTTTGATTCATATCAAATTTTTTCTCAGATGCTTTTGATAGAATCGGAATCCACCAGTGGGTTGCATCTTGATTGGTCGCGTTCCTGTTTTGAAGTTTCAACCGCATCCCACGCGCAAGGCAAGCTTTCGACTTTATCGTCAGTACGTCGCACCTCGACAGTACAGTTCTCTTGCCTTTTTTGGAGGGGGACGCTATGAGCGAATGGCTGCAATCAGGTGACATGGTGGTGTCAAGCGCGCAGTCGCTGCCAATTGGTGATGCAAAGCGGCATGCGTTGGAGATTGTGCAACCGGGGAGAACCAACAAGGATATCGTCCACGAAAGGCGCGTTGAAGACAGGCGCGCAGATATTGGTGCCGTGTCGGGCTCGCAATTGCGAGATGCAAATTGGAATTTGATCACGGCCATTTTCGTTGCACTGGATTCATGTGCCGCCACTGAAGTGAAGAACCAGCGCCAGACAGAATTCCTGTCAATGCTCGCACACGAGTTGCGTAACCCACTGCATTCGGTCAGCATGGCCAATGACTTGATCGGTAACATCGAGGGGGCGCATCAGGACTTGCCGAAGCTGCGTGCGATTATCGGGCGCCAAGTGGCGCATCTGGTCCGACTGGTGGATGACTTGCTGGACGTTTCCTGCATTAACACGGGCAAGATTGCGTTAAAGAGAAGTTGTATCGCAGCGCAGGAAGTCATCGAAAGCGCGCTGGAGATAAGCCTGCCGTTAATCAGGATGCGCCAACAGTCCCTTGAGCTCGACTTCCCGGACCGCCCAATCTACATGGATGGAGATCGAATCCGATTGGTCCAGGTTTTCTCCAATCTGATGTTGAACGCCAGCAAGTATACGCCCGAGTGCGGCCACCTGATCGTCCGTGTCACGCCACGACAGCGTGAAGTTGAATTCGCTGTGATTGACGATGGCGCCGGCGTGCCGATTGACATTCAACCGCACATCTTCGAGCTGTTCGTCCAAGGCCCACGGCCACAAGATCCCGCACAATGCGGGTTGGGGATCGGCTTGTCACTGGTGCGCATGATCGTGCAGTTACACGGCGGAACGGTATGTGTGCACAGTTCAGGGAGCGGCACAGGCAGCCAGTTCCTCGTAACTATTCCAATGGCCGCGGTGCCACCTGAAACAGGTTAGCGTTGAAATGCATGGCACGGAAGTGCATCCGCGTAGTGGTAGCCATTCATGCGCATGGACGGCCGCATCCAGGCCAAACGCTGCCTTCGTCAGAAGCGTCAACTTAATGTTCTCTGCAGTCACGTTGTCGACTCGCCTGTTTGTAGCGAAAGGCGAGTCGCTTATTACAGCACGTGTCGCTAGATGCGCAACAGGGTTTCAATTCAATGAGCCATCAGTTGATCCACCTCAAGACGGGTAGGCTCGCCCTGAATGATTCCGCTTCAATAGGAGGTGAATAACAGCTTACGCAATGGATTCCAGGTCCGGTGTGTGTCTAGGCGCTTGAGTCACACGTAACCACGCATGCGCCCAGCGCTGAGAGCAATCGCGGCCCGCTGAGTGTTGAGCGGATACAAACCGTTCGAGCGCAAGGCTCGAACGGAAGCGGGCATATGTGCGCTTGCTGAAGCATGTCGCGTCGTAATGGATCATGCCGCCCAGCATATCGTGGCCAAATTCAAACAGTTTGATAAAGATCAAAGCTTACTCACATCGCATCTGTTATTCGAACTGGGCTGCTTTCTTGCCCCCGGTCAATAACAACCTGCATGTCAATTTAGTTATCGTGGGTCTAGGCGATCTGATTTACCAAATTTCAAGCAATCGAATGCCGTAAGTAAGATAAATCATCAGGCCCTTACGGCAGATAGGAAAGCCCAATCCCTGTGGGTGTGGATGCATGATAAGGTGACTGCCTTAAACATGCTGGCCGATTCGAGCCGGACCAAATACTCGCTCCGCAGCTGCCCTAGTTTAAGTAGCTTGCTCGGTAGAGATGAGGAGATAGGCATGCCGTTAGATCTAACCGACAGAAGGACTCTTGGTGGCTTAGCGGAAGTCATCGACAATTCCCTTGACCTTGCTGATGAATGCGGATGGCGCTACGCATTGGCTTATCTCATCAGCGAAAATGTGCCATCCGAAATCATCCAGCGACTACTTTCAGGCGGTGGCCGTGCTCGTCTGTCACCAAATGGAAGACTCCCAATTTTTCAGAGCGAAGCCTGCGGCTGGACGGGGCGCAATATGGAGGGAATGGTAGGGCTATTCGAATCCCTCAGAGAACGCAATTCTTCTTTGCCATGCGCAAATCAACCACCGATCCCCTCGCGTTACAGCGTATATTCCGATGACGATGAATAAGCTTCTTTGCCGGCTCATCCTCCTCGTAGTTCAGGCGCTCGAGTACAGGGGAAGTGTTGGCCCTTAGCGACAGATACCATGAGTTCAATTCACTACTCTTGGCTCCTTGCTAAACTAAACTCGGAATGAGTTGTACAAGGGTCAAGGTCATGACAGCTGCAGCCCTTGTCAATCCGTTCGCTTCTCCATTTTAGGACTGGCTCGGCTCGGCGGCCTTATCCTTTCGCCATCATCGGATTGGCCCGGAACTGCGGGCCTTTTTTCCAGACAGCAGAGCGCTTTCGGGGTCAACATGCCAATCATGGCCGCGCATTCTGATGACCTGTTCAGTTCATGCGCGGCAGGACCCGCCCCTGGTCGTCTTTCATTACGGACTGCTGCCACGAATAGCCAGGCCTGCGCCCATTTAAGTGACACGGCTCGTCGTGTTGCGTGTGGTGATGCAACGAACCGCTCGAGTTCGAAATTTGCACTTCCCACCAGAATTCATAGGAATGGCTTGCGAATCATATTTCGCAGGCCTTCTTCGTGCATGCCGAGTTCTACTGGCGCATCGACCATGAGATACCTGGTTTGGGCTGGCATCGCAATGGCGGCATTGGGCGGCTCGGTCAGCGCGCAGCAATTGACGCCATTACCGGCCCCGGATTTGCCGTTGTGGGAAGTTGGTCTCTTCGGTGGCGCAGCCAGCACGCCCGCTTATCCAGGCGCCTCCCAGCGATCGGCGCGAGGGCTGGCGTTGCCAATGCTGATTTATCGCGGCAAGGTGCTGCGTGCGGATCGCTCTGGCGTCAGCGCCCGTTTGTTCGACACCAAGCGTCTTGACCTGGATCTCGGTTTCGCGCTGTCGCTACCGGCTCGTTCGGACGATGTGGAAGCGCGCGTGGGCATGCCGGACCTGAGGTCGCTGCTGGAATTCGGCCCGCGCCTGAAAGTGTTTCTGACGGAGCCTGACGGCGGCAGCCGCGTGCGGCTGGACCTGCCGGTGCGAACGCCGCTTGAACTCGGAAATGGTTTTCGGCGCCATGGCATCGTTTTCGAGCCGCGCATCGTGTTTGAGACGGGCGACAGCGGCCGGCGATGGCAGGCCGATGCCAACGTGGGGGCGGTGTTCGGAAACGCCAGCCTGAACGAGTATTTCTATGGGGTCGCAACGCAGTACGCCAACGCCACCCGTCCGGCCTATCGCGCTGAGGGTGGCTTGATGATGACGCGGGTTGGCCTGAGCCTGTCGTATGGGTTGACGCCCGATTGGCGCGTGTTCGGTTTCACCCGTTATGACAATTACACGCACGCAGCCAACCGCAACAGCCCGCTGTTTCGCAAGAACAGCGGGCTGTCACTTGGCGTCGGCTTTACATGGACGGCGTACCGCTCGCAGGCGAGGGCTTGGGATTAGCTCGGGAGAAGTTAGTTGTCGTCGAATTCAGACGTCAGGTCCTTGAAGCCCTTGCTCACGGCAAACTGCAAAAACTCGTCCGGCGTGTCAAGCACGATGAGCCGCTTCTCTTGAATCACGGGGTCGCCGGCCGTCAAGTCAGGACCGTTATAGCCCAGGGTGCGCAAGCGTGCGCTGATTTCGGCGATCAGCTTCTTATCTCGGTGTAAGCCGTCGGTTGCCGGTGCGGCAAGGTCGACATACAAGTCGATCACGCCGTAGCCTTCGTCGAAAATTCGGATGGATTTGACGTCGACGGCGCGGCTGCTGCTGTCGGTGGCCTTGAAGGGGCCGCTGAGTTGGATATCGGTGTCTTGGTTCATTCCGGCAGCATACACCAAACGCGGCGCTCGCCTTAGTGCAACCGGTCCAGTTGCCTGCGTGTGGCCTCGTCCGGACGGAACCACAGGCCTTTGCGCTCAAGCGGCGCCGAAGCCGGCAGATAGGGATTGTCCAATTCGATCACGGTCCGCTCGGAGAGACGCGCCTGGGCGATGGCTTCGCCGAAATGGCGGTAGAACAACCTGTCGAACGAACCGTCGGCGATGCATGCCTCCAGGCCCCGGCGCACGGTTTCGGCCAGCGCCGTATTGCGCGGATTGACGAAGTAGTAGATCGCGGCCGGATAGTGCAGCACGACGTGCTGGTCGATGACCAGTCCCTTGCGGCCCTTGAGTGCGTGGTGCGCTTCGAGCAGCGAAAGTGGGAGGTAGTCGACCCGTCCACTGGACAATGTGTTGAACAGGCTGTCGTACGACGACACCGAATGCACCCGCAAACCGTTGTGGCGCAGGATCTTCAGATCCGGCCAGTCGTGACCTTGGACGGCCTGGAAACCTTTCAATGCAGTCAGATTCGACACTTTCCCAAAAAGCCGGCGCCGTTCAGCAGTCACCACCGGGATTCGCCAGCCGATCAGGCCTTTGGTAATGGGAATTCGGATCGGCAGCAGCCGTGCTTCCCGTTCCGTCGATGTCATGGTGGCCATGATGTCCACCGCGCCGCCTTCCAGCCCGATTTCCAGCAGTGCGCGGTCCTGCATCATGCGGAACGGGGTCTGGACCACCTTATCGGTGTTTCCCGCCTTGCTCAAGGCCAGTTCCAGCAATTCAAACGGATAGGGATTGCCGCCTTCCTCGCGGGGATAGCGAATCTCGCCGGCCAGAGCGATGCCTGCCAACGGCAGGCAGGCGAGGGCGCAGAAACGAAGCAGGGTGCGCCATGGGCGCGGGCGGCGAATCGCAAAAACAGGCATGTTCCAGGCAGGCTTCGGTTGCGCAAGTGATCAGATTGTAACAGTGCTCCGCGGGCGCCATTGCCAGGCGTGCGTACTGGGAGCAAACTCTACAGTAACGCAATCCAAGAATGGCCGGTAGGGGAGCGCGATGCGAAATCCACGACGATGCGGTTTGCTGGGTAGCCTGGCCTTGGCTGCCGCGCTGCCGGCAGAGGTGGCGGCTCAGGTGGCCGAAGCGCCATTGCCCGTGGTTACCATCACGGCCCAGAAGCGGCCCCAGTCGGCTCTCGACGTGAACGCCAGCGTTGCCGTGATCGACGGCGATACCGTTGCGGAGAACAACATTCAGGGCGTAAGGGACTTCTTCGCGCTGGTGCCTAACGTTAATGCACAGGAAAACGGCAACGGCGGGGCGCGCACTGTGACGATCTCGATGCGCGGCATCAACGACCAGGGTGCAGGTGGGGAGCGCGTGGCGGCGGTCAGCGCCTTTGCCTTCTACGTGGACGACCTGAGCGTGGGGAACGCTGCGACCGATACCGCCAATCCGCCGCTGTACGATATCGAGGCGATCGAGGTCCTGCGCGGGCCGCAAGGCACCTACTTTGGACGCAATGCGTCGGGTGGCGCCATCAATATCCGAACGAACAAGCCTGGCCGCGAATTCTTCGGTCGGATGGATCTCGGCGTGGGAAACCGGCATGCATGGATGTCGAATGGCGTACTGAATATCCCGCTGTCCGCAACGCTGGCGCTGAGGCAAACCTTGCAGAAGCAGCGCGAGCACGGGGCCGTCACCAACGTCCATCCGGTAGGCGGCGATTCGGGTACGGCGCTGGCAAGCGGGCGCACGTCCCTGCGCTGGCTTGCCGGCCATGGCGTCACTGCGGATGCGAGCCTTACACGCACGCACGAAACTGCTGGCACCAGGCCGCTGGTGGCGTCGGGGCAGCGGCGCAATTGGGGCTTCACCGCGATTCCTCTGGATGCGAGCTTCATTGGCAATACGGGCCTGTACCCGGACAATCGCGGCCTGGCCTTCCAGGATTCCCCCTCCCGCACGATCAACGATTCCACCGTTGCCAATCTCAGCGTCCAGTGGCGACTTCCTGCGGTCGATCTTCGTGCAGTCGGCGGTGCCGCGCGCGGTCGCTCCGACTCCAAGCAGGACCTGGACGGGAGCGGCCGCGCACTGATCGACAGGGTCAGTGTCTTCCGGGCGCGTTCGTCCAGCCTTGAACTGCGCGCCAGTTCGGTCGGGGTGCGTTCGGTCGATTGGCTGGCCGGCGCCTATGCTTACGTTGATGCCAATGATTTCGACAACGAGATCCTGGTCCGGGGCGTGATCTTCGGCTGGGTTCCCGGCGACAAGGCAAACGAGAACAACATTCATATACGGCGGCGCGGCCAAGCGCTGTTCGGCGACCTGTCGTGGCATGTCACGCCTCGCGTCACGCTGGAGGGCGGAGCGCGCTATTCGCGCGACCGCGACCACCAGTTCTGGACCAATGTATATGCCGCCAATGGCGCGCTGTCGCTGCGCGAGCATGACCATGGCGTGCGTGTTCCGGGAGCGCTCTATTTCGCCTCCAACGGCGACTTCCTGCGTAGCGGCGGCCGGACCGCGCAGACCATCGGCACGGAAGGGCGCAATAGGGGGCATGACTTTTCGCCGCGCCTGGCAATCAACTACCGCTTGCGTCCGGACCTGCGCTTGTATGGCGCTTTCAGCCAGGGCTACAAGGCAGCCGGTGTGCGTGCGAATCCGGATTCGGGGCTGGAATTTCCGAATATCAGCCGCTACAGGAAAGAGCGTGTCGCCAGTTACGAAGCCGGCATGAAGGGCGAAATCTTCGGTAGCACGCGGGTCGAGGCCGCATTGTTTGACATGGACTGGCGCGACTTCCAGGTGCATGTCAACCAGACATGGTGCCGTCTTGCCGATGGGAGCCTGGCGCAGGATACTGGCGGTGTGGCTTGCGCCGGCGGTCCGATCCCGGTCGACCGGATTGTCAATGCGGGCCGCGCGCGCAGCCGGGGGGCGGAATTGTCATGGCAAGCGCGTCTTGGAAGTGGGTTCAGCACCCGCGGCGCTCTGGGCGTGCTGCGTGCCCGCTTCAAGGATTTCAAGGGCGCCCCCAATGGCGACGCTTCCGGCACCGAGATCAATGGGGCTCCCCGGAAAAGCGCCACGGCAAATCTTCAGTGGAGCGGTTCGCTGGCGGGCGGGAGTGCCTTCCTGCGTCCCGAAGTCACTTACCGCAGCAGCTTCCGCAACGTTGTCGCCCCGGCGAGCCACATCGATTCCTTTGGTGACCGGGTTCCCGCACGTACCTTATGGCATCTGCGTGCTGGTCTCAGCCGGGGGCGTGCCAGCGTGTCGCTAAGCGCCGAGAACCTGTTCAACAAGGACTATTTCACCGGCTTCCAGGAATCCGTCGCCGGACGCCGGGTGGACGTCCACCCGCGTTCGATCTTGTTCAGGCTTATGATTGTTACTCGCTGAACCCTGCAGTTCTCCCGGAAATACCTACCGGAAACCGCAATCCGATATGCAAGTGCAATCGGTATTGTTGGACGCTCATGGTAGTGTGGTCGCACTGCACAGCGCGCAAACCCGGCGTGGATGGGATCAGCAATGGACAAGCTTGAAGTGATGCCGAACGAATATCGTGCCGTTCTGCCGCGAAAGCGCGGGCATGTCAATGGCGAGTTTCCTTCGCCACACTCAAGCAGGACGACGAAAGGCGAGCTCATCTTGCTGCTGCACATGGCGACAGCCTTGATGTCCGCGGACGACGTGGACGCCGCCTTACACGCCATCGCCCGCAACCTTACCGAGTTGCGGCCGGACGCGGTGCTGTTGATTAGCGCCGGCGATGGTGGCGGTGCCTGCTACTACCTGGAGACTCCGCAGGGCAGCACGTGCCTGGAACTGGAGCATCGCCTGTGCAAACGCATGCGCAAGCTGGTCGAAGGCGATGTGCGCAGTGCGCCCTTGCACGCCTTCACGCTGGACAATGGGACGCACGTCGTGGCGCCATTCTCGGCCGACGCCGACAGTGGTTACATTGCGCTGGGCTGGCATGAGCCGCCTGAGCCGGCTGTGCAGCGCCGTGCCATCAAGCTCTTGCCGTGTATTGCGGAACTGGCCGGGATCCGTCTTAGTAGCCTGCTGGAACAGTTGCACCGCGAAGAAGCCGCGCAGGAGCAAAACCAGGCCCACGCGGAAAGCCAGTCGCGCCACAAGGAGGAGCTGCGCGCCAGCGAACGCGAGAAGGCGGCGGCGCGGCATCTGGCTGCGCAGGATGAGCTGACCGGTTTGCAGAACCGGCGCGGCTTCCTGGCCAAGTCGGAGCAATGCCTGCTGATTGCGCGCCGGCAGCAACTGGCTTGTGCGGTCATCTTTGCCGACCTGGATGGGCTCAAACAGGTCAACGATCAGTTGGGTCATGCGGCCGGCGACGAGTTGATCCGGGATGCCGCCCGCATCTTCAGCAGCGCTTTCCGCCACGCGGATGTGGTGGGGCGGGTCGGCGGGGATGAGTTTGCGGCCTTCACCTTCGATAACGCGACTCCGGGCGCCATCATCGAGCGGATCCAGGACAAGATTGCGAAGTTCAATGAAACCAGCGCAGGCAAGTTTGCCATGTCGCTGAGCATTGGCGTCATCAACTGCGATGTCCGCAGCGAGGAAGCACTGTCGGAATATCTGCTGCGGGCGGACGAGGAGATGTACCGCGACAAGCGCCACAGCCGCAGTGTGGCGCACTGACGGGCGGCGAGCTCAAACGAGCTTCGGCGCGCCTTGCAAGCGGCGCGGCGCGCCTGGGACGGTGAGGACCCGCTCGACGACATGAATCGGCACGCATCGGGACAGCAAATAGCGCTGTGCTTCGGCCAGCCCGATAATGGCGCACAGGGTCACCCCATACTGCACGATCTCTGCGGTCCAAACGTCTTCACGCCGGCTGATCTCATATGCTTTGCCCATCGCGTTCCCCCTTGTGTGAAGGAAGTATTGCACAACGCTCAGGCATTACCATCTAAAGATTCGGATGCGTTCAAACGAATAGGCGTACACTCGGTGGCAGAAGCTTGGCAGGAGAGCCATCATGAATGACCTTGGACCAGAATCCTCCTTCCGCGGCCTGCCCCTCAGTGCCGAACAGGAAGCCGAAATTCAACACTATATCCACCAACGACGACGACGCGGACTGGGGCCTGATCCAGCCGAGTTGCGTGCCATGCTGAAGGACATGCTCGAGCCGCCCGTTGATGATGAACTGATCGATCAATTCGCCGCCGAGACGCAAACGAACGCCGAGCGGGCCGCCAACCGCAACGACGACAACAGCGAAGTCATTACGGCGCAGGAAGAATTCACCGCCGCCATTGAAGCCGAGGCGATGAAGCACCAGGGTTCGTAGCGCCCGAAATGATTAGGCGCTATCGGATAGTGGGCGTATAGTGGCTGTCAGGTACTCCGCTACCAATTGCATATTTGTGCAGGACTCCCTTCATATCGCTGCGCTCCCGCGGCGAGTCCCCTCAAATCGACACGCAGTGGTGTTGCACCAGCGTTGGGCATGTCTTGCGTGCCGCGCCGGAAAGAAGAGCTTGCTCGTCGCCATCTCCTTTTCTTCACCCATCTGAAGTCGAGCGAAGGGGGATGTAATGTACCGTCGAGCAAGCATGAAGTTTGAAGGGTGGCGGATCGTACTGCGGTGTAACGAGTTCCGCTGCCAGGATGGCGGGCGCAAGTATGCCTCCACGGCCATACTCCGGCAAAGCCCGCCGAAATCGAACGGTGTCGGCGCGTATGGTCCCGGTCAGGGACGCCACACCATCATCTTTCCCGTTGATGCCTTCGCGACACCTGAAGAGGCGAACAGCGATGCCGCGGCGCAGGCCATGCGCGAAGTCATGGTGATGAACAGCAGCGACGGCTGCCGGGCGCCGGAAGAAAGCCTGGCCGCACGCTACGAAGTCTCATTTGACGGAAAGCGTTATGCTTTCCGGGAGCACCGTTACGATTTGTTCCCCGATGCGTTGCGCTATGCCATGGCACAGCACGCGAAAGAGGGATTCCAGCCAGACGCGGCGTTCGCGCCAAACTGGGCTACACCGTTCCGGCCAACCCTGGCCGATGCCGAGGCGATGGCGTTGCACGGCATTGTCTTTGCCAATGGGCATTTTGACTATGGCGGCTACCACTACGGACAACTGGGCGACGCGCTCGCGTTCGCCAAGGGACATCCGAACCTGTGAAGTTTGATAACCAAGGAGCGCGGCAATGCCGACACTGTTGCAATGGATGGGCGAGGGATTGCTGGCGTTCAGCGGATGGCAGTTGCTGCTGGTCGGGCTGGCGACGACGCATGCCACCATCGTGACGGTCACGGTCTACCTGCACAGGTGCCAGACGCATCGCGCACTCACTCTGCACCCTGCGGTGGGGCATCTCTTTCGCTTCTGGCTGTGGCTGACAACAGGGATGGTGTCGCGCGAGTGGGTTGCCGTGCACCGCTGCCACCATGCCCATTGCGAGACCACCCGGGATCCGCATAGTCCGCAGGTGGCCGGCATCAACGCGGTATTGTGGAGCGGGGCGGAGCTGTACCAGGATGCCGTGCGCACGCCGGGACTGGTCGAGCGCTACGGCGCAGGCGGCCCGGACGACTGGCTGGAACGGCACGTCTATGGCCGCTATACCTGGCAAGGCGTTGGCCTGCTGCTGTTGCTCGAGTTGACCCTGTTTGGCGCGCCGGGCTTGACGCTCTGGGCCTGCCAGATGATGTGGATTCCCTTCTTTGCGGCCGGCGTGATCAATGGCGTCGGTCACTACGCGGGATACCGCAATTACGATTGCAAGGAGGCGGCCACCAACATCGTTCCTTTCGGTGCGCTGATCGGCGGCGAAGAACTGCACAACAATCACCACACTTTTCCCACGTCGGCCAAATTCTCGGTACGCTGGTTCGAGGTCGATATCGGCTGGGCCTACATCAGCGTGCTGCGCTGGCTCCGGCTGGCGACGGTGCGCCACCAGCGCCGGCCGTTCACGCGCATGGCAGGCCAGATCGCGCCGACGCCGGCCACCTTGCAGCAAGTCTTGTCGAATCGTGCCGTCCTGATGCGCGAGTTGACCTTGCTGACCTTGGCGGTTTTCCGCGACGAGTGCGCGAAAATGGCGGAACAGGTGCCACGCGGCACGCGCGCGCGTCTGAAGCGGCTGTTGCGCCGCACGCCATCCCTGCTCACGGGCGAACAGTTGAAGGAACTGGAAGCGCTGATCTCGCGCAATCCCTCCTTGCACGCCATGCACCTGGCGCGGCAGTCACTGGAGCAGCTGTGGGAGCGGTCGGCGGCCAAGCCGGAGCAATTGCTGGCGCGGCTGCAAGCCTGGTGCAGCAATGCGGAGCGCGGCGGACCGCGCCCCCTGCAGCGCTTTGCGCGGCACCTGGCCAGTTACGGGTAGAGCTGGGCGCGCTGCGCGGCGGTAGGGCGATTCCTGATTTCGTACTTGTGGATCACAGCCAGCAGCGCGTCGATCGTGGCCGGCTTGCCTAAGCGGCCAACCATGCGAGCGTCGGCGACCACCTCGGCTGGACCATCGCCATCCCAGCTGGTCCAGGCGACGATGGGCAGTTCAGCGCAGCCAGGCAGCCTGTGCATGGCGACGGCCGTTTGGTAGCCGTTCATCCGGGGCATCTGGATGTCGAGGAAGACGATGTCGGCCGACCATTCGACCAGCACTTCCAATGCGGACTGGCCATCATAGGCGACCCGGTTCTCGATATGGTGAAAGCTGAGCAGCTCCGATACCAAATCTACAGCGTCGCGGTTGTCGTCGACCAAAAGCACACGCGATTTGATGGGGAACATATGATTCTAGGGGTTGTTCATCGCGACTCCGAAGCAAAGGCTAGAGAGAGGAAACGGGGTTGATGAAAAGTTGACGTTTTCAGCTTACACGCCTCTGGCGACCACCACCGCACGCTTGGAGAGACATATGGGCCACCGCGGAACGGAAGAGAATATTTTTGTGCGCCGCACAAAATACTGTGTTATACTGCGTGCAGTGGCGGAGTTCTCGAGTGCTCCACCGCTTGTAGCTCCAAATACATTGGTCACGCGTTGGCACCATGCAGATAGCCTGGGTCAGCCGCCTCGCACTGTGCAGATAGCACGGGCTGAAGCAGCGATTGAAGCATTGGCATTACATTGAAACGAAGCCCGCGACGCGGGCTTTTTTTTCGCCCTTGTCGGCATATGGTTTGCCGACCCCACGCAACCTGGCACGTTGCGACCAATCCAACATCGCAGGTGATGAACGTGGCAAAAGAAGAATTGATCGAAATGAACGGGCAGGTGATGGAAGTCCTGCCGGACCAGCGTTTCCGGGTCGACCTGGACAACGGACACAAGCTGATCGCTTACTCGGCGGGCCGCATGAAGAAGAACTTCATCCGCATCCTGGCCGGTGACAAGGTGACCCTGGAATTGTCGCCATACGACCTGAGCAAAGGCCGTATCGTGTTCCGCCATATCGAAAAGCGCACCACCACCGGCGCCGTCAAGCCGATGCGTCGCCGCTAAGGGCCGCGCGGACGTTTTGCATGATGGGCTTGCGATTTTGCAGGCCTTTTTTGTATCTGCCCCCCGCGCACGGTTGAGCGAACATTCTTGCGCCAAACATTCGGAATGTGCAAAATTGCTTGCATGTCTTTAACATCTCTCCGGATGCTCGCCTGGGCGGAGGCTTGAGCATGAGTTCGACGTCAATTCCGGACGACATCCGCCGCTACGTGTTCCAATGCATTCCGTCTGTGCCGTATCTTGAGGCGGTTCTCCTGCTGCGCGAGCGCAGGGACCTTGCCTGGCAGCCCGAGGTGCTTGCGCGCAGGCTCTACCTTGGAACCGAAGACACCTTGCGCCTGCTCGCCAGGATGCAATCGGACGGGCTCGTGGTCCTGGACGCCGGCGAAGCGCCGGGCTACCGCTATGCCCCGTCATCGAGCGATCTCGGCGAGCTGTGGGACCGCCTGGTGCATGTCTACGCGCACCACCTGATCGAAGTCAGCACCATTATTCACTCCAAACCGAGCGGCAAAGCACAATTGCTGGCCGATGCGTTCGTGTGGCGAAAGGAGAAATAGGATGGCAAGCGTCATTTACCTGCTGTGTGCGGCGACGGCCCTGGCATGCGCGATCCTCGTCTTGCGCAGCTACCGCGTGACCCGCCATCGGCTCCTGTTCTGGTGCGGTTTATGCTTTGCCGGCATGTTCCTGTCGAACCTGTTGCTGATTATCGACCGGCTGGTGGTCCCGGAAGCGGATCTGTCCACGGTGCGTCTCGCGTCCGGTTTCGTCGCCCTGTTGCCCCTCTTGTATGGTCTGGTCTGGGAGGATGAGTAATGCTTATCAACGCCTGGCTTAGCGGTGCGATCTTCATGGCCTCCATGGTCATCGCACTGTTCTTTTTCCGCTACTGGCGGCAGACGCGCGATAAGCTCTTCATCTACTTTGCGCTGGCCTTCGTCCTGGAAGGGGCGCACCGCCTGTTGCAGGCGTGGCCTTCGGAGAACGCGGACGCACCGCAGAACTATCTGTTGCGCTTGATCGAGTACGTCCTGATCCTGGTGGCCATCATCCGCAAGAACAGAAAGTCCAGCTGATAGCTGCAATTCAATGGCACCGTCACGCCTGATTGGCGCATTCTTTGGCAAGCGCCCGCCCGAGGGACTATCATGTTCAGTACCTTGAGAAAGGAGGAAGCCATGGCTAATCTGAGACGCTACGATCCATTGACAGAGCTGGCCCGTTTCGATCCGTTCCGCAATTTTGAAGACTTGTTCCGCGACTTCCGGATGGCGAACATCACGCGCGAAGGGGAGGGACAGCAACCGATCCGGATTGACGTGCACGAGAACGACACCTCCTATACCGTGCACGCCGACTTGCCTGGTGTCAGCAAGGACGACATCAAGGTCGACATTTCCGGCAACAGGGTGACGATCGCCGCCGAGACCAAGCGTGTCGAGGAAGAAAAGCAGGGCGGCAATGTCGTGCGCAGCGAACGCTATTATGGCGAGCACTACCGGAGTTTCACGCTGGAGCATGAAATCGACGACGCCCAGGCCAGCGCCAAATTCGACAGCGGTGTGCTGGAACTGACCCTGCCGAAGAAAGCCCAGCAGGGCGGCCGCAAGCTGGAAATCCACTAAACCCTGACCGGCAAGGTCAGGATGAAACTGGTGCCCTCCCCGAGGGCGCTTTTTACGTCGATGCGCCCGCCCAGCACGCCGTACACGATATTGTAGACAATGTTCAGGCCCAGTCCGGAGCCGCCGCGCCCCAGCTTGGTGGTGAAGAAGGGATCGTAGATCTTGCCCATGTTCTCGGGGGCGATGCCGACGCCGTTGTCGCGCACGGTGATGGCCACCGACGTGGCGTCCGGTGCGTGGGCGGTGATCACGATTTCGCCCTGCTCCTGCCCTTCGAAGGCATGGATCAAGCCATTGTTGACCAGGTTGATCAGCACCTGCCCGAACGGGCCGGGATAGCTGGACATGACGATCCCGTGCGGGATGCTGTGGCTGACGCGGATGCCTGACTTCTTAAACGTCGGCATTAGCACCAGCAGGATCTCGGACACCAGTTCATCGAGCGGAAACTCGCGGCATTGCGAGGTGGCGCGGTCGACCGCCACCTGCTTGAAGCTGGCGACCAGGTCGACGGCGCGGTGCAGGTTGCGCAGGACGATCTGGCTGCCGTTGTTGACGTCGGCGATGTAGGTATGGAGTGCGGAGCGCTTCACGCCGCGTTCCACCGCCGCTGCAAACGCGCTGCTCTGGTCGAGCAAAGTGCTGACGGCCAACAGGCTGTTGCCGATCGGGGTGTTCAGTTCATGCGCGACGCCCGCCACCAGCGAGCCCAGGGCCGCGAGCTTCTCACTGCGCACCAGTTCGTCCTGGGCGCGCTGCAGGCTGCCCAGCGACTCGGCCAGCTCGCGGTTGGTTTCGGCAATCTGGCGCGTGCGAACGTTGACCAGCTCCTCCAGTTCGAGTTCGCTGCGCTTGCGGTCCGTGATGTCGGTCGACACGCCGCCCAGGGCCCAGATCTGGCCGAATTCGTCGATCAGCGGGAACTTCTCCGAAATATAAGTGCGGGCACCGCCGCTGGTCCCGGGCGCGGTCTCCTCATGGCTCGATGCGCGGCCGCTGGCCAGCACCGCCTGGTCGCTCTGGCGCATCATGTGCGCCACCTCGGGGCTGAACAGGGCCTCGTCCGTGTTGCCAAGCGGCTCCGGTGCACCCGGCGGCAGGATCATGCGGAAGCTGTGGTTGACCATCAGGTAGCGGCCGTCGAGGTCTTTCACGTAAATCACGGCCGACGACTTTTCGACGATGTTATTGAGCAGGACCTGGCTGCGGCGCAGCGCCGCGTCGCGCGCTGCTACCGTGGCCAGCATGGCGTTGAAGGCGGCGGCCAGCCGGCCCACTTCATCCTCGCTGGTCACCGGCGAGCGCAGGTCGTAGCGCTGCTCGCGCGTGACCTGGTCGGCGACGGCGGAAAGCGCCAGCAGGGGCTGGGTCACCAGCCGCCGCGACCCGACCGCATACAGCAGACCGCCGGCGAACAAGGTGAGGAACACCACGCCGAGGACCAGGCCATACTGCCGCAGGCGCTCCACGGTGGAGGGCAGGTGGTATTCGATGGCGAGGAAGCCGACCACGGCGCGCTCGAAGCGCACCGGGGACAGCATGGACAAGGCGCTGCCGTCGAAGCGGTGTCCTGTGCGCTCGAGATGCTGGGGCCAGCCGCAGGCCTTGCCGTCGCCCGCGTTGCTGCGGTTGAAAAAGGTAAACAGCCGTCTGTCGGCAGTGAACAGGCAGACGCGGGAGATCTCCGGGCTGCTGCGCAAGGCTTCGAGCTTGCGCGTGGCGCTGCTGCGCTCGCCGGAATTGAGGTCGCCGTTCAGGTTCAGGGCCAACAGCGCGCTGCGCCCCGCAAGGTCCTGCACGAGACGCGGCCTTGCGACCAGCAAGTCATAGCTGGCGAGCGCCAGCAAGGCAACCAGCATCGCCGCGATCGTCGTGAAAACGGAGACCAGCAAGAGCTTGCGCTGAAGTCCGAGGTCACGGAAGAAGCCCTGGAAGCTTTTCATGCCGGGTTTTTCCCCATTTGCACGCGAGTAACTATCTTAGCCCAGTTGGCAAGGGCGCCACAAGCATGCGACAAGGCGATGCAATTCTTGCTATGTTTTGCGCATGAAAGAGGAACCCGATCCCCCACCGGCGCCGGACCCGGAGCCGGCAGCCGACCCTGCGCCCGCGCGCGCGCCGCAGCCTCCGCTGGGGGCCTGGCGCGTGCCCGTGTTCTGGATGGCATGCGGCGCCTTGCTGGCGATGCTGGCCGGCAGTGCGTTCGTCGTGGCGCAACGCGTCGGCCTGGAACGCGACATTGCCGCCCTGGCCGGGAACCTCCCGCCAGCAACGCCCGCGCCGGCGCCCGCTCCCGCACTCGTTGCGGCACCGCCAGCCCCGCCAGCGTCGATCCCGGCGCCCGAGCCCACGCCGGTACAGGCGCCCGCACCGCTGCCGCCGGCGCAACTGGAGCGGGGCGTGGAGGCCGAGCGGCCAGTTGCAGCCAGGCCGAAACGTGTCGCCGGCAGCGCCCAGCGCGAGAAGAAGCAGTCCTACAATGCCACGCGCGCCCGCGCGCCGGTGCGGGCCGCGGCCAGCCGGCAGATCGCGCGCAGCGGCACCAAGGCGGCCAGGCAGCGCGCGCGCAGCGTCAAGCCTGCGGCGGAACAAGACCTGTATTGGGAAGTATTCAAACGTTGCCCGCTGCCAGGCGAGCCGGGGGCGGTGGAGTGCCGCCGCCACGTCTGCAACGGCGCTGAGCGCGAGGGGCCCGCGTGCAAGTCCTATCGGGGCAAGTGGCGTTAGGTCGCCGAGAAGGAAACGAAGGCGCGCTGGCGTTCCTGCAGTTCCTGGCAGGCGAGGCAGGTTGCGGCGCTTGGTTGCGCCAGCAGGCGTCCGGGAGAAATCGCCAGCCCGCAGTGTTGGCACTGCCCGAACGTGCCGGCCTGAAGTCGCTGCAAGGCAGCATCGATGGCGCTCACTTCGGCCATGTCACGTCCCGCCAGCGCCTCGCGCCGACGGCGCAGGATGGTGGTCCAACGGTCGATTTCTTCAGGTAGCATGGCTTGTCTCCGCTTTTGGGGCAACTTTAACGGGCATCGTGCGCCGCGTCACCAGTGCCGCTTGACCTAAGTCAAGTTTGCCCGACATATTCCGGGAATGCATTGTTTGCCGGCTTGCACGCCGGGGCGCTACAATCATAGGATGACGGGATTTGACCACCACCGGGACCAGGCTTTGACACATTCAACGATTGCAGAACGCAGCCTGGAGTGGCTGCTGGCATCGGCCACCGATGCCATGCTGATCATCGACAAGGACGGACAACTGGTGCTGGTCAATCCAGCGCTGGAAAAGCTGTTTGGCTACGGCCCTGGCGAGTTGCTGGGCAAGTCGCTGGAGTCCCTGATTCCCGAACGCTTCCGCCACGGCCACGTCGGACTGCGCGGCAGCTATTTCGAGCGCCCGCATCCGCGCGCCATGGGAGCCGGCTTCGAACTGTACGGCACGCGCAAGGATGGCACCGAATTCCCGGTCGAGGTGAGCCTGTCGCCGCTGCAGGACAACGAAACGCAGCCGATGGTGATGGCCACCATCCACGATATCAGCGCCCGCAAGCAGGCCGAGCGCGCGCTGCAGGAAAGCGAGGCGCGCATGCGTGCCATCTTCGAAACCGCCGTGGACGCGATCATCACGATCGACGAACGGGGCATCATCGAGCGCGTCAATCCTGCCGCGGAGCGCATGTTCGGCTATCCCGAAGCGGAGGTCCAGGGCCGTAACGTCTCCATGCTGATGCCATCGCCGCACCGCCAGGCGCACGACGGCTACCTGCAGCATTACCTGACCACCGGCGAGAAGCGCATCATCGGCAAGGGCCGCGAAGTGCAGGGGCTGCGCCGCAACGGCAGCGTGTTCCCGATGGATCTGGCCGTGACCGAAATGTGGCTGGGCGGGCGCCGCATGTTCACAGGACTGGTGCGCGACATCACGGAACGCAAACGCGCCGAGGAGAAGGCGCAGCAGCTGCTGCAGGAACTGACCAGCGCCAACGAGGAACTGACCAACTTCGCCTACGTGGTCTCGCACGACCTGAAAGCGCCGTTGCGTGGTATCGGCTCTCTGGCCGACTGGCTGGCGCACGATTATGCCGACAAGTTCAACGAGGAAGGCAAGGAGCACATGCGGCTCTTGATCAACCGCGTGCACCGCATGGGCGCCCTGATCGACGGCATCCTGCAATACTCGCGCGTGGGCCGCATCAAGGAAGCGATGGTGCCGGTCAAGCTGGACCAGCTGGTGGCCGAGGTGGTGGATTTGCTGGCGCCGCCGCCGCACATCAAGGTCACCGTCATGCCGGGCATGCCCACCGTGGCCGGCGAGCCGACCCGCATCCAGCAGTTGTTCCACAACCTGGTGTCGAACGCCGTCAAGTACATGGACAAGGAGCAGGGCGAGATCGAAGTCGGCTGGAGCGACGACGGCAGCCAGTGGCGCTTCCATGTCCGCGACAATGGCCCCGGCATCGCGGAGCGCCACTTTGAACGTATTTTCCAGCTGTTCCAGACCCTGGCGCCGCGCGACCGCGTGGAAAGCACGGGCGTCGGCCTGGCGCTGGTGAAAAAAATCGTAGAAATGTACCAGGGCAGGGTGTGGCTGGAATCGGAGCTTGGCCAGGGCACCACGTTCTATTTCACCCTGCCGAAAAAGAAAGAGAATGCATGAACAATACAAGCAAGCCTATCTTGCTGGTCGAGGATGACCAGGTCGACGTGATGACCATCCTGCGTGCGCTGAAGGAAGTCCATGTCGGCAACCGCGTGGTGGCGATGGAAAACGGCGAGGCCGCGCTGGAATACCTGCGCGCCCCGGGCAGCGAGCAACCCTGCATCATCCTGCTGGACCTGAACATGCCGATCATGAACGGCATCGAGTTCCTGCAGAACGTCAAGCAGGACACGGTGCTGCGCCGCATCCCGGTGATCGTGCTGACCACGTCCGAGGAGCAGCAGGACAAGATGCGAAGCTTCGACCTGGGTGTGGCGGGCTACATGACCAAGCCGGTCGATTACCGTCAGTTCGTCGAGGTGGTACGCTCGATTAACCTGTACTGGACCATCAGCGAGCTGCCATGACGAGCCAGGCTGGCCAACCGGTGCGCGTGCTGATCGTGGAAGACGACATCGTCGACCGGATCGCCTGCCGCCGCGCTTTCGCGCAGGCGCCCGGCTTCAGCTGCGAACTGCTGGAGGCGGAAAGCGGCCAGGAGGGCCTGGATATCGCGCTGCGCGAAAAGCCGGACTGCATCCTGCTCGACTACCATCTGCCGGACCTGACGGGCCTGGAGTTCCTGGCGCGGCTGGCCGCCGACCAGGGCGAGCCCCAACCCACCATCCCGGTGATGATGCTGACCGGCGCCGACAGCGCCACCGTGGCGGCGGAAGCGATGCGGCGCGGCGCGCGCGACTACCTGGTCAAGGACAGCGATGGCCGCTATCTGGATTTCCTGGCCGGCGCCATCGACCGCCTGCTGCGCGAGCAGCGCCTGATCGAGGAAAAGCTGCAGGCCGAGCGCGTGCTGCGCCAGTCGCAGAAGGAGCTGCGCGAACTGGCTGCCTATCAGGAGAAGCTGAAGGAACACGAACGCACCCGCATCGCGCAGGAGATCCACGACGAGCTGGGTGGGCTGCTGACCGGCATCAAGGCCTATATTTCGGTGGCGATCGAACGCGGTGGCGCAAACGCCGACCCGCTGCTGAAGGACACGGCCAAGCTGGCGCAGGATGCCATCGAAACCGTGCGCCGCGTGATCACCGACCTGCGGCCCAGTGTGCTGGACCAGTTGGGCATCTGGCCAGCACTGGAATGGTATGCCGAGCAGGTGGCGCAGCGTAGCGGCCTGCAATGCAGCTGCAACATCACGGCCGACGCGGCCGCCCTGGAGCTCGATGCGGAGCGCAGCACCATGCTGTTCCGCGTTGCGCAGGAAGCGCTGACGAACGTGGTGCGCCACGCCGAGGCGAGCGAGGCGCGCGTGATCGTCGCCCGCGACGGCGACTGCGTCGTGCTGCGCGTCGAGGACAACGGCAAGGGCATCGAGAGCGCAGGCCTGTCCGACCGCGAATCGTGGGGCCTGTTCGGCATGCATGAACGCACGCGCCGCTTCGCCGGCGAACTGACAATCAGCGGCAAGGCCGGGCAGGGCACCACCCTGCAACTGCGCCTGCCTTTGGAGGACAAGAATGGGTGACAAGATCACCGTACTGCTGGTGGACGATCACGCCATTGCGCGCAACGGCGTGCGCCTGATGCTGGGCACCGCGCCGGACATCAGCGTGGAGGGCGAGGCCGGCAACGCCGTGGAAGCCATGGCGCGCGTTGCCGAGCGCAGTTTCGACGTGGCCTTGGTCGACATCAAGATGCCCGGCAAGAATGGACTGGACCTGCTGAAAACCTTGCGCAGCGAATGCCCGCGCATGGCCGTGCTGGTGCTGAGCACCTATTCCGAGGAGATCTACGCGGTGCGGGCCCTGAAGCTGGGCGCCTCCGGCTACCTGACCAAGGACGCGCCCACCAACACCCTGGTGGATGCGGTGCGCAAGGCGGCCGCCGGCGGCAAGCATGTCAGTCCGGCCCTGATTGAGAAATTGGCAACCCTGGTGGGCGGCGGTCCCAGCGGCGACCACGAGGAACTCTCCAACCGCGAGCTGGAAGTGTTCAAGCTCATTGCCCAGGGCGAATCGTTGGTGCGCATCGGCGAGAAGCTGCACCTGAGCCCGAATACCGTGACCACCTACCGCAGCCGCATCCTGGAGAAGATGGGCATGACCAGCAATGCCGAACTGACCCGCTACGCCCTGGAGCACGGCTTGATTTGAGTGGGGTGTAGGGGAACCACTACAGCAACTACACTGGATGCTTGATACCGGGAACAGGCGGCAGGGCCGATACTGACTCCATCGAAAACAAGGAGCAGCACCATGAGCCCGGTCATCCAAATCACCCAAGCCAACGCCACCAAGAACTGCGCGCCTGTCGCCGCCAAATGCTCGCTGTGCAGCTTTAACCGCCTGTGCCTGCCGCAAGGCCTGGCCGAGGATGACGTGGCGCGCCTGGACCAGATCATCTCCCGCCGTCGCCGCGTGGCGCGCGACGAACCGCTGTACCAGACCGGCGACGGCTTCCACAGCCTGTACGCGGTGCGCTTCGGCCACTTCAAGACCGTACAGGTGAACCAGCGTGGCGAACAGACGATCGGCGGTTTCCACATGGCCGGCGACCTGCTGGGCATGGAAGCGATTGGCGCCGGCCAGCACTCCTGCAACGCCGTGGCGCTGGAAGACAGCGAAGTCTGCGAGATCCCTTTCTCCCGCCTGCAGGAACTGGTGATGCAGATCCCCGGCCTGCTGCAGCAGTTCCACCGGACGATGAGCCGCGAAATCCAGCGCGAGCAGTCGGTCATGCTGTTCCTGAGTCATATGCGCGCCGAGCAGCGCCTGGCCATGTTCCTGCTGAACCTGGCCGGCCGCTACGCCCAGCGCGGCTACTCCTCCACCAGCTTCCAGCTGCGCATGTCGCGTGAAGACATTGGCGGCTACCTGGGCCTGACCGTGGAGAGCGTCAGCCGCCAACTGGCCCGCCTGCGCCAGGATGGTTCCATCGTCTTGAACAACCGCGACCTGCGCATCCTCGACCGCGCCAAGCTGGAGAGCATGTCCTCCGGCGGCATGGCCCAGGAGTACGCCGCCGTCGCATAAGGATTCAACCGCTTTTTCACCTGTAGGGGGTGTGTGGGGCAGCTCGCGCTGCCCCTTTTTTCATTTCACGTCCGACAACGCAACGGCCAGTGCCAGATCCATGGTGTTGATGTGCGCCTCGACCCAGTCCGGCATGGCGCGCACGATCGCGCGCGCGCCTTCCTCGTCGTCGCTGGCGAGCATGCAAAGCAGCTGGCCCAGCATGGCCTGCATGCTCTCGTGCGCGGCGCGGTGCACCGCCGCCAGCGGGTAGCCGATGGCGTCCATCAGGCGGTTTCCTCGGCCAGGTCTTCCGCAAACTCATTGGCCAGGCGGTGGCAAGTCTCGTCGAACGCGGGGCGCGGCAGCGAATCGAGGGAGTCGAGCAGATCGAAGATGATGCGGTGCGATTGATCCATCACAGGTATGCCGAGAGCGAGGTCGGGGCCGAATACGATGGAATCCATGCGTCTCTCCAATTGTGCGATGGCGTGATTGTGCGTTGTCGTACGGCCTCTCGCCCATGATCCACGTCAACTTTGCTACCACCGCCGGCCACTCGCCTGCAATGCAAGATGGTCGATGAATAGTCTTGTGCGGCGCGCCAGGCGGCCGGCTCCCGGCCAAACGGCCTGCAGCGGCACGGGCGGCGCCTCGTAGTCCTGCAGGACGATTTCCACACGGCCCTCTTCGAGCATGCGCTGCAGCTGCCACAGCGGCGCCATGCCCAGTCCCAGGCCGCTGGCTACGGCTTCGTTGGCGGTGGCTGCATCGTTTGCGCTGAACGGGCCGTCGACTGCGATATGGCGCACCGCGCCGTCGATGCTGACGGGCCACTGGCGCCGGTCCTTGCCAATGGTGCGCAGCACGCATGGCAGGCTGGAAAGCTGGTCCGGGTGGCGCGGCACGCCATGCTGCTGCAGCCAGCGCGGGGACGCGAAGAAGACTCGGCGCAGCTGCGCCAGCTGGTGGGCGCGCAGGCCGGAGTCGGGCAGGTCACCGACCCGCACCGCCGCATCGATGCCCTCGGCGACAAGGTCGGCCAGGCGCTCGGAGAGGAGCAGTTCGATCTCGACGCCGGGCCAGCGCTGCATGAAGGAGGCCGCCGCGGGCGCCAGCCAGGTGGCCCCAAGCAGCGTGGGGCCGGCAATACGCAGCTTGCCGCGCGGCGCTTCTCCTTCGGCGCGGGCCGCCTCGCGTGCTGCCTCGATGGCGGCCAGGGCGGGGCGGATGCGCTCGAGGAAGGCCGTGCCGGCCGCCGTTGGGTGCAGCTTGCGCGTGGTGCGCTGTATGAGCTGGGTGCCCAGGGTGGCTTCCAGTTCGCCCAAAGCGCGGCTGACGGACTGCAGTGAGCGGCCCGTGCGGCGGGCAGCCGCCGTCAGGGAGCCGGTCTCCAGGATGGCGACGAATGTCGCGTAGTCGTCTAGCTCGCTCATTGATTCTCCTGATATGTGGGAGAGTGTATCAACTTTCGCAGCAATTGTTGCGCATGGCTTGCATGATTAAGCTGGCAGCTTCCACCTTTTACGGAGCCGTGCCATGCCTCACCTGTTTCATGTCGATTCCTTCACCCGTACGCCGCTGCGCGGCAATGCCGCCGGCGTCGTGCTCGATGCCGATGGACTGAGCGAGGCGCAGATGCAGGACATCGCGCGCGAGCTCAAACACTCGGAGACGGCCTTCGTCCTGCGCCCGTGCGGCGACGATCACGACGTGCACCTGCGCTTCTTTACGCCCGCCCTCGAGGTGCCAGTGTGCGGCCACGCCACCATTGCGGCACACTATGCGCTGGCACACAGCGGGCGCGCTGCCGCTTCGCGCTGGATCGTCCAGAAGACCGGCGCCGGGCTGCAGCGGGTACGTCCCGTGCACGATGCGGCAAGCGGGGACTGGCGCATCGAGATCGAACAGGGGGCGCCCCAGTTCGGCGAGCCGCTTGGCGCGCACTGGCGCGCACGCGTCACGCAGGCGCTTGGCGCGGCGGCGAGCGGCGACGGGCTGGCGCCGGGGCGACCCTTGCAGGTGGTGTCGACCGGCCATAGCAAGGTCATGGTGCCGCTGCCGGACGGCTTTGCGCTGGGGCGGCTGGCGCCGGACCTGGAGGCGCTGGCGGGCATGAGCCGCGAGCTAAATTGCAACGGCTGGTTCCCCTTTGTGCTGAAAGGCAGCAACGCGACCGAAGGGCGCATGTTTGCGCCCGCGATCGGCATCGGTGAAGACCCGGTGACGGGCAATGCTAACGGGCCGCTGGGCGCCTACCTGGTACGCCACGGGCTGATGCCGCATGATGGGCGCGAGTTGGCGTTCGAGGGCCACCAGGGACGCGTGCTGCGGCGCGACGGTGTGGTGCACGTGCGCGTCGCCATCGACAACGGCGTGCCCGTGAAGGTGACGATCAGCGGCGAGGCGGTGATCCTGTTCAACGCCCCGCTGCGGATGCCGTCTTAGAGGAAGCGGTCCAGGATGCGCTTGCTGTGCTTGTCGAGCGCAAACTGGTCGCGGATCAGGAAGTGGATGCCGTGGCTGTCCGACACCAGCAGCGAGACGCTGCCGATGCGGCGGATGTCTTCCTCGCCGCGCAGTACGAAGCTGGTTTCGCCGCGGTCGGTGGCGACGGTCCAGGTGGACGGGCAGGCATAGCTGCCCACGTCGATGATGCGGCTGATCTCGGGCATGAATTCGCGCCCCGCCAGTTCCTCGCGCATGATATCGGCCATGGCCGGCGGCAGGTCGGTAATGCGGTCCAGCCAGGCCACTTCCTTGCCGTCGACGTTCACCAGCGACAGGCCTTCTTCCGGCGCCTGGATCGGGAAGGCGCGCACCGGCGCCACGTTCTCGTGCAGGACACCGTCGGCGTCAATCAGATTGAGTTTGCCGAAACTGTCGCGGCTCAGGGAAAAATCAGTTGTCATCTTCGCGGCTCTTTGCTTTGTCATCCAGGTCGGTATCGACGTTACGTGCCTGCGCCTGGTACAGGCGGTAGTAGGCGCCTTCCTTGGCCATCAGCTCGTCATGCGGACCTTCTTCCACCACCTTGCCGCGATCCATCACCACCAGGCGGTCGGCGCGCTGCAACGTGGACAGGCGGTGCGCAATGGCGATCGTGGTGCGGCCGGCAACCAGGTTGTCGAGCGCCTTCTGGATTTCCTTCTCGGTCTCGGAGTCCACGGAAGCCGTCGCTTCGTCCAGGATCAGGATGCGCGGGTCGATCAGCAGGGCGCGCGCGATGGAGATGCGCTGGCGCTCGCCGCCCGAGAGGCCCTGGCCGCGTTCGCCGACCATCGAGTCGTAGCCTTGCGGCAGGCGCAGGATGAAGTCGTGGGCGTGCGCGGCGCGGGCCGCCTTCATGATCTCTTCGCGCGTCGCATCGGGCTTGCCGTAGGCGATGTTCTCGGCGATGGTGCCGAAGAACAGGAACGGCTCCTGCAGCACCAGGCCGATATGGCGGCGGTAGTCGGAAACGGCAAAGTTGCGGATGTCCTGGCCGTCGAGCAGGATGGCGCCTTCGGCCACGTCGTAGAAGCGGCAGATCAGGTTCACCAGGGTGGACTTGCCGGAGCCGGAATGGCCCACCAGGCCGATCATCTCGCCCGCCTTGATCTCCAGGTTCACGCCGCGGTTGACGGCGCGGTTGCCGTAGCGGAAGCCCACTTCACGCAGGGTGATGTCGCCCCTGATCGCGTCGACCTTCACCGGCTGCGCCGGCTCGGGCACGCTGGAAACGTGGTCGAGGATGTCGAAGATGCGCTTGGCGGCCGAAGCCGATTTCTGGGTCACGGACACGATGCGGCTCATGGAGTCGAGCTTGCCGTAGAAGCGGTTGGCGTACAACACGAACGAACTCAATACGCCGACAGTGATGTTGTGCCTGGAAATCATCCAGATGCCGAACACGTAGATCACCAGGATGCCAAGCTCGGTCAGGAACGATACGGTCGGCGAGAACAGCGACCACACCTTGTTGAGCTTATCGTTGACGGCCAGGTTGTGCTTGTTGGCAGTGCGGAAGCGGGCCGATTCGCGCGCCTCCTGGGCAAAGGCTTTCACCACGCGGATGCCGGGGATGGTGTCGGCCAACACGTTGGTCACTTCGCCCCAGACGCGGTCGATCTTCTCGAAGCCGGTACGCAGGCGGTCGCGCACCAGGTGGATCATCCAGGCGATGAAAGGCAGCGGCAGCAACGTGGCAAGGGCCAGCCATGGATCGATCGTAAACAGGATCACGCCCGTCATGACGATCATCAGGCAGTCCGAGGCAAAGTCCAGCAGGTGCAACGAGAGAAAGACGCAGATGCGGTCCGATTCGGAACCGATGCGCGACATCAGGTCGCCGGTGCGCTTGCCGCCGAAGTATTCCAGCGACATGCGCAGCAGATGTTCATACGTGGTCGTACGCAGGTCGGCGCCGATGCGCTCGGAGACCAGGGCCAGCACATAGGTCTTGGCCCAGCCGAAAATCCAGGCCAGCAGCGCGGCGCCGGTCAGTGCGCTCATATACATCATCACCAGCGACGTATCGACGTCCTTGCCGTTCTGGTAAGGAATCAGCACGTTGTCGGTCAGCGGCATGATGATGTAGGGCGGGATCAGGTGCGCGCCCGTGGACAGCAACATCATCGTAAAGCCAAGCAGCAGCTGCCATTGGTATGGCTTGGCAAAGCGCCACAGGCGAAACAGGGTCCAGGTCGATGGCGGAGTGTGGACCACCTTGGTGCAGACAGGGCATTCTTCCTGGTCCGGTTCGAGCGGCGCCTTGCAGGTCGGACAGGCGTTCTGTTCGACCTGTTGCAGTGGTTTTCCGTCCACATGCGCTTCGTGCAGCCGCGCGAAATTTTCCTGCAGGCGGATGGCCAGCAGGTTCTGGCCCAGGGTGAAGCGCCATGCGGCCAGGCGCTGGCTTTCGTCGACCAGTTCGAGGTGGCCGACGCCGGCGTGATCGTGCAGTTTTAGAGCCATCCCACGACGATAAGTCCAATCGCGCAAGTGGCAAGAATTGCGAAACAGTGGGAAAATAGAAGGACGGGCGGAGTATACCGCAAGAGGTACAAGAGCTAAAACATGACAAAAAAGAAAGACATTGGGTTTCTCCGCGTAACACACTTGCGTGGACCGAACATCTGGACCTATCGCCCGGTGATCGAGGCTTGGCTCGATATCGGCGAGCTTGAAAACTACCCTTCGAACAAACTCCCCGGTTTTTACGAACGCCTGATCGCCTTCCTGCCCGGCCTGGTCGAGCACCGCTGCGGCGTCGGCGAGCGCGGCGGCTTCCTGGAGCGCCTGCGCGACGGCACCTACGCCGGCCACGTCCTGGAACACGTGGTGCTGGAACTGCAGAACCTGGCCGGCATGCGCACCGGCTTTGGCAAGACGCGCCAGACCGCGGAAGGCAGCGGTATTTACAAGATGGCCTTCCGCACGCGCCAGGAGCAGGTCGGCCGCGCCGCCCTGGCCGCCGGCAAGGACTTGCTGATGGCCGCCATCGAAGACCAGCCCTACGACCTGGCTGCCACGGTGGCGAAGCTGACCTCCATGGTCGAATCGCTGTGCCTGGGCCCGTCCACCGCGTCCATCGTGGACGCGGCCACCGACCGCAAGATTCCCCATATCCGCCTGACTGACGGCAATCTGGTGCAACTGGGCCACGGCGCGCGCCAACGCCGCATCTGGACCGCGGAAACCGATAACACCTCCGCCATCGCCGAAGGCATTGCGTCCGACAAGGACATGACCAAGGACCTGCTGAAATCGGTCGGCGTGCCGGTACCGGAAGGCACCCTGGTCAAGAGCGCCGACGAGGCGTGGGAAGAAGCGCAGGACATCGGCCTGCCGGTGGCGCTCAAGCCCTACGACGGCAACCATGGCCGCGGCGTGTCGCTCAACCTGACGACCGAGGCCGACGTGCGCGCCGCCTACGACATCGCCGTCGTGCGCGGCGGCAGCAAGAGCGTCATCGTCGAGAAGTTCATCGTCGGTAACGAACACCGCCTGCTGGTGGTTGGCCGCCGCATGGTCGCCGCTTCCATGGGCGAGTCGCTGTGGGTGACCGGCGACGGCAAGTCCACCGTGCAGGAACTGGTGGACACCCAGATCAACACCGACCCGCGCCGCGGCACCACCGAGGAATTCCCGCTGAATATCGTGCAGCCGCGCGAATCGGAGGAAGTGCTGCTGGACCTGAAGCGCCAGGGCCTGACGCCCGATTCCGTGCCCGAAGCCGGGCGCCAGGTGCTGATCCAGCTGAACGGCAACGTGGCCAACGACGTGACCGACCTGGTGCACCCGGCCGTGGCTGAAATGGCGGCCCTGGCCGCGCGCACCATCGGCCTGGACATCGCCGGCATCGACCTGGTGGCCGCCGACATTTCGCGCCCGCTGGAAGAGCAGGGCGGCGCCATCATCGAAGTGAACGCCAGCCCGGGCCTGCTGGCCCACCTGAAGCCGGCCGCCGGCGGCCTGGCGCGTCCGGTCGGCCATGCGATTGCCGACCAGCTGTTTGCCGAAGGCGAAGACGGCCGCATCCCGATCGTCGGCGTGGCCGGCTCGCGCCAGAACGCGCTGATCGCGCGCCTGATCGGCTGGCTGCTGCAAATGAGCGGCCGCTACGTGGGCACCGCAACCGACCAGGGCGTGTTCCTGAATGGCCGCCCGGTGGCGCGCGGCCCGCTGACCGAATGGGAATCGGGCCAGCGCCTGCTGATCAACAAGAACGTGGAAGCGGCCGTGTTTGCCAATTCCAACCGCATGATCCTGAGTGAAGGCTTCTCCTACGACAAGTGCACGGTGGGCGTGGTGACCGACGCTGCCGGCCACGAGGAACTGAACGACTTCTATATCCACAGCCCGGAACAGATGTTCGGCGTGCTGCGCACCCAGGTGGACGTGGTCCTGCCGGAAGGCGCGGCGGTGCTGAATGCCTCCGATGCGCAAGTGGCCGAGATGGCCGAATTGTGCGACGGCGACGTGATCTTCTATGGCCAGGACGAGCACGTGCCGGCCATCGATTCGCACCGCCAGGATGGCGGCCGCGCCGTCTTCCTGCGCGATGGCGGCTTCGTCATGGCGGCCGGGCGCGACGAGCTGGCGATCCTGCCGCCGTCCTGCCTGCCGGTCAGCGAGGAAGACCGCAAGGAAGCCGTCCTCGCCGCGATCGGCGCCGGCTGGGCCATGGGCCTGTCGCCGGACCTGATCGGGGCGGCGCTGCGCACGTTCGAGTGGAATACCAAGAAAAACTAAACGGGATTACGAGGAATGGAAGTTATTCGCATCCGCGCGCTGCGCGGTCCAAATCTGTGGAGCCATCACACGGCTGTTGAATCCATCGTGTCCTGCACGCCCGAGGAGCGCTCGGTCGACAAGATTCCCGGTTTCGAAGTGCGCCTGCGCACCCGCTTCCCGCGCCTGGCGCAGCTGCAGCCTGACGGTCACGCCGACACCATCCCGATGGCGCATGTGCTGGAACTGGCGGCCCTGGGCCTGCAGGCCGAAGCCGGTTGCCCGGTGACCTTCAGCCGCACCACCCAGACGCTGGAAGAAGGCATTTACCAGACCGTGGTCGAGTACACCGAGGAAGCCGTGGGCCGCCTGGCCATGGAATGGGCCGAAAAGCTGTGCAAGGCAGCCATGGACGACACGCCGTTCGACCTGGCCGCCGCCCTGCACGAACTGCATGAGCTCGACGAAGACGTGCGCCTGGGCCCGTCCACCGGCTCCATCGTGCACGCCGCCGTGGCGCGCAAGATCCCGTACCGCCGCATGACCGAAGGCTCGATGGTGAGTTTCGGCTGGGGTTCCAGGCAGCGCCGCATCCAGGCCGCCGAAATGGATTCCACCAGCGCGATTGCCGAAACCATCGCGCAGGACAAGGAACTGACCAAGAAGCTGCTGGACGCCGCCGGCGTGCCGGTACCGACCGGCCGCACCGCCGAAGACGCGGAAGACGCGTGGAAGGCCGCGCTGGAAATCGGCCTGCCGGTGGTGGTCAAGCCGAAGGACGGCAACCAGGGCAAGGGCGTGACGGTCAACATCACCACCCGCGAGCAGACCATCGCCGCCTACAACGCCGCCAAGGAATTCCGCGACGACATCATGGTCGAACGCTTCCTGGCCGGCCACGATTTCCGCCTGCTGGTGATCGGCAACAAGCTGGTGGCCGCGGCGCGCCGCGACCCGCCCCACGTGGTGGGTGACGGCGTGCACTCGGTGCGCGAGCTGGTCGACATCGTCAACGCCGACCCGCGCCGCGGTACCGGCCACGGTACCGCGCTGACCAAGATCCGCTTCGACGACATTGCCCTGGCGCGCCTGGCGCTGCAAGGCCTGGCGGCGGACTCGGTGCCGCCGCAGGGGCAGCGCGTCGTACTGCGCAATAACGCCAACCTGTCGACCGGCGGCTCCGCCACCGACGTCACCGACGACGTGCACCCGGAAGTGGCGGCGCGCGCGGTGGAGGCGGCGCAGATGATCGGCCTCGACATCTGCGGCGTGGACGTCGTGTGCGACTCGGTGTTGCGTCCCATTGAAGAACAGAACGGCGGCGTGGTGGAAGTGAACGCCGCGCCCGGCCTGCGCATGCACCTCTCGCCGTCCTACGGCAAGGGGCGCCCGATCGGCGAAGCGATCATCAACACCATGTTCCCGGAAGGCGACGATGGCCGTATCCCGGTGGTGGCGGTGACCGGCACCAACGGCAAGACCACGACCGTGCGCCTGACCGCGCACCTGCTGGCCGCCAGCGGCCTGCGCGTGGGCATGACCAATACCGACGGCGTGTACGTCAACGGCCGCCAGATCGATTCGGGCGACTGCTCCGGTCCGCGTTCGGCGCGCAACGTGCTGCAGCATCCGGATGTGGACGCCGCCGTGTTCGAGACGGCGCGTGGCGGCATCCTGCGCGAAGGCCTGGCCTACGACCGTTGCAAGGTGGCCGTGGTGACCAATATCGGCGCCGGCGACCACCTGGGCCTGAACTACATCACCACCGTGGAAGACCTGGCTGTGCTCAAGCGCGTGATCGTGATGAACGTCGACGAGCATGGCTACGCGGTGCTGAACGCGACCGACCCGATCGTCGCCGCGATGGCCGCCAAGTGCAAGGGCAAGGTGATCTTCTTCGGCGCCGACCGCTACCACCCCGTGGTGGCCACCCACCTGGCGCAAGGCAAGCGCACCGTGTACGTGGAGAACGGCCAGATGGTGGCGGTGGAAGGCAAGTTCGAGCAGCGCATTGCGCTGGCGGACGTGCCGATCACCTTCAACGGCACCATCGGCTTCCAGGTGGAAAACGCGATGGCGTCGGTGGCCGCGGCCTGGGCGGCCGGCGTCGACTGGGACGCGATCCGCCGCGGCCTGCTGTCCTTCACTACCGACAGCCACAATGCGCCGGGCCGTTTCAACATCTTCAAGTACCGCGGCGCGACCGTGATCGCCGACTACGGCCACAATCCGGACGCCATGCTGGCCCTGGTGCAGGCGGTCGATGGCATGCCCGCCAAGCGCCGTTCGGTGGTCATTTCCGGCGCCGGCGACCGGCGCGACCAGGATATCCGCCAGCAGACGGAGATCCTGGGCAAGGCCTTCGACGACGTGGTGCTGTACCAGGATGCCTGCCAGCGCGGCCGCGCCGACGGCGAAGTGGTCGGTTTGCTGCGCCAGGGCCTGCAGGGCGCCAGCCGCACCACCCGCATCGATGAAATCACCGGCGAGTTCGTCGCCATCGATGCAGCCATGGACCGCCTGCAGGATGGGGATTTGTGCCTGATCCTGGTGGACCAGGTGGAAGAGTCGCTGGCCTACATCGCCAAACGCATCGCCGCCGGCTAAACGGCGCCGCCTTCAGGCCGCGAACGCGGCCTGGGCGGAGGCTGGATTCGGCGCCAGCACCGGGGTGCTCGCCGCCAGGCGCGCGGTTTCCCCTTCGACGAACTGCGCCGAGAATAGGCGCTTCTCGGCCTGGACTTCGCCATCCGCTTCCATCAGGTTGCACAGCAAATCGGCCGCCGCCACCGCCATCTTGTGCAGGGGCTGGCGCAAGGTCGTCAGCTCGTAGCTGAGCCAGTTCGACCCCTCCACCGCATCGAAACCCACCACCGACATGTCCGACGGCACGTCGATATGCAGGTGCTGGCGCGCCGCGTCGACGCAGCCCATGGCCATGGCGTCGTTGCCGCACATGACGGCGTCCGGCACGGCGCCCAGGCGCGCGATCAGTTCGTGCAGGCCGGCCACGCCGCTGGCGTAGTCGAAGGCGCCATGGAAGACCGGCGCTTCCGGCAGGTCCAATTCGTGAATGCGTCCCAGGAAGCCGCGCAGGCGCTCGCGCGCGATGGAGTTCTGGCCCGGCCCGCCAATGATGGCGAACTGGCGGTGCCCTGCCGCCACCAGGCGGTTGACCACGAGGCGCGCCGCTTCCTGCTGGTCGCACAGCACGCTGTTGACGTCCAGGTCGCGCAGGTGGCGGTTGAACACCACCAGCGGCACCTGGCGGCGGCGGAACTCCTCGACGTGGGCGGCGCTCAGGGTGGACGCCGCCACCACGCCGTCCACCTGGAACTGCCAGACGTCGGTCAGGATGCTCTCGATCTCGCCTTCGTGCTGCATGGTGAAAAGCAGGGCGCGCTTGCCGCGGCGGTTCAGCTGCTGCGACAGTTCCGACAGCGCTGCCGGGTTGTACAGCATGCTGGAGTGGGAAACGATGATCGCCACGATATTGGTGCGGCGCGTGATCAGGCTGCGCGCGGCAGCGTTGGGGATGTATTCCAGGGCCTGCGCGGCCTTCATCACGCGCGCATAGGTCGACTTGGAGACGCTGGCGCCGGGCTTGAAACAGCGCGACACGGCCGACTGCGACACGCCGGCCACGAGCGCGACATCATAGGAGGTGACGCGGCGTCCCTCCAGGAGGATGATGGCTTTCTGCTGGGCGGCGCTGACGGCAGGTTGTGGCGTGGTTGGGCGCATCTGGACTTGTTGGCTGGCTGCAAATTTCAGGATAGCTTAGAATCTTACCACATGGCAATAATTGCCTTGCGTTTACAAGTTGGGAGTGTGGTTTCCTGGCCGCGCCGGCTCTGGTAGAATACCGCCCCTTTTCTTCGCGGATGATTGAGATGGCAAACGCATGCGGCATTGACTTTGGCACTTCCAACTCCACCGTCGGATGGGTGCGTCCCGGCCACCCCATCATGCTGGAACTGGAAGATGGCAAGATCACCTTGCCTTCCGTGGTCTTCTTCAATGCCGAGGACGACGACACGAGCTACGGGCGCGCCGCCCTGGCCGAATACCTGGCCGGTTGCGAAGGCCGCCTGATGCGCTCGCTGAAAAGCCTGCTGGGCACGAGCCTGATGGACGGCCAGACCGAGGTCGGCGGCCGCGCGCTGCCATTCCGCGTGCTGCTGGCGCAGTTCATCGGCGAAGTGAAGCAACGCGCCGAACGCGCCGCCGGGCGCCCGTTCGAGCACGTGGTGCTGGGCCGTCCCGTGCATTTCATCGACGATGACGCTGCGGCTGACCAGCTGGCCGAGGACACGCTGGCCGAGATCGCGCGCAACGTGGGCTTCCGCGACGTGGCCTTCCAGTACGAGCCGATTGCCGCCGCCTTCGAATACGAATCGCAGATCGACCGCGAAGAGCTGGTCCTGATCGCCGACATCGGCGGCGGCACGTCCGACTTCACGCTGGTGCGGCTGGGCCCGGAGCGCGTGGCCCGCGCCGAGCGCGCGGACGACATCCTCGCCACGGGCGGCGTGCACATCGGCGGCACCGATTTCGACAAGTACCTGAGCCTGTCGAGCGTGATGCCGCTGCTGGGCTATGGCAGCCAGTTCCTGAGCGGTGCGGATGTCCCGTCCAGCTACTACTTCAACCTGGCGACCTGGCATACCATCAACCAGGCCTACACGCGCAAGATGCAGGCCCAGCTGACGGAAATGATCCGCGACGCGCGTGAACCGGCCAAGCTGCAGCGCCTGCAGCACCTGATCGAGGAGCGGTCCGGGCACTGGCTGGCCATGAAGGTGGAAGAGGGCAAGATCGCCCTGTCCGCGCAGGCGTCGGTGCAGCTGGAGCTGGAGCGCCTGGCGCCGCCGGTGCTGCTGGAAGTCACGCGCGACAGCTTCGATGCCGCGGTGAGCAATCTGGTCGACAGCGTGGGCGCCACCGTGACCCAGCTCCTGGCCGACGCCGGCGTGCAGGCCGGCCAGGTCGACACCATCTTCTTCACCGGCGGCTCGAGCGGGGTGCACCTGCTGCGCGAACGCATCGCGGCCCTGGTGCCGGGTGCGCGCCGCGTCGAGGGCGACCTGTTCGGCAGCATCGGCGCCGGCCTGGCGCGGGATGCATTGCGCAAGTTTGCATAATTTGTATAGAATGGCCGTCGTGAAAGCCAACCGCCACCTGTTCCACGTCTTCCTTGCCTTGCTCCTGGTACTGTCCCAGCAGCTTGGGATGGCGCACGCGGTGTCGCACTGGTCGGATTTCCGGCATGGCGGCGAGCAGCAGGCGCTCAGCGGCAACGAGCCGGGCCTGAGCGCCGGCCTGGCGCTAGACCACAACTGCAGCCAGTGCGCGGCGTTCGCCTCGCTGGCGAACGCGGTCGGCACGCCGCACCATGCCGTCCTGGCGCTCGACTATACGGCGCCGCAAGCGGGCGCCGCACTGGCCCAGCCGCACGGCGCACGCAGCGCCCGCGCCTACGATTCGCGCGCTCCGCCTCTGGTTTGACACAACGAACTGCTGTGAATTGCCGCCGCGTCGCTGTGACGCCGGCGGGCTATCGTTTGTCGTAAACAGAGGCTTCCCATGAATTTCAAGTATTCCCTGCTGGCAGGCGCCGTCCTGTCCGCCGTATCCGCATGTGCCCACGCCCAGGAGGGCGAAGTGACCAAGGTCATCGTGACCGCCAACCCCTTCCACAAGGGGGAAACCGAACAAATCCTGCTGCCGGCCAAGGTGCTGTCCGGCGATGAATTGCGTGACAAGATGGCCAACTCGCTGGGCGAGACACTGTCGTCGGAACTGGGCGTATCCACTTCCGCCTTCGGCGCCGGTTCCTCGCGTCCGATCATCCGCGGCCTGGAAGGGGCGCGCGTGAAGATGCTGGAAAACGGCATGTCCGTGTCCGACGTGTCCGGCCTGTCCAACGACCACGCCGTGGCGGCGGAAGGCTCGGTGGCGCACCAGATCGAGATCCTGCGCGGTCCGGCGGCGCTGCTGTACGGGTCGGGCGCAATCGGCGGCCTGGTCAACGTGGTCAACGAGCGCATCCCGCCCGCGCTGGAACCGAAGCTGACCGGCCAGGCCGAAGCGCGCTACAGCACGGTGGACGACGGCCATGCCACGTCCGGCACCATCGACGGCGCCATCGGCAAGCTGGCCCTGCACCTGGACGCCAACGCGCGCCAGTCCGGCGACTACAAGATCCCGGGCAGCCGCGTGGCCGGCGATCCGGCGTCGGGCGGCGCACGCCTGCCGCATTCGGGCACCAAGGAGAAGGGCGCCGGCCTGGGCGGCTCCTACATCGATGGCTGGGGCTACGTGGGCGCTTCCGTCTCGGGCCTGGAAAACAAGTACAGCGTGCCAAGCGACGAAGGTTCCGTCATCGACCAGCACCAGACGCGCTACGACATCGACAGCCTGTTCAAGAACATCCTGCCGGGCATCGAATCGGCCAAGTTCAAGGCCGGCTACACCGACTACCGGCACGACGAACTGGGCCAGGACGGCACGCCGGAAGTGCGTTTCACCAACCGCGCCCTGGAAACACGCGCCGAACTGGTGCACAAGGCCATCAACGGCTGGCACGGCACCTTCGGCATGCAGACGGAACTGACGCACTTCGCCGCCAAGGCGGCCGAAGACGGCGCAGACCATGAGGAGGAGGACGAGGAACACGGCCACGCGCACGACACGGTGCCGGCCACGCGTTCCAAGTCGAGCGCCGCCTTCATCGTCGAGGAAAAGGAGTGGGGTCCGGTGCGCGTCAACGCCGGCCTGCGCCTGGAGCGCGTGAAGCGCCAGCCGGTCAGCGGCCTGGATCGTTCCTTCTCGCTGCAATCGGGCGCGCTGGGTGCCCTGTGGTCCTTCGTGCCCGGCTATGCGGCCGGCCTGACGCTGTCGCGCGCGCAGCGCGCGCCAAGCACGGAAGAACTGTATTCCGCCGGCCCGCACCACGCCACCATCACCTTCGACGTGGGCAATCCCGACCTGCGCAAGGAAACGTCGCGCAACGTGGAATTCTCCGTGCAGAAGACCACGGGCCTGCTGCGCTGGAAGGCCAACCTGTTCCACAACAGCATTTCCGACTTCATCTATGGCCACGTGACCGGTACCCTGGTCGACGCGGAAGGCCACGAAGGCCATGAAGGCGAGCAATTCCGCGAGCGCCTGTTCAGCCAGGGTGACGCCACCGTGCGCGGCGCGGAAGGCGAGATCGAGTACAACCCGCTGGGCCTGGGCGTGAACGGCCGCCTGTTCGCCGATACGTCGCATGGCGACCTGAAGAATGCCGGCAGCCTGCCGCTGCAGCCGGCCACGCGCGTTGGCGCCAGCGTCGGCTACCGCAGCAGCAACTGGCGCGCCGGCGCTACCTGGATCCATGCCCGGGCGCAGGACCGCCTGGCATCGTTCGAAGCGACGCCGACCGGCTCCTACAACCAGCTCAACGCCAACCTGTCGTACACGCAAAAGCTGAAGGACCTGGACCTGACCTGGTTCGTGCTGGCCAAGAACGTGCTGAACGAGGAAATCCGCGTGTCGACCTCCCTGCTGAAGGACATTTCGCCGCTGCCAGGCCGCAGTGTCGTCTTCGGCGTGCGCGCCAAGTTCTGAGCTTGAGCTAAATCAAAGGCGGCCCGGAACCGCTTCTTATACTTTAGATAACAATCTGAAGCATGGGAGGCGGCGATGGGCAAACGTCTGGCAGACCGGGAGCGCATCTTCCGGTGGTTCCTTGGCCCCGCCCAGCGGGGAGATCCCTACGCCCAGTTCAACCTGGCGCTTCTCTACAAGAGCGGCCAGGGCGTCGAGTGCGACCTGCGCCAGGCCTTCGGCTGGATGCGCATGGCCGCCCTGCAGGGCTTGGCCTTTGCCCAGAACCAGCTGGGCGCCATGTACTACCGCGGCTGCGGCACGGCCTGCAGCGATGTGGAAGCGGTGTACTGGTTCCGCCGTGCCGCGCGCCAGGGCGACCCTGCCGCGCAGCAGAACCTGGGCCAGATGTACCGGCGCGGCCGCGGCGTTCCCCTGGACGAGGAATTGGCCGTGCGCTGGTTCAGCCGGGCCGCCGAACAGGGCATGCCCAGCGCCCAGGCCCTGCTGGGCGAAGCGTACCTGAATGGGCGCGGCGTGCCGCCCGACTGCGAGCGGGCCCTGGCCTGGCTGCGCAAGGCGGCCGTGCGCGGCGAGGTGCACGCCCAGTGCCTGCTGGGCAGCATGTTCGCGCACGGCACCGGGGTGGCGCGCGACACGGCGCAAGCCCTGGTGTGGTACAGCCTTGCCGCCGAAGGCGGGTCGGCCCAGGCCCAGTTCAGCGTGGGCGTGCTGTACGCCGGGGGCGATGGCGTGGCGCGTGACTTGACGCGGGCCGTGCACTGGTACCGCAGCGCCGCCGAGCAGGGCGACGCCGCCGCCCAGAACAATCTGGGGGTGCTGTACGCGACGGGGCAGGGCGTGCCGCAGGACGCGGCACAGGCCCTGCACTGGTACCGCAAGGCGGCGGCGCAGGGCCATGTGCTGGCGCGGCATAACCTGGAAGGCTTGCGCGGCGGTGTACACGAGGCAGCATTGCCTGACGAGCAATTCCATGGCGGCGTCGACTTTAATGAAACGCTCCGTCTCCGCCCGCACCATCGCGCCGTTCGCAGCAGCCCGCGCTGACGCCGTGCCCCTGCGTGGAAGAGACTAGCGCTGCGCGGTCAGTGGCTTGTCGGTGCCGGGCGCCAGCTGCACGGTGGCGCTCAGGCGCTCCAAGCCGGCCTGCGCCGCGACATTTTCCACGCGCAGGCTGTACGTTCCCCGCACCAGGGCAATATTGCCCAGGCTGCGCGAGCGCTGGTTGGCCCATTTGCTGGCCACGCACATGGTGTTGACCAGGCGCGAGTGCACCAGCATATTGTCCGACTTGCGCCGCACTTCCACCTTGAACGGCATGGCGCGCCCGTAGGCGGCGCGTTCCTTGGGCGACACCTTGGCCAGGTCGATGCCGTCGTTGCAGTGCTCCAGGCGACGGTCGCCCAGGATGCCCACCTCCTGCTTGCTGAGCGATTCGCCGGCGGGATTGCTCATTTCCAGCAGCAGCGTATAGCGCAGGTCCACCGGCACGGTGACGTCGACCGCCACCACGCTGCCGGCGGCGTCAAGCTTCATGGAGGCGTCCTTCACCAGCGGCGGGAACTCGCACAGCGATGCAGCCATCATGGCGATGCCGACGACCGGCTTCTGGCACAGGCTGTAGAGGAAGGGGCTCATGCATTCAATATAGGCGACGCTTCGGCCGATTGCATCCTGCGATCAAGGAAAAGACTGTTTCCGTGTATCTTTTTTGCTTGTTTCTTTGCATCAGCCGCGCGCGCCGCGATCTGGTGGTGCGAATAGAACTGCTGCGGCTCGACGCGGATCACCCCGGCGGACAGGCTCATCAGCGAATAGAAGACCTTCTTGCCCTGGCGGTCCTCGCTGATATAGCCGCCCCGTTCGCGGTCCTCGTTGCTGTAGAAGTCAGCTATTGCGTTGGAGAAATCTTCGAGCATGGCCTGGCAGCGCACCTCCCAATCCTCGCTCTGGAACAGGATGACGAAATCGTCGCCGCCGATATGCCCGACGAAGTCGCGGCCATGGTCGCTGTGCTTGGACAGGATGTTGCCGGTGAGCTGGATGACGTCGTCGCCGCGCCGGTAGCCGTAGACGTCGTTGAAGGGTTTGAAGTGGTCCAGGTCCACGTAGCAGACCCAGAACCGGGTCTGGCTCTCCAGCAAGCGGTCGATGTGCTCGTTGATCGGCACATTGCCCGGCAACTGCGTCAGCGGGTTGGCATAGCGTGCCGCCGTGATCTGCATCTGCGTGATCTCGCGCATCAGGTCGTGCCCCGTGCCCATGCCGCTGTAGCGGCCGTCTTCAGTGATGATGAAGCCGTTGAACAGGTGGTGCGCGTCCGACTCGGCCATGCGGCAGGACAGGTCCTGCAGGCTGGAGCCGGCGTCGGCAATGATCGGCTTGGCGTCCATGAAGATGGTGCATGGCTTCTTGCCGTACAGTTCGCGCTGGTAGGGGCGGGCGAAGTGGTCGATCATCTCGAAGCGCGAAATCAGTCCCAGCGGCTGGCCGGCGTCGACCACCGGGATGATCATCAGCTTGGGGTCGGCCAGGAAGATTTCGTAGACTTCATTGTTGATCATGCTGGGCGGCACGGCAGCGACCTCGTGCAGCAGCTTGCGGATGCTGACGGCGTTGCGCTCGGTGGCGCGCTGGGGGTACACGGCGACGCCGTTGCGGCCCAGTACCTTGACCACTTCCGCCGGCAGGGCCTTGGCTGGCAAGGCGTGCGGACGCCCCAGGTGATAGCCCTGGCCGAAGGCGATGCCCAGGTCGCGCAGCACCAGCAGCTCGGCCGCCTTCTCGATGCCTTCGGCGATGACCAGGGTGTTCGACTTGTCCGCGATTTCCTGGATCGAGCGCACGAATTGCAGTTTCACCGGGTCGTGGTCGATGCCCTGGATGAAGTGCATGTCGATCTTGACGAACTCCGGGCGCAGCTCCGACCACAGGCGCAGGCTGGAGAAGCCTTCGCCCAGGTCGTCGATGGCGATCTGGAAGCCCATGTTGCGGTAATGCAGCACCGCTTCGCGCATGAGTTCGTAGTCGTAGGTGGGCTGGTTCTCCGTCAGCTCGATGATGACGTTGGCGGGATTGATGCCGAACTCGTGGATGTAGCCCAGGGTTTCGCCCTGCACCCCGTTCGGCTGGCGCACCAGCGACTCGGGGCTGACATTGAGGAACAGCTTGCCCGGCAGATTCAGCTCGGCGAAGCGTTCCAGCACGATGCGCCGGCACAGGTATTCCACTTCGCGCGCCAGGTGGTTGGCGCGCGCGACGCGGAACAGGTTCAGCGGAGAATGCAGCGGGCTGTCCGACGGCCCCCGGATCAAGCCTTCGTAAGCGATGATCTCGCCGCTTTGCATGTGGACGATGGGCTGGAACAGGGCGTGCAACTGGCGCCGCTGGATGATGTCGAGCAAGTGCTGGCCCAGCAACTCGTCCGGGGCAGGGCGCAGGTAGGTCACATTGTGCGGCAAGGTGGCAGAGGGGCTCACGGCGGGCAGACGGAAGGTGGACAACGCCGTGATTGTGTAGCACTAATGTGACAACATGATGAATGCTGGAAACACATTTTTGGCGCTACAATAGGCTTCCACCTCCACGACAGAGTACGATGCCGAGCCCGTTCATTTCCCGTGCCGCCGCAGTGACGGCCTTTTTCCTTGCCGGCAGCGCGGCAGCCGCGGGTGGCATCAGCGTGCAGGTGCTCGATGCCGGCGGCAAGCCGGTGGCCGATGCCGTGGTGTACCTGGAGGCCGATGGCCCGCAGCAACTGCCCAAGGCGCTCAAGCCGGGTGAGATCAGCCAGAAGGGCTTGAAGTTCCTGCCCCTGGTGACGGTGATCCAGACCGGCAGCAAGATCTACTTCCCGAACAACGACAAGGTGCGGCACCACATCTATTCGTTCTCGGCGCCGCACAAGTTCGACCAGAAGCTCTACACCGGCACGACGGCGGAACCGCAAACCTTCGAAAAGCCCGGCACCGTGGTACTGGGCTGCAACATCCACGACAAGATGATCGCCTATGTGCGCATTGTCGATACCCCCTATTTCGGCAAGACTGACGCCGGCGGCAGCGTGGCGCTGGAAGCTCCCGCCGGCAAGTATGTGCTCAAGGCCTGGCATCCGGGCGTGGCCGGCGGCAACGCGCTCGAGCAGCCCGTGCGCCTGGCCGACGGCACCGCCAGCGCCAGCTTCAGGATGACGCTGAAGCCGCCGCCTGCCGACCCGGACACGCCGCTGTACTGACGCCATGCGCTTCCGCAGCCTAGAAAGCCGCATCGTCACACTGTTCCTCGTGCTGCTGATCGTGGTGCAGCTGGTGGGGCTGGCCGTGATCCAGCGCGGCATCGACAGCAATGCGCGTACCGCCATTGCCGCCGAGCTGGTCAACGGCAGCAAGGTGTTCGCGCGCCTGATGGAACAGAATGCGCAGAACCTGCGCAATGGCGCGCGGCTGCTGTCGCGCGACGCCGGCTTCCTGGCGGCCATCGGCAACACCGACGAAGGCGACCGCGCCACGATCGAATCGGCCCTGGCCAACCACGGGCGCCGCATCAAGGCGTCGATGACGATGCTTGTCAGCGCCGAGCGCAAGGTGGTTGCCTCGACCAGCGACGCGCAGGCGGCGGGCCTGGAACACATGGTGGCCAGCATGCTGGACAAGGCCGAAGCGGCCGACGGCGCCAACGGCGTGGCCATCGTGGAACGCCTGCCGTACCAGATTGTCGTGGTGCCGGTGAAAGCGCCCGTCACCATCGGTTTCGTGGTGATGGCCTTCCCCCTGGACGAGCGCCTGGCGCGCGACATGCGCGAGACCACGGCGCTACAGACCCTGCTGCTGACGCGCGACGCCAAGGGCCACTGGCTGCCGGTTGCCGCCAGCTGGCCGCCGACCGCGATCGGCGCCATCATGCCGCAGCTGCAGGGCATGGGCTCCTTGCCGGGCGAGGCCTTTGAGCTGGACATCGAAGGCGACCGCTTTGGCGTGCGCATGACGCGCATTGGCGAGGACGAAGGCCACGCGGCCGTGGTCATGCTCGGCCGCTCGATCGACGAGGCGACCGCGGAATACGCGCGCCTGGAGCGCTGGCTGCTGGGCCTGACCGTGGCCGGCATTGTCATTTGCGCCGTGGCCAGCGTGCTCACCGCCAAGCGCATCGCGCAGCCGCTGCGCCAGCTGGCCGATACCGCCAGGCGCCTGGAGCAGGGCGATTACAAGGTGGACATCGCCTCCTCCCGCGCCGACGAGATCGGCGCGCTGGCCAATGCCCTGGGCAGCATGCGCGACGGTATCGCCAAGCGCGAACAGGAGGTCAAGCGCCTGGCGTACTGGGACCCGCTGACCAACCTGCCCAACCGCGCCCAGTTCCTCCTCAAGCTGAACGACTCACTGGCGGAAGCGAAGAAGCGCGGCGGTTCGGTGTATGTGCTGATGATGGACCTGGACCGCTTCAAGCACGTCAACGACGTGCTGGGCCACAGCTTCGGCGACGCCTTGCTGAAACAGGTGGCGGGCCGCCTGCAGCAATTGCTGGCCAACCGGCGCCACCAGGCCGCGGTGGCGCGCCTGGGCGGGGACGAGTTCGCGGTGCTGCTGCCCGGTTCCGACCTGGGCCAGGCCATGGTGGTGGCGTCGGAGATCCTGCAGGCGCTGGAATCGCCGCTGTCGCTGGACGAGCAGATGGTCGACATCGGCGCCGGCATTGGCATTGCCGGCTACCCCGAGCATGGCGTGGACGGCGAAGAACTGCTGGGCAAGACTGAAATTGCCATGTACACGGCCAAGCAGCGCAACGACGGTGCCGTGGTGTATGACGAAGCGATCGACAAGGGCAGCCAGCAGAACCTGTCGCTGCTGACGGAATTGCGCCAGGCGGTGGAAGGCAACGAGCTGCGCCTGTTCATGCAGCCCAAGATCACCTTTGCCAGCGGCCAGGTGGTGGGGGCCGAGGCGCTGGTGCGCTGGCAGCACCCGGTGCGCGGCAACGTCTTCCCCGACCAGTTCATCCCTTTCGCCGAACAGACCGGCTTTATCCGCGTGCTGACGCAATGGGTGCTGGAGCGCTCGGCAGAACTGTGCCACGCGCTGGCGATGCGCGGCGTGCACCTGAAGATCTCGGTCAACCTCTCCACGCGCGACTTGCTGGACCCGGACCTGCCGATCAAGTTCGGCGAGATCTTCATGCGCCACCAGGTGTCGCCCGGCGCATTCTGCCTGGAGATCACGGAAAGCGCCATCATGGACGACCCGGTGCGGGCGCAGCAGACGCTGGAGCGGCTGCACGCCATGGGCTGCGACCTGTCGATCGACGATTTCGGCACCGGCTACTCCTCGCTGGCCTACCTGAAACGCCTGCCGGTCGATGAACTGAAGATCGACAAATCCTTCGTCCTGAACATGGCAAGCGACGTCGGCGACGCCAAGATCGTGCGCTCGACCATCGACCTTGGGCACAACATGGGCCTGCGCGTGGTGGCGGAGGGCGTGGAAAGCGAGGCGGCCTGGAACATCCTGGCGGAGATGGGCTGCGACCAGGGCCAGGGCTATTTCATGAGCCGCCCGATGCCGGCCGACCAACTGGCGGGCTGGGTGGAGAACTGGCGCGCGCCAGCTTTGGCCGAATAAAAGCTGGCCGGTGGTCGTCCGGTTAGTTACTTATTTGCTACATTCCACGTTATGATCGCTGCCGCATTCATAACTACTCTATGGACGACACATGCCATTCAAGCGCGCCACCCTCGCATTTTCCCTGATCGCCGCCTTCAGCGGCCAAGCCCTGGCCCAGTCCTGCCCCGCAGGTTCGGCAGCGGTGACCTATCCGGCCAGCAAGAAGGTCGACCAGCAGGACAACTACCACGGCACCCTGGTCGCCGATCCTTACCGCTGGCTGGAAGACGCCAACAGCGCTGAGACCAAGGCCTGGGTGGTGGAGCAGAACAAGGTCACGCAATCGTGGCTGGCCCAGATCCCGCAGCGCGAAGCGATCAAGGCACGCCTGACCAAGCTGTGGAACTATGAGCGCTATAGCGTGCCGTCGAAGAAGGGCGGCCGCTACTTCTACAGCCGCAACGACGGCCTGCAGAACCAGGCGGTCCTGTACACCGCCAAGACGCTGAATGAAACCCCGCGCGTGCTGCTCGATCCGAATACCCTGGCCGCCGACGGCACCGTTGCGCTGGCCGGCATCGCCGTCAGCCCGAACGGCAAGTTCCTGGCGTACAGCACCGCCGCTTCCGGTTCGGACTGGAACGAGATCAAGGTGCGCGACATCGACACCGGCAAGGACATGGCCGACCATATCAAGTGGGTCAAGTTCTCCCACACTGCCTGGGCCACCGATGGCTCCGGGTTCTACTACAGCCGCTACGACGCGCCGACCGAAGAGAGCAAGCTGGCTGGCGTGAACTACTTCCAGAAGGTCTATTTCCACAAGCTGGGCACCGCGCAGGATGCGGACGTGCTGGTGTACCACCGTCCGGACCAGAAGGAATGGGGCTTTGGCGCGGAGGAGACCGACGACGGCCGCTACCTGATCATCAACGGCTCGCACGGCACCGAGCAGAAGAACCGCGTCTTCATCAAGGACCTGAAGGCCAAGGACGCGCAAGTGGTGGGCCTGCTGGAGCAGTTCGACGCTTCCTACACCTTCATCGACAATGAAGGCCCGCTCTTCTACTTCCTGACCGATAAGAACGCGCCGCGCTCGCGCGTGATCGCGATCGACGTCCGCAAGCCGGGCAGCGAGCACTGGAAGGAAATCGTGCCGGAAAGCGCGCAAACCCTGACCGGCGCCAGCATCGTCAACAAGCAACTGGTGCTGAACTACCTGAGCGACGCGCGCAGCGCCGTCAAGATCGTGGACCTGAAGGGCAAGCCGGTGCGCGAGATCGCATTGCCGGGCCTGGGTTCGGCCGGTGGCTTCGCCGGCAAGAAGACCGATAGCGAGACCTTCTACTCGTACACCAGCTTCACCACGCCGACCACCATCTACCGACTGGACATGAAGACCGGCAAGTCGAGCGTTTACCGCCAGCCGAAGGTCGATTTCGACCCGAGCGCGTTCGATGTGCGCCAGGAGTTCTTCGCATCCAAGGACGGCACCAAGGTACCGATGTTCATCGTGTCCAAGAAGGGCATGAAACTGGACGGCAGCAACCCGACCTACCTGTACGGCTACGGCGGCTTCAACGTGTCGCTGACCCCGAGCTTCTCCGTTTCCAACCTGGCATGGGTCGAGATGGGCGGCGTCTACGTGGTGGCCAACCTGCGCGGCGGCGGCGAGTACGGCGAGGCATGGCACAAGGCCGGCACCAAGCTGCAAAAGCAGAACGTGTTCGACGACTTCATCGGCGCGGCCGAATGGCTGGTTGCCAACAAGGTGACGTCGCCGGCCAAGCTGTCGATCGGCGGCGGCTCCAACGGCGGCCTGCTGGTCGGCGCCGCCATGACCCAGCGCCCGGAACTGTTCGGCGCGGCGCTGCCGGCGGTGGGCGTGATGGACATGCTGCGCTTCCAGAAGTTCACCATCGGCTGGGCATGGACCTCGGACTACGGCTCGTCCGACAATCCGGAAGAGTTCAAGGCCCTGGTCAAGTATTCGCCGCTGCATAACCTGAAGCAGGGCGGTTGCTACCCGGCGACCATGGTACTGACGGCCGACCACGACGACCGCGTGGTACCGGCGCACAGCTTCAAGTTCGCCGCCGCCGCCCAGGCCGCGCAGTCCGGCGCCGCCCCGATCCTGATCCGCATCGACTCGAAAGCGGGCCACGGCGCCGGCAAGCCGACCGCCAAGCAGATCGAGGAAGTGGCCGACCGCTGGGGCTTCCTGTCGCGCGCACTGGACATGCAGCCAGCCGCATCGGCTGCGTCCACCACCGGCGGGCAATAAGCCGTGCGCGCGCTGCTGCTGTGGGCTGCCCTCGTCGCGCCGGCCACGGCGGCAGAGGCGCCCAAGACGTTTGCCGATCATACGCGCGCGCTCGTGTCGCAGCCCGGTTTCATCGAGCTGTGGCGCGACGCGGACAAGGGGCGGGTGCTTCTATCCGTGCGCGAGCTGGACCAGCCATTCCTGCTGACGACCTCCTTGCCGTACGCGCTAGGCTCCAACGATGTGGGCCTGGACCGGGCGCAGGCTGGGGAAGCGCGGCTGGTCCGGTTCCAGAAGTTCGGCAACCGCCTGTTCCTGGTGCAGGAAAACACCCGCTTCGTGGCCCGCTCTGCCGACGCGGACGAACGCAATGCCGTGTCCGAGTCGTTCGCCGGCGCCGTGCTGTGGGCGGGCGACATCCTGGCCAGCGACGGGCCGCGCCACCTGGTGGACTTCTCCAGCTTCCTGCTGGCGGACCAGCACGGCGTGGTACAGCGCCTGGCCGACACCAAGCAGGGCGGCTACCGCGTCGACGAACGGCGCAGCGCCGTGCTGCCGGCTGAAGCCAAGGCCTTCCCCGACAACATCGAACTTGAAGCGCTGCTGACGTTCGCCGGCCCCGGCAGCGGCGAATACGTGCGCCAGGTGGCTGCCGATCCTGCCAGCCTGACCATGCGCCAGCACGTGTCGATGGTGCGGCTGCCGGACAACGGCTATAAGCCGCGCCGCTATCACCCGTTCTCCGGTGGCTTCGACACCGGCTATTACGATTTCGCCACGCCGCTTGCGAGCAGCCTCGATGTGCGCTGGCAGGTGCGCCACCGCCTGGAAAAGGGCGGCCAGCCGATCGTGTACTACCTTGACCGCGGCGCGCAGGAACCGGTCCGCAGCGCACTGCTGGAAGGGGCGCGCTGGTGGAGTGCCGCCTTCGAGAAGGCTGGCTTCAAGGATGGCTTCCGCGTCGAACTGATGCCAGAAGGCGCCGATCCGGCAGACGTGCGCTACAACGTGATCACTTGGGTGCACCGCGCGACGCGTGGCTGGTCCTACGGCAATGCGATCACCGACCCGCGCACCGGCCAGATCATTCGCGGCGCCGTCACGCTCGGGTCGCAGCGGGTACGGCAGGACATCCTGATCGCCGAAGCGCTGCTGGCACCGTACGGCAAGGCCGCGCCGGCCGAACGCCGCAAGCTGGCCGAGCAAATGGCCCTGGCGCGCCTGCGCCAGTTGTCCGCCCACGAGGTCGGGCACACACTTGGCATTGCCCATAATTTTGCCGCCAGCCGGCACGGCAACGGCTCCGTCATGGACTATCCGCATCCCGTGCTCAAGCTGGGGGCGGACGGCGCCATCGACCTGCAGGACGCCTATGGCGTGGGGATCGGCCCGTGGGATGAGTTCGTCGTCAAACACCTTTACGGCGACTTCGGCGGCGGCGCGGCCGAAACGGCGGCGTTGGCCAGGCTGCGCAGCGAAGCGCGCGCCGCCGGCATGGAGTATGTCTCGGACAGCGACGCCCGCGCCCCCGGCGCATCCCATCCCAACGGCCTGCTGTGGGACTTCGGTCCCGACACGCTGAAGACCTGGGACCAGTTGGGCGCCATTCGCCGCCGCGCGCTGGACAATTTCTCGCTTGACGTGCTGCCCGACGAGCGCCAGTCCGGCGAATTGGAAGCGCGCCTGGTGCCGGTCTACCTGCTGCAGCGCTACCAGGGCGAGGCCGTGGCCCGCCTGCTGGCCGGCGGCGAATACGAGTCGGCCACCAGCGCCGACATCCGCGCCGGCCGCGCCGCAGCTGGCGTCAAGACCACGCCGGCCGCCACCCAGCGTGCCGCGCTGGCGCGCCTGGCCAATACGCTGCGCGCCGAGTACCTGGCGCTGCCGGCCGGCCTGCTGGACCAGCTGTCGCCGCCGTCCTACGGCTACGACCGCAGCAAAGAGTACTTCCGCACCCGCATGACGGCGGTGTTCGACGCCCTGTCGGCGGCCGAAGCCGGCGCCGCGCAAAGCGCCAGCTTCCTGCTCGATGCGGGTCGCCTGAACCGCCTGTACTGGCAACACGCGCGCGACCCCGGCATGCCCGGTACCGGCGAAGTGCTGGACGCAGTCCTGGCCAGTACCTGGAAGCGTGCACCAGTGCCAGGCAAGGTGGCTGGCGGCGACGCGGTGCAGCTGGCAGCCAACTGGGTAGTGCTCGACGCGTTGCTGCAGGCGCTCGAAGGCGGCAAGCTGCACGCCAATGTCGACGCCGAACTGCGCCAGCAGTTGCGCGGCCTGGTGGCGTGGCTCAAGGCGAATCCGGGCAAGGGCACCACCGCTTCCAGCCGCACCCAGGCGGCGGACCACGTGTCGCGCTACCTGGCCGACCCGCGCAGTGTCAAACTGCGCGCGATGCCGGAAGTCCCGCCCGGCGCGCCAATCTGAGCGCCAGTGATATCCTGTGAGACGTCCGGCCAGGAACCCGGCTGAAAAGTTGTTCCTGGCCGATGTCGGAATAAGGAGACTCGCTTGAAAGTCATGGGCCGGCCAGGACGCATCCCGCTCGGGATCTGGATGCTTGGTTTCGTGAGCATGCTGATGGATGTTTCGTCCGAAATGATCCACAGCCTCCTGCCGATGTTCATGGTGGGGACGCTTGGCGCAAGCGTGGTCATGGTTGGCTTGATCGAAGGGCTGGCGGAATCCACGGCGCTGATGGCCAAGGTGTTCTCCGGAACCCTGAGCGACTATCTGGGCAGGCGCAAGGGGCTCGCGTTGTTCGGCTACGGGCTGGCGGCCTTGACCAAGCCACTGTTCGCCATCGCCAACACAACAGGGCTTGTCCTGACGGCGCGCTTGCTCGATCGCGTCGGCAAGGGCATACGCGGCGCGCCGCGCGACGCGCTGGTGGCCGACCTGGCCCCGGTCGACGTGCGCGGCGCGGCGATCGGCTTGCGCCAGTCGCTCGACACGGTCGGCGCGGTCCTCGGCCCCTTGCTTGCGGTCGGCCTGATGCTCCTGTGGGCCAACGATTTCCGGATGGTGTTCTGGGTGGCCGTGATTCCCGCCGTGCTGGCCGTCGCCCTGCTCTTGTTCGGGGTGCACGAGCCGGCGCGCCAGCGCAAGGGCGAACGCACCAATCCTATCCGGCGCGAGAACCTGATGCGCCTGCGTGCCCCGTACTGGTGGGTGGTGGGCATCGGCGCCGTGTTCACGCTGGCGCGCTTCAGCGAGGCATTTCTCGTCCTGCGCGCGCAACAGAGCGGTATCTCCATGGCACTGGTGCCGCTGGCCATGGTGGCGATGAGCGTGCTCTATGCGTTGACGGCCTATCCCTTCGGGAAGCTGTCGGACCGTGTCAGCCACGCCGGGCTGCTGGCGCTTGGCCTGGTGGTGCTGCTTGCCGCCGACCTGGTGCTCGCTTCCAGCGTCCATTGGCTGGTCGTGCTGGCCGGTGTCGCGCTGTGGGGCGTCCATATGGGGATCACGCAAGGATTGCTGGCGACGATGGTGGCGGATGCGGCGCCGGCGGACTTGCGCGGCACGGCGTACGGCGTGTTTCATCTCGTGAGCGGCGTTGCCATGCTGCTTGCCAGCGCCGTGGCGGGACTGCTGTGGGACCGGTTCGGCGCCGCGTATACCTTCTACGCCGGGGCTGCATTCTGTGTCGTGGCGCTCGCCTGCCTGCTGAAACTGCGCACGCGCTTCCATTTTTCCAAGGAGTAATCTGATGACCCAACGCATTGCAGCGTGCAGCTGCGGACAACTTCGCGCGGTGGCCGCTGGCGACCCGGTGCGCATCTCCATCTGCCATTGCCTGGCTTGTCAGCGCCGCACCGGCAGCGTGTTCGGGGCACAGGCGCGCTTCCCACGCGCCCAGGTGGCCATTGCAGGCGTGTCGACCGAATACGTGCGCGTAGGCGACGAGGGCAACCGGGTCAAGTTCCACTTCTGCCCGGCCTGCGGCTCCACCGTCTACTACGCCTTCGAAGGGCAGGAGGACTTCGTGGGCATTCCAGTTGGCGCCTTCGCCGATCCGGAATTTCCTGCGCCGCGCGTCTCCATCTACGAGGAAAGGATGCACCCATGGGTGGCGGTGCCAGCGGGCGCGGAACGCATCCCGTAAGAAGCGCTCCTAGCGGTGGATTACCACCAGCAGGGCCTTGGCTTCCGCCTTGCCGGTGTTGCGGATCGCATGGTGCAGGTCGGCGGCGTAGCGCGCGGTGCCGCCAAGCTTGATCTTCTTCTTGTTGGAACCGACCTCCAGCTCCATCGAGCCATGCAGGATGGTCAGGTGTTCGGTGGTGCCCGGGTCGTGCGGCTGCGACACCAGTTCGCCGCCTGGCGCCAGCGTCAGCTCATACCATTCGTACTTGCCGGCCAGCTCCATCGGGCCGAGGATGCGCAGCACGTAGCCGGCGTGCGCGCCGGGCAGGGTGGGGGTTTCATGCGCATCCACCAACTTTATCTCTTCGACATCTTTCTCCACGTCCGCCAGCAGTTCGCCGATCTGTACGCCCAGGGCATTGGCGAGGCGCCAGGTGATGGCAATGGTGGGATTGGCTTTTTCGCGCTCGATCTGGGATAGCATGGACTTGGAGACGCCCGCGATGCGGGACAGGTCTTCCAGCGTCAGGCCGCGCGCCAGGCGCAGTCGTTGCAGGGCGGCGCCGACTTCAGGCGGGGCGTTGGTGGAAATGGTCGGTTTCACTCTTGCAAAGTTCAATATGGTAAAGTAGGATTCTATATATCGAATTTGCGTTCAATATAGTGAATTCCAGTCGGATTAGTGAAATAAGAGTAAACTTTACATCAGAGGACGACCATGAGCCAAGCGACGAATGCGTTTTATACCGGCCTGCAACAAAACCTGGAAAAGCTGCGCAGCGATGGCCTCTACAAGCCTGAGCGTGTGATTGCTTCGCGCCAGGGCAGCGAAGTGCAATCGGAAGACGGTCGTACCCTGATCAATATGTGCGCCAACAACTACCTGGGCCTGTCCGGCCAGGAGTGGGTGGCGCAGGCCGCCATCGAGGCTACCGAGAAGTACGGCTACGGCCTGTCCTCGGTGCGCTTCATCTGCGGCACGCAGACCGTGCACAAGCAGCTGGAAAAGGCCATCTCCGAATTCCTCGGCACGGAAGACACCATCCTGTACGCGGCGGCCTTCGACGCCAACGGCGGCGTGTTCGAGCCGTTGTTCGACGAGAACGATGCCATCATCTCCGACGCGCTGAACCATGCTTCGATCATCGACGGCATCCGCCTGTGCAAGGCGGCGCGCTTCCGCTACGCCCACAACGACATGGCCGACCTGGAGAAGCAGCTGCAGGCGGCAGTGGACAAGCGCCACAAGGTCATCGTGACCGATGGCGTGTTCTCGATGGACGGCACCATCGCCCAGCTGGACAAGATCGTTGCGCTGGCCGAGCAGTACGGCGCCCTGGTCATGATCGACGAATGCCACGCTTCCGGCTTCATGGGCAAGACCGGCCGCGGCACCCACGAGCACCACAATGTGCTGGGCAAGATCGACATCATCACCGGCACCCTGGGCAAGGCCCTGGGCGGCGCCATGGGCGGCTTCACCTCCGGCCGCAAGGAAGTCATCGACACCCTGCGCCAGAAGTCGCGCCCCTACCTGTTCTCCAACACCCTGGCGCCGGCCATTGCCGGCGCTTCGCTGGAAGTGCTGAAGCGCCTGTCCGCATCCACCGAACTGCGCGACCGCCTGCACGAGAACACCGCCTACTTCCGCAAGGAGATCGAGCGTATCGGCTTCACCATCAAGCCAGGCACCCATCCCGTGGTTCCAGTGATGCTGTTCGAAGCGCCGGTGGCGCAGAAGTTCGCTGCCCGCATGTACGAACTGGGCGTGCTGCTGTCAGGCTTCTTCTACCCGGTAGTGCCGATGGGCCAGGCGCGCGTGCGCGTGCAGCTGTCGGCCGCCCACACCCGCGAGCAGCTGGACAAGGTGCTCGCGGCATTCGAACAAGCCGGCAAAGAGCTGGGCATCATCAAGAACTAATACAGGAAAGCAGGCAAGAACATGGAACGTATCCTCGTCATCGGCGCAAACGGCCAGATCGGTTCGGAACTTGTGGAGGCGCTGGCGCGCCAGCACGGCGCGCAGAACGTCATCGCCACCGACATCGGCCCGGTCAACAAATTCGACGCAGCGCGCTACCAGGTGCTGAACGTGATGGACAAGGCCGCGCTGGAGCAGCTCGTGGCGGCGGAGAACATCACCCAGGTGTACCAGCTGGCGGCCATGCTGTCGGCCACCGGTGAAGCGGCGCCGCTGAAAGCCTGGGACCTGAACATGGACGGCCTGCTGAACATCCTGGAAGTGGCGCGCGAGCGCGGCCTGCAGGGCAAGCCGCTGCGCATCTTCTGGCCTTCGTCGATCGCGGCTTTCGGCCCGAATACGCCGGCCGAGAACACCCCGCAATACACCGTGATGGACCCGACCACGATTTACGGCATCTCGAAGCTGGCAGGCGAACGACTGTGCGAATACTACTTCCTCAAGTACGGCGTCGACGTGCGTTCGATCCGCTATCCGGGCATCATCAGCTTCAAGTCGCCTCCGGGCGGCGGCACCACCGACTACGCAATTGCGATTTTCCATGCGGCGCTGCGCGGGGAACGCTACGATTGCTTCCTCGGCCCGCAGACCACGCTGCCGATGATCTACATGCCCGACGCGATTCGCGCAACCATTGAATTGATGGACGCACCTGCCGAACAAATCAAGATCCGTTCGTCGTACAATGTCGCCGGCGTTTCCTTCAACCCGGAACAGCTTGCCGCTGCGATTGCCCGTGCGGTGCCCGCGTTCCAGATTGCCTACGCACCGGACAGCCGCCAGGCTATCGCCGACAGCTGGCCGCGCAGTCTCGATGATTCGCAGGCCAGCGCGGACTGGGGCTGGAACGCGCGCATCGGCGTGGAAGAGATGGTGAAGGACATGCTGGCGAATATCGACGTGAGCCTGAGCGAGGCCGCATAACTACATAGAGAGAGACAAGCAACAATGGACATGAGTGTTTTCGACCTTTTCAAGATTGGCATCGGCCCGTCGAGTTCCCATACGGTGGGCCCAATGGTGGCGGCGCGCCGCTTCCTGGTCGAAAACGGTCCATTGGAGGATGTCGTCTCGGTGACCGCGGAGCTGTATGGCTCGCTGGCGCTGACCGGCATCGGCCACGGCACCGACAAGGCCGTGCTGCTTGGCCTGATGGGCGAAACGCCGCAGGGCGTTGACCCGGATGCGGTGGACGACATGCTGGCCGCTGCCGACGTGGACGGCGAGCTGCGCCTGCTGGGCGAGAAGGCGGTTGCTTTCACGCGCAAGCAGCACCTGATCTTCCACATGTCCGAGAACCTGCCCGAGCACCCGAACGGCATGCGCTTCACCCTGCAGCGCGCCGATGGCAGCACGGTCAGCAAGGTCTTTTACTCGGTCGGCGGCGGCTTTATCCGCGCCGAAGGCGAGGCGGCGGGCGAGGACGGCAAGCGTGCCGTGCGCCTGCCATACCCGTTCAATACGATGGCCGAGCTGCTGGGCCATGGCGTGAGCAGCGGCAAGACCATTCCGCAGATGCTGCGCGAGAACGAGCTGACCCGCATCAGCGAGGCCGAACTCAATGCCGGCATGGACCGCATCTGGCACGTGATGCGCGACTGCATCCAGCATGGCCTGGAGACCAAGGGCCAGCTGCCGGGCGGCTTGAACGTGAAGCGCCGCGCCGCCGACCTGTGGCGCCAGGCCCAGGCCGGCGACAGCGCCAACCAGCTGCCGCACGACGCCCTAAATGGCGTGAGCCTGTATGCAATGGCGGTGAACGAAGAGAACGCGGCGGGCGGTCGTGTTGTAACGGCGCCCACAAATGGGGCTGCCGGCATCATTCCCGCTGTGCTGAAATACTATGCGGAAGACTGCAAACCGGTCGACCCGGTGGCCGGCGTGCGCGCCTTCCTGCTTGCCGCGGCAGCGATCGGCATGCTGTGCAAGCGTAACGCCTCCATCTCCGGCGCCGAAGTCGGTTGCCAGGGCGAGGTGGGCGTGGCCTGTGCGATGGCGGCGGCGGGACTGGTCGCTGCCCTGGGCGGCTCCAATGCGCAGGTGGAGAATGCGGCGGAAATCGGGATCGAGCACCACCTGGGCATGACCTGCGATCCGATCGGCGGCCTGGTACAGATTCCATGCATCGAGCGCAACGGCATGGGCGCGGTCAAGGCGATCACGGCGGCATCGCTGGCGCTGCAGGGCGACGGCACTCACTTTGTCACGCTCGATAACGTGATTGAAACCATGCGCCAGACCGGGGCCGACATGCAGGCCAAGTACAAGGAAACGTCGCTGGGCGGCTTGGCGATCCACGTGGTGACCGTCAACCACGCGGCGTGCTGACGTAGCGTGCGGTGCCGGGCCCGCACGGCCCGGCATTGGGCGACCGCGGTTTTCGGTAGATCGTTCGAAAAAACCGCAAAATTCACAAAGAATCTCCGGTCGCTCTATAATAGGTGTCCGTTTTCACATGCCACCGGACTTTCTACCTTATGCATTACGTGTCTACCCGGGCCGACGCGTCGGCTGCATCGCACTCTCCCCAGCAGTTTTCCGACATTCTTTTGGGTGGCCTCGCGCCTGATGGCGGCCTGTATCTGCCCGTGGAATACCCGCAGGTCACCGGCGAAGAGCTGAACAAGTGGCGCCACCTGTCGTATGCCGACCTGGCCGTGCAGATCCTGAAGAAGTTCGCCGGCGACATTCCGGAAGCGGACCTGCGCGCCCTGGCGCACAAGACTTATACGGCCGACGTTTACCGCAACGTGCGCGAAGGCGAAAACGCCGCCGACATTACGCCGCTGCGCGTGCTGGAGGAAAGCGGCGGCAAGAAACTCATCCTGCAATCGCTGTCCAACGGCCCGACGCTGGCCTTCAAGGACATGGCGATGCAATTGCTGGGCAACCTGTTCGAGTACGCGCTGGCCAAGCAGGACGCGCAACTGAACATTTTCGGCGCCACCTCCGGCGACACCGGCAGCGCGGCCGAGTACGCGATGCGCGGCAAGAAGGGCATCAAGGTCTTCATGCTGTCGCCGCACAAGAAGATGAGCGCCTTCCAGACTGCCCAGATGTTCAGCCTGCAGGACCCGAACATCTTCAATATCGCCGTCGAAGGCGTGTTCGACGATTGCCAGGACATGGTGAAGGCCGTCTCGAACGACCTGGCATTCAAGGCGCGCTACAAGATCGGCACCGTCAATTCGATCAACTGGGCGCGCGTGGTGGCGCAGGTGGTGTACTACTTCCGCGGCTACCTGGCGGCGACCACCAGCAACGAGCAGAAGGTATCGTTTACCGTCCCATCGGGCAATTTCGGCAATATCTGCGCCGGTCACATCGCCCGCCAGATGGGCCTGCCGATCGACAAGCTGGTGGTGGCTACCAATGAGAATGACGTGCTGGACGAGTTCTTCCGCAGCGGCGTGTACCGCGTGCGCAAGTCGGCCGAGACCTACCATACCTCCAGCCCGTCGATGGACATCTCGAAGGCGTCGAACTTCGAGCGCTTCATCTTCGACCTGGTGAAGGGCGACGGCAAGCGCGTGCGCGAACTGTTCCGCAAGGTCGACACCGAAGGCGGTTTCGACCTGTCCGGCGCGCCGGGCAGCGATGGCGACGAATTCATGCAGGTGGCCGCCTACGGCTTCAAGTCCGGCAAGTCGACCCATGAGGACCGCCTGCAGACCATCCGCGACGTGGCCGACGATTACGGCATCGTGATCGACACCCATACCGCCGACGGCATCAAGGTCGCCAAGGAAAACCTGGAGCCGGGTGTGCCGATGATCGTTCTGGAAACGGCGCTGGCGGCGAAGTTCAACGAGACCATCCTCGAAGCGCTGGGGCAGGACGCCGAGCGCCCGGCCGGTTTCGAGAACATCGAGGCGCTGCCGCAGCGTTTCGAAGTCATGCCGGCCGATGTCGACAAGATGAAGGCGTATATCGCCGCCAACACGGGACTGTAAATCATGGCAATGCTTGCCGTTCGCGAAGCGCTGGATTACCTGCTTGCCGCCGCGCGCCCGGTGGCAGAGACCGAGATGCTGCCCACGCTGGAAGCGAATGGCCGCGTCCTTGCGCGCGCCGTGGTGTCGGAGATGAATGTCCCGGGCCATGACAACACGCAGATGGACGGCTATGCCGTGCGCGCCGCCGATTGCGCCAGCGGCAACGCGACGCTGAGCGTCACGCAGCGGATCCCGGCCGGCCATGTCGGGCAGCCCCTGCTGCCGGGCTGCGCCGCGCGCATCTTCACCGGCGCGTTGATCCCGGAGGGGGCCGATGCGGTCGTGATGCAGGAGCAGTGCGACGCCACCGGCGCGCTGGTGACGATCCGCCATACGCCCAAGGTGGGCGAGTGGATACGCCGCACCGGCGAGGACATCGGCATCGGTAGCGTGATCCTGGCCGCCGGTACCCGCCTGCGCAGCCAGGAACTCGGCCTGGCCGCGTCCATCGGCATGGCGCAACTGTCCGTACGGCGCAAGGTGCGGGTGGCGGTGTTCTTCACCGGTGACGAACTGGCGATGCCGGGCGAACCGCTGGCGCCGGGGGCCATCTACAATTCCAACCGCTTCACGCTGCGCGCCCTGCTGGAAAACCTGGGCTGCGAAGTGCGCGACTTCGGCATCGTGCCCGACGCGCTCGATGCCACGCGCGCCGTGCTGCGCCAGGCGGCCGAGGGCAATGACTTGATCATCACTTCCGGCGGCGTGTCGGTCGGCGAGGAAGACCACGTCAAGCCGGCCGTGGAAGCGGAAGGCAAGTTGAACATGTGGCAAATCGCCGTCAAGCCGGGCAAGCCGCTGGCATTCGGCGAAGTAGGGCAGGCCTTCTTCCTCGGCCTGCCGGGCAACCCCGTGTCGAGCTTCGTGACGTTCCTGCTGTTCGTGCGCCCCTTCCTGCTGCGGCTGCAGGGCGTGCAGGACCAGGTCCAGCCGCGCAGCATGCTGCTGCGCGCCGACTTCAATTGGCCCAAGGCTGACCGCCGCAACGAATTCCTGCGTGCCAGGCTGAACGCGCAAGGGGGACTGGACCTGTTCCCGAACCAGGGCTCGGCGGTCCTCACGTCCACGGTCTGGGGCGATGGTCTGGTCGACAACCCGCCCGGCAATCCGATCGCCGCGGGTGACCTGGTCCGTTTCATACCGTTCAGTGAATTGATGTACTGATATGCAGATCAATCTTAAGTATTTTGCCAGTGTGCGCGAAGCGCTGGGCAGCGGCGAGACGGTGGCCTTGCCGGACCACGTGGTAACAGTTGGTTCCGTGCGCGCCTGGCTGATTGCGCGCGGCGAACCATGGGCCGCCGCCCTGGCCCCGCAGCGGGCCCTGCGCATGGCCTGCAACCAGCGCATGTGCGACGCCGACACCCCGGTTGCGGCGGGCGACGAAGTTGCCTTCTTCCCCCCGGTGACCGGCGGTTAATGCGCGTGCGGTGCGCACGCAACAGAATATCGCGTACTGTTGACCCCGCGCAGCGGCGCGCTATACTTGATCCGGGTCGGCCCAAAACCTGCGCCGCACCACCCACCTACTGATGTCCTGTCGCCTCTTCCCTGCGGCTTTCTTCCTTAGCAACAAGGAGAGTCGCGATGGGTATCGTCCTTGCCGTACTTGGTTTGAACCGCGCCGCTGCCGGCGCCGATCCGGCGTCGCCCAGGTTGCATCAGACACGCCTGCAGATCGCCGGCTCCAGCACAATGGCCCCCTTGCTGACGGAGATCGCGGCCAAGTATCGCCTGCTGCATCCGGACGTCTTCATCGACGTCGACCTTGGCGGCTCGCAGCGCGGGCTGGATGCGGTGCGCACCGGACGGGCGCAGATCGCCATGCTGTCGCGGGCACTGGCGCCCGGCGAACATGACTTGTATGGGATCCCGATCGCGCGCGACGGGATCGGTTTCGTGGTCCACGCCAGCAATCCCCTGCGGCAGTTGAGCCCCGCGCAGCTGCGGGCAGTATTTTCCGGACAAGCACGGAACTGGCATGGCCTGGGGGGCAGCGACGTGTCGATCCTCTCCGTCGGGGCCCTGCCGGGCAGCGTGTCGAACGCGCTGGTGGCGCGCTTCCTCAAGCTGGCGCCGGACGAGTTCGAGCTGTATGCCGCGGTCGAGTCGAATACCGAACGCCTGGCTGTCGTCGCCTCCTGCGAGAACGCAATCGGGCTGGTGTCCGTGGGCGCGGCCGAAAGCGCGATCGCGCAAGGATTGTCGGTGCGCCTGTTGCCCGTTTCCGGCGTGGCGCCCAGCATGGCCAGCATCCGCAACGGCAGCTATCCGATTTGCCGCTCCCTGACCCTGGCCAGCAAGGATCCCCCGGTCGGCGTGGCGCGCAGCTTCTTTGCCTTTTGCCTGTCGGCGCAAGTCAACAGCATCCTGGCACGCTTTGATTTCGTGCCCTATCTGGACTGAACCAATGGAAACTCGCTTTAACCAGCTCAGCCTGCGCGCGCGCCTGGCGTGCGGCATCGGCGCCGTCATCGTGCTCATGTTCGTGGCCAATATCGTGGCCGTCCACGCCGAGCTGCTGGCGACGCGTGAATCGCTACGCGCAGGCGAGCGCCACGCCCTGGCCTGGATGCTCGCGGCGGGCGCCGTGGGCATCGCGCTGGCACTGCTGGCGGCACGTCTGCTGGTCGGCAATATCCGCCGCTCCGTGGAAGCGGGCGTGCGCTTTGCCGATGAACTCGCGGCCGGCAATTTCGACGCCCGCCTGCCGGTCAAGAACGCCCGTTGCGAGCTGGGTGGACTGTATGCAGCGCTGAACAGCATGGCGGACAGGCTGCAGGCCACCCATGACCGCGAGTACGTCCAGCATGCGGAACTGCTGCGCACCAACCGCAGCTTGCGCATGGTGTCGCGCTGCCACGAAGCCCTGGTGCGCGCCGCCACGCCGGAAGAACTGTGTGCGGCGGTGTGCCGCAGCATGGTGGAAGAGGGGGGCTACCCGCTGGCCTGGACCGGTGCGCAAGGCAACGGCGGTGAGCTGCTGGGCGGTGCGATCCATGGCAGTGCCGAGGGCCGCTATGCGGCGGCGGCCGGCGGCTGGCGCAGCGGCAGCGGGATTGCCGGCGTCGGGCTGGACGCCTTGCTTGGCGGCGGCCAGCGGCTGCAGCGCGGCGAGTACGGCTTTGCCAGCGCGCTGGCGCTGCCGCTGCGCACAGGGGCGCTGGAGGGGCAGGCCGGCGGCGTGCTATGCGTGTATGCCGCCGATCCGGCCGCCTTCGATGCCGCCGAAGTGGCGCTGCTGCAGGAGCTCGCCGACGACCTGGCGTTTGGCCTGAACAGCATGCGCGAGGCACGCAAGCGGCGCGCCGCGGAACAGGCACTGGCGTACCAGGCCAACCATGACCCGGCAACGGGGCTGGCCAATCGCACGCAGTTCAACGACCGCCTGCGCCAGGCCATGGTGGCGGCGGAACGCAACGGACGCAAGGTCGGGGTGCTGGCGATTTCGATGGACCGCTACCGCGGGGTCAAGGTCGGCCTCGGACACGATGCGTGCAATGCCTTGCTGATGCACGTGGCAATGGCCATGAAGGAATGCCTGCGCGAGGGCGACACCCTGGCCCGCCTGCTGGGCAACGAGTTCGCGGTGATCGTGCCGGACATGGCGCAGGACGAGGACGTGCTGCAGGTGGCGCTGAAACTACTGAACGCCGTCAAGCTACCCATGCGCTGGCAGGACAATATCGTCAACACCACGGCCAGCATCGGCATTGCGCTCATGAGCAAGGATGGCAACGACGCGTCGGGCATCTTGCGCTCGGCAAACGCCGCGATGGCGCATGCCCTGGGCCTGGGCGGCAACCGCTTCCGCTTCTATGCGCCGGAAATGAACGAACGCACTTCGCGCATGTTCGCCATGGAGGCGGAGCTGCGGCGCGCCATCAACCAGCAGGAACTGGTGCTGCATTACCAGCCGCGCGCGGCGATGGCCGGCGCCAGCCTGGCCGGCGCCGAAGCGCTGGTGCGCTGGCAGCACCCGACGCGCGGCCTGGTGCCGCCCGGCGAGTTCATCGCGCTGGCGGAAAACAGCGGCCTGATCGTGCCGCTGGGGGCCTGGGTGATACGCGAAGTGTGCCGCCAGCAGCGCGCTTGGCGCGAAGCCGGCCTGCCGCTGGTGCCGGTCGCGGTGAACCTGTCGCCGCGCCAGTTCCGTGAAGATGGCCTGGTCGAGCACATCGAAGTGGCGCTGCAGGAGAACGGCGTGCCGCCCGCCTTGCTGGGCTTTGAGATCACCGAATCGATGGTGATGGAAGATCTCGACGATGCCGTCGCCAAGCTCAATGAACTCAAGGCCATCGGCATCAAGCTTGCGCTGGACGACTTCGGCACCGGCCACTCTTCGCTGGCGCGCTTGCGCGAGCTGCCGGTCGATTTCCTGAAGATCGACCAGACCTTCGTGCGCCAGCTCGGCAGCGAGCCGGCCGACGAGGCGGTGTGCCGCTCGATCATCGACCTGGGCCACAACCTGAACATGCACATCGTGGCCGAAGGCGTGGAAACGCTGCTGCAGCAGGAATGGCTGCGTGCCCACCACTGCGACGAGATCCAGGGCTACTTTTATGCCCGGCCCATGCCGGCGGCCGCATTTGCCGAACTCCTGGCGGCCGAGCCGCCGAGATCGAATACAATGCTGCCCCTATGGAGAGCAATCAACAACAAGGGGTAGCCGTCATCGGCGGCGGGCCCGCCGGCCTGATGGCGGCCGAAGTGCTGGCCGCGGCCGGCGTGCGCGTGGACGTGTACGACGCCATGCCCTCCGTCGGCCGCAAGTTCCTGCTGGCCGGCCGGGGCGGCATGAACATCACCCATTCCGAGCCGTACCAGCAGTTCGTCGCCCGCTACGGCAGCCGCGCCGGCGCGCTGCGCCCCATGCTGGACGCCTTCACGCCGGACGACCTGCGCGCCTGGGTGCATCGCCTGGGGATCGATACCTTCGTCGGCACGTCCGGGCGCGTCTTTCCCACCGAAATGAAGGCGGCGCCCATGCTGCGCGCCTGGCTGCACCGTCTGCGCGAAAGCGGCGTCCACTTCCACCAGCGCCACCGCTGGCTGGGCTGGAGCGCCGACGGCGCGCTGCGTTTCGCTGCGCCGCAGGGCGAGCTGACGCTGCGCCCGGCCGCCACCGTGCTGGCGCTGGGCGGGGCCAGTTGGGCGCGCCTGGGGTCGGACGGCGCCTGGCAAAGCCTGCTGGCGGCGCGCGGCGTCGAGGTGGCGCCGCTGGTGCCGGCCAATTGCGGCTTCGACGCGCGCTGGAGCGAGCATTTCGCGTCCCGCTATGCCGGCCAGCCCCTGACCACGGTAGCCATCGGCGGGCGCAAAGGGCAGATGATGATTACCGCGACGGGCGTGGAAGGCAGCCTGATCTACGCCCTGTCGGCGCACATCCGCGACCGCATCGCGGCGCACGGCAGCGCCACCATCGAGCTGGACCTGCTGCCGGACTGGACGCCGCAGCGCCTGCGGCAGGAGCTGGCGCACCCGCGGGGCGCGCGTTCGATGTCGAGCTTCTTGCAAAGCCGCGTGCACATCAAGGGGGTGAAGACGGGCCTGCTGCATGAGGCGCTGGACAAGGAAGCCTTCCACGATCCCGAGCGGGTGGCCGCGGCCCTGAAGGCGCTGCCGGTGACCTTGCATGCGCCGCGCCCGATCGACGAGGCGATCAGCTGCGCCGGCGGGGTGCGTTTCGAGGCGCTGGCGGGAACGATGCTGAAGGCGCTGCCCGGCACGTTCGTGGCCGGCGAGATGCTGGACTGGGAGGCGCCGACCGGCGGCTACCTGCTGACCGCCTGTTTCGCCAGCGGCCTGGCGGCCGGCCGCGATGCGCTGCGCTACTTAATGCACCCAGCTGACGCCGCCTGAACCGCTGCGGCTGACGTTGCGCTCGGAGGGGTTGCCGAAGACGCGGATGTCGCCCGTGCCGCGCACGGTCACGTCGGCCGAGCGGCGCGCGAAGACGTTGGTGGTGCCGGAACCCTGCAGCGTCACCACGACTTTGTCGGAGGCCAGGTGCTGCGCATCGAGGTCGCCCGAGCCGGTCAGTTCGGCCGTCAGCTCCTTGCAGCTGCCGCTGGACGTGATGGCGCCCGAGCCCACCATCTCCAGCGTGACGCGCTCGCCGTGGCCGGTATTGAGGTTCAGGTCGCCGCTCCCGTGCACGCCCGCTTCCACCCGCTTGTAGCGGCCATTGAAGGTCAGGTTGCCGGAACCCTGCAGCTGCACGCTCAGGTGCTCGCCGCTGAATCCGCTGACATTGCTGTCGCCGCTGCCGTTGATGACCAGTTCGTTCAGCGAAGGCAATACCAGTTCGACTTCGATCGGGCGGCGCGGGTGCAGCAGCAAGCCCTTGGAGCCGATGCGCAGGGTGGCGCCATCCTGCTCGGTGGCGATGTTGCCCAGCAGGCGCTGTTCGCCGCGTACCTTCAGCGAGGGGACGTCGCCCTGTTTGAGGCTGAGGTCGATCGGTCCCACCAGCTCGACCATGGAAATGGTGGCGCTCACGTCGCGCACTTCGGTGCGGGCGGTGCGGCCGGCCACGCTGGTCGGGTTGGCGGCGCCCTGGGCGCGCAGCATGCTGTAGGACACGGCCGTCAGGAGCACCGCCAGCAGCGTCATGCCCAGGCCGATCTTGAACAGGGAACGGACGTTCATTGGCATTCCTTTATCAGCGGCCGCGCAGCAGCGCGGCGTTCATCTGGATGTAGCGCTTGAGGCCGATCAGCGAGTACTTGGTGATCACGATGCTCACCAGGGTGAGGATGATCCCCAGCAGCACGAAACCGATGCCCACGGCGGTCTGCGTGGCGCGCGACTCGCTGTCGAGGGCGGAGGTGATGTGGACGCCACCTTCGGCCATCGCCTCGGCGCCCTCCAGCCATTTCTCCGACTTGCTGGAGGCCTGGTCCCATTCCTTGCGCAGGCCGGCGGACGGTTCCTGGAAGACTTCCACGCCCTGGTCGCTGATCGAAATCTTGGTCTGCATGCGGGTGTCGATCTGTTCGCCCTCGTCGTCGTAGATCACCAGGTGGCGCAGCGGACCGTTCAGCACCAGTTCATTGGCGCCGGCCAGGCCGCTGGCGGTGACGGCAATGCCGCTGATGTAGAAGGCGAAGGCGCTGGCATAGACCGACAGCAGCAGGGCGGAAAATACCGCGGCCGGCACCACCATGAAGAGGTTGAAGATGCCCAGGCCGATGAAGGAGAACACCATGCGCGCCAGGTTGGCGGGATGGCGGTTCTGCTCGAACGCTTGCTGGTGCGCGCTGGCGCGCAAGGTCATGGCGATCTTGCGCGGCTCGTCCAGGTCGGCGGCGATCTCGGCTTCGCTGCGGCCGGCGGCCAGTTCGTCGATGAAACGCTGCTCATAGTAGGCCATCGTCTTGGCCGCGATGTCGGGCGGCAAGCCGGCGAGGGCCTTCTTCAATGCGTTCAGGTACTCATTCTTGCTCATTAGAAACTCCAGCCTTCCTTTACTCCATGCTGTCACTGTACTAGCCACCGGGACAGCGCTCCACCGGTGTGCGACAGGATGCAGAAATGGGGGCGCAGGCGACCGAAACGGGGGACAGGCGGGGCGTGGCGCTCATTGCGCCGCACGGGCCAGCGCCTGCGCCGCCGCGCGTCCGCTGCGCACGGCCATTTCCAGGGTGGCCGGGTAGTCGCCCCGCGTGTAGTCGCCGGCCAGGACCAGGCCGGCCAGGGGCGTCACGTTGTCGGGCCGCGCCAGCGCGGGCGTGCAGGCGAAGGTGGCGCGCTTTTCCGTGATGACCTTGCTCCAGGACGGCGCGGCCAACTCCGGCCGGGCCAGGTCGGTGGCCAGCTGCCGCGCCAGTGCCTGCGCCAGCGCCTCCTGCGGCAAGGCAGCCGCCGCGCTGGCGGCGCTGATGACCACAGCGAACAGGCCGGCCTGGCGCGCGTCCAGCTGGCCTCGGTCGAAGACGAACTGGGCCCAGCGTTCGTTTGCCGGATCGTCAACGAGGGCGTGGAATGGCGTAGCGAGCCGCGTGCCGGGGGCGTACTGCAGATAGCAGGTGGTGATCGGTTCGGGCGCGAAGGCGTTCAGCTGCGCAGCCAGTTCGGCGGCGGCGCCATGCGGTGCGAGCAGCGCCGCGCTGGCCAGGGGCGAGGCCGCCAGTACCACGCCGTCGCAATGGTGCGGCGCCGCGCCGCGCGTTTCAAGCGTCCAGGGCGCGCTTTCCGCGTGCGGCGCGGCGGCATGCATGGCGCTTACCTGGGCGCCGATGTGCACGCTGTGGCCCTTGCTGCGCAGCCAGGCGGCGGCCGCATCGGGGAACAGGGCGGACAGGTCGGCGCGCGGCAGCAGCATGTCCGAGGCGGCGCGCCGGGCCCCCAGGCTGTCGCGCAGCACGGCCAGGAAGACCTGGGCCGAGGCGCGTTCCGGGGCGGTGTTCAGGGCCGCCAGGCAGAGCGGCCGCCACATCAGCTGGACCAGGCGCGGCGTCTGGTCGAAGCGTTCCAGCAGTTCGCTGACCGTGCAATCGGTGTGCAGCTGCCAACCCATCCAGCGCGCCGTGGTGGAGAAGCGCGCCAGTGCCAGCTTGTCCTCGCGCGACAGGCCGCGCGCGCGCAACAGGGCGATGCCGACATGGAAGGGGGCGGGCAAGCGCGGGGCGACGAAATCCATGCCGGCGTCGCCGGCCGGGTAGCGCATTTGCAGCGGCAAGGTCAGGATGGCCGCGTCCAGGTCGACCCCGACCAGGCGCATCAGGCGCAGTGTTTCGCGGTAGGCGCCAAGCAGGATGTGCTGGCCATTGTCCAGCGTGCGGCCGTCAAACTCGACGCGCCGTGCCCGGCCGCCCAGGGCGCGGGCCGCTTCGAAGATAGCCACCTGGTGGCCGCTGCGCGCCAGCTCGACGGCCGCGCTGAAGCCGGCCCAGCCACCGCCGACGACGGCAAAGCGCTTAGCCACGAACCCAGGTCTTCCACGCCAGCCACAGTTTGCGGATCGGCGTCAGGGAGATGCGTTGCTTGAGGACGTGGTAGCCGTCATCCTCGATTTCCCTGAGCAGGGTGCGGTAGATGGCCGCCATGATCAGGCCGGGGCGTTGTGCGCGCCGGTCCTGCTTCGGCAGCAGGGCAAAGGCTTCGTCGTAGGCCTTGTGCGCGCGCGCCACCTGGAACTGCATCAGTTTCGAGAAATTCTCGCTTTCGCGCGCGTTCAGAAGGTCGGCGGCGGTGACGTTGAACTGCTGCAGTTCGTTGACCGGCAGGTAGATGCGTCCCTTGCGCGCGTCCTCGCCCACATCGCGGATGATGTTGGTCAGCTGGAAGGCATGCCCGAGCTTTTCGGCGTACTGCAGCGTCTCCGGGCGCGTCGCGCCGAAAATCGACGCCGACAGGATGCCCACCACGCTGGCCACGTGCCAGCAGTACTTCGTCAGGCCGGCGTAATCGAGGTAGCGCGTCTGGTTCAGGTCCATCTCCATGCCGTCGATGATGGCCTGCAGATGCTCCTGCTTCAGGTCGTATACGGCAATGTGCGGCTGCAGGGCCTGCGTCACGGGGTGGGTCTGCTTGCCCTCGTAGGTCTGCGCAATCTCGTTGCGCCACCAGGCCAGCTTGATGCGCGCCAGCGATTCGTCGCTGCATTCGTCCACGGTGTCGTCGACTTCGCGGCAAAAGGCGTACAGCGCCGTGATGGCGCGGCGACGCTCGGGCGGCAGGAACAGGAAGCTGTAATAGAAACTTGAACCGCTGGCGGCGGCCTTCTGCTGGCAGTATTCGTCGGGGGACATGTTTTTATAGCTTTGGGGATGCGGTCAAAGGCGCTATTTTATAGGGAAGAGCGCTTCATCCGAAGCGCGCGCCAGAAAACCTTGATCCAGTCGCGCTTTTTCAGCGTCGGCCGGCGCAGGAAAACGTCGTAATCGACTTCCTCGATCGCCTCCAGGATACGCAGTCCGCCCTGGACCACCATGCGCAGTTCGAGACCGATCCGTCCCTTCAGGCGGCAGGCCAGCGGCGCGCCCTGCAGCATCAGGGCGCGGGCGCGTTCGACCTGGAACTTCATCATGGCGCGCCATTTGGCCTTGTTGTCCGGGCGCGCCAGGTGGGCCGGCGACAGGGCGTAGCGGGTCAGGTCTTCCATCGGCAGGTAGATGCGCTCCTTGTGTTCGTCAAGCGCCACGTCCTGCAGGAAGTTGATGATCTGCAGGGCGGAGCAGATGGCATCGGAGTCGCGCACATTGGCCTGGTCGGCCGCGCCGTACAGGTGCAGCATGATCAGGCCGACCGGATTGGCCGAGCGGGCGCAGTAGTCGAGCAGGCTGGCGTAATCGGGGTAGCGCGTCACGTGCACGTCCTGCTTGAAGGCCGACAGCAGGTCGTAGAAGGGGCGCAGCGGCAACTGGTGCTGCGCGATGGCGGCGGCCAGGCGGGCAAACATCGGGTCGTGGCCGTCCTCCCCGCGTTCGATGCGCCCCAGCGCCTCTTCGTAGGCGCCCAGGGCCGCCAGGCGCTGCTCGGGCGTGGCGTCGCCCTCGTCGGCAATGTCGTCGGCGCTGCGGGCGAAGGCGTAGATCGCCTCCACCGCAGGGCGCAATCGGCGCGGCATGAGGAGCGAGGCGACGGGGAAATTCTCGTAGTGGTCAACGGGCATAGAGGTGCGATTCTAAATTAATGACGCGAAAGTCATTTGCAAGTGCGGTTGACCCGGCTATAATTTTTACTAAACGGAAAGTCATTTAGTTCCAGACTGGAAATAATAATGGCAAAGATGCACACCCGGCAATTGCCTGAGACACTAAAAAGGAATTCCATCGTGTTCGTAGCAAAAAAACTACCCCTGGTCGCGGCCTGCGCCGTGCTGCTTGTCGCATGCTCGAAAGAAGCGCCCAAGACCGAGGATATCCGTCCCGTGCGCGCCATGGTGCTGCAGGCGTCCGATATCGACGTGAATTCTGAGTTTTCCGGCGAAGTGCGCGCGCGCGTGGAATCGCGCCTCGGTTTCCGCGTCGGCGGCAAGATCGTGTCGCGCAAGATCGAACTGGGCAGCGTGGTCAAGCGCGGCCAGGTGCTGATGGAGCTCGATCCCCAGGACTTGCGCCTGTCGCAGGCGCAAGCCATGGCCGCCTTGCGCGCGGCGGAAACCACGCGCGACCTGGCCAATGCGGAACTGAAGCGCTATCAGGAACTGCGGGAGAAGAACTTCGTCAGCCAGGCTATCCTCGACGCCAAGCTGTCGGCCGCCAAGTCGGCCCAGGCACAGGTCGACTCGGCGCAGGCGGCCTACCGCGGCATGTCGAACCAGGCCGGCTACGCCAGCCTGGTGTCCGACATCGACGGCGTGGTGACGGCGGTGGACGCCGAAGTGGGGCAGGTGGTGGCGCCGGGCACGCCGGTGGTGCGCGTGGCCAAGACGGACGAGAAGGAAATCGTGTTCGGGGTGCCGGAAGACAAGGTCGACACCCTGCGCGCCATCTCCGACGTGAATGTGCGCCTGTGGGCCAGCCCGGAAAAGTCGGTGCCGGGCAAGATCCGGGAAATCTCGCCCGTGGCCGATCCGTTCACGCGCACGTACGCGTTCCGCGTCTCGATCCCGGCCAGCCTGTCGGAAGCCAAGCTGGGCATGACGGCGCTGGTGGCATTCGCGTCGCGCACGCCGCAGCCGCAGATCAAGGTGCCGTTGACGGCGCTGTTCCATGAGAAGAACGCAACGTCCGTCTGGGTGGTCGAGAATGGCGTCGTGCGCCTGGTGCCGGTCACGGTCAATGGCGTTTCGGGCAACGACCTGGTGCTCGGTAGCGGCGTCAAGCCCGGCCAGACCGTGGTCACGGCCGGCGTCAACCTGCTCAAGCCGGGCCAGAAAGTGACCATCCTTGGAGCGGCCAAATGAAGGGCTTCAACCTGTCGCGCTGGGCGCTGGAGCACGTCCCGCTCACGCGCTACCTGATTGCCGTGTTGCTGCTTGGCGGCCTGCTGGCGTACAAGAACCTAGGCCAGGACGAGGATCCGCCCTTCACCTTCCGCGGCATGGTGGTGCAAGCCTTCTGGCCGGGCGCCACCGCCCTGCAGATGGCCGAACAGGTGACCGACAAGCTGGAGAAGAAGCTGCAGGAGACGCCCTACGTCCATGAGATCACCAGCTACTCCAAGCCGGGCCAGACCCTCATCATCGTCACCTTGCGCGAATCGGCGCCGCCCAAGGAAGTGGCGCAGGCCTGGTACCAGGTGCGCAAGAAGATCGGCGACATCCGCGCCACGTTGCCGCCGGGCGTGCAGGGGCCGGTTTTCAACGACGAATTCGGCGACACCTTCGGCTCGATCTTCGCCCTCTCCGGCGACGGCTTCACCTACGCCGAGTTGAAGGACTATGCCGACCTGGTGCGCCAGCAGCTGCTGGGCGTGAAGACGGTCTCCAAGGTCGAACTGTTCGGCGTGCAGGACGAGAAGATCAACATCGAGTTCTCGCACAAGAAGTTCGCCCAGCTTGGGCTGACCATCGAACAGATCGCCAACCAGATCGCCACCCAGAACGTGGTGGAGGCAACGGGCGTGGTGGTGACGCCGACGGACAACCTGCAGGTGCGCGTTTCCGGCGCACTGCGCACGGTCAAGGACCTGGAGGAGCTGGAGCTGCGTGCCAACGGCACCGCCTTCCGCCTGGGCGACTTCGCCACCATCAAGCGCGAATACCTGGACCCGCCGCGCGACAAGATGCGCTTTAACGGCAAGGAAGTGATCGGCCTGGGCGTGTCGATGGAGAAGGGCGGCAACATCATCCAGATGGGCAAGGACCTGGAAAAAACCGTCGAGGCGATGAAGTCCAAGCTGCCGGTCGGCATTGAGCTGGAACGCGTGTCGAACCAGCCTGCCGCCGTCACGGCCTCGGTGGGCGAGTTCCTGCGCACGCTGGTGGAGGCGGTTGCCATCGTGCTGGCGGTGAGCTTCGTTTCGCTCGGCCTGCATTCCAAGCCCAAGCTGCGCCTGGACGCGCGTCCAGGCCTGGTCGTTGCGCTGACCATTCCGCTGGTGCTGGCAGTGACGTTCCTGTTCATGCGCATCCTCGACATCGACCTGCACAAGATCTCGCTAGGCGCCCTGATCATCGCGCTTGGCCTGTTGGTCGATGATGCGATCATCGCCGTCGAAATGATGGTGCGCAAGATGGAAGAGGGCTATTCGCGCCTGGAGGCGGCCACCTACGCCTACACCTCGACGGCGCTGCCCATGCTGACGGGCACCCTCATTACCGTTGCCGGCTTCCTGCCGATCGGGCTGGCGGCATCGGCGGCCGGCGAGTACACGTTCTCGCTATTCTCGGTCAATGCGATCGCGCTGGTGACGTCGTGGATCGTGGCCGTGGTGTTCACCCCCTACATCGGTTTCGTGCTGCTGAAAGTGAAGCCGCATGCGGAGGGCGGCAGCCACCACGAGCTGTTCGACACGCCGGGCTACCGCAAGTTCCGCGCAATCGTGAACTGGTGCGTGGAATACCGCAAGACCACGATCGTGGCGACGCTGGTGGTGTTCTTCCTGGGCGTGTACGGTTTCAAGTTCATCGAGAAGCAGTTCTTCCCCGACTCCAGCCGTCCCGAGCTGATGGTGGAGATGTGGTCGCCCGAGGGCACGTCCTTTGCGCAAACGGAACGCCAGGCGAAGAAGTTCGAGGAATTCATCCGCAAGGAGCCGGGCGTGGCCAGCGTGACGACCTATGTCGGCACCGGCAGCCCGCGCTTCTACCTGCCGCTGAACCAGATCTTCCCGCAAACGAACGTGTCGCAGTCCGTCGTGCTGGCCAAGGACCTGAAGGCGCGCGAAGCGCTGCGCATGAAGATCACCGAGATGTTCAAGCGCGATTTCCCGGAAGTGCGCGGCCGCGTGCAGCTGCTGCCGAACGGCCCGCCCGTACCGTACGCCGTGCAGTTCCGCGTGACCGGCACCGAAGTCGAGCGCGTGCGCGCCATCGCCGACCAGGTGAAGGACATCATGCGCGCCAACAGCAATACCGTGGGCGTCAACGACAACTGGAACGAATCGATCAAGGTGCTGCGCCTTGACCTGGACCAGGATAAGATGCGCGCCCTGGGCGTGACGTCGCAGACCGTCATGCGCGCGGCCAATACGATCCTGTCGGGCACGCCGATCGGCCAGTTCCGCGAAGGCATCCGCCTGATCGACATCCAGGTGCGCCAGCCGCTGGACGAACGTAACACGATCGCGGTGCTGAACGACACCTACATACCGACCAGTTCGGGCCGTTCCGTGCCGATTTCGCAGTTGGCGCGTGTGCACTTCGTCTGGGAGCCGGGGGTGGTGTGGCGCGAAGGGCGGGAATGGGCAATCACCGTGCAGTCCGACGTGGTCGAAGGCGTGCAGGGGCCGACCGTGTCGGGCCAGATCGATCCGAAGCTGGCCGCGCTGCGCGCCAAGCTGCCGCCCGGCTATGAGATCAAGGTGAAAGGCGCGGCCTCCGACAGCAGCGCGGCGGAAGAGTCGATTGCCGCCAATCTGCCGCTGGCCGTGTTCATCATCTTCACGCTGCTGATGCTGCAGCTGCACAGCTTCTCGCGCTCGCTCCTGGTGTTCCTGACCGGTCCGCTGGGCGTGGCCGGGGCGGCCATGGCGCTGCTGATCATGGACCGCCCGCTGGGTTTCGTTGCCAACCTGGGCATCATCGCGCTGTTTGGCATGATCATCCGCAATTCGGTGATCCTGGTGGACCAGATCGAGCAGGACATCCAGCAGGGCGTGCCGGCCTGGGATGCGATCGTGGAGGCGGCGGTGCGCCGCTGCCGTCCGATCATCCTGACCGCCGCCGCTGCCGCGCTGGCGATGATTCCCCTGTCGCGTTCCGTGTTCTGGGGGCCGATGGCGGTGGCCATCATGGGCGGCCTGATCCTGGCGACGGCGCTGACCTTGCTCTTCCTGCCGGCGCTGTATGCGGCCTGGTTCCGCGTGCAGAAACCCGGCACGGCCGGGGGAGAGCCGAAGGTCTGACCCCTGGGGCGGACCCCGGTTGGCCGGGTTCCGCCCAAATGTTGCCCGCGAGGATGGCGAAATTGGTAGACGCACCAGGTTTAGGTCCTGACGCCAGCAATGGTGTGGGGGTTCGAGTCCCCCTCCTCGCACCATAAGTACACTCATTTTTTTTGGACGATTTTTACAATGGCCACTGCAGTTGAAACCCTGGGCACCCTCGAACGCCGCATGACGATTTCCTTCCCACTGTCGGACGTTCGTTCCGAAGTGGAAAAGCGCCTGAAAGTGCAGGCCCGCTCCGCACGCGCCCCTGGCTTCCGCCCAGGCAAAGTGCCGATGAAGATGGTTGCCGCACAATACGGCTACCAGATCGAAACTGAAGTGCTGAATGATAAAGTCGGCCGCGCTTTCAACGATGCAGCCAACGAAAACCAGCTGCGCGTCGCCGGCTTCCCGCGCATCGAGCCAAAGCAGGATGCGCCAGAAGGCCAGCTGTCCTTCGACGCCACCTTCGAAGTGTACCCGGAAGTGGAAATCGGCGACCTGACCAAGGTTGAGATCGAAACCGTGAAGTCCACCGTGACCGACGCCGAAATCGACAAGACCATCGACATCCTGCGCAAGCAGCGCGTGCACTTCCACGTCAAGGGCGAGCAGGGCGAACACGGCGACGGCGGCGAAGCCATCGCAGCCAACGGCGACCGCGTGACCGTGGACTTCGTGGGCAAGATCGACGGCGTTGAGTTCCCAGGCGGCAAAGCCGAAGGCTACCCGTTCGTGCTGGGCGAAGGCCGCATGCTGCCGGAATTCGAAGCCGCGACCGTCGGCCTGAAAGTGGGCGAGTCGAAGACCTTCCCGCTGTCCTTCCCTGAGGACTACCATGGCAAGGACGTGGCCGGCAAGACCGCCGAGTTCACCATCACCCTGCAAAAGCTGGAGTGGGCGCACCTGCCGGAAGTGGACGCCGAGTTCGCCAAGTCCCTGGGCGTGGCCGACGGCGACCTGGCCAAGATGCGCGAAGACATCAAGGTCAACCTGGAACGTGAAGTGGCCGGCCGCGTGAAAGCACGCAACAAGGAAGCCGTGATGGACACCCTGGTGAAGACCGCGACCCTGGAAGTGCCACAGTCGCTGATCGCCCAGGACACCGAGCGCCTGGCCGAAATGACCCGCCAGGACATGGCGCAACGCGGCATGAACGTAAAAGATGTACCATTCCCTCCAGAGCTGTTCAAGGACAAAGCCGAGCGCCGCGTGCGCCTGGGCCTGATCCTGTCCAAGCTGGTGGGCGACCAGGACCTGCAGGCTACCCCTGAGCAGGTGAAGGCGCAGATCGAAGACTTCGCACAAAGCTACGAAGATCCACGCGAAGTGCTGAAGTACTATTACTCCGATCGCCGCCGCCTGGCCGAAGTGGAAGCTCTTGTATTGGAAGAAAACGTCGTTACTTACGTCCTGGGCCTGTGCAAGAACGTCTCGAAGGAAGTGCCTTTCGACGAACTCATGGGAAGCGTACAAGCGTAATCGCTTGATTAACCGCCAAACCGGCAGCCCGGGGTCAGACCCAAGGGTCGGAACCCCATCACGCGGCAGTCGCGTCACCGGGGTCTGACCCTTCGGGTCTGACCCCGTTTTGCTGGGTTTGGCAGCACAACAAGGAATTGGAATGAATCGTAATCCCGCACTCGATACGGAAATGCTCGGCCTGGTGCCGATGGTGATCGAACAAAGCGGCCGCGGCGAGCGCTCGTACGATATCTACTCGCGCCTGCTGAAGGAACGTGTGATCTTCATGGTCGGCCCGGTCAACGACCAGATGGCCAACCTGATCGTTGCCCAGCTGCTGTTCCTGGAAAGCGAAAATCCGGACAAGGACATCTCGCTGTACATCAATTCCCCGGGCGGCTCCGTTTCCGCCGGCCTGGCGATCTTCGACACCATGCAGTTCATCAAGCCTGACGTGTCGACCCTGTGCACCGGCATGGCCGCCTCGATGGGCGCCTTCCTGCTGGCCGCGGGCGCCAAGGGCAAGCGCTTCTCGCTGCCGAACTCGCGCATCATGATCCACCAGCCGTCCGGTGGCTCCCAGGGCCAGGCGTCGGACATCGAGATCCAGGCCAAGGAGATCCTGTACCTGCGCCACCGCCTGAACAGCATCCTGGCCGAACGCACCGGTCAGTCGATCGAGCAGATCGCCAAGGATACCGACCGCGACCGCTTCCTGTCCTCGGACGAGGCGGCGGAATATGGCCTGATCGACAAAGTCTTGACCAGCCGCGCATAAGCGTCCAAGCAATGCGACGCCCGGACGCTACAACGTTCGGGCGTTTCGCATTTATTTCGGGTAGCATGTGGTTGTGCGCAGGATTTCTTGCCCATTGCAAACTTGGCTTTAAATTAAAGAATTAGTCCCATGTCAGAGAAAAAATCCTCCAGCGGTGAGAAACTGCTTTACTGCTCGTTCTGCGGCAAAAGCCAGCACGAGGTGAAGAAGCTGATCGCCGGCCCGTCCGTCTTCATCTGCGACGAGTGCATTGACTTGTGCAATGACATCATCCGCGACGAGACGTCCAGCATCGAATCTGTCACGGGAGCGAAGTCGGACCTGCCCACCCCGCAGGAAATCACCGACCTGCTGAACCAGTATGTGATCGGCCAGACCACGGCCAAGCGCATCCTGTCCGTGGCGGTGTACAACCATTACAAGCGCTTGAAGCACCTGGGCAAGAAAGACGACGTCGAACTGGCCAAGTCCAACATCCTGCTGGTGGGCCCGACCGGCTCCGGCAAGACCCTGCTGGCCCAGACCCTGGCGCGCATGCTGAACGTGCCGTTCGTGATCGCCGACGCCACCACGCTGACCGAAGCGGGTTACGTGGGCGAGGACGTCGAGAACATCATCCAGAAGCTGTTGCAGAGCTGCAACTACGACGTGGAAAAGGCGCAACGCGGCATCGTCTACATCGACGAGATCGACAAGATTTCCCGCAAGTCCGACAACCCGTCCATCACGCGCGACGTGTCGGGCGAGGGCGTACAGCAGGCCCTGCTGAAGCTGATCGAGGGCACCATGGCCTCGGTGCCGCCGCAGGGCGGGCGCAAGCACCCGAACCAGGACTTCGTGCAGATCGACACGACCAACATCATGTTCATCTGCGGCGGCGCCTTTGACGGCCTGGCCAAGATCATTTCCAACCGTTCCGAAAAGTCCGGTATCGGCTTCTCGGCGGAAGTGAAGAGCAAGGAGCAGCGCTCGAACAGCGACCTGATGATGGACGCCGAGCCGGAAGACTTGATCAAGTTCGGCCTGATCCCGGAACTGGTGGGCCGCCTGCCGGTGGTGGCGACCCTGGCCGAGCTGACCGAGGAAGCCCTGATCGAGATCCTGGTCGAGCCGAAGAACGCGCTGGTCAAGCAGTACTCGAAGCTGTTGGAGATGGAAGGCGCCGAACTGGAAATCCGTCCGGCCGCACTGCACGCCATCGCCCGCAAGGCGCTGGCACGCAAGACCGGTGCCCGCGGCCTGCGTTCCATTTTGGAACATGCGTTGCTCGATATTATGTTCGACCTGCCTAACCAGCAGAACGTCACCAAAGTCGTCATTGATGAAAATACGATCACTAGTGGCGCAAAACCCCTCCTGATTTACCAGGAATCCCCGAAAGCAGCTGGGGAGAATTAAATAGGGTTTTGAATCCCTGGGGCAAGGCGTTACAATCGGTCTTAATAACCAAACGCCGGCTTCAGTCGAAAAGCCACTCGCGATCGCTGTCGCGCGTGGCTTTTTTTGTTCCGCGTCGGCGTTAGTTAGAGTAAAACTGCATTTTCTCAAAGCAAATATAATTGCAGTACTGGCCTTGTGAATTGGCCGCTGGGGCCAACATTGGATCCAGGTTTTTAAATAAGGTACGCCATGACAACTACCAAATTAACTGAGCAAACTCAACTGCCTCTGTTGCCACTGCGCGATGTTGTAGTGTTCCCGCACATGGTGATTCCGTTGTTCGTTGGCCGACCAAAATCCATCAAGGCGCTGGAAGCCGCCATGGAGCAGGGCAAGAGCATCATGCTCGCCGCCCAGAAGGCCGCGGCCAAGGACGAACCTTCGGCATCGGATATTTATGAAATCGGCTGCGTGGCCAACATCCTGCAGATGTTGAAGCTGCCTGACGGCACCGTGAAGGTGCTGGTCGAAGGCGCACAGCGTGCCCGCATCAAGAAGATCACCGATGCGCCGACCCATTTCGTGGCCGACCTGGTGCCGCTGGAGTCCGAGATCGGCGACGAGTCCGAGATCGAAGCGATGCGCCGCGCCATCGTCCAGCAGTTCGACCAGTACGTCAAACTGAACAAGAAGATCCCGCCTGAGATCCTTGCTTCGCTGTCGGGCATCGACGACGCCGGCCGCCTGGCCGACACCGTGGCCGCCCACCTGCCGCTCAAGCTCGAGCAAAAGCAGGTGATCCTGGAGATCATCAACGTTGCCAAGCGCCTGGAGCACCTGCTCGGCCAGCTCGAAGGCGAGCTCGATATCCTGCAGGTGGAAAAGCGCATCCGCGGCCGCGTCAAGCGCCAGATGGAGAAGTCGCAGCGCGAGTACTACCTGAACGAGCAGGTCAAGGCCATCCAGAAGGAGCTGGGCGAGGGCGAAGAGGGCGCCGACATCGACGAACTCGAGAAGAAGGTGGCCGCCGCCAAGATGCCGAAGGAAGCCCTGGAGAAGGCCCAGGCCGAGCTGAAGAAGCTCAAGCTGATGTCGCCCATGTCGGCCGAGGCGACCGTCGTGCGCAACTACATCGACACCCTGGTGTCGCTGCCATGGAAGAAGAAGTCCAAGGTCAACAACGACCTGGCCAACGCCGAGAAGGTGCTCGACCACGACCACTACGGCCTGGAAAAGATCAAGGAACGCATCGTCGAGTACCTGGCGGTCCAGCAGCGCGTGGACAAGCTGAAGGCGCCGATCCTGTGCTTCGTCGGTCCGCCAGGCGTGGGCAAGACCTCGCTCGGCCAGTCGATCGCCAAGGCCACCAACCGCAAGTACGTGCGCATGGCACTGGGCGGCGTGCGTGACGAAGCCGAGATCCGCGGCCACCGCCGCACCTATATCGGCTCCATGCCGGGCAAGGTGCTGCAGTCGCTGTCCAAGGTTGGCGTGCGCAACCCGCTGTTCCTGCTGGACGAGATCGACAAGATGGGCGCGGACTTCCGCGGCGATCCGTCGTCGGCCCTGCTGGAGGTGCTCGACCCCGAGCAGAACCACACCTTCTCGGACCACTACATCGAGGTCGACTTCGACCTGTCGGATGTGATGTTCGTGGCGACGTCGAACTCGTACAACATCCCGCCGGCGCTGCTGGACCGGATGGAAGTGATCCGCCTGTCGGGCTACACGGAAGACGAGAAGACCAACATCTCCCTGCGCTACCTGCTGCCCAAGCAGATCAAGAACAATGGCCTGAAGGAAGAGGAAATCTCCGTCAGCGAAGCGGCGGTGCGCGACATCATCCGCTACTACACCCGTGAAGCGGGCGTGCGTTCGCTCGAGCGTGAAATCTCCAAGATCTGCCGCAAGGTCGTGAAGATGCTGCTGCTGAAGAAGTCCGACAAGAAGGTCGCCGTGACGCCGAAAAACCTGGACAAGTTCCTGGGCGTGCGCCGCTACGACTTCGGCGTGGCCGAGAAGACCAACCAGATCGGCCAGGTGGTCGGGCTGGCATGGACCGAAGTGGGCGGCGACCTGCTGACCATCGAAGCGGTCAGCATGCCGGGCAAGGGCAACGTCATCCGCACCGGTACGCTGGGCGACGTGATGAAGGAATCGATCGAAGCTGCCCGTACCGTGGTGCGCAGCCGCGCGGCGCGCCTGGGCATCAAGAACGAAGCCTTCGAGAAGCGGGACATCCACATCCACGTGCCGGAAGGCGCGACGCCGAAGGATGGTCCATCGGCCGGTATCGCGATGACCACGGCGATGGTGTCGACCTTCACCGGCATTCCGGTCCGTGCGGACGTGGCGATGACGGGCGAGATCACGCTGCGCGGCGAAGTGCTGCCGATCGGCGGTCTGAAAGAGAAGCTGCTGGCGGCCCACCGCGGTGGCATCAAGACCGTGCTGATTCCTGAGCAGAACGTGAAGGACCTGGCCGAGATTCCCGACAACGTCAAGAACAAGCTGGAAATCGTGCCGGTGCGCTGGATCGACAAGGTGCTGGAAGTGGCGCTGGAACGCCAGCCGGAGCCGGTGACGGAACTGGCCGCGCCGGTGGAGGTGCCGGCGGTGGCGGCAACCACCGACGGCACCGAGGTCGTGAAGCACTAAACCCGGCAGGGCAGGGTCAGAAAAACGGTATAAACGATATAAACCTTTGTGACGGGGACTGCTTTGAACAAGACTGAACTGATCGACCACATCGCGACTTCCGCTGACATCTCCAAGGCCGCCGCTGCGCGCGCCCTGGACGCGATGATCGACGGCGTAACCACCTCGCTGGCCAAGAACGACAGCGTCACCCTGGTTGGCTTCGGCACCTTCACCGTGAGCGAACGCGCTGCCCGTACCGGCCGCAATCCGCGCACCAAAGAAGAGATCCAGATCGACGCCGCCAAAGTTCCTAAATTTAAGGCTGGCAAAGCGCTGAAAGATGCTGTACAATAATGGCCTTCGGTAAGCAGTGACGCTTACCGGGCAGTTTAAGCGGGCGCTTAGCTCAGTTGGTAGAGCGGATCCCTTACAAGGATTAGGTCGGGAGTTCGAGCCTCTCAGCGCCCACCACTTAAACGAAACGTAGTACCTGTGTTGTGAATGCTGGAGCGGTAGTTCAGTTGGTTAGAATACCGGCCTGTCACGCCGGGGGTCGCGGGTTCGAGCCCCGTCCGCTCCGCC
>JAJTCO010000137.1:3244-3942 GCA_021323265.1 Pseudoduganella sp. | reverse complement strand
CAAGACCACCTTCGAGGCGCTCTCGCGCGACCTGGTGGAGGGCTATTTCCACGGCGTCTCGATCATGTCCGACGCCATGCGCGCGCGCCTGTTCTCGGCCAAGTTCCGCGCCGGCCTGCAGGGCTACAGCGCGATCGACGTGATGCGCGGCCATGCGGCCAAGTCGCCCACCGACGATCCGCTGTCGATGATCCAGTACCTGGACATGAAGACCTATCTGCCGGGCGACATCCTGACCAAGGTCGACCGCGCCTCGATGGCGCACGCGCTGGAAGTGCGGGTGCCGCTGCTGGACCACAAGCTGGTCGAGTGGATTTCCGGCCTGCCGCCGGAGATGAAGCTGAAGGGCAGCGAGGGCAAGTACATCTTCAAGAAGGCGATGGAGAAATACCTGCCGCACGATATCCTGTACCGCCGCAAGCAGGGCTTCGCCGTGCCGCTGGCGGCCTGGTTCCGCGGTCCGCTGCGCGAGCGCGTGCAGCAGGCCCTGCTGGGCCCGACTCTGGCCGATACCGGCATGTTCAACCAGGACTACCTGCGCGAACTGGTGGAGCAGCACCAGTCCGGCCGCCGCGACTACAGCGCGCCGATCTGGACCTTGCTGATGTTTGAAGCCTTCCTGAAAAAAGAGATGCAGGCATGAGTATCCGTATCCTGCACGTGCTGGACCATTCGATTCCGCTGCACAGCGGCTATAC
>JAJTCO010000137.1:0-3236 GCA_021323265.1 Pseudoduganella sp. | reverse complement strand
TGCAGGCATGAGTATCCGTATCCTGCACGTGCTGGACCATTCGATTCCGCTGCACAGCGGCTATACCTTCCGCACGCGCTCCATCCTGCAGGCCCAGCGTGCGCTGGGCTGGCAGACGTTCCATATCACCAGCCCGAAGCAGGGCGCGGTCCAGGCCGCGCGCGAAACGGTCGACGGCCTGGAGTTCTACCGCACGCCGCCCGCCAGCGGCCCGCTGGCGAAGCTGCCGGTGCTGAACCAGGTGGCCGTGATCGATGCGTTGGCCAGCCGCCTGCTGGAAGTGGCGAAGGAAGTGAAGCCCGACGTGCTGCACGCGCATTCCCCGGCACTCAATGCCGTGGCCGCGCTGCGCGTGGGCCGCAAGCTGGGCATCCCGGTGGTGTACGAGATCCGCGCCTTCTGGGAGGACGCCGCCGTCGACCACGGCACCAGCAAGGAATGGGGCCTGCGCTACCGCCTGACGCGCGCCATGGAAACCTGGGCGTTGCAACGGGTGGACGCCGCCACCACCATTTGCGAAGGCTTGCGCACCGAGATCATCGGCCGCGGCATCCCGGCGCGCAAGATCGCGGTGATCCCCAATGCGGTCGACATCGGCGATTTCGCCGTCGGCGGCGCGCGCGATGAAGCGCTGGCGCGGCAACTGGGCCTGGAAGAGAAGACCGTGCTGGGCTTCATCGGCTCCTTCTACGCCTACGAAGGCCTGGACATCCTGCTCAACGCCTTGCCGGCCATGCTGGCCAAGCGTCCCGAGATCCGCGTGCTGCTGGTGGGCGGTGGACCGCAGGACGCGGCGCTGCGGGCGCAAGCCAAGGCGCTCGGCATCGACGACAAGGTGATCTTCACGGGCCGCGTACCGCACAGTGAAGTGCAACGCTACTACAACCTGGTGGACGTGCTGTGCTATCCGCGCCACAAGATGCGCCTGACCGACCTGGTCACGCCGCTCAAGCCGCTGGAAGCGATGGCCCAGGGCCGCCTGATGGTGGCGTCCGACGTGGGCGGCCACAAGGAACTGATTGAAGACGGCCGCACCGGCGTACTGTTCGCCGCCGGCGATGCCGAAGCGTTGTCGAAGCAGGTGCTGGCGCTGCTGGCGGCACCGCACAAATGGCAGGAATTCCGCCAGCTGGGCCGCCGCTTCGTGGAGCAGGAGCGCAACTGGACCGCCAGCGTGGCGCGCTACCGCAACGTCTACGGCAGCATCACGGAGAAGGCGCTGGCATGAACGCGCCGCTGCACGCCGCCGATCGTCCGTCCGCCGCGCCCGCGCTGGCCGGCGCCGCTGCGCAGGCCAGCTCGGTACGCCATATTGCCCTGGTCGGACCGTTGCCCCCACCCTCCGGCGGCATGGCCAATCAGGCCTTGCAGTTGTCCGGCCTGCTGCGCGAAGCGGGCATTGCCGTCGACTTCGTGCAGACCAATGCGCCATACCGCCCTGCCTGGGCCGGCAAACTGCGCGGCGTACGCGCCCTGTTCCGCATCGTCCCTTACATGGCAGCCCTGTGGCGCGCCGCCGGCCGCGCCCAGGTATTCCACGTGATGGCCAATTCCGGCTGGTCCTGGCACCTGTTTGCCGCGCCGGCGATCTGGATCGCCCACCTGCGCGGCACGCCCGTGGTGGTCAACTACCGGGGCGGCGAGGCGGCCAACTTCCTGAAACAGGCCGCGGCCTGGATGCGCCCCAGCCTGCGCCGCTGCGCGGCCCTGGCCGTGCCGACCGGCTTCCTGGCGCACGTTTTCGGTCAGCATGGCATCGGCACCGTGATCGTGCCCAATATCGTCAACCTGGAGCGCTTCTCCGCATCGGCGGCCCCGCGCACGCCGGGTGGCCTGCGCCTTCTTGTGGCGCGCAACCTGGAAGACATCTACGACAACGCCAGCGCGCTGCGCGCCTTTGCCCTGGTGCGCGAGTCATATCCCGATGCGCAGCTGACGGTGGCCGGCTCCGGCCCGCTGCGCGCCGACCTGGAACAGCTGGCGCGCGAGCTGGGCCTGGCGCAGGCGGTGCATTTCACGGGCCGCGTCGATACGGCCGGCATGCCGGACCTGTACCGTAACGCCGACATCATGCTCAATCCCAGCCTGATCGATAACACGCCCAATTCCGTGCTGGAAGCGCTGGCCAGCGGCACGCTGGTGGTCAGCACCAACGTCGGCGGCGTGCCCTACGTGGCGGAGGATGGCAAGACCGCGCTGCTGGTGCCGCCGGCCGATCCGGCCGCCATGGCGCAAGCCGTGCTGCGCCTGGCCGGCGATCCGGCGCTGGCCGCAGCCCTGCGCGAAGCGGGCCGCGCCAGCGTGGCGCAATACGCGTGGTCCAGCGTCAAACCGCGCCTGCTGGATGTGTACCGGCAGGCGCTGGCAAGCAAAGGAGGGCGTCGCCCATGATCTACACCGCCCTTGTTTCCGGCGTCCTGTTCCCGCTGCATGAAAAGCTCAAGAAGCACAGCAGCGTGGCCGTGCGCCGTCATATGGAACAGACCCAGTACTGGCCCTTGCCGAAGCTGCAGCAGCTGCAGCTTGAGCGCCTGCGCGCGCTGCTGCAGCGCGCGCAACGCACCGTGCCGTACTACCGCGATGCCTTCGCCCGCATCGGCTTCGACCCCGCGCGCGATTTCCACGGCGTGCCCGACCTGGTCCGCCTGCCGCTGCTGGACAAGGCCATCATCCGCGAGCATACCGACGCGCTGAAGGCGGGAGACGCGCAGAACCTGGTGCGCTACAACACCGGCGGCTCCACCGGCGCCCCGCTGACTTTCTTCGTCGGCCGCCACCGCGTCAGCCACGACGTGGCCGCCAAATGGCGCGCCACGCGCTGGTGGAACGTCGATATCGGCGACCGCGAAATCGTGATCTGGGGTTCGCCGATCGAATTGAGTGCGCAGGACCGCGTCCGCGCCGTGCGCGACACCTTGATGCGCACCGAACTGATGTCGGCCTTCGCCACCACCGAGACGGGCCTGGACGGCCACGTCGAACGTATCCGCCAGCGCAAGCCGAAGATGCTGTTCGGTTACCCGACCGTGCTGGCGCGCATCGCCTCGCACGCCGAGGACAGGGGCATCCGTCTCGACAAGCTTGGCATCCGCGTGGCCTTCGTCACCTCCGAATGCCTGTACCCTTCGCAGCGCGAACAGATCGAGCGCGTGTTCGGCTGCCCGGTGGCCAACGGCTACGGCGGCCGCGATTCCGGCTTCATCGCGCACCAGTGCCCGGCCGGCAAGATGCACATC
>JAJTCO010000094.1 GCA_021323265.1 Pseudoduganella sp. | reverse complement strand
GAAGAACGAGACTACCCTGAAGGACGCCACCAACATCGACGAACTGAAACGCTGCGAGATCATCATCTCCTGCCAGGGCGGCGACTACACCACCGAGGTTTTCCCGAAGCTGCGCGCGGCCGGCTGGAACGGCTACTGGATCGACGCCGCGTCGACCCTGCGCATGGACAAGGACGCCGTGATCGTGCTCGACCCGGTCAACCTGAACGTGATCAAGGACGCCATGGCCAAGGGCGTGAAGAACTTCATCGGCGGTAATTGCACCGTGTCGTGCATGCTGATGGGCCTGGGCGGCCTGTTCAAGCAGGACTTGGTGCAGTGGATGACGTCCATGACCTACCAGGCCGCCTCCGGCGGCGGCGCGCAGCACATGCGCGAACTGCTGACCCAGTACGGCACCATCAACGCCTCCGTCAAGCACCTGCTGGACAACCCGGCCTCGGCCATCCTGGAAATCGACAAGCAAGTGCTGGCCACCCAGCACGGCATGTCGGCCGAGGAGACCAAGCAGTTCGGCGTACCGCTGGGCGGCAACCTGATCCCGTGGATCGACAAGGACCTGGGCAACGGCCAGTCGAAGGAAGAGTGGAAGGGCGGCGCCGAGACCAACAAGATCCTGGGCCGCGGCGAAGGCTTCTCCGCCGCCGCCATTCCGGTGGACGGCCTGTGCGTGCGCATCGGCGCCATGCGCTGCCACAGCCAGGCGCTGACCATCAAGCTGCGCCAGGACGTGCCGCTGGACGAGATCAACGACATCATCGCCAAGGACAACGAGTGGGTGAAGTTCGTGCCCAACACGCGCGAGGCGTCGGTGCAGCACCTGACCCCGGCCGCCGTCACCGGCAGCCTGGCGATCCCGGTGGGCCGCGTGCGCAAGATGTCGATGGGCGGCGACTACCTGTCCGCCTTCACGGTGGGCGACCAGCTGTTGTGGGGCGCGGCCGAGCCGCTGCGCCGCATGCTGCGCATTGTGCTGGATAAATAAATCGTTATTGATCAGCTAATACCTGCTGATTAATAAACAAGATAAGAAGTATTTTCTAAAAGCCGGATTTCAAAGGGAAATCCGGCTTTTTTCTTTGAATCAAAAAATATTTTCGGCATGAACGAAACAGAATAGGCGGGCTGAGAGGGGAAATGCAGGGGGAATGCTTGCACGCATCATTTGATGATGTTATGTTGGGACCTCTGGGAAAGTAACTTTTTTTCCACGTTAACCACTCGTCGCCCAACTATGCCTGTACAAAAACCTTCCAAGGTCACTTCGTTCGCGTTGAAAACACTGACCGCTGCCATTCTCAGCGGCACTGTACTCGCCCCTCTTTCCGTCAACGCAGCTGGTCTTGGCAAGCTCACAGTGCTTTCCTCGCTGGGACAGCCGCTGCGCGCCGAGATCGAACTGGCGTCGGTGTCGCCCGAAGAGGCGTCCGAGCTCGTGGCCAAGCTGGCCTCGCCGGAAGCCTTCCGCGCCGCCAACATCGACTTCAACCCGGCCCTGCTGAGCCTGCGTTTCGAGGTGGAAGCGCGCGGTGCGCGCCAGTTCATCCGCGTCACGTCCTCGCAGGCGATCAACGAGCCGTTTGTCGACATGCTGCTGGAGCTGACCTGGACCAACGGCCGCCTGGTGCGCGAATACACGTTCCTGCTCGATCCTGCCGACCTGCGCACCACGCAGTCGCCGCAGGTGGCCGCGCCGGTCGACGTGCGCACTGCGCGCCCGGCCGCGCCGGCGCCCGCCGCGGCGCCCGGCACCGCCCCGGCAGCAGCGCCCGCCACGCCGGCGCCGGCGCCTGCCCCTGCGCGCCAGCCAGCCGCGCCGCGCGCCGCCGCCACGCAGGATGCGCCGCCGGCCGACAGCTATACGGTGAAGAAGGGCGACACGCTGGGCCGCATCGCGGGCCGCCTGAAGCCTGCCGACGTGTCGCTGGACATGATGCTGGTGGCGCTGTACCGCGCCAACCCGGACGCGTTCTCCGGCAATAACATGAACCGCCTGAAGTCCGGCACCATCCTGTCGGTCCCGGATGCGGGCAGCGTGAAGGGCACCAGCCAGGGCGAAGCCCATGGTGTCGTGGTGGCGCACGCCAACGACTTCAACGCCTACCGCGCCAAGCTGGCGGGGCAGGTGGCGGCGGCGACCCCGGCCAAGGAGCCGGAAGCCCAGCAAAGCCAGACCGGCAAGATCACGGCCAAGGTGCAGGAGCGCCCGACCGCCGTCACCGAGTCGAAAGACCAGCTGAAGCTGTCCAAGGCGGGCGAAGCCACGGCCAAGCCTGGCAAGACCGGTGCGGTGGAAGACAAGATCGCCAAGGACCGCCAGATGGCCGACGCCAGCGCGCGCGTCAAGGAACTGGAAAAGAACGTCAGCGAACTGGAAAAGCTGATGGAGGTGAAGAACAAGTCCGCCGCCAACGCGCAAGCGAAGGCCGGCGAGCCGGCGCCGGCCGCGCCGGAAGCGAGCCCGCCGGCCAAGGTCGAGACCCCGGCGGCAGCGGCGCCGGCCGCCGTGCCGGCGCAGGAAGCCGCGCCCAAGCCAAGCAAGCCGAAACGCACCGTGGTGACGCCGCCGCCGGCGCCGGTGGAGCCGAGCCTGGCCGACACCCTGATGGACAATATCCAGCTGGTCGGCGCCGCGCTGGCCGCCTTGCTGGGCGGCGCCGCGCTGCTGATCATGCGGCGCCGCAAGGCAGCCGAACAGATGTCGCTGCCGAAGGCGGAGAACAGCAATGTGCTGGGCGATCCGGGCACCACCGCCCATTCCCTGTTTGCCGAAACCGGCGGCCAGAGCGTGGACACCAGCAATAGCGTGTTCAATTCCAACTTCGCGCCATCGGCCAGCCAGCTCGATACCAATGAAGTCGATCCGGTGGCCGAAGCCGACGTGTACATCGCCTACGGCCGCGATGCCCAGGCCGAGGAAATCCTGAAGGAGGCCCTGCGCGTCCATCCGGAGCGCCATCCGGTGCGCCTGAAGCTGCTGGAAATCTACGCCGGCCGCAAGGATGCGCGCGCCTTCGAAGCGCAGGCCAGCGAGCTGTATTCGATGACCAAGGGCCAGGGCGACGAGTGGGCGCAAGCGGCCGCGCTGGGCGCCGGCATCGATCCGGACAATCCGCTGTACTTCAGCGCGGCCCAGGCGAAAGCCGCGGCAGGGCTGGGTGGCAGCGCAGCCGGCGCCGCAGCCGGTGCCGCGGCTGCCGCGCCGTTCGTGGCCAGCGCATCGAACGAATTGAACGACTTCGCCGCCATGTTCGCCGAGCCGGCGCCTGCCGCGCCGGCTACGGCGGAAAGCGCCGCGCCGGAGGACGGCGGCCTGGATCTGGACCTGAGCGCCGAAGCGGCGCCAGTGGCGCAAGAGGCGCAAGAGGCGAGCCTGATGGACTTCGACCTCGACCGCGACGCGACGGCGCTGCCGTCGTTGGAGGAGGCGAAACCGGCGCCGCAGGCGGCCGACAGCAATGCGCTTGATTTCGACCTCGGTGGCCTGAGCTTTGACGAGCCGGCGCCTGCCGCCGGCGCCGCCCCGGCGCCGGCCGCCGAAGTGGAGCCGGACCTGTCCTTCGACCTGGGCCTGGACGCCGCGCCTGCCGCGGAGGCGCCGGTGGAACAGGCGGAACAAGCGGAAGCCGCGCCGGCCGATGCGATGGCCGACATCGGTATGGACTTCAATCTGGACCTGCCGGGCAGTGAAGCGGCGCCGGCCGCGCCGACGGCGGCCCCGGCCGCCGATCCGCTGGCCGAACTGGACATGATGGACTTCTCGCTGCCATCGGGCGCCACGCCAGCTGCCGCGCCGGCGCAGGAAGCGCCGCTGTCGGCCGCCGATTTCGCGCTGGACCTGCCTGAGGTGGAATCGCCTGCGCCAGCCGCCGCCGCGCCGGCACCGGCCGACTTCGACCTGTCCGGCATCGACCTCGATCTGGGTGGTGCCGCCCAGGAAACCGCCGCGCCAAAGAACGAGGAGGAGATGTCCGCGCTGCACATGGAAATGGACACCAAGCTCGATCTGGCCGTGGCCTACCAGGAAATCGGCGACAAGGAAGGCGCCCGCGAGCTGCTCGACGAAGTGATTCGCGGCGGCAGCGACGACCAGGTTGCGCGCGCCAGCGCCATGCGCACGCAGCTCGGCTAAGCCCCGTTTCGCCGTATAATGCCCGGTCACAGAGCAAACTGACCGGGCATTTTTTATTTTGAAACGCATCGCATTAGGAGTCCAGTACAACGGTGCCGACTGGCTTGGCTACCAGGTCCAGCCGCATGGGCAGACCGTGCAGAACAAGCTGGAGGAAGCCATTGCGCGCTTTGCCTGCGTCAAGCTGGGCACCACCTGTGCCGGCCGCACCGACGCCGGCGTGCACGCGCTGAACCAGGTGGTGCACTTCGACACCGAACTCGAACGCGCCGAACACGCCTGGGTGCGCGGCATCAATGCCTTCCTGCCCGAGTCGATCGGCGTGCGCTGGGCGCGCTACTTGCCCGCGGCGCCGGTGCCGGAGCAGGAATTCCACGCGCGCTTCAGCGCCCGCTCCCGCACTTACCATTATCTGTTGTACAACCACCAGGTGCGCTCGCCGCTGCTTGCCGGCCGCGCCGGCTTTACCCACTGGAAGCTGGACGTCGAGCGCATGCGCGAAGCGGTGCGGCCCCTGATCGGCACGCACGACTTCACCGCCTTCCGTGCCGCCATGTGCCAGGCCAAGACCCCGGTCAAGCAAATGCACAGCATCGAGATCGAGCGCCATGGCGACATGATCCTGTTCACCCTGCGCGCCAGCGCCTTCCTGCACCATATGGTGCGCAACCTGGTCGGCTCGCTGGTCTACGTCGGCCAGGGGCGCGAAGACACGGACTGGCTGGGAGAGCTGCTGGCGGGGAGGGATCGCACGCGCGCGGCGCCGACCTTCATGCCCGACGGCCTGTACCTGTCGCGCATCGAATACGACGAGAAATGGGGGCTGCCGTGCGAAGAGCCCAGCATCCTGCCCGCATTCTGAAGGAAGACGCCTCATGCCACGCACGCGCATCAAGATCTGCGGCCTGACCCGCGAAGAAGACGTTCTGGCCGCCGTCGAGGCGGGCGCCGACGCGGTGGGCTTCGTGTTCTACGACAAGAGCCCGCGCTACGTCACGCCGCGCCGCGCGGCCGAGCTGATTGCCCTGTTGCCGCCGTTCGTGACCCCCGTCGGGCTGTTCGTAAACCATGGCGCGGCGCAGGTGGCGGCCACGGTGGCGCAGGCGCCGGTATCGCTGCTGCAGTTCCATGGCGACGAGAGCGCCGCGGAGTGCGCCGCAGCGGCGCAGGCCGCGGGCAGGGCGTTCGTGCGGGTGTTCCGCGTCAAACCCGACACAGGCGGCGCCGAGCTGCTAGAATATGAACGACTTTGCCGCGCATCCAGTGGCTTGTTCTCGGGCCTCCTGCTCGACACCTTCGTGGATGCATATGGCGGCGCAGGAAAGGTTTTCGATTGGTCCCTCATCCCAAAAGATCTCGCGCATCGGGCCGTTTTAAGTGGTGGCTTGAGCGTGCAAAATGTGACTGGCGCAGTGGCCAGCGTTCGCCCTTACGCGGTTGACGTCTCTAGCGGCGTCGAGCGCGCCAAGGGCATCAAGGATGCTCGCCTGATCGCGGACTTCATCCGCGGCGTGCGGGCAGCAGATGCCACGTTAGAGAAAGATCCGCACCATGAAAACCCCGCTTGACGCGCCACCAGCGCACCTGTTCCACGCCACGTCCTACCACCTGCCCGACGCCACCGGCCATTTCGGCCCCTACGGCGGCTCCTTTGTCGCCGAAACCCTGAGCTACGCCCTGGCCGAGCTGCGCGAAGCGTATGCGCGCTACAGCAAGGACGAGCTGTTCCTCGAAGAGTTCCGCTATGAGCTCAAGCACTTCGTCGGCCGTCCCTCGCCCGTGTACCACGCCAAGCGCTGGTCCGAGCAGATGGGCGGCGCGCAGATCTATTTCAAGCGCGAAGACCTGAACCATACCGGGGCGCACAAGATCAACAACGTGATCGGCCAGGCCCTGTTGGCCAAGCGCATGGGCAAGCCGCGCATCATCGCCGAAACCGGCGCCGGCCAGCACGGCGTTGCCACGGCGACCATCTGCGCCCGCTTCGGCCTGGAGTGCGTGGTGTATATGGGCAGTGAGGACGTCAAGCGCCAGGCGCAGAACGTGTACCGTATGAAGCTGCTGGGCGCGACCGTGGTGCCGGTGGAATCGGGCTCCAAGACCCTGAAGGATGCGCTCAACGAAGCGATGCGCGACTGGGTCACCAATATCGAGAACACCTTCTATATCATCGGCACCGTGGCCGGCCCGCACCCGTATCCCATGATGGTGCGCGACTTCCAGTCCGTGATCGGCGAGGAGTGCCTGCAGCAGCTGCCCGAAATGACCGGCCGCCAGCCGGACTACGTGGTGGCCTGCATCGGCGGCGGCTCCAATGCGATGGGCATCTTCTACCCCTACATCGACCAGAGCGCGACCGCGCTGGTGGGCGTGGAAGCGGCAGGCGAGGGCCTGGACACCGGCAAGCACGCGGCTTCCCTGACGGCGGGCTACCCCGGCGTCCTGCACGGCAACCGCACCTACCTGCTGCAGGATGCGGGCGGGCAGATCATCGAGACGCACTCCGTCTCGGCCGGCCTGGATTATCCGGGCGTGGGCCCGGAACACGCCTACCTGAAGGATTCGGGGCGCGCGCAGTACGTGTCGATCACCGATGACGAGGCGCTGCAGGCGTTCCACGATTGCTGCCACATCGAGGGCATCATTCCCGCGCTGGAGAGTTCGCACGCGCTGGCCTACGCGGCCAAGCTGGCGGCCACCCTGCCCAAGGACAAGATCATCCTGGCCAACCTGTCGGGGCGCGGGGACAAGGACATGCACACCGTGGCGCAGCGCGCCGGCCTGCAGTTCTAAGCCCCGCTCTAACAAGGAATACACCCATGTCTCGTATCGCAGCAACGTTCGCCGCCCTGAAAGCGCAAAACAGGAAAGCCCTGGTCACCTTCATCACCGCCGGCGACCCCGAGCCGGGCCGCACCGTGGAACTGATGCACGCCCTGGTCGACGGCGGCGCCGACATCATCGAACTCGGCGTCCCGTTCTCCGACCCCATGGCCGAGGGCCCCGTCATCCAGCGCGCCTGCGAGCGCGCCCTGGCCAATGGCGTGGGCATCGGCCATTGTTTCGACTTCGTGCGCGAATTCCGCCGCACCAACAGCACCACCCCCGTCGTGCTGATGGGCTACGCCAACCCCATCGAGCGCCTGGGCGCGGACGCCTACATCGACGCCAGCAGCGCCGCCGGCGCCGACGGCGCCATCGTGGTGGACTACCCGCCGGAAGAATGCGAAGCATTCGCCGGCAAGATGCGCGCGGCAGGGCAGGACCTGATCTTCCTGCTGGCGCCCACCTCGACCGAGCAGCGCGTGCAGCAGGTGGCGCGCGTGGGCAGCGGCTTCACCTACTACGTGTCGCTAAAAGGCGTGACCGGCGCCGGCCATATCGACACGGAAGACGTGGCGCGCCGGCTGGACATGATCCGCCGGCACGTCGCGCTGCCGCTTGGGGTCGGCTTCGGCATCCGCGACGCGCAGACCGCGCGCGCGGTGGCCAGCGTGGCCGACGCGGTGGTGATCGGCAGCCGTATCATCCAGGAGATCGAGGCGCATCCCCCGGCGCAGGCGGCAAAATACGTACGCTCGTTCGTTTCCGGCATCCGTGCGGCACTTGACGAAAATCGTTGATCTGTAAGCAATTTTCTGCCTGTTTTGTTCGACAGGACAGGCAGAAACGGCTACACTTCCGGCCTAAGTTAGTGCAAGAGGAGAAATTATGAGCTGGTTGGAAAAATTGCTGCCACCGCGCATCCAGCGCTCGGAAGCTGCCGCTCGCAAGACAATGCCTGAAGGCCTGTGGGTCAAGTGCCCATCCTGCGAGGCAGTGCTGTACCGTACCGACCTCGAGTCGAACCTGCATGTCTGCCCGAAGTGCGACCACCATATGCGCATCCGCGCCCGCGAGCGCCTGGACGCGCTGCTGGACGCCGGCGGCCGCTATGAAATCGGCCAGGAAACCCTGCCGGTGGATACGCTGAAGTTCAAGGACAGCAAGAAGTACCCGGATCGCCTGAAGCAGGCGATGGAAGCGACCGGCGAGACCGACGCCCTGATCGCCATGGGCGGCTCGATCATGAGCCTGCCGGTGGTGGTGGCGTGCTTCGAATTCGAATTCATGGGCGGCTCCATGGGCTCCGTGGTCGGCGAGCGTTTCGCCCGCGCGGCCCAGGCGGCGCTGGAACAGAAGGTGCCCTTCATCTGCATTACCGCCACCGGCGGCGCGCGCATGCAGGAAGGCCTGCTGTCGCTGATGCAGATGGCGAAGACCACCTCCATGCTGACCAAGCTGGCCGAGAAAAAGCTGCCGTTCATCTCCGTGCTGACCGACCCGACCATGGGCGGCGTGTCCGCTTCCTTCGCCTTCATGGGCGACGTGGTGATGGCCGAACCCAAGGCGCTGATCGGCTTTGCCGGCCCGCGCGTGATCGAAAACACCGTACGCGAGAAGCTGCCCGAAGGCTTCCAGCGTTCCGAGTTCCTGCTGACCAAGGGCGCGATCGACATGATCGTGGACCGCCGCCAGATGCGCGAAGAAATCGCGCGCCTGTTGGCGCTGATGCAGAACCAGGCCGCCGAAGTGCTGGCCTAAGCTTTACGTTTCACCCGGCGCGCGCGGCCTCCAGCGCCGCGCGCCCGCCATCCCCACCTTGGCGATCATGTCCAATCTCCCGAATACCCTCCCAGAATGGCTTGCGCTGATCGAGTCGCGCCATGCCGAAACCGTCATCAACATGGGCCTTGACCGCGTGCGCGCGGTCAAGGAGCGCATGGCGCTGTCCTTCAAGTGCCCGGTCATCATGGTGGCCGGCACCAACGGCAAGGGCTCGACCTGCGCCATGCTCGAATCGATCCTGCTCAGGGCCGGCTACCGCGTCGGCCTGTACATCAAGCCGCACTTCCTGCACTTTAACGAGCGCGCGCGCATCAATGGCGAGATGGCCAGCGACGAGCAGCTGGTGGCCAGCTTCAAGGCGGTGGAAGAGGCCCGGGGCGATATTGCGCTGACCTATTTCGAGTTCACCACGCTGGCCATCATCCACCTGATGACGCAGGCGGGGCTGGACGTGGCGATCCTGGAGGTGGGCCTGGGCGGGCGCCTGGACGCGGTCAACGTGATCGACGCCGACGTCTCGATCGTGACCAGCGTCGACATCGACCACGTGGATTACCTGGGCGGCACGCGCGAACAGATCGGCTTTGAGAAGGCCGGCATTTTCCGCACCGGCAAAGCGGCCATCTGCAGCGACCCGGTGCCGCCGCAGTCGCTGATCGACCACGCCATGGAAATCGGCGCCGACCTGTGGCTGATGGGGCGCGACTTCAACTACTCGGGCGACAAGCAGCAGTGGAACTACGGCGGCCGCTCGATGCGCCGCAATTCGCTGGCCTACCCGGGCCTGCGCGGCGCCAACCAGCTGCTCAACGCCTGTGCGGCGCTGGCGGCGCTGGAGGCGCTGAAGATGGAGCTGCCGATGGGCGCGCAGGAAGTGCGCACCGGCCTGGTGACGGTGGAACTGCCGGGCCGCTTCCAGGTGCTGCCGGGCCGCCCGACCGTGATCTACGACGTGGCGCACAACCCGCACGCGGCCGCCGCGCTGGCGCAGAACGTGGGCAATATGGGCTTTAGCCCCTACACCTACGCCGTCTTCGGTTCCATGCACGACAAGGACATCGACGGCGTGCTCAAGGCCATGGCGCCCTGCGTCGACCATTGGTGTCTTAGCAACCTGCCATCGCCGCGCGCGGCGACGGCATCCGAGCTGGCGGCCAAGGTGCAGGCGGTCGAGCCGAACATGGCCGAAAAAACCGTCAGTATTTTCGATGATCCAGGCCAGGCATTCGCAAATGCGATGAGCCGCGCGGGCGAGAATGATAGAATTGTGGTCTTTGGATCATTCCTGACTGTCGCCGGCGTCATGGCGGCGAAGAAATCCTCACTCCACTGAGAAAAGCACGCATGGGCTTGTTATCGAAATTTGGCAAAGACAAGCAAGATGCCGCTGGTGAAGACAGCGGCTACTACCGCGCACAGGACGACAGGTCCCTGAGCGACAAGGCCCGCTCCAAGCGCGCATCGAGCGCAGGCGACGCCGCGCCGCGCGGTGGCCGCCGCAAGGATACCCCCGATCCCGTCCTGCCGGAAAAGAAGCGCGCCCGCCGCCGCCTGGTGGGCGCCATCGCGCTGGCGCTGGCTGTGGCCATCGGCCTGCCGATGCTGCTCGACTCCGAACCCAAGTCGCCGGTGGCCGACATCGCCATCAACATGCCGGCCAAGGACAAGCCGGGCGAGCCGTTGAACGGCGGCCCGACCAGTGCGCCCGCGCCGGCGCCGGCCGCCCCCACCGAGCCGGCACCGCTCGATGCCGCGCCAGCGCCGCGCAGCGTGGCGCCGGTGACCGTGGGCGCGACGCTGGACAAGGGTGAAGAGATCGTGCAGGTGCCGGCCAAGCCGGCCGTCACGGAACCCGTGAAGCCGCCAAAAGCGGCCGAACCGAAAGTGGCCGAGCCAAAAGCGGCCGAAGCGAAAGTTGCCAAGGCCGAGCCCAAGCCCGAGCCGAAGAAGGAAACCAAACAGGAAGCCAAGCCCGCCCACCCCGACGATGCGCGGGCCATGGCCATCCTGGAAGGCAAGGCGCCGGAAGCGGCGCCGGCGACCAAGTATGTGATCAAGGTCGGCGCCTTCGCCACGAAAGACAAAGTGGACGAGCTGCAGCGCAAGCTGAACGAAGCCGGCATCAAGTCCTATGCGCAGAAGGTCAGTACCGCCAATGGCGAGCTGACCAGCGTGCGGGTCGGCCCCTTCCCGAACAAGGAAGAAGCCGAAAAGGTCAAAGCCAAGCTGGGCAAGCTGGGCCTGAACGGCAGCCTGACCCCGGCCTGAGACGAGATGTGAGGCTGTGCTGACGTGACGATTTTCGATTACCTCGTGATATTCGTGCTGGTCGCCTCCATCGTCATCAGTACCCTGCGCGGCCTGGTCAAGGAAATCCTGTCGCTGGCCGGCTGGATTGTCGCCTTCGTCGTCGCCAACGCCTACGGCCCGTGGCTGGCCGGCATGCTGCCGCAGGCGGTGCCGGGCCAGGCGGCGCGCCTGATCGTTGCCTTCATTGCATTGTTCCTCGGCGTGCGCATCCTGATGGCCCTGTTGACCATGGCAGTCGATGCGCTGGTCACGGCCGGCGGCCTGACGCTGGCCGACCGCGGCCTGGGAGGCCTGTTTGGCCTCGGCCGGGGCATTGTGATCGTGCTGGCCGGCGTCATATTGTGTGGGATGACCTCCATCCCCAAGCAGGATTTCTGGCAGAACGCGCTGTTGAGTCCCATGGCGGAAACCGGCGTGCGAACGGTGAAACCTTTCCTGCCCGCCGCGATGGCGCAGCATGTCCATTTTTAGAATTCTTTAAATCCGCAGTACCAAGTTTAGGAGCACACCATGTGTGGCATCGTCGGCGTCGTATCCCACCAACCA
>JAJTCO010000093.1 GCA_021323265.1 Pseudoduganella sp. | reverse complement strand
CATGGTGTCGCCGATGTGGCGGCGCTGCGCCTCGGCCAGGCGTCCCAGGTCGAACTGCACCTCGGACTTGTCCATGTTATTGATGTTGTGCTTGTACAGCCGCGTCTTGTCCTTGACGAAGGTGGTGTCGAACTTGCGGTCCGAGACATCCTCCACCATCGCATCGGAAATATGGCCGATGCCGCCAAGGCGCGCTGCTTCCAGCGCCAGTTCGGTCGTGGAAATATCCACGCCCATCCCGCCGATCATGATTGGCACATATTCCTGGTCGCCAAGCTTGAGGCGGAAATCGTCAACACGTTTCATTACAGTCCTTCGATCAATCGCGGAAATTATTGAATTCCAGTGGCGTGTCCGGCACTTCCTTGCGCAGCAGCTGCATCGCAGCCTGCAGGTCGTCGCGTTTGGCGCCCGTTACGCGCACCGACTCGCCCTGAATGCTGGCCTGGACCTTCATCTTGCTTTCCTTGATGACCTTGGTGATCTTCTTCGCCGTCTCGGTATCGAGACCGTTCTTCACCTTGATGACCTGCTTGACTTTGTCCCCACCAATCTTCTCTACCTTGCCTTCGTCCAGGAAACGCACGTCGACCTTGCGCTTGGCCAGCTTGTTGGTCAGGACATCCTTCACCTGGCCCAGCTGGAATTCCGAGTCGGCGAACGCCGTCAGGTCGTTTTCTTTTTGTTCTACGCGCGCATCGCTGCCTTTGAAGTCGAAACGGGTGGTGATTTCCTTGTTGCTCTGGTCGACGGCGTTACGCACTTCGATCATGTCCGCTTCGGATACTACGTCAAACGATGGCATATTCTTTCCTTTACAATGAAGCAACCGCCCATGGGGCGGATTCAAAAGAAGCGACATTTTAACGGACAAACTAGCGAACGCTCGGTCGTTTTTGTCATCATTGCACTATAATCGAGCAAAAACTTGATCTGCCCATGCCTTTTAGCGATTTAATCCAGCACGACTTCCCACTGAAGCATTTAAATACTTTCAGTATTGGTGTACGCGCCAAACATTACCTGCGCGTGACATCGCTGGCAACACTGCGCGCGGCGCTGGCAGATCCGCAACTGGCCGCCATGCCGCGCCTGGTGCTCGGCGGCGGCAGCAACGTGCTGCTGACGCGCGATTTTCCCGGCCTGGTGCTGCATATCGCGCTGGAAGGGCGCGAGATCCTGGCCGGCACGCCCACCCACCACCACGTGCGCGCCGCCGCCGGCGAAAACTGGCACGACTTCGTGCAGTGGACGCTGGCGCAGGGTATCGGCGGGCTGGAAAATCTGTCCCTCATCCCCGGTACCGTGGGCGCCGCGCCGATCCAGAATATCGGGGCGTACGGGGCCGAAACCAAGGATAGCTTCCTGTCCCTGACCGCGCTCGACCCGGCCAGCGGCGCGCTGCACGAGATGGACGGCGCCGCCTGCCGCTTCGCCTACCGCGACAGCGTGTTCAAGCACGAGGGGCGCGACCTGATCATCATCGACGTGCGCTACGCCTTGCCGCGCGCCTGGCAGCCCAACCTGCGCTATGCGGAGCTGGCCAACGCGCTGGCCGAGCAGGGCCTGGCCGCGCCGACGCCGCAGCAGGTGGCCGATACCGTGATCGCCATCCGCCGCCGCAAGCTGCCCGACCCGGCGCAGATCGGCAATGCCGGCAGCTTCTTCAAGAATCCCGTCGTCAGCGCCGAGCATTGCGCGCGCCTGCTGGCGCAGTTCCCGGCCCTGGTGCACCACCGCCAGCCGGACGGCAGCGAAAAGCTGGCCGCCGGCTGGCTGATCGACCAGTGCGGCTGGAAGGGGAGATCGATGGGCGCGGCCGGCGTCTACCCGAAGCAGGCGCTGGTGCTGGTCAACAACGGCGGCGCCACCGGCGCCGAAGTGCAGGCGCTGGCCGCCGCCATCCAGGCCGACGTGGCGGCGCGCTACGGCGTGGCGCTCGAACCCGAACCCGTCTTCGTCTAGCACGCCACGCCTGACGGCCGGGCCCGTGTCCACCTAGGGGTCTGACCCCAAGGTGGACACGGGCCCGGCCGTCAGGCGCCGTGGACGACGCCGTTGCGGCCGTTGGCCTTGGCGCTGTACAGGGCACGGTCGGCAGCGTCCAGCAGTTCGTGCCAGCTGGCCTGCTTGCCCGGCACCATCGTGTGCACGCCGATCGACACGGTCAGCACGCCGTACGGGACCGCCTGGGCATTCTCGATCTGCAGCTGCTCCACGTGGCGCAGGCAGGCGCGCGCCACGGCCATGGCGCCGGCGCCGTCGGTTTCGGGCAGGATGATGGCGAACTCCTCGCCGCCATAGCGGGCCACCAGGTCGGCCGGGCGCTTCAGGTTCTCCGTCAGCACCGCCGCCACCTTTTTCAACGCCAGGTCGCCCGCCGGGTGGCCGTATTGGTCGTTGTAGTGCTTGAAGAAGTCCACGTCCACCATCAGCAGCGACAGCGGCGTCTTCTCGCGCTGGCCGCGCTGCCATTCCAGCACCAGGTTTTCGTCGAAGCGGCGCCGGTTGGCGATGCCGGTCAGCGCGTCCAGCGCAGCCAGCTTCTGCAGCTCCACATTGGCCGCGGCCAGCTTTTGCTGGCTCTCGCGCAGGAAGCGGAAGGCCTGGTCGCGCTGCAGCAGGTTGATGTGGGCGTTGGAGTGGTAGCGCACGCGCGCCAGCAGTTCCAGGCGGTCGGGCAGCTTGACCAGGTAGTCGTTGGCGCCGACGGCAAAGCCGTGCGCCTTGAGCTTGGGGTCTTCGCGCGCGGACAGCACGATGATCGGCACGCGGGCCAGCGCTTCCTCGGCGCGGAACCGGCGGATCAGCTCGAAGCCGTCCACTTCCGGCATCACCAAGTCCTGCAGGATCACCGTGGGCTGCAGCGTCATGGCGCTGGCCAGCGCCTCGCGCGCATCGGTGGTGAAGTGGAACTCGATGTCTTCCTCGCTGGCCAGCATGCGCCGCACGGCTTCCACGATGATCAGCTGGTCGTCCACCAGCAGCACGCGCACCTTGAAGTTGGTCAGGCTTGGTTCGGTTTCCAGGTTCAAGGTGAGTACGTCGGACATCGCTTTCCTTAAGTCAGTTTGCCTCCGATCGTACTTCGCAGAAAGGGACCGATCTTGTCGAGGGGCAGGATGGATTGGGCGGCGTCGAGCTCCATGGCCGCGCGCGGCATGCCGTAGACGGCACAACTGGCCTGGTCCTGGGCGATCGTGATCTTGCCCGCGCGCCGCAGGGCCAGCAGGCCTTCAGCGCCGTCGCGGCCCATGCCCGTCAGCAGGACGCCGACCGCATCGCCGCGCCAGTGCTGCGCCACGCAATGGAAAAACACATCGACCGAGGGCCGGTAGGCGTAATCCTTCGGGTTGGCATCGTAACCCAGTTGGTACTTTTCATCCAGTATCAGATGGTCGTTGCTCTTCGCGACCAGCACCGCACCGCCTTGCAGCGCCATGCCGCCTTCGATGGCGTGCACCGGCGCGGCCAGCTGTTCCGATAACCATTTGGCAAAATGATCGGCAAAGTTTTCGTCGATGTGCTGGATGACCACCACCGCGCAGTTGGGCGGCGGGGTCCAGCCGGCCAGGATGCGCACCACGGCCATCGGGCCGCCGGTGGAGGCGCCGATGGCCACCAGGGTGTCGAGCCGGGGGCGCGCTTCCGGCGGCGCGGCCTGGCGCCGCGGCGGCATGGACTGGGTGCCACCGCTATGGCGGATCAGCTTGTCCATGGTCTTGATCTTGTGCAGCAGTTCGGCGTCGCCGCCTTGCTTTCCCTGCAACATGGGCGTGGCCGTCACGTCGAGCGCGCCGGCGCCCAGGGCGCGGAAGACCTGGTTGACGTTGTCCTGCGGCCGTCCCGTCACCACCAGGATGGCGCACGGGCATTCCTCCATGATGCGGCGCGTGGCTTCCACCCCGTCCAGCTCCGGCATGTTGAGGTCCATCAGGATCAGGTCGGGGCGGTCGGCGTTGCACTTATGCAGCGCTTCCAGCCCGGTGCGGGCGATCCAGGCCACCTGGTGTTCCTGCGTGCTGGCGACAACGCGCCGCAGCGCTTCCGCTGCCATCGGCACATCGTTGGCGATGGCGATCCTCATCGGTAAGCGTCGCCGATCAGGTCGGACACGGCGTCCAGCAGCGTCTCGTCGTGGAAGCTGCCCTTGGTCAGGTAATAGTCGGCCCCCGCGGCCAGGCCGCGCGCCCGGTCTTCCGGGCGGTCCTTGTAGGAGACGATCATGACGGGCAGCTTGTGCAAGTGCAGATCCTTCTTGATCAGGTTGACCAGTTCGATGCCATCCATGCGCGGCATGTCGACATCGGTGATGACCAGGTCGTAGTCGCCGCTGCGCACCACGTTCCAGCCATCGATGCCGTCGATCGCAATGTCCACTTCGAATCCGCGTCCGACCAGCAGTTTGCGCTCCATCTCGCGCACGGTCAGCGAATCGTCCACGACAAGGATGCGTTTCATTTTACGCCGTCCGCCGTGCTCTGCGCGCGTGAGTTGATGCAAGCTGCCCTCCTGCAGCAACTTTTCAACGGAAAGCAACAGGTCGGGCACGTCGAGGATCAGCACCGGTTCGCCGTCGTCCAGCAAGGCGGCGGCGGAAATGTCGCGCATCTTGCCGAACACCGGGTCGATGGCCTGCACCGCCAGGCTCTCTTCGCCGCGGATGCGGTCCACCACCAGGGCGTAACGCCGGCTGCTGCCGCCGATGACCACCACCGACAGTTCCTCGCTATGCTCCATGTCGCCCAGCTCCAGCACCTGGGCGGCGGACACCAGGCCGAGGTGCTCGCCCTCATGCTCGTAGAACTGCTTGTTCTCCAGCGTATGCACGGCGCTTTGCGGCACCATGAGGATGCGCTCGGCCTTGACGATGGGCATGGCGTAGGCTTCGCCCTTGACGTCCACCACCAGCGCGCGCACGATCGACTGCGTGAGCGGCAGGGTGATCGAGCTACGGAAGCCCTTGCCCAGTTCGGATTCGATGCGCACCGTGCCGTTCTGCTGGCGGATGGTCTCGTGCACGATGTCCAGCCCCACGCCGCGCCCGGAGATTTCCGTGATGTCGCCTTTCAGGCTGAAGGCGGGCAGGAACAGGAATTCCATCAGCTCGGCGTGCGACATGGCCGCTACCATCTGCTCGCTGGCCATCTTGCGTTCGATGACGGTGCGGCGGATCTTTTCCGGGTCGACGCCGCGCCCGTCATCGCTGATCTCGATGTTGAGCATGCCGGCGCGGTGGCGCGCCTCCATCAGGATGGTGCCGGTGGCGGGCTTGCCGGCGTCGCGCCGCTCCTGCGGCGTTTCCATGCCGTGGTCGACGGCATTGCGCAGCATGTGGTTCAGCGGGCCTTCGATGCGCAGCAGGATGTCGCGGTCGACCAGGGTGTCTTCGCCTTCGATGTGCAGTACGACATCCTTGCCCAGGTTGCGCGCCAGGTCGCGCACCATGCGCGGGAAGTGCTGGATGCCGTCGCGGAAGGGGCGCATGCGCAGGGCCAGCACCTCGTCGACCATGTTTTCCGAGCCCGTCAGCAGGCGCCGCTCGAAGTTTTCCATGTCGGTGATGTGTTCGAGCATGAACTGCTTGAGCGGCTGGCTTTTCTGGATCGCCAGCAGGGCCTTTTCCTTCAGCGCCGGGTCGCTGGCGCGCGAGGCCGCCTCCATCAGTTCCTCCAGCACGGCGAACAGGGCGGCCTGGTTGCGCTTGTGGCGCTGCATGCCCTGGATCAGCGGATGCAGCTGGTGGGCGTTGATGCGCGCCTCGCTGGCGAGGGCCAGCAGGCGGTCGAAGTTCTGCGCCGACTTCATCGGCGGCAGGCTGCGCCCGGGCACGGGCTGTTCGGCGCCGTCCGGGGCCGGCGGCTCGCTGCTGCCGGCCTCGGGCTGCAGGGCGGGCGCCGGGACAGCCTGGGGCGCGAGCGGGGCGAGCGCTGACGGCATCACCAGCGGTTCGGGCAGGAAGGCGATGCCCTGCACGTCGCTCATGGTCTTGCCGATCTGCGCGGCGTTGGCGGCCAGCCAGGCATCCATGTCGCCGTTTGCGCGCGCGCACTGCAGGATCAGGTCCACCGCCGCCAGCAGCGCGTCGACCCGGTTGGGCGTGAGCTTCAGCTTGCCCGCCTGGGCGGCGATGAAGGCGTCCTCCATGCCGTGCGCCAGCTGCACCACCATGTCCAGGCCCACGATGGAGGCGGCACCCTTGATCGAATGGGCGGCGCGCATCATCGGTTCGATATCGGACGGGTTGTTGCGGCGCTCGAAGGCCAGCAGGCCGTCGGTCAGGATCTGCGTCTGGCTGTCGGCCTCCATGCGGAACAGGTCCAGCATGGAGAACTGGCTCAGGTCGTCCTTCTTGTCACTCATCGCAGCGTCCTCGCGAGTTGGTAGCCCAGCAGGCTCTGGCCCAGGCAGCCGACCTGCATGTCCTCATGCCGCAGCACGCCGGCCAGGTAGCGCTCGATGCCCTTGTTGATGGTGGCGGCGGGCGGCGTCAGGGCGCTGGCGGCGTAGCGGATGATGCCGTACAGCTCCGTCACCGGCAGGGCATAGGTCTGCTCTTCCCAGCGCACCAGCAGCATGCGGGCGAAGGTGTGGCGTCCGGCGCGTGCTTCGCCGCCGGCTTCGTCGATACCCAGCAGGTCCGCCAGCGCGATGCAGGGATAGAGCTTGCCGCCGGCGTTGACCACGCCGCGCAGGCCGCGCGCGTTGCGGTGGGGCAGGCGGTGCGGCACGGCTTTCGGTGCGATCTGCTGGAACATGGTGGTGGGCAGGGACAGCCATTCGCGGCCGATGCGGAAGGCGACGCAGCTGCTGTCGTGGCGCGCGTCGGTTTCGGCCGGCGCGCGGAAATGCTCGGCCCAGTCGCGCCGGTAGTCGGGGCTGACCGGCCGCGCCAGGTTGCGCACGGCGGCGCTGGCGTAGACGTCGCAATTGCGGCAGTGCACGGCGCTTTCCAGGATCTTGCAGCTTTGGTCGCCGGCGATGCCGATCCGGTTCCAGCAGGCGTCGATGTCTTGGCGGGGGTCGGTCATGGTTGTCTAAGGGCTGTCAATGCGGCTGCTGGCGCTGGTAGGCGCGCGCCGCGCGCGCCTTGAGCGTGGCGGCGGCGCGGCTGTTGCCCTCCTGCTCCTGCAAGAGGGCAAGGTGGCACAGTGCTTCGTAGTGGTCGGGATCGAGATACAGGCAGCGCTTGAGCTGCAGCTCCGCTTCCGCCGGCTTGCGCGCCGCTTCGGCCAGCAGCCCGAGGATGAAATAAGCTTCGGCAGCTTGCGGCTGCTGGGCCAGCAATTCGCGGCAGGCCGCGTCGGCCTCCAGCAGCTTGCCGGCATCGGCCAGGGCGCGCGCATGCGCCAGCAGCGTTTCGTCGCCGGCCACGGCCGGCGGCGGCGCTGCGGGGCGCGGGGCGGGCGCCTTGGCCGGCGCCGCGCGGCGCGGCGCCGCCGTAGCGCGCGGCACGTCGTTGACCGCGCGTTCCGGCGCAGGCCGGGCCGGCGGAGCCCCCGGGGCAGGGGGCGCGGGAACGGCCGGCAGGCGGATGGCCTTGCGCAGCGCAAACGCCTGGCGGTGCGGCAGCGTCGCAAAGCCGTTGCGGATGAAGGAGGGGACTTCGGCGTAGCCCGCCAGCAGCATGCCGTCGTCGGCCAGGTGGGCCGCCAGGCGCTCGATGGCAGCCGTCGTGGTCGGCTCGTCGAAATAGATCAGCAGGTTGCGGCAGAAGATCACGTCGTACTCGCGCGCGGTGCCGAGCGGGCCTTCCAGGATGTTGCCCTGGCCGAAGCGGATGCGCGCACGCAGCGCTTCGCCGATACGGTACGCGTCGTCGCCCACGGCCGTGAAATAGCGCTCGCGGAAGGACAGGTCCTGGCCGCGGAATGCGTTGCGGCCGTACACCCCGCTCTGCGCCCGCGCCAGGCAGGCGGCGCTGATGTCGATCGCGTCGATCATGAACGATTGCGGCGCAACGCCGGCATCGGCCAGGGCCATCGCCATCGAATACGGCTCCTCGCCGCCGGCGCAGGGGACGGACAGGATGCGCACGATCTTTGTCCCCTCCGCCAGCTTGCGCCGGACGGTGGCAACAGCCGCCGCAAACGCCTGCGGATCGCGGAACAGCCACGACTCGGGTACCACCACCAGCTCCACCAGCTCGCGCAGTTCCGCCTCGTCCAGCGCTTCCAGGTAGGCCTTGCGCAGCGCCTGCCCGGTCGCCTCCATGCGCCGCTTCATCGCATGCTCGACCGTGCTGCGGGCCAGGTTCATGCCCGTCAGGCGGCGCAAGGTGGACAGCAGTTTCATGGCGCCGGCTCCGGCGGGAACAGCCGCGCGCGCAAGTCGGGCGGCAGCAGGGCATCGAGCTCCACCAGTTGCACCATGCCTTGCGCATCGCCCGCCACGCGGCCCAGGAAGGGGGCCGCCTGCACGCCGCTGGGCGCGAGCGCGCGTTCCTGCACGTCCTGTACGCCCTGCACGCGCTCGGCCATCAGCCCCAATGCGTGCACAATGCCGCCGGGCGCCGTGTAGTCGGCCACCACGATGCGCGTATCGAAATGCTGGCGCGAGGGCGCGCCGCCGCTGATGCGGGACAGGTCGATCACGGGCACCGGATCGCCATGCAGGTTCATCAGGCCCGCCACACTGTCCGGCGCCAGCGGCATGCCCTTGAGCTCGAGCAAGGGCAGCACGCGCCGCACCTGCCGCAACGGCAAGCCGTAGCGGTCGGCGCCAATGTGGAAGACCAGGACCTTCATGCGGTGACGGAGAACGTAGCCACGCTCGATTGCAGGTCGCCCGCTGCGTACTGCAGCTGGTGCACCGCTTCGCTGGTGGCTTTCAGCGATTCGACGGTCTGCTGGGTGGCATCGTTGAGCTGCATCATGGTTTCGGTGATCTGCTGCGCGCCCACTGCCTGTGCCTGCATGCCCTGCAGCACGGCGTCGAACTGCGGCGCCAGCTTCTGCACCTGGTCCATCACGCCCGACAACTGGTCGGTCACCTGGCGCACCTCGCCCACGCTGCGCCGGATCTCTTCCGAGAACTTGTCCATCCCCATCACGCTGGCCGACACCGCGGACTGCATCTCCTTCAGCATCTGCTCGATGTCCCAGGTCGATACCGAGGTCTGGTCGGCCAGGCGGCGGATCTCCGTCGCCACCACCGAGAAGCCGCGGCCCGCCTCGCCGGCCTTCTCGGCCTCGATGGCCGCGTTCAGCGACAGGATGTTGGTCTGGTCCGCCACCTTGGTGATGGTGGTCAGCACGGAATTGATGTTGGACGCCTTCTCCGACAGTGCCGCCAGCTTGGCATTGATCGAATCGGTCGCGTTGACCATGTTCTGCATGGTCTGGTCCATGCGGCGCAGGTTGCCTTGCGCCTCGGAGGTGGCCGAGGTGGTGTAGTCGGCCACGGCGGTCGCTTCCTGCATGGTGCGCAGCAGCTGGCTGGTGTTGGACGAGATTTCCTTGGTGGTGCTGAGCACTTCCACCGACGTCTGGGCCTGCTCCACGCCGGTCGCTTCCTGCTGCTTGGCCGAGGCGGCAATCTCGGTGGCCGAGGTGGTGACCTGGATGCCGGCCTTCTGCACATTGGTCAGCAGCTGGCGCAGGTTGTCGACCATGCGCTGCAGGCCGCCGCCCAGCTGGCCGATGGCATCCTCGCCCGTCACCGCGATCTTGCCCGTCAGGTCGCCGCCGGCGGCGCGCGACACGGACGCCAGCAGCAGGTCGACCTTGGAGCGCAGGTCGGCGGTCTGCACCCGTTCGCGCTCGGCCGCGTCCTGCAGCTGCTGCGCCATGCGGTTGAAGTCCTCGCTGACCTTGCCCAGTTCATCGTTGGAGGTGATTTCGATGCGCGCGCTCTGCTCGCCCGCGCCCAGGCGGCTCAGGCCCGCCGTCAGGCTGGCCAGCGGCGTCAGGATGGCGCGTCCCAGCAGGTAGGAAATCAGCAGCGACAGCACGATCACCGCGGCGCCGCCGATGGCAAACACCTGGCTTTGCGCGTCGTTGAGCTCCTTGCTCATCGCCGTGCGTTCAACCAGCAGGCGCCGTTCCTCCACCGCCGCCTCCTCCAGCACGTCGCGCCCGCGCCGGCGCTGCGTCACGGCTTCCTTCAGGATCTCCGACTGGCCGACCGCATCGGCCGCGCCCTTGCTGTCGCGCAGCTGCTTGCGCAGGTCGATTTGGCGCTTGACGTGGACCTCGACCCAGTTCAGCAGGATGTCCTGGCCGCGCTTTATGCGCTCCTGCTGGCGCGGATTGTCGGACGTCAGGCGCAGGGCGTTGCCCAGGTGCTGCTTCATCTGCGCCGCGCTGCTGTTGCTGCTGTTTAGGTAACTTTCGTCGCCCGTCAGCAGGTAGCCGCGCGCGTCGTTCTGTACTTCCAGCGAGCTGGCGTAGGCCTCGCCCAGTTCGATCAGCACCGACATCGAATGCTTGTCGAGGGCGTTGGCGGTCGAGAGCTGGTTGAAGTTGTTGTAGGCGACCCCGATCAGTATCAGGATGATTGCCACTGTGCTGCCGAAGCCGAAATACAGTTTATGCTTGATGCTCAGGTTATTCATTCTGTCTCCGCAGGGTGGCTTGTTTCCCAGGCAATGTAGCAAAAAAAACGGGCCGCGCAAAGGCGGCCCGCTTGAATGGTGCGGAAGGGCCTTATTGGCCGCGTTTCATGCGTGCGTTGGCGGCGATGCGCATGCGCAGCGCGTTCAACTTGATGAAGCCGCCGGCGTCGGCCTGGTTGTAGGCGCCGCCGTCTTCGTCGAAGGTGGCGATGGTCTGGTCGAACAGCGAATCGGTCTTCGAATCGCGCGCCACGACAATCACGTTGCCTTTGTACAGCTTCACGCGCACCCAACCGTTCACGGTGGCCTGGGTGTGGTCGATCAGGGTTTGCAGCGCGAGGCGCTCCGGCGCCCACCAGTAGCCGTTGTAGATCATCGAGGCGTAGCGTGGCATCAGGTCGTCCTTCAGGTGGGCCACTTCGCGGTCCAGGGTGATCGACTCGATGGCGCGGTGCGCGCGCAGCATGATGGTGCCGCCGGGGGTTTCGTAGCAGCCGCGCGACTTCATGCCGACGTAGCGGTTTTCCACCAGATCCAGGCGGCCGATGCCGTGCTTGCCGCCCAGGCGGTTCAGTTCGGTCAGGACGGTGGCCGGCGACATGCGCTTGCCGTTCAGGGCCACGATGTCGCCCTTTTCGTATTCGATGTCCAGGTATTCCGCCTGGTCAGGCGCCGCTTCCGGGCTGACGGTCCAGCGCCACATCGATTCCTCGGCTTCGGCGCTCGGGTTTTCCAGGTGGCGGCCTTCGAAGGAAATGTGCAGCAGGTTGGCGTCCATCGAGTACGGCGCGCCGCCGTTCTTGTGCTTCATGTCGATGTCGATGCCGGCATCTTCCGCGTACTTCAGCAGCTTCTCGCGCGACAGCAGGTCCCACTCGCGCCACGGGGCGATCACGCGCACGCCCGGCTTGAGCGCGTAGGCGCCCAGCTCGAAACGTACCTGGTCGTTGCCCTTGCCGGTGGCGCCGTGCGAAATGGCGTCGGCGCCGGTCTGGTTGGCGATCTCGATCAGGCGCTTGGCGATCAAAGGACGCGCGATCGAGGTGCCCAGCAGGTATTCGCCTTCGTACACGGTGTTGGCGCGGAACATCGGGAACACGAAGTCGCGCACGAACTCTTCGCGCACGTCGTCG
>JAJTCO010000092.1 GCA_021323265.1 Pseudoduganella sp. | reverse complement strand
TCCTGCGGCTTGACGATCTCGGTGATGGCGTTCGGGTTGGGCGGCAGGTAGGCGCGCGCGGCGCGCGGCGCTTCCTTGGCGGCCTTCGGCTGCGCCTTGGGCTTGGGCTTGGGCTGCGGCGCCGGCTTGCCCGGGGTGATGTACACCATTTCGCCCGCCTTGGCTGGCGGATTCAGGTCGATCTTTTCCTTCGGCTTGAACAGGTAGATGGCTACCACCAGCAGGTGCAGGCCGATGGTAAACGCGATCGCCCAGCGGTTGGGCTTGTTGTCGCCATAGACGAGCACCTTGTGTTCCGGCCACGGCTGGCCGCAGGTCGGGCAGCGTTGCCCGTCATGGGCCGCAAGTTCGGCGTGGGAATGGGTGTACTGATGCAAGATAATGGCTTTTAACTGGAGATACTGGGGTGGCAGCTTACCGACTTTCGCCCTTGACGAATGTTACAGGTTGTAAGCGCCGCCCCGCATCTTATCAGTGTTTGGCCGCCTTGAACGCCCTCAGTTCGACCGGCTGGGTCGCGTCTGTTGCAGACTCGTCAACGAGCTCGGCGTCCTTCATGGGACCGCTGCCGGAATATTTATCCAGGAACAAGTAAATCACCGGGGTGATGTACAGGGTGATCACTTGCGAGAACAGCAGGCCGCCGATCACGGCCAGGCCCAGCGGCTGGCGCAGTTCGGCGCCCGCGCCCAGGCCCAGGGCGATGGGCAGCGCACCCATCAGGGCCGCCAGCGTGGTCATCATGATCGGGCGGAAACGCAGGATGCACGCTTCGCGGATCGCGTCGATCGGGGCCTTGCCCTCCTCGCGCTGCGCCACCAGGGCAAAGTCGATCATCATGATGGCATTCTTCTTCACGATGCCGATCAGCATCAGGATGCCGATGATCGCGATCATGGTCAGGTCCATCTTGAACAGCCAGAGCGTCAGCAGCGCGCCCACCGCGGCCGACGGCAGGCCGGCCAGGATGGTCAGCGGGTGGATGTAGCTCTCGTACAGCACGCCCAGCAGCACGTAGATCACGCCCAGCGCCGCCACGATCAGGATCAGCTGGCTGCTCTGGGAATCCTGGAACACGGCCGCGTCGCCGCCGTAGCTGGTGATGATGGAGGCCGGCAAGCCCATCTGCTGGCCCATCTTGTCGATCTTGGCGGTGGCGTTGCCCAGCGGAACGTCCGGCGCCAGGTTGAACGACAGGGTGATGGCCTGCAGCTGGCCCTGGTGGTTGACCGAGGTCGGGCCCACGGTGCGCTCCACGCTGGCAAAGCTGGACAGCTGCACCAGCTGGCCGGCGCTGTTGCGCACCGACAGCTTGGTCAGCGAATCGTCGAACTGACGGTCCTCGGTGGCCGCCTCCAGGATCACGAAGTAGCTGGCGGCCGACGAATAGATGGTCGACACCTGGCGCTCGCCAAAGGCCAGGTAGAGCGCGGTGCGCACGTCGGACAGCTTGACGCCCAGCATGTTCGCCTTGTCGCGGTCGATCTTCAGCGACGCCTGCAGGCCCTTGTTCTGCGAATCGCTGGTGACGTCGCGGAAGTCGCTGTCGGCGCGCATGGCTTCCTGGAACTTGCTGGCCCAGTCGTTGAGCGCGTCGGGGCTGACCGACTGCAGCGTGTACTGGTAGCGGCTCTTGGACGGCCGGCCGCCCAGCTGCAGGTTCTGCACCGGGCTCAGGTAGACCTGGATGCCGGCGATCTTGCGCGTTTCCTTGCGCAGGCTGTCCAGCACCTCGGCCATCTTCTTGCGCTCGCCGCGCGGCTTCAGTACCAGGAACATGCGGCCCGTGTTGCCGCCGCCGGTAAACGAGGTCACGTCCTTCACGTTCGGGTTGGCCTGGATCACCGCGGCAACCTTTTCCTGCAGTTCCAGCATGGCCGAGGTGGAGATGTCTTCCGCTGCTTCCGTGTTGACGCGGATCTGGCCCAGGTCTTCCTCGGGGAAAAAGCCTTTCGGGATGGCGATGTAGAGCCAGGCCGTCAGCGCGAAGGTGGCCAAGGCGATGCCCAGCACCACGTAGCGGTGGTGCAGCGCGAGGTCCAGCGTGCGCGCATACGCGTTGCGGGTGGCGCTGAAGGCGCGCTCGAAGTGGCGGCCGATGAAGCTGTCGTCGCCCGAGGTTTCGTGCGAGTCGGCCGGCATGAAGCGCGCGGCCAGCATGGGCACCAGGGTCAGCGAGACCAGCGCCGACACCAGCACGGCCAGGCCCACCACCACGGCGAATTCGTGGAACATCAGGCCCATCACGCCGGGCATGAAGAAGATCGGGATGAACACGGCCACCAGCGAGACCGAGATCGAGACAATGGTGAAGCCCATTTCCCTGGAACCGACGAGCGCCGCCTGCAGCGGTTTCTTGCCCAGTTCGATATGCCGCACGATGTTTTCCAGCACCACGATGGCATCGTCCACCACCAGGCCCACGGCCAGCGTGATGCCCAGCAGGGACACGTTGTCCAGGCTGTAGCCCAGGGCGTACAGCAGGGCCAGCGCGCCCAGCAGGGAGATCGGCATGGTGACGGCCGGGATGAAGGTGGCGGCCATGCGGCGCAGGAACAGGAAGATCACCAGCACCACCAGCACCACGGTCAGCGCCAGCGTCAGGTTCACGTCGTGGATCGCTTCGCGGATCGAGACCGAGCGGTCGTTGACCAGGTTGATCGACACCGAGTCGGGCAACTGGGCGCGAAAGCGCGGCAGCAGCTTGCGCACGCCGTCCACCACCTGCACCGTGTTGGCATCGGGCTGGCGTTGGACCAGCAGCACGATGGAACGCTCGCCGTTATAGCTGCCGGCCGCCTTGATCGACTGGAAGCTGTCTTCCACCGTCGCCACGTCCTTCAGGCGCACCGGCTGGCCGTTGCGGGTGGCGATGATCAGGTCGGCGAAATCGGCGGCGCGCATGAGCTGGGCATTGCCCTGGATGGTCAGCGTCTGGCGCGGACCGTCGATGGTGCCGAGCGGGGTGTTGGCGTTGGCGGCCCGGATCGCCTGCTGCAGCTCGTCCAGCGTCATGTTGCGCGAATTGAGCAGGTCCGGCTTGGCGCGCACGCGCACGGCGAAGCGCTTCTGGCCGTTGACCGACACCTGGGCCACGCCCGGCAGGGTGGAGAGCGACGGCGCCACCAGGTTTTCCGCGTAATCGTTCAGCTCCGACAGGCTCAGCGACGGCGATGTCATGGCCATGAACAGCACCGGCGCGTCGGCCGGGTTGACCTTGCGGTAGGACGGCAAGTCCGTCATTTCCTGGGGCAGCGAACGCTGCGCGCGCAGCAGCGCTGCCTGCACGTCCACCGCCGCTTCATTGACGTCGATCGACGGGTCGAATTCCAGGGTCAGCGAGGTATTGCCCAGCGTGCTGGTGGAGGTGATCATCGACAGGCCGCCGATGGTGGAGAACTGCTTTTCCAACGGCAGCGCGACGGACGACGCCATCGTTTCCGGCGCAGCGCCCGGCAGGTCGGCACTGACGTTGATCACCGGCGTGTTGTAGCTCGGCAGGGCCGCCACCGGAATGTGGGCGTAGGCCAGGATCCCCGCGAGGATCAGGCTCAGCGAGAGCAGCACCACCATCACGGGGCGCCGGATGCTCAGCTCGGAAAGGTTCATTCTTGCTTACCTTTCTTGTTGCCCTTGCCGCTCTGCGCGACAGCCGGCTCGGCGATGCGGATCTTGCCGCCCGGCCGCAGGTTTTGTTTGCCTTCGACGATGATCTGCTCATCGCCGTTGAGGCCGGTGACCGCGACCATGGCGCCGAAACCGTGGAGGCGCTTGACGTTGCTGACCTTGGCTGTCTGGTCGGGCGCCACCGTGTACACGAACGTGCCCTTGGTATTGGTAATAATAGCGTTCTGCGGCACCACGAGCGCATCGTTCAGCGTGTTGACCGTCAGGCGCGTGTTGACGTACTGGCCCGGCCACAGGCGCGTATCGGCATTGTCGAACTGGGCCTTGACGCGGATCACGCCGGCCACCGGGTCGACGGTGTTGTCGATAAAGCTGAGCTGGCCGTTGATCGGCTTGTCCGAATTGTTCTGCAAGGCTTGCACGGCAACCTTGCCGGCGCGCTGCGCATCAAGCAGCGCGGCCAGGCTCGACTCGGGCACGGTGAAGGCGACGTTGATCGGGTTGAGCTGGGTGACCGTGGTCAGCGATGTGCTCAGCTGGACCAGGCTGCCCGGGTACACGTTGATGGCGCCGACGCGCCCGGTGAGGGGCGAGCGGATCTGGGTGAAGCTCTGGTCGACCTTGCTGGCGCGGGCGGCGGCGATGTCGGCCTCCAGCACGGCGCGTGCCGATTCGACCTGGCTCTTCAGCGTATCGACGGCGCTTTGCGCCAGGAAGTTCTGCGCGCGCAGTTCCTGGGCGCGCTTGTACTGGCGCTCCAGGTCGGCCAGCGCCGCGCGGTCCTTCGCCACCTGGGCGTCCGCCTTTTCCACGTTGGCCGCTTCGGTGCGGGCATCGAGCGAGAACATCAGCTCGCCCTGCTTGACGAACTGGCCTTCCTGCACGTGCACCTTGACGATGGTGCTGGTGGTCTGCGGGTGCAGGTCGACGGTGGAAATGGGGCTCACCGTGCCGTTTGCCGACAGCTCGACCGGCACGTCCTGGCGCAGCGGCTTCACCACATTCACCGTGGTTGGTCCCTGCTCGCCCTTACCCTTGCCGCCACCGCCGCCCGGGCCTTGCGCCGCGCCCTGCCCCGCCGGTTCCTTGGTTGCGATCCAGGCGCCGCCGCCGATGGCGACGGCCAGGCCCACTACGATTGCCAACGTTTTCTTCTTCATGTTAGGTGACTACTTTCCTGCATAAAATTCAGGGAACACGAGCGTGGCTTCCAGGCCACCGCTCGCGTGATTGGCCAGGCTCAGGCTGGCGCCATGCTGTTCGGCGATATTGCGGGCAATCGTCAAGCCCAGGCCGGTGCCGCCCGAGGCCCGGTTGCGCGACGTTTCCAGGCGGTAGAACGGTTCGAAGACTTGCGCCAGCTGCCCCGGGGGAATGCCCGGGCCTTCGTCGCGGATGCGCACGCGCGCCGAACCGGCCAGGCGCTCCACCGACACATGGGCGCGGTGGCCGTATTTGACGGCATTGTCGAGCAGGTTGACCAGGCAGCGGCGGATGTCCAGCGGGCGGCCCATCAGGTCCATGGCGGCGCGGCCTTTCAGTTCCACTTCCTGGCCGGCATCGGTGGCGTCGGCGCACACGCTGTCGAGCAAGGCGTCCAGGTCGACCCGCTGCATGGCTTCGGTGGCGTCCATGCTGCGCGCCAGGTCCAGGCCTTCCTTCACCATCTGCTGCATGGCCGACAGGTCTTCCAGCAGCTTGCCCTGCAGTTCCGGGTCCTGCACCTTTTCCAGGCGCAGGCGCATGCGCGTGAGCGGGGTTTGCAGGTCGTGCGTGATGGCCGCCAGCATTTCCGTGCGCTGCGCGATGTGCTGGCGGATGCGCGCCTGCATGGCATTGAACGCGGCCGAGGCGGTGCGGATTTCCGTGGCGCCGCGCAGCTTGAGCGGCGGGTGGTTGATGTCATGCCCCAGGTTCTTGGCGGCCCCGGCCAGCTGCTTGAGCGGCCCCATGGTCATGCGCGCCACCAGGTAGGCCAGCACGGCAATGCTGAGCAGGAAGGGGACGAAAGTGGCGTATTCATTGTGCCCGGTGGGCGCCGGCTGGCGCGGCGGCAGGATGGACAGCTTCAGGTGCTGGCCGTCCGGCATGGTGACCACCAGCGATTCGCAGGTGCCGCGCCAGATGCCGGTGCCGGCGCCAAACACGGGGAAGGCGGAATACACGGGCGTCGGGCGCTCGCAGGCGCCCGGCCGCTCGATCAGCGACTGCAGCTTGTAATCATTGCCCAGGCGGTTGGCCAGGGTGGCGGCAAATTCGCTCAGTTCCGGCGTGGTGCCGGGCATGCGGTTCATCACTTCCAGCTTGATGGCGCCCATGCTGGCCACGCGCAGGTACTGGTTGCGCGAGTCGGGCAGCACCACGTCGGCGGTGGAAATGATCTGCTCGGCGCGCTCCAGGGCGTGGAAGTCGCGGTAGCGCTGCAGGGTGCGCTGGCGTTCGTTGACGGCCAGGTATTGCGTCAGGGCGGCCGAGGCGATAATGCCCAGCATCAGGACCAGGAAGACCCGGCCCGTCATGCCGCGGAAGAACGCTTTCATCAGTCCGGCTCCACGGACACCGTACCGGCCAGCACGTAGCCGCCATTACGTACCGTTTTGATAATTTGCGGCAGGCGGGCATCTTCGCCCAGCTTCTGGCGCAGGCGGCTGATCTGGATGTCGATCGAGCGGTCGAACGGGTCGGCGTCGCGGCCCTGGGTCAGGTTCAGCAGCTGGTCGCGGTTCAGCACGCGGTTCGGGTGCTCCAGGAACACCTTCAGCAGGCGGAATTCGGCGCCCGACAGCATGATGACCGTGCCTTCGGGATTGACCAGGTGGCGCGCCGTCAAGTCCAGCACCCAGTTCGAGAAACGGATGCGGCTGGCCTTGTCGACCCCGCTGGCCGCGGCATTTGTGCTGCGCCGCAACACGCTGCGGATGCGGGCCAGCAGCTCGCGTGGTTCGAACGGTTTGGGCAGGTAATCGTCGGCGCCCATCTCCAGGCCGAGGATGCGGTCCAGCGGTTCGCTGCGCGCCGTCAGCATGATGACCGGCAGGGTCGAATGGGCGCGCAGCTTGCGGCACAGGGTCAGCCCGTCCTCGCCCGGCAGGTTGAGGTCGAGGACGATCAGGTCGGGTTTGGCATTGTCGAGCAGTTTCCACATGGCGACGCCGTCGGCCGCGCCATGGGTGCGGTAGCCGTTGGTCTCCAGGTAATCCTGCAGGAGGGTACGGATATCGCGGTCGTCATCGACAATCAGAATGCTTGCTGTGGGCTCCATGCCGTAATTATCCTTAGTTCCGGGGGCGAACTCCAATGACCGATTGTATCGTCTTGTATATCCAAGAAGTCGAAACACTCGGATACAAATTACGCCCTCCCCGACACTTCCGCGAAACAGGGCGCTGCAAAGATATTTCCATGTGCAGTGCGAGTGCACATTTTCATGAGTTTATTTCTGAAGGGATTAAAGATGAAAACCTTGCATAAAGCATTCGTTATTGGCGCAACCGTCCTGGGATTTGGTTTTGGCGCGGCGGCAATGCCAGCCGTGGCGGCCGAAGGCCCGCATCAACAATATGCGGCCACTAAATTCGATCCGGTCAAAATGCAGGAACGCATGGACCGCCGCGCACAGCGCATGCATGATGCGTTGAAAATTACTCCGGCGCAGGAAGGCGCCTGGCAAGCTTATTTATCGGCGCTGAAATCGAATATGCCGCAGCGCGCTGAATTCGACCGGGCCGCTTTTAAATCCATGCCGGCGCCGGAACGCATGGAAAAGCGTATTGAAATGACGAAGTCGCATATTATCCGCATGGAGAATAACCTGGCAGCGACCAAAACCTTCTATGCCCAGTTGACGCCGGAACAGCAAAAGCTGTTCGATGAGAAAGCTGGCCGTTTCGGCCACCGTGCCCATGCGCACAAGATGCGCCACCACCACTAATCCTTCGTGCCCTGAACGGCCGAGATAGATCACTCTGTCTCGGCCTTTTTTGCGGCCGAACATTGCCGCTTTAAGCTCAACATTAGCATGATCTAGCTAAACCATAGCGTGATGCTCCGCGCCAGCCCGCATTCCGCCGTGGGCGGCCGTGCGTGCCGGCGGCGCGGCGCTGCCGCCGGCGCGCACGGCCGGCGCGCGGGGGCGCCCTGCCCGGCGCGGTCGCGGCAGTCGGAAGACGGGAACGGGATAAAAAAAGGGCGCCTGGCGGCGCCCTTGGGGACTTACTGCAGCTTCTCTAATGAGCGCAAGAATTTCTCGGTATTCTGGAAACCAATCACGCGCGAATCGGGTATTTCCTGGCCGGCAGCATTAAACATGATGATACCGGGCGGCCCGAATAACTTGAACCTTTGCAGCAACGCCTTGTCGGCATCGTCATTGGCCGTCACATCGGCCTGCAGCAAAATGGTATTCGCCAATTTTTGCTGAACCATAGGATCGACAAACGTCAGCTTCTCCATTTCCTTGCACGATACGCACCAGTCGGCATAAAAATCGAGCATCACGGTTTTGCCGCCGGTCTGCGCCAATACCGCATCGAGCTCGCCGACGGTTTTAACGCGGGTAAATGTCAGGTGGCGATCGGCGCGGCCGGCCAGTTTTTCAATCGGATGCAGCGGATCGGCACTGCCGGTCGCCAATCCCGCGATTTGAACAATTCCCAATGTTGCAAACAGGACTGCAATGATTTTCGGCATCCATTTACCGCGCTCATGGGTCAGCAGATAAAACGCGTAGCCCACGCCCAGGATAGCCCAGCCAATCATTTGCAGCTTGCCCGGCAATACCGGGGCCACCAGCCACCACGCCATGGCCAGCATCAGCACGCCGAAGAAGCGCTTGACGGCCTGCATCCATATGCCGGCGCGCGGCAGCAGGGCGCCGGCCGAAATGCCGACCAGCAGCAATGGGATGCTCATGCCGACCGCCATGGAGAACAGCGCGCTGCCGCCCACGACCACGTCGCGCGTCTGGCTGATGTAGACCAGGGCGCCGGCCAGCGGCGCGGCCACGCAGGGGCCGACGATCAGGGCGGAGATCGCCCCCATGACAAACACGCCGGCCAGCTTGCCGCCGGACTGGCGGTTGGAAGCGCTGGCCAGGCGCGACTGCAGCACCGCCGGGACCTGCAATTCGTACACGCCAAACATGGACAGCGCCATGCCCGCCATCAGCAAACCGACCACGCCCAGGACCCAGGGATTTTGCAGTGCAGCAGCGAGGCCTTGCCCGATCAGGCCGGCCGCAACGCCCAGCGCCGTGTAGACGATGGCCATGCCGAGCGAGTAGCTAAGGGACAGCACGAAGCCGCGCGAACGGTTGCCGGCCGCCCCATCGCCCACGATGATCGAGGACAGGATAGGCACCATCGGCAGCACGCATGGGGTGAAGGACAGGCCCAGGCCAAGCAGGATGAACAAGGGTGCGATCACCAGCAGGCTGCCGCCTTTCAGGGCCGACTCGATGCGGCCCATTTCGCTCTCGGCGGGTGCGGCTTGCACGGCCGGCTGCGGCGCGGCCTGGACGGCCGGCTGCGCGGCCGGCGCTGCGCCTGGCAGGCTCTGCGCGCCCGCATCGCCCTGCCCTGCAGCAAGCCCCAGCAAGCCCCCGCCAGGCGGCGTGCCGCTGGCGCCGCCCACCGCCATCAGGCGCGCCGACGATTCCATTGGCGAGTAGCACAGGCCCTTGTCGGAGCAGCCCTGGCTGGTCACCTTCAAGGTGAACGGCCCGGGCGCCTCGACCGGCACCAGGATCGTTACCTGGTGGCGGTAGGTTTCCACATCCTTGGCGAACGTTTCATCGTATTTGATCTTGCCCGGCGGGATCTGCGGCGTGCCGAGGGTGGCGCCGTCGGCCACGAACTTGAAGCGTTCGCGGTACATGTAATAGCCGTCCGCGATATCGAACGTGACCGCCACCGCCTTGCCGTCGATCACCTTGGCGGAGAACTTGAACGCGACGAGCGGATCGAGGAATTCCTCCTCTGCCCGCACCGTGCCGGCAAAGAGGAAGACCAAGAGCGACAGCGCAGCCAGCAGCCACGCGCGGAAGGGAGATGCAATGCGGAACATAGGAAGAATTGGGTGAATCTTGCAGACGGCCAAATAGTACACCGGACCATGCTTTTCTGCGCGGAATATGCGAGACTTGGCGGTCTATTTCTGGGAGACAATGATGTCGAATAAGATCCTGGCGCTGGTCGTGGCGGGCGTATTTGCCCTGCCGGCCATGGCAGCCGAGCAAGCACCGAAGGCCATCACGGAAAAAGGTTTATTGGAAAGCATCAAAGTATTGGCGTCCGACGAGTTCGAGGGCCGCGCGCCCGGCTCCGCCGGCGAAGACAAGACCGTGGCGTGGCTGACCCGGCAATTCAAAGCCATCGGCCTGAAGCCGGGCAATCCAGACGGCAGCTGGGTCCAGAAAGTGCCGATGCGCAGCCTGACGCCGACGCCGCGCTTCAGCTGGACGGTCGGCGGCAAGACTGTGAAGCTGAACTTCCCCGACGATTTCGTCGCCTCGTCCACCGGCCCGGACACGGCGGTGCGCATCAAGGATTCCGAGATCGTCTTTGTCGGCTACGGCGCCGTCGCTCCGGAGTACGGCTGGGACGACTTCAAGGGGGTCGACGTGCGCGGCAAAACCATCGTCATGCTGATCAACGATCCAGCCATTCCCGATCCGCGCGACCCATCCCGGCTCGATCCCGCCATGTTCAAGGGTGAGGAAATGACCTACTACGGCCGCTGGACCTACAAGTACGAGATCGCCGCCAAGATGGGCGCGGCGGCGGCCATCATCGTGCACGAGACCAAGCCGGCCGCCTACCCTTACGCCGTGGTGCGCCAGGGTGGCGTGGGCGAGCAGTTTTCGCTGGCCGACGGCGCCAGGGAAACGCCGGAAATTCCTGGCTGGCTGCATGAGGACAAGGCGCGCGAGCTGTTCGCCGCGGCCGGCCTCGATTTCGCGCAGCTGAAGCAGGCTGCGCTGAAAAAGGACTTCCGGCCGGTGAGCCTGAAGGGCGTGGCGCACTGGGAGATCGACAGCGAGCGCCGCTTCCTCGATTCGCACAATGTGGTCGCCGTGCTGCCGGGTTCCGATCCGAAGCTGAAGGATGAATACGTCATCTATTCGGCGCACTGGGACCACCTGGGCAAGCATGGCGACAAGATCTTCTACGGCGCGCTGGACAACGCTTCCGGCACGGCGGCCTTGCTGGAGCTGGCCAAGGCCTACAAGGCGCTGCCGACGGCGCCCAAGCGCTCGATCGTGTTCCTGGCCACCACGGCGGAGGAACGCGGCCTGCTCGGGGCGAAGTACTACGCGCGCAAGCCGCTGTATCCGATTGCGCGCACGCTGGCCAATATCAATATCGACGGCATCAATGCCTGGGGGCGCACGGCGCAGATCGAGCACGTGACGTCGGGGCATTCCTCGCTGGACGGACTGCTGGTCAAGCATGCGGCGGCGCAGGGGCGCAAGGTGGTGCCGAATTCGCGTCCGGAGACGGGCACCTTTTACCGCGCCGACCAGCTGGAGTTCGCGCGGGTCGGGGTGCCGGTGTTGTACACCAAGGCACGCTCCAACTACGTCGGCAAGCCGGACTCGTATGCGCGCGAGGTGGTGGACCAGTACACGGCGCACGACTACCACCAGCCGACCGATATGGTGCGCGACAACTGGGACTTCAGCGGCGGCGTGCAGGATATCCAGCTGCTGTTCCAGGTTGGGCTGGAGGTGGCCAATGGGAAGGGGTGGCCGACGTGGCATGCGAGTTCGGAATTTTCCTCGCTGCGCCGCTAAACCCGGTAAGGCCGGGTCTGACCCGCCTTTGGTGGGGTTAACAAAAAAAGCCGGGCAATGCCCGGCTTCTTAATAAACCAATCTGAGATTACTCAGCGGTTGGTGCCTCGTCGGCGGTAGTGACTTCTGGACGATCCACCAGCTCAACGAAAGCCATTGGAGCGTTGTCGCCCTGACGGAAACCCATCTTCAGGATACGCAGGTAGCCGCCGTTGCGGTTGGCGTAGCGTGGGCCCAGTTCAGCGAACAGCTTCAGAACCATCTCGCGGTCG
>JAJTCO010000091.1 GCA_021323265.1 Pseudoduganella sp. | reverse complement strand
GGCCGCCGTAGCGCAGGCTGCCGCAGCCGCGGACATCGTCGGCGACGCCAAGAACGCTAAAGGCAAGATCGAGATGTGCATCGGTTGCCACGCAATCCCTGGCTACAAGGCGACTTTCCCGGAAGTGTTCCAGGTGCCGAAGATTGGCGGCCAGCCTGCCAAATACATCGAAAATGCGCTGAAGGGTTACCAGAAGGGCGAGCGTAAGCACCCGTCCATGAAGGGCATCGCAGTCAGCCTGTCCGACCAGGACATCGCCGACATCGCCGCGTACTACTCCCAGCAGAAATAAGAAGGGCCCGGAACCATGAAAAAACTGATTATCGCTCTGTTCTGCTCCGCAGTATCCTTCAGCGCCAGCGCTGGCGGCAACATCGCAAACGGCAAGGCCCTGGCTGAGAAGTACAGCTGCGCCGCCTGCCATGGCAAAGACTACAATTCGCCGATCGACCCGAGCTATCCGAAGCTGGCCGGCCAGCACAAGGATTACCTGGAGCACGCACTGGTCGCCTACAAGCGCGGCGACGCGCCAAACGGCCGCTCCAACGCGATCATGACCGGCCAGGTCAAGCCGCTGTCGAACAAGGACATCGCCGACATCGCCGCCTACCTGCACTCGCTGCCGGGCACCCTGGTGCTGAAGCGCTGATGATCTAGCGACGTGTCAAATAACAGGCCCGCCAAGTGCGGGCTTTTTATTTGTCTGCGACTATTCGATAGTTTCCACATGGAACTATTCGACTATGATGAGTGCATCAGGAATCGCGGAGGTGCCGAGTAATGGTGTATTTGATAACTGCGCTGCTGTCCGGTGTGGCGGTATTGATGCTGTGCTTGATCGGGCGCCTCGGGCGCAAGACGCAGGCGCTGCTGGCGGCCACGCTGCCCTGGCTGATCAACGTCGGCCCGGCGCTCGCGGCCGAGTCCGTCCACCTGCCGCGCGCCATCGTGTTCGCCGCGATCGCCAGCCCGCTGGTGTTCGCCCTGATCTGGCGCCTGCCTATCGTCCGCGTGGACGATGAAACGGCCGCCTAGATGCGGCGCTTCACCGCTTCCACATAGGCGGCGCCGTCCGGCGGCACGCCGCGCCGCTGCGAATTCCAGATCATCTCGCCCAGGCATTCCATGATTTCATGGTGCGCCGCATGTTCGGTGCCAAGCTTGCGCGCCAGGGCGATGAAGGCGTCGCGGATCCCGCGTGGCTGGTCGATCGACAGCTGCTCGGTGATCGACAGGTGCATCGACAGGTGCAGGAAGGGGTTGGCTGCGCTGCCCTCGACCGAATAATCGCGTGCAATGGCCGCTTCGACATCCTGCAGCTGGTCGTGGTATTCGGGGTGCGCCATGATCCAGTCACGGGCGATCAGTTCGATCGGGTCCATGATTTCGTTGGCGTTGGACTTGCGGTAGACGTCGCAGAAGAAGCGGCGAACGTCGTGGGAGGAAGGCGTAAACATAGGCCAGCATTATATCGCGTGTGGTGTCGGCGGCCGCGGCGACAAAAAAGGCAGCCCGTCACAGGCTGCCTTTCTTCATTCTTTCGTCACCAGTGCCGGCGCATCGCAGGCCACGGCGTCTTGCGGCGTCACCGCCGGCTGCTGCGGCTTGTCCGTGCTGCGCTGCCCGCGCTGGCCGTGCGGCTGGCGCAGGTAGCGCGAGGAGTGGCGCCGCTCACCCTGCGCCGGCCAGGACAGGAAGCGCGACAGCTCCTGCAAGGCGCGCTGGTAGACTTCGCGCTTGAACTCGATCACCACGTCCAGCGGCACCCAGTAATCGTGCCAGCGCCAGGCGTCGAACTCGGGATGGTCGGTCAGGCGCAGGTTCACGTCATTGTCGCGCGCGCACATGCGCAGCAGGAACCAGATCTGCTTCTGGCCACGGTAATGGCCGCGGATCTCCCGCTTGATGAAGTGATCCGGCACCTCATAGCGCAACCAGTCGCGGGTGCGGCCGATGATCTTGACGTGCTCCGGACGCAGTCCGATTTCCTCTTCGAGCTCGCGATACATTGCCTGCTCCGGCGTTTCGCCGTACTTGATCCCGCCCTGCGGGAACTGCCACGAGTGCTCGCGCACCCGCTTGCCCCACCACACCTCATTATGGGCGTTGAGCAGGATGATGCCGACGTTGGGGCGAAACCCTTCACGATCGAGCATATTGCACCTCAAACTTTCCGTGGCCGAGGCGTCCTCTTATATTTTTGACTACAAATCCAACTGTAATAGCGCTCTTTGTATAAAGTTTGGACGCATCGGGCCAGCTAATCCTTTAAAATTAGGTTGATTATAACTCTCTCTTTTTAAAAAGAATTCACCGATATGCGTGCATCTCGTTTTTTTATTTCAACCCTCAAGGAAGCTCCATCTGACGCGGAAATCGTCAGCCACCAGTTGATGATGCGCGCGGGCATGATCAAACGCCTCGGTTCCGGCATCTACACCTATATGCCGATGGGCCTGAAAGTGATCCGCAAGGTCGAAGCGATCGTGCGTGAGGAAATGAATAAAGCCGGCGCGATCGAGCTGCTGATGCCCCTGGTGCAGCCTGCGGAACTGTGGCAGGAAACGGGCCGCTGGGAGAAGATGGGCCCTGAGCTGATGCGCGTGAAGGACCGCCATGGCCGCGAGTTCGCGATCCAGCCGACGTCCGAGGAAGTGATCACCGACGTGGTGCGCAGCGAGATCAAGTCCTACCGCCAGATCCCGTTGAACTTTTACCACATCCAGACCAAGTTCCGCGACGAGCGCCGCCCGCGCTTCGGCCTGATGCGCGGCCGCGAGTTCACCATGAAGGACGCGTACTCCTTCGACCGCGACGTGGCCGGCATGCAGAAGTCCTACCAGATCATGTTCGATGCCTACACCCGCATCTTCACCCGCTTCGGCCTGAAGTTCCGCGCGGTGGCGGCGGACAATGGCGCCATTGGCGGCACCGGTTCGCATGAATTCCACGTGATCGCCTCCACCGGCGAGGACGCGCTGGTGTACTGCCCAAGCTCGGACTACGCGGCCAATATGGAAGCGGCCGAAGCAATCGCCAGCGGCACCCGCGCCGCCGCCGGCGCCGCACTGGCCAAGACCTCCACCCCGAACGCGGCCAAGTGCGAAGACGTGGCCAAGCTGCTGGGCATCGACCTGCAGCGCACCGTGAAGACCATCGCCCTCACCGTGGAAGAAGACAACGGCAGCAAGAAGTACTTCATGCTGCTGCTGCGCGGCGACCACGAGCTGAACGAAATCAAGGCGGGCAAGGTGCCTGGCCTGGCCAAGAACCGCTTCTCGACCGAAGCGGAAATCCTGGAAGTGTACGGCTGCAAGCCTGGCTACCTGGGCCCGATCGGCACCAAGGCGCCGGTCACCGTGGTGGCCGACCGCACCGTGGCGCTGATGGCCGATTTCGTCACCGGCGCCAACGAAGCCGATTACCACTACACCGGCGCCAACTGGGGCCGCGACATGGCCGAACCGGCCATCGTGGCCGACCTGCGCAACGTGGTCGAAGGCGATGCTTCGCCGGACGGCAAGGGCGTGCTGGCGATCGAGCGCGGTATCGAAGTGGGCCACGTGTTCCAGCTCGGCACCGCCTACTCGGAAGCCATGCAGGCAACCTTCCTCGATGAAAACCAGAAGCCGGCCCCGCTGCAAATGGGCTGCTACGGCATCGGCATCACCCGCATCCTGGGCGCCGCCATCGAGCAGAACTTCGACGACAAGGGCATCATCTGGCCGACCTCGCTGGCGCCGTTCGAACTGGTGCTGTGCCCGATGGGCATGGACCGCTCCGAGCTGGTCAAGGCCGAAACCGAGAAGCTGTACGACGCCGCGCTGGCCGCGGGCATCGACGTCATCCTGGATGACCGCGGCCAGCGTCCGGGCGCCATGTTCGCCGACTGGGAACTGATCGGCGTACCGCACCGCGTGGTGATCGGCGAGCGCGGCCTGAAGGAAGGCAACCTGGAATACCAGGGTCGCCGCGACAGCGAAGCGACCGCCGTGCCGGTCGCCGACGCCCTGGCCTTCATCAAGGGCAAAATCCAGCAGTGAGCGCCATGGCTGGGCCAGCGCACGCATCGGGACGTGAACGGCGCCGCTGGTGGGCGCGTCCCTTGCGCTGGTGGCACGCCGTCGCCTTCGCCAGCGGGGTGCTGTGCGCCCCGTTCGGCTTTGCCGGCAACCAGAAGGAGGAGGCGCTGGCCGACGGCGTGCGGGTGGCGTTGTCGAACGCCATCATGGATGCGCGGCCGCCCAAGCCCGTGTTCGCCAATCCCGCCGACCGCGCGCAGTACGACGCCTGGTTCGGCGCCATGTCGCAGCGCCTGAAACGCCGGCTGCCCGACGAATTCACGCGCCGCGAGTTCCTGGAAACAGCCTGGTACGAGGCGCGCCGCGCGGGGCTGGACCCGGGCCTGGTGCTGGGCCTGATCCAGGTGGAGTCGGCCTACCGCAAGTACGCCGTCTCCATTGTCGGGGCGCGCGGCTACATGCAGGTGATGCCGTTCTGGACCAACGTGATCGGCGACCGCGACCGCTCCAAGCTGTTCAATATGCAGACCAACCTGCGCTATGGCTGCTCCATCCTGCGCATGTACATCGACCAGGAGCGCGGCAACCTCTACCTCGCGCTGGGCCGCTATAACGGCAGCCGCGGCCGTCCCGAGTATCCCAACGCCGTGCTGGCCGCCTGGAACAAGTGGAAGCTGTAGCGATCTCCAATTGTATTGAAATGTCGGAAATTTTTACATTTGTTCAATTCTTAACATTGCCAAATCAGCTAACTGACTGAAAGTTAAGAAAAAGTTCTCCCGGGCATGGTTCCTGCTTGGAAATGTTGTAGTAGTTAAATACAACTTTCGATCATGAATAGGGAGAATGTCATTTTGGGTAACACTGCAATTAAAAAACTGCTGGGCGTCGTACTGGCATTGGGCGCGGTCGGCAGCGCGTCGGCCAGTTCCGTCGCCTCGCTGACCACGCCGGTCACCCCGTTGATCTCGTCCGGCGACGCGCCGGATTCGCCGGGCAACCGCGTCGACCCGAACGTCAATTCGTCGCGCTTCTCGGGCGTGGTAAGCCTGGCCGTGCAATATGACAACCAGCTCTTCATCTGCAGTGGCACCCTGGTGGGCAAGCGCCAGGTGGTCACGGCCGGCCACTGCCTCGACACCAATGGCAACGGCTCGCTGATCGACTTGAATAAGCCAGGTTCGTCGGTACGCGTCGTGTTCAATGCGGCCGCATCGGGTGCGGGCAGCCACGTCATCGGCGCCACCAAAGTGTCGATGCATGCGGACTATGCGGGTTTTGGCAATTGCCCGGCCGGCGTGAACACCTTCTGCGTCAACGATGACGTGGCCGTGGTGACCCTGGGCCAGGACGCCCCTGCCGATGCCAAGATCTACAAGATCGCCACCACCGCGCTGCAGGTTGGCTCGCGCATCGTCATGGCCGGCTACGGCTGGTCCGGCGACGGCATCAATGGTTTCACGGTCGGACCGAACTTCCGCGTCAAGCGCAGCGGCGAGAACCACGTCGACATCTTCGACGGCGACGATGAGAATGGCTTCGGCGGCAAGAACGAAGTCTGGTATGGCGACTTCGATGGCGGCGGCCGCGACACCTCCTGCGCCTGGGGCTGGAACTGCGCTCCGGGCCTGGCCAACGACCGCGAAGCCGGTATCGGCAAAGGCGACTCGGGTGGCCCATCGTTCATCGAAATGTATGGCGAGCTGATGCTCATCGCCACCAACACCTTCGGCGGCTCGCCAAACGGGGTAGTCAATGGCGCCTTCGGCAGCTTCTTCGGCGGCATGGTGCTGAAAGGCTACCTGGACTACATCGACGATGCGACCGGCGGTACCGCGCAGTTCGTGCCGGAGCCAACCTCGGTGGCAGTATTCGGCCTGGGCCTGCTGGCGCTGGCCGGCGTGCGCCGCCGCAAGCAGCAGAAGTAAGGTCTTACCGGGGCAGCAGCCAGGCGCTGGCCGTGACCAGCGCGAACAGCAGCACGCCCACCGGCAGCAGGCCGTAATGCAGGAAAGGCGCCACCAGCTGGGTGGCGCCGGCCACGGCGGCGAAGGAAAGGAACATCAGCAGTCCTGCGCCTTTGCCGGCGCTGTCGCCGGCGGCCTGCAGCGCGCCGCCCATGGTGGCCGCGCCGCGCAGGCCCAGCCCACCGCAGAACAGGGCGGCCACCACGGCCAGCGTGACCAGGCCGCCGGCGCCGGCCAGGCCGGCCAGCGCAATGCCCACCAATCCCGCTCCCGCCAGATACTGCAGCAGCATGCCGCTGCGCATCAGCCAGCGTTCGCCCAGGCGCTTGACTACCCGCACCGCCACCGCGGCGCCGGCCATGAAGGCCAGCACGCCAAAGATCTGCAATGCAGCGAAGGCTTCGATCCCCAGCCCCAGGGCGTCGGTCACCAGCACCGGCGCGCTGGCCACGTACATCAGCAGGGCGCCGAACATGGCCGCATAGCTCAAGGCGTAGCGCATATAGGTGCGGTTGCGCAGCAGCGGCAGGTAGCTTGGCGCCGGCGCGGCCGGGGCCGGCGCGCCGGCCGGGCCGACGATGCGCGCCACCAGCGGCAGCAGCGCCAGGGCCAGCACGGCGATCAGCCAGAACGTGCTGCGCCAGCTGGCGTGCAACACGATGGCGGCGCCGGCGACCGGGCCCAATGCAGGGATGGCCGATTCGACCATGGCCACCACGGCCAGCGCCTTGACACCGTCGGCGGCGTCGAAGCGGCGCCGGATCAATGCCGGCACGGCCACCGTGGCCGCCCCCGCGCCCAGACCCTGCACGAGGCGGCCGGCCAGCATGGCTTCGATGCCGGGCGCCAGCGCGCACAGCAGGCTGCCGGCGCCCAGCAGCAAGGTGCCGGCCACGATGGTGCGGCGGTCGCCGCAGCGGTCGGCCGCCCAGCCCCACGCCAGCTGCGACAGGGCCAGCGCCGCCATGAACAGCGCCATCGTCGCCTGCGCACCGGTGGTCGAGGCCGCGAGCTCGGTCCGCATGGCGGGAATCGCGGGCAGGTACAGGTCGGAGGCCAGCAGCCCCAGCGCGGTCAGGCTTGCAAGTGGAATGGCAAGTCGATGAGCAGGATTCATGGCGGGCCTGGGCAATAAAAAAGCCCCAGGCAATACCGTGGGGCTTTCTCGAATGGCTGCAACAGCCAGAAGCAGCTTATTTCAGGTGGTCGGAAATCAGCTTGGTCATTTCGAACATGGAGACCTGGGCTTTACCGCCGAAGACAGCCTTCAGCTTGTCGTCCGCATTGATCATGCGGCGGTTGGCGGCATCCTGCAGGTTCAGTTTCTTGATGTAGTCCCAGACTTTCTTGGTCACTTCGGTGCGCGGCAGCGGGGCGGAACCGACCACGGCGGACAGGGCGCTCGATGGGGTCATGGCCTTCATGAAGGCTGCGTTGGGCTTGCGTGCGGCGGGTGCTGCTTTCTTTGCTGCTGGTTTGGCTGCTGCCTTTGCTGGAGCAGCTTTTTTAGCTGCGGGCTTGGCGGCCGCTTTCTTTGCTGGTGCTGGTGCTGCTTTCTTGGCTGTTGCCATATTCGAGCCTCCTTAACATACACATAGAAAATTGCGGAATACAAACGCACGGCTAATATTGGTGGGGATTTGCAGCTTATGCAAGTGTTTTTGTGTGTTTTTTAGGGGAAACAAGACTTAAACACAAAAAAAGCCGCCCGAAGGCGGCTTTTGCTGCGGCTGCACAGGGAAAAGCGCGCGTTAGCGCATGCCCGGCATCATGCCTTTCATCGAGCGCATCATCTTCATCAAGCCGCCGCCGGACAGCTTTTTCATCATGCTCTGCATCTGCTCGAACTGGTTCAGCATGCGGTTGACTTCCTGCACCTGGACGCCGGCGCCGGCCGCGATCCGGCGCTTGCGGGCCGCCTTGATCAGTTCCGGCTTGGCGCGTTCCTGCGGCGTCATCGAGTCGATGATGCCGACCATGCGCCGCACCTGCTTCTCGGCCTGGTCCATGTTGGCGCCGGAGGCGGCTTGCTGGAACTGGGCCGGCAGCTTGTCCATCAGGCCGGCCATGCCGCCCATTTTCTTCATCTGGGTCAGCTGGGCCTTGAAGTCGTTCATGTCGAACTTGCCGCCCGACTTGACCTTGGCCGCCAGTTCGGCGGCCGCCTTCTCGTCCACGCCCTTGCGCGCTTCCTCCACCAGGGCCAGGATGTCGCCCATGCCCAGGATGCGGTTGGCCATGCGCTGCGCGTCGAACGCTTCCAGGCCGTCCAGTTTTTCCGAGACGCCGGCAAACTTGATCGGCTTGCCGGTAATGTGGCGCACCGAGAGTGCCGCGCCGCCGCGCGAGTCGCCGTCCAGCTTGGTCAGCACCACGCCGGTCAGCGGCAGCGCATCATTGAAGGCCTTGGCGGTGTTGATCGCGTCCTGGCCCAGCATGGCGTCGACCACGAACAGGGTCTCGACCGGCTTGACCGCGCCGTGCACGGCGGCGATCTCGTTCATCATCTCTTCGTCGATGCCGAGGCGGCCGGCCGTGTCGATGATCAGCACGTCGTGGTAGTGCTTCCTGGCCCAGTCCAGCGCCGCCAGCGCGATGTCGACCGGCTTGTCCTGTGCGGTGGAGGGGAAGAAGTCGGCGCCGACCTGCTGCGTCACCGATTGCAGCTGGGCGATCGCGGCGGGGCGGTAGACGTCGGCCGACACCGTCAGCACCTTCTTTTTCTTCTGCTCTTTCAGGTACTTGGCCAGCTTGCCCACCGTGGTGGTCTTACCCACGCCCTGCAGGCCCGCCATCAGGATGATGGCCGGCGGCTGCTGGGCGAAGGACAGCTGCGCCGCTTCCGGGCCCAGGTCCGCGCCCATCAGGGCGCCCAGCTCGCGCTGCACCACGCCGACCAGGGCCTGGCCCGGGGTCAGGGAGGACAGCACTTCCTCGCCCATGGACTTTTCCTTGACCTTGGCGATGAATTCGCGCACGGCCGGCAGGGCAACGTCGGCCTCCAGCAGCGCCATGCGCACTTCGCGCAGCATTTCGGCGGTGTTGGCTTCGGTCAGGCGGGCCTCGCCGCGCATCGTCTTGACGACTTTGGCAAGGCGCGTAGTCAGGTTGTCTAGCATGTAGGGCCTACTCAGGTAATTGGGATGAAGCGGATTGCGGACAATCCCGCCATTTTACCTTAGGAGCGGCGTGCGGCGGCAGGGCGCCGCCGCCAGTTCAGTGCGGCACAACCATTTTCATGATGGTGAAACCGCCGCTGTCATCAATGGTGATCATGGCGTAGCTGGCGGCATCCAGCTGCACCAGCCGGAAAGGGCTTCCAATACAGGATGGTAATGGTCCAGGACTGACGGTTTTGCAGCCGGGCTTGCCGGCCACCACGGTGTCGCTGCCTACCTTGGTGACCACGTTCTGCTCTGCGCTCGCAGCATAGTGGTTGCCGTTCATGTCGGCGCCGACCGCAGCGGGCAGGGTCGCGATGGTGGTCACCATGCCTTCCGGGGTGACTCTGCGCACCTTGGCCAAGGCATCGTTGATATACAGATTGCCGTCCGGGTCGATACCGGCCAGTTTGGGATCGAGGAAGCGGGCAGCCTTGCCCAGGCCGTCGGTGATCGCGCCCGTCTGCGATATGACGTCGCCGGCCAGGATCGAGAGCTCGCCAGCGGCGGTGATCTTGTAGATCGCCACGCCATACCATTCCACGCCAAGCTGGCCGCCGCCGGGCGTGCCGGCAATCACGTAGACGTTGCCGGCGCGGTCGGCAGCCATGTCGCGCACGTACCGGATTTGACCAGCGGCTGTTTGGTCGAAGAGGCGGCTCAGGGTGCCGTCGGCGCCCAGCTTGCTGATCGCCAGACCCGTCTGCCGGGACGGGCTGACATTGTGCAGCTGTTCGCCGATGTACAGGTTGCCGTTGCCGTCGCCCGCGACAAAGAATGGTGCATACATGGTCGGCTGGCCATTATGCAGGGAGGCGATGTCGGCAAGCTTGATCAGTTGTGCAGCCCCAGGGTCGGGAGCGACGGCCAGAGTCAGCATTTTCGAGGCGCCCCCTGCGCTCACGGTAATCGGCACTGCGGCCGGCGCGGGCAGGCCGCCCGCTGGCGGCAAATAATTTACTTTGGTACCGCTGCTTGCCGACAGGCTGCCGGGCGCGCCGGCCCCCAGCTGCCAAGTCAGCGCTGCCCCGTTGTCGGCCGATGCCTCAAGTGCGATGGGTTTACCGCCAGCCAGGGTTGCGGTGGTTGCCGGTTGCGCCAGCGTGATCACCGGGGGGGGCAGCGGTGTCGACGTCGACGAGCCGCCACCGCAGCCGGCCAGCAATCCGGCGATTAGAATCGAAGTCAGGGGGGCGCGCACCATCGTAGTTCCTCATTAGTCAATATTGATCGAATTCTACGCTTTCGCATCGCGCGCACGATCACCAAATGTCACAGCGGACGCACCGGACGAGGGGGCTGCAGCAGATGGTCTCTCACACATTGTCACTCCGGTGCACAGATTTATGGTTATTGCAAAGTTTCTAATTGACAAGTGATGCGACCACCGGGCATCTTGTTGTTAAGTTAATTTTTCAGGGTGTGTTTGTGCAGACGCTAGCCGTTCCCGGTTTGATCGACGTCCCCGCGCCAGGCCGGTGCCGGGCGCGGCGCAATTGGCGACGCGCGGCGCTGGCGCTGCTGGTGGCCGGCGCGTGCGTGGCCGGCTGGCAGTGGGCGCGGCCCATGCTGGCCGAGCGGCTGGCCGAAGCCATGCTGCCGGCACAGAAATTAGGCCTGGGGCAGGGCGTATTGCGCGAACTGGACATCCACACCCTGGCGCCGAGCAGGCTACCCCTGTTGCAGCAGCAACGCTTGGCCAGCGCCCTCGCCGGCCTGCAAGCGCCACACGAGGGCGCCCCGCCACACCGTCTGTCGTTCCGTTCCGGCCAAGCCGGCGCTGTGGCCTTTGCCCTGCCATCGGGCGACATCATCCTGGACGACGCGCTGGTCCAGGCGCTGCCCGACGAAGCGGCGCTGCTGGCGGTGCTGGCGCATGAGCTGGGCCACCTGCAGCGGCGCCATATGTTGAAACGGCTGGTGCAGGAAGCCATGCTGCCGACGGCGGCAGGCATGGCGACGGGCGAAATGGGCTGGATCGTGGCCAGTGCGGCGGCCCTGGCCCCGCAACTGGTCTGGCCGCAGCATGCCGAAATGGAAGCGGACGCGTATGCCGCCGACCTGCTCGAGCACAATGGCTTGTCGCTGCGCAGCCTGCAGGAAGCGCCGCAGGCGCTGCATGCATTGGGCGGCATGCAGCATCCCCACCTCACCCTGCATCCCCTAAGCGGCGAACGCCTGGCGCGCCTGCGCGAGCGCGCCGCTCCTTAGTCGGCGTTAGTGTGACATCTCGGCGCCCAGCGAAACAGACAGGGCCGCGGTGGTGTTCACCAGGCCTTGCGCTCCTTGATCCTTGTTGCTGCTGCCGGCATCGACGGTGACCGCGTACTCTCAGGCGGCCAGCGGCGTAGCGATCAGCAGGGAAATCGTCGTAGGAATCGGCGGGTTATAGCAATACTCTTGTGTTGCATCAAGGATTAATCAATTTCTACTGATATCGTTCCAAAGCAGGTTCACGTACTGTCACCAGGGCGGTCTTATGTCGGCGCACAGGGAGGCTGGATGAAACTGGAGAGTATCGGCACGGCGGTGGTGTTGGCAGCCATGGCGGCAGGCAGCGCGCAGGCGCAGGAAGTGGTGCGCCTGGGGAACCTGAAGTTCGCCCATTACGGCGCCGTCTCCTATATCAAGGAAATCGCACCCA
>JAJTCO010000090.1 GCA_021323265.1 Pseudoduganella sp. | reverse complement strand
CGCCAGCATCGTGCCGGCCGCCTGCAGCGCCGCCTTGGACAGGGTATAGGACAGGAAATCAGGGTTGAGATTATAAAGCTTCTGGTCCAGCAGGTTCACCACGACCGCCTGGCCGCCTTCCGGTGTGGCGTCGTACAGGGCGCGCGCCAGCAGGATCGGAGCCGCCACGTTGGCGTGCATGTGGGCGTCAAGGCGCGCCTGGCCGAAACTGAGGTCGCTGTCGTAATCGAACAGGGAGGCGTTGTTGACCACGCAGTCCACCCGTTCGAGTGCTGCCAGCACGGCCGGCAGCAGGCCGCGCACCGCTTCCTCGTCGGCCAGGTCGCATTGCAGCGTGACGGCGCGCCGGCCCAGCGCGGCGATGGCCTGCGCCACCTCGCGCGCCTCGTCGTGCGAGTGGCGGTAATGCACCGCGATGTCCCAGCCGGCGCGCGCCAGGCCAAGCGCGATCTCGCGCCCCAGGCGGCGGCCGGCCCCGGTCACCAGGGCCACGCGCGCATCGGCAGGCTGTGAAATTGTGATAGTCATATCCAAATCGAGCAAAATGGCGCCGGGCCGCGTCGAAACGCTACAATGCCGGCATGTCTTTACCAGTCCCTTCCCCCGACGCGCTGGCCGCGTCCCACGCCCTGCAGCGCCTGATCGCCGACGACATCGGACGGCAAGGGGGCGCCATCCCGTTCTCCCGCTTCATGGAACTGGCGCTGTACGCGCCGGGCCTGGGCTACTACAGCGGCGGTGCCGCCAAACTGGGCAAAGATGGCGATTTTACAACTGCGCCCGAGCTGAGCGCCCTGTTCGGGCAGACGCTGGCGCACGTTGCAGCCGCTATTATGGACCAAAGCGCGCCCCATATCCTTGAATTCGGGGCCGGCACCGGCAAGCTGGCCAGGGACATCCTGAGCGAGCTGGCCGCCGCCGGGGTGGCACTGGAAAGCTATGCCATCGTCGAATTGTCGGGCGAACTGCGCGCGCGCCAGCAGGCCATGCTGCGCGACTTCCCCCAGGTGCGCTGGCTCGATGCGCTGCCGGACGCCTTCCACGGCGCCGTCTTCGGCAACGAGGTGCTCGATGCCATGCCGGTGGACCTGGTGACGCGCACCGAGGCGGGCTGGGAGTCCCTGCACGTGGCGCTGGAAGAGGACGCAGCCGGCGCCGCCCGTTTCGCCTGGCGCAGCGTGCCGGCCGGCGCCGCCCTGGCGCAGCAGGTGGCGCGGCAGATTCCGGACGCCGACGCGTTGCCGGTGGGCTATGTGACGGAAGTGCACGGCGCCGGCTGCGGCTTCATGGCCACGGTGGCGTCGATGCTGTGCCAGGGCCGGGGCGCCGCCTTCCTGTTCGACTACGGCTTCCCGGCGCGCGAATACTACCTGGGCGACCGCGCCACCGGCACCCTGATGTGCCATTACCGCCACCACGCCCACCCGGAACCGTTCTACCTGCCCGGGCTGCAGGACATCACGGCCCACGTCGACTTCACGGCCATGGCGCTGGCAGCGCAGGACGCGGGCGCCGACGTGCTGGCCTACAACAGCCAGGCCGGCTTCCTGATCGGCGCCGGCATCGGCGACCTGATGCAGCGCTACGACCCGGCGGACGCCCTGCGCTACCTGCCGCACGCCAGCGCACTGCAGAAATTGCTTTCTCCGGCGGAAATGGGAGAATTGTTCAAGGTGCTGGTGGTCGGGCACGGCGTCGCGCTGCCCCAGCAGTTGCTCACTGGCGACCGCAGCCATCGTTTGTAATATGATTGAGAGATGGGAAAGATACATACTCACTATGACAATCTGAAAGTGGCGCGTGGCGCGCCGCAGGAAGTCATACGTGCCGCCTACAAGGCGCTGAGCCAGAAATACCATCCCGACAAGAATCCGGGCGATGAGAAGGCGGCCCGCATCATGGCGATCGTCAACACGGCCTACGGCACGCTGTCCGACCCGCAGCGGCGCAAGGAGCACGACGAATGGATCACCCAGGAAGAGTGGGAAATCGAATGGCTGGAAAGCACCCGGCATGAACCGGCGCCCGCCGAGCCGGGCTGGTCGGACCAGCTGGCCATGCCGCGCCGGCGCCGGGTCCTGAAATCCTGGCGCTTCTGGGGCACGGTGGGCGGCGCCGCGGCCGCCGGCTGGCTGGGCGGGGTGCTGACGGTGACCGAGCCGCGCGCCATGTCCAGCGTGGTGGCCGGCGCCTGGGGCGGCAAGCCCCCCGCGGAACTGACGGCCACCGCGGCCGCCACCCCGAAAATCCACCCGCCGCGGGTGGAAAAAGTCACGCCGGACGACGGCTGGGCCGTCAGCCAGCCGTACTCGCCGGAACCGGCCGTGGTCAGCGTGCCGCCGCAGATCAAGGTGATGGCGCTGTCCCAGGTGGTGCTGCCCAGCGCCGCCGTCGATTGCGAAGGCGACGTGGCGCCGCCGGTCGCGCCCAACGGCGAACCGTGGCCGTCCCAGTCGGGCTACGTGGAAGGCTTCCCGGTGGCCAACAAGGGCAGCGACATGCAGCTCACCCTGGACAACAGCGCCAATGCCGCGCCGGTCTTCATCAAGGTGTACGACCTGGAGCGCCGCTCGAACGTGCGCTACGCCTATGTGCAGCCGCACGACAAGCTGGTGGTCGACCAGCTCTCGAACGGCAAGTATGAAATCCGCTACCAGAACCTGAACCTCGGCCCCGGCCAGAACGGCTGCGCGCGCAAGTAGCGCTTAACTTGCCGTCAGCGTCTCGCTCAGCCCCATGTCGGGGCTGGTCATCAGGCGGTTGATGTCCACCAGGATCAGCATGCGCTCGTCCACCGTGCCCAGGCCGATCATGTATTCCGAACTGAAGGCGGTGCCCATGTCCGGCGCCGGCTTGATCTGCTCCGGCATCAGCGTCGTCACGTCCGAGACCGAATCGACCACCATGCCGACCACGCGCCCGTTGATGTTGAGGATGATCACCACCGTGAACTGGTCGTACACGGGCTCGCCCAGCTTGAACTTGATGCGCATGTCCACCACCGGAATGATGATGCCGCGCAGGTTGATCACGCCCTTGATGAACTCCGGCGCATTGGCAATGCGGGTCACCGCTTCGTAGCCGCGGATCTCCTGCACCTTCAGGATGTCGATGCCGTATTCTTCGGCGCCCAGCTTGAAAGCCAGGAATTCCTTGCCTTGGCTGCCGTCTTCTTGCGCAGTACTCACTTGCATGGTTTTTCCTTTAGTTCAGGTCGGTGTTGTCAAAGCGTATCAGAGTGCAAAGCGATTTACGAGGGGGCAAGTTTTAATTGCTACGTAAGTCAAATCTGATTATGCTGGATGTAAAGAATTAGTCTATTTAAATCAAGGAGACTTCATGGCGGACCCCCACGCCGTCGATGACAATTGGTTGCTGGAAGAAGACGAAGAAGACAAGCAACCGGCATCGGCAGGCTCCCCTGAACAGCGCCTGTGGCGCGTGCTGATCGTGGACGATGACCAGGATGTGCACGCGGTGACCCGCCTGGCGCTGCGCAACGTCAGTTTCAAGGGACGCGAGCTGGAATTGTACTCGGCCTACAGCGGCCGCGAGGCGTTTGAAATCCTGCGCGATACGCCCGATATCGCCCTCGTGCTGCTGGACGTGGTGATGGAAACCGACGATGCCGGCCTGCTGCTGGCGCGCCGCATCCGCGAAGAGTTGCACAATTCGATCGTGCGCGTGGTGCTGCGCACCGGCCAGCCGGGACAGGCGCCGGAACAGCGCGTCATCATCGAATACGACATCAACGACTACAAGGCCAAGACCGAGCTGACCACGCAGAAGCTGTTCACCACGGTGATTTCGGCCCTGCGCGCCTACGAAAGCCTGAACATGCTGGAGCGTTCGCGCATCGGCCTGGGCAAGATCCTGGCCGGCGCGACCAACCTGTACCAGATCCATTCGCTGCGCGAGTTCGCCTCCGGCGTGCTGAACCAGGTGTCGGCCATCCTCGACGTGGGGGCGGATGGCGTGCTGTGCCTGATGCAGGTCGATACCGGCGACACCACGGTGGTGGCGGCCACGGGCGGCTATGCGCCGCTGGTGGAGTCGGAGCAGATGCCGCCCGACCACCCGCTGTGGCCGACCATCCGCAAGGCCTTCCAGGAGAAGAAGAGCCAGTTCGAGCACCCGGCCAACGTGCTGTATATCCACACGCAGGAAAACCGCGACGTGCTGATCTCGGTGACCCCGCCGTGGCCGCTGGCCCAGATCCAGCGCGACCTGCTGGAAGTATTCTGCGAGCGCATCGCCGCCGCCTTTGACAACCTGTACATGTTCGGCCAGCTGCGCAAGGCGCAGGAAGCCACCGTGGTGGCGCTGGCGGACCTGGCGGAATTCCGCGACGGTTGCACCGGCGGCCATGTGCGGCGCGTGCAGCAGCTGTCCTCGGCCATTGCGGCGCGCATGAAGGAGCGCGGCGTCTACGACGACGAACTGACGCCGCAGCTGGTGGACATGATCGGCCTCGCGTCCATCCTGCACGACGTGGGCAAGGTGGCAACGCCGGACCATATCCTGCTGAAGCCGGGCGCCCACACCGACGACGAACGGGCCCTGATGCAAACCCATGCCGCGGTCGGGCGCAGCGTGCTGGAACGCGCCGCCAACATGGTCGACGGCGTGAGCTACCTGACCTACGGCGCGGAAATCGCGGGCGGCCACCACGAGCACTGGGACGGCGGCGGCTATCCGAGCCAGCTCAAGGGCAAGCAGATCCCGCTCTCGGCGCGCATCGTGGCGGTGGTGGACGTCTTCGATTCCCTGCTGCATGAGCGCCCCTACAAGGAACCCTGGCCCTATCCGGAAGTGATGACCTATATCCGCGACCGCGCCGGCAGCCAGTTCGACCCGGAAGTGGTGGCGACCCTGATCGACGTGGTGGAGCGCAACCCGGGCCTGGGACAAGGCTAGGCCGGCCTGGGCCAGCCCGACTGTGGCAGGCGCGCCGCGCCGCCACGGTCATTCTCACGAAAAACCACGACGCGCAGCGCGCAGGCGCTAGAATAAGGGCAGCCCTTGCCCTACGCCGACAGCCATGAACGAACTGAAGGGCCTGACTGCGCTGGTCATCGAGCCCAATCCCAGCATGCGCGCCAGCCTGCACAATATGCTGAGCTTGTGCGGACTGGACCGCATCGAGGACGCCGCCAGCTCCAACCAGGCCATCCGCGCCCTGGAATCCAAATCCTATGACCTGATCCTGTGCGAGTACGCGCTGGAGGGGGGGCAGGACGGCCAGCAGATGCTGGAGGACCTGCGCCACCATCGCCTGATCAATGCCTCCACCATGTTTTTCATGGTGACGGGCGAGGGCCAGTTCAGCAAGGTGGTCAGCGCGGCCGAGCTGATGCCCAACGATTACATCCTGAAGCCATTCGCGGCGGACGCCATGCTGGAGCGCATCTGGCGCGCGCTCGACCGGCGCAACGCCCTGCTGCCCGTGCACCAGCTGGTGGACATGGGCGACCTGCGCGCGGCCATCGAAGCGTGCGAGGCGGGCGAGGCGGCCCAGCCGCGTTTCACCACCGACTTCCGCCGCCTGCGCGCGGAAATGCACATCCAGGCCGGCGAGCCGGACCTGGCCGAGCCGATCTACGCCGCCCTGTGGGAGGCGCGGCACATCCATTGGGCGCGCCTGGGCCAGGCCAAGACCCTGTACCTGCGCGGCCGCTACGACGAGGCGCGGCAGATGCTGGAAGACTTGCTGGGCAAGAACAGCCGCTTCCTCGACGCCTATGACTGGCTGGCGCGCACGCACGAGGCCAACGGCGACCTGGCGGCGGCGCAGGCCGTGCTGGCCAACGCGGTCGAGCTGTCGCCGCATGCCGTGCGGCGCCTGCGCCGGCTGGGCGAGGTGGCGCTGGAAGCGGGCGACATCGACGGCGCCGAGCGCGCCTTGAAACAGGTGGTGAGCAAGACGCGCTATTCGGAATTCCGCACGCCGGAAGACCACGCCAGGCTGGCGCAAACCCTGGTCAAGAAGGGCGACCCGGTGCAGGCGGCGGCCGTGATCCGCGACCTGGACAAGTCGCTGGCGGGCACCCGCAACACCGACGTCTGCAGCGCCATTGCCTCGGCCGCGCTGCACGAATTCACCGGCAACACGGCGCGCATGAACGCCTCGCTGGACTATGCGGTCAACGGCGCCCGCCTGGCCAGCGGCCTGTCCAACGACATGAAGATGGAACTGGCGCGCACCTGCCTGGACGCCGGCAAGGAAGCGGCGGCCACCGAGGTGATGCGCGACGTGATGCGCAACGCCGCCACGCCGGGCGCCATGGCGCGCGCCATGCGCGTGATGGAGCAGGGCGGCCATGCCGAGCTGGCGCAGCGCCTGGCCGACGAGAGCCGCAACGAAGTCGGCGAAATGGTGGCGGCCGGCGCGGCCCTGGCCAAGCGCGGCGACTACCGCGGCGCGGTGGACCTGATGCTGGAGGCGGTGGCCAAGCTGCCGGACAATGCGCAGGTGGCCTTCAACGCGGCGGTGGCCATCCTCAAGTGCCTGGAAAACGAAGGCTGGGACGACGGCCTGGGGCGCCATGCGCTGGCGCTGGTGGCCACCGTGCGTCGCCTGGACCCGGCAAACAGCAAGCTCAACGCACTGGCCGGCCTGCACCAGGATATATTGAAGAAATACAACATTCGACCCGCGGCGCGGCGCGAAGCGGGTGTGCGCGTGGCGATCTGATCGCTACAATGGGCCATGAGCTCCAGTCCCCCACCCGAAGATCGCCCGGTCCGCGCCTACCTCCTGAAAAAACTGTGCAGCGAGGACGAGGGCCTGTTCGCGCTCGGCGTCTCGATAGCGCGCGTGGTGCAGATGGCCGATTCGGACGACCAGGGCACGCAAAGCCTGGCCTACCACGTGCTGTCGGACGTGGCGCTGACGCAGAAAATCCTGCGCCTGGCCAACACGCCGCAGTACCGCCAAGCCTCGGGCGCGCCGGTCACCACGATTTCCCACGCCATTTCGCTGCTCGGCTTCGACAACGTGAAAACCACGGCGCTGGCCATGTTGCTGGTCGATACGCTGGCCAACAGCAAGCATGCGCAAAGCGTGCGCGTGGAGCTGGAGGCGGCGCTGTGCGCCAGCCTGGTGGGGCGCGAACTGGCGCGCTACAGTCCCTACCAGAAGGCGGAGGAGGCGGCCATTGGCGCCCTGTTCAAGAACCTGGGGCCGCTGCTGATCGCTTCGCGCGAGCACGAGCGCTTCCGCGAAATCAACGCCCTGATCGCGGCGGGCCAGCATACGCCGGCGCAGGCGTCGCAAATGATCCTGGGCAGCACGTATGACACGCTGACGGCCGCCGTGCTGCGCGAGTGGAAGATCCCGGACGTGATCGTGCGCGCGCTGGCGCCCCTGCCGGGCGGCACCCTGCGCCCGCCGGCCGACCGCAATGAATGGATACGCCAGGTGGTGACCTTCAGCCTGGAGGCGGCGCGCGCCCTGACGCGCGCCGGCGGCGCCAGCGCCGAGGACGTGCGCCTGCTGCACCAGCGCTTCGGGGCCGCGCTGGGCCTGGAGCGCGAGCAGGTGAGCAAGGTCTTGACGGCGGCGCGCGGCAGCATGGATGCGCTGCTCAACAGCATGCAGCTCGACGGCGGCGCGGGCGGCGTGGCCAGCGCGCCCGGCGATCCGTATGCGGAAGCGGGCAACGGCGGCGCGGCGGCCGGCACCCTGCCCAGCGTGCTGGCGCTGGCCAGCCTGGATGCCGGCGCGCAGGAGGGCGCCTACCCGAGCGGCAAGCCGTACGATGCGCGCGAGCAATTGCTGGCCGGGGTGCAAGCATTGACCGAGATGCGGGTGCAGGGCAAGGCGCGCGTCAATGAACTGATCCAGCAGGTGCTGGAAACGCTGTACCGCAGCATGGGTTTCCGCTTTGCCACGGTGTGCCTGAAGGATGCGCGCAGCGGGCAGTTCCGCGCGCGCATCGCGCTGGGCGACAAGGTGCAGCAGCGGCAGGACGGCTTCGTCTTCCCGCAGCAGGGCAAGGACCTGTTCCACCTGGCGCTGGACAACGACGCGGACCTGATGATCGCCGACGCCAGCGCGGCCAAGATCCGCGACTTGCTGCCGCCATGGCACCTGGCCTTGCTGCCCGACGCGCGCAGCTTCATCGTGCTGCCGCTGGTGGTGCAGGGCGTGCAGCTGGGCCTGTTCTACGCCGACCGCGCGCAGCCGGCGCCGGAAGGCGTGCCGCCGGACGAGACGTCCCTGATCCGGGCGCTCAAGGCCCAGGTCCTGGCGGCCCTGTCGCCGGAGACGCGTTAAGCCGTCTGCGGCAGGTGCCCGGCCAGGGCCTCGAACTGCGCCACCGGCATGGGCCGCGCGAACAGGTAGCCCTGCGCCTCGTTGCAGAACTTGCTGCGCAAGAATTCCACCTGCGCTTCCGTTTCCACCCCTTCCGCCACCACGCCCAGCCCGAGCGAATGGGCGAGGCCGATGGTGGCCGTGACGATCACCGCATCGTTCGGGTCGCTCTCGATATCCTTCACGAAGCCGCGGTCGATCTTGATGCGGTCGATCTCAAACAGCTTCAGGTAGCTGAGCGAGGAATAGCCGGTGCCGAAGTCGTCGATGGCCACCGTGAAGCCGCGCGCGCGCAATTCGCGCAGCAGGGTGCGGCTGCGCTCCGGGTCCTGCATGGCAGCCGACTCGGTGATTTCCAGTTCCAGCAGGGCCGGGTCGATGCCGCTCTCGGCCACCAGGCGGTCCAGCAGCGGCAGCAGGGCACTGCCGTGGCATTGGCGCGCCGACAGGTTGACGGCCAGGCGCAGGCGGTTCTGCCAGCGGCGCAGCAGGCCCACCGCCTCCTGCAGCACCCATTCGCCCAGCGGCAGGATCATGCCGGCTTCTTCCGCGATGGGGATGAAGCGGTCCGGCCCCACCATGCCCAGCTCGGGATGGTGCCAGCGCAGCAGCACTTCGGCGCCGATCACGCGCCGGCTGGCCAGCTCCACCTGGGGCTGCAGGTAAAGCTCGAACTCCTTGCGCTCGAGCGCCTGCCACAGGCGGTTTTCCAGCATCAGGCGCTCATGCGTGGCGGCATTCATGGCCGCTTCGAAGAACTGGAAATTGCCGCGGCCCTGGCTCTTGGCGGCGTACATGGCCGTGTCCGCGTGGCGCAGCAGCGCCGCGCTGTCGGCGCCGTCCTGCGGGAACATGGCCACGCCCACGCTGGTGCCGGTGTGGATGGTCTTGCCTTCCAGCTGGAACGGCTCGGCCAGCGCGTGGACGATGCGCAGTGCGATATGGGTGGCGTCGGCCGGCGTCACGCTGCCGGAAGTGACGACGATGAATTCGTCGCCGCCCAGGCGGGCAATGGTGTCGACTTCGCGCAGCAGGTCGCGCAGGCGGTCGGCCACCGCCACCAGCAGCTGGTCGCCGCTGGCGTGGCCGTGGGTGTCGTTGATCTTCTTGAAATGGTCGAGGTCGAGGAACATCACGGCGGCCGTGCCCTGCGCGCGCCGCGTCTGCGCCAGCAACTGGTCCAGGCGCAGGTTGAGCGAGAGGCGGTTGTCCAGGCCTGTCAGCGGATCGTGGTGGGCCAGGCGGTAGATGCGTTCCTGGGCGCGCTGCTGCTCGGTCAGGTCGTGCAGGATGGCCACGAAGAGATTGCCGTCGGGGAGTTCCACTTCGCTCACCGAAATGGCGATCGGGAACACGCTGCCGTCCAGGCGGCGCGCGCTCGATTCGTGCTCGTGGGTGGCGCCGCCGGCAATATTGCGCAACAGGCGCGCCGCGCTGTCGCTTTCCGCTTCCGGCAACAGGCTGGCCAGCGGCATGCCGGCCAGGGCGTCCGGCGCATAGCCGAACAGGCGGCCGGCCGCCGCATTGGCCGACACCAGCAGGCCGTCGCTGCCGATGGTGAGGATGGCGTCGGCCGCCTTGTCGAGAATGGCTTGCAGGCGCGCTTCGCGTTCGCGCAGGCGCGCCGTGCTTTCCTTGACCTGTTGCTGGATCTGGGCCCGCTCGCCGCTGGTGAGCAGCATCAGGGCGCCCAGCAGGCCGGTCAGCAGCAGGCCGGCGCTCAGCACCAGCCAGCTCTGCCAGCCATGCTGCTGCGCCATGTAGGCCGGCGAAGGCGCCAGCACCAGCTCGTACTCGCGCCCGCCAAAGCTGAGCGTGCGCCAGTAATCGTCGCGCTGGGGCGCGCGCGTCATCACGTCGGCCAGCAGGGTCGGGCCCGGCTGGCTGCGGTCCACCAGGCGCGCCTGCATGTGGGGGAAATCGGCCCCCGCCAGGGCGCCGCGCACGTAGGAATCGATCTGCATGGCCAGCATCAGCATGCCGGCCGCCGGTTCGCCGTTGCCCGGCTCCACCGCCTGCAGCAGCACCACGCCGCTGCCTTCGCCCGGCTGCGACAGCAGCACCGGCGCGCTGGCCACGGGCTTGCCGCTGCGCAGCGCTGCGCGCACGGCTTGCGCGCGCACCGGCTCGGCCAGCCAGTCCAGGCCCTGGTAGTGGCGGCGCTCGGCAGGCTCGATGAACAGGGTCACCATGTGTTCGCCCGGCGCCACCTCGGCCTGGCCCTGGGGGCCGTGGCTGTGGCTGTGGGTCGGGCTGGTGGGCGGGGCCACGATGCGGAAATCGGGGCCCAGCTTTTCGCGGGCCCAGGCGTCGAAGGCGGGCCGCTCGGCCGCATCCACCGGGCGCAGCCAGGCCATCGACAGCAGTTCCGGACGCTGGTCCAGGTAACCGTGCGCGATCTTGTCGAAACCACTGGCCGACATCACGCGGCCATAACGGTTGATGGCGCGCGCCATGGCCAGCAGGTAGCGTTCGTGCTCGCTGAAGCGCGCCTGCAGCAGGTCGCCCACCTGTTGCGCCTTGAGGCGGAAGCCTTCCAGGTGCTGCCGTGTTTCCCAGCGCGCCACCAGGACGTACAGCAGCACGCACAGGGTCACCAGCAGCAGTTGCGGCACGCCCACCAGCAGGCGGCGCCGGCTCCACAAGCTGCGCGGCCGGCCGAACAGCACCCAGCACAGCGGCGCCGCCAGCAGTACGCCGATGGCGTCGCCGATCCACCAGGTCAGCCAGCTGGTCAGCCAGCGCTCGGGCGCCAGCGCGCCCGAGGCGACCGCCACGCCGTTCGACAGCGTGCAGCTGACCAGCGTCACTGTCACGGCCAGCAGCAGGAAGCGCAGCACGTCGCGCCCGGCGCCGATTTCCGGGCGGATGGCGCGCCGGAAGTACAGCATGCCAAGCCAGGCTTGCAGGGCCGACCCGGCCGCGGCGGCCAGGGCGGCCACGCCCTGCGGCAAGGGCGGCAGCGAGAGCGGATTGGGGGCACCGGGCAGGGGCAGGAAATTGATCAGCAGGGCGCCGAGGGCGACGCCGGGCAGGAGGCGCGCGCCGAAGGTGACCACGGCAGCCAGCGCTATGCCGGCCGGCAGGAAGAGGGGACTGGCGTAGCCGGGCGCCAGCGACAGGTAAAGGCAGAAGCGCCCCACCACGGCGTACACCGTCAGCAGCAGGACGTTGGCGGCCAGCGTGCGCGGCCAGCCGGGGGCGGAATTGAACACGGAAAGAGCACTCCGGTGCAGGGAAGAAGTTGACCGATTCTAAAGCAAAATGTGCAACCTAAAAACAACACTTGCAAATTTGCAGGGCTAGCCATTACAATCTCGCCCCGAAGCACACGGTCTGCCGGACTTTGCGAAATTAGGGTTCCTTCGCGGAGGGGTGGCCGAGTGGTTAAAGGCAGCAGACTGTAAATCTGCCCTCTTATGAGTACACTGGTTCGAATCCAGTCCCCTCCACCAAATGCAGGAAGCTGAGTGAAGTAGTCGAATGTAGTCGGAACCTCGCGGGTGTAGCTCAATGGTAGAGCTGAAGCCTTCCAAGCTTAAGACGAGGGTTCGATTCCCTTCACCCGCTCCAGGCAGCATGCAGTACAAATAAGCCCTTGTAGCTCAGTGGTAGAGCACTCCCTTGGTAAGGGAGAGGCCACGTGTTCAATCCACGTCAAGGGCACCAGAATTCTAGAAGTACCAATCTGACAGTCGGGCGCGTGCCCAGCATACTTAACATTGTTAGGAGTCTAAAATGGCAAAAGAAAAGTTCGAGCGGACTAAGCCGCACGTGAACGTTGGCACCATCGGTCACGTTGACCATGGTAAGACCACCCT
>JAJTCO010000089.1 GCA_021323265.1 Pseudoduganella sp. | reverse complement strand
GCCCTGGCTCCACAGGAACAGTTCGCGCCGCGTGGCGATGCCGTGCGCACCGTCGATGGCGTGCAGCAGGTATTCCTGCTCGCGGCTGTTCGGGCTCAGCATGGCGCCGCTTGCGCGCGGAAGCGGTAGCCGCTGCCGCGCACGGTCTGGATGGCGTCCTGCAGCCCGCTCGGCTGCAAGGCGTTGCGCAGGCGGCCCACGTGGGCATCCACCGTGCGCTCGTCGAGGAATACGTGGCTGCCCCACACCTGGTCCAGCAATTGCGCGCGGCTGTGCACGCGGCCCGGATGGTGCATCAGGTAATTCAGCAGGCGGAATTCGACCCGGCCCAGATTGAGCTGGTGGTCGCCCGCCGTCACGCTCAGGGTGTGCGGATCGAGGCGCAGCCCGGCCAGCTGCAGCGCGCCCGGCATGCCGCCCGGTCGGCGCCGGCGCAGCACGGCGTGCAGACGCGCGATGGTTTCGCGCGGGCCCAGCGGCTTGCAGATGAAGTCGTCGGCGCCGCTCTCCAGCGCCAGCACCTTGTCCTGTTCGGCGCAGCGCGAGCTCAGCATCAGGAGCGGCAAGTCCTGCGTCGTCGGCGCCGCGCGCCAGCGCCGGATCAGCCCCAGGCCGGACAAGCCGGGCAGATCCCACTCCAGCAGCACCGCTTCGGGCAGCGTACGTTCCAGCGCGTCCAGGGCGGTCAAGGCATCGCCATGGCACTGCACGGCATAGCCCGCCTGGCCCAGGTTATGGGCCAGAAGTTGCTGTACGGCAGGATCACTGTCGATGACAAGAATGTTGAAGGACATGGCAAAAAACGCTGATCGATATGAGGAAAACTATGGATCATGCCAAGTCCCGCCAACTAATACAATTTTATTTCATGATTAATATTCAATTGAAATAAATGCCTGTTCCCACTCTATAACTTGCAAATGAAAAGGCACCGCGGGAGGCAAAACTCCCGCGGTGCCTGTAGCGTTTATGCAACCTTGTGCTTAGTTGCGGCGCTGACGACGGACCACGCCCAGCATCAGCAAGCCCAGGCCGGCCAGGGCCAGCGCACCCGGCTCCGGTACCGCCACGGCCGCCACGTCCACCGCGTCCGCATTGACCGCCTGCGCAAGATAGTCGATGTCGCCGTTGGGCAGTGTCACGAAGGCCAGCGACAGCAGCGAATCGCTGCCCGGCGCGCCCCCCAGCACGGCGCCGAACTCGTCGAAGGCGTTGATCTGGAAGCCGGACAGTTCAAGACCGCCCAGGTCGCCCGCCAGGGTCAGCATGAACCGCAGCGTATTGCCGAAGGTCGCGTGGTAATAGGCCGAGTTGTAGTTGATGCTGTTCTGGAAGGTGAAACCGCCCGGCACCGCCAGCACGTCGCCGAGGGGCGCCTCGAAGGCGAGCGGGTCGAAACCGCTGACCAGGGTCATGGTGGCGCTGGCCGGCGCCGCCCCGGCGCTGCCGCCGAACACGAAGTCGAGGTAGCCAGGCACGTTGGTGCCGAGCTTGGACGTATCCACCGACACCATGAACATGGCATCGGCCGCAGCCTGGCCGCTGGCAGCCAGGGCGCACACCATCAGTACGGTGCGCAGGAAACGGGAAAAGATCGAGGTTTTCATGGGGAGTTCCTTAGAAGGCGCCGGTGTAGACCACGGGCGTATAGCTGATGCCCACGCGCGCCGGATTGTTCAGTTTGAGCGATACGCTGACCTGGGCGCCGGCCGCCAGCGCAGGCGCCACGGTGATGTACGGCACGCCGTTGACGTAACCGGTCGGGTTGACCACGGTGACGCCGGCCGGCAGGCCCTTGAGCATGTAATGCACCGGACCGTTGAAGGCCGCGCCGCTGACATTGGTCAGCCACACGGTGCCGGTGGACTGGCTGGTGGCGCGGTTCAGCAGCAGGGCCGAACGCTGGATCTGGGTGCCGGCCGTGACGTCGGTAAAGGTGGCATCCAGGTTCAGGGCGATCACCACCGGGTCGTGGTCCGACGCGCGGTACGGCAGCGCGTTGTACAGGGCCAGCGCGGACGCGTTCTTGTCTTCCAGGTTGTAGTCCAGCACTTCCGGCTCGTCGGCATTGACGCTCCACTCCATCGCGCCGGCCACCTGCGGGCTGAGCGAGGTGCTCGCCAGCGCGTGGTCCAGGTAGCCGCTCTCGCCGCCGAAGACGTACGAGTGCGGCATGCTGTGTGGACGCACGAAGCGCTCCAGCTGGTTCTCGAAACCGGCGCCGGTCATGATCTGGATCGGATCTTCCATGCCGTAGGAATTCATGTCGCCGATCAGCAGCACGTCCTCGTCGCCGGCGGCCGCCTTCACTTGCGGCACGAAGACGTTGACCAGTTGCGCCGCCTGCAGCTTGCGGTCGCCGTTATAGCAGCTCTGGCCGTCGCCCTTGTCGGCGTTGTCGCCGCTGGCGCCGCTGCAGCGCTTGGATTTCATGTGGTTGACGATCACGCTGAACCTGGCGCCGTTGCTGGCCTTGAACGTCTGCGCCATCGGCGGACGGTCGTTGACGGCGTCGGCATCGGACAGCGCGCCGCCCGCCAGGGCCAGCTTGCCCGGCTTGTAGATCATCGCCACGCGGATCGCGTCGGTACCGGTGGCAGGCGGCTTCGGCACGTAGGCGTACTCGGTCTTGCCGTAGGCTGCGTTCAGGGCATTCACCAGGTAGCCGGCGGCATAGTCGCCGTTGTTCTGGATTTCCATCAGGCCCACGACGTCGGCGTCGATCGCCTTCAGCTGGGCAACGATCTTGTCGCGCTGGCGTTCGAACTCCTGCATGTTGTTGGCGCCGCGGCAGTTGCTGGCGGCAACCTTGCCGCCCAGCAGGCAGCCCTGGCCGGACGCGCCGGTGACATCCTTGCCGTCGACGAAGGTGGTGAAGAAGTTCAGCACATTGGCGCTGGCCACGCGCACGTTGCCCGCCACGATTTCCGGCGCGGCGGTACGCGCATTGGCGCGCGCGAAGACAGGCGCCTCGGTTGGCTGCAGCTTGAAGCCGGCGCCGCCGCTGCCCAGCGCGCCGAAGTCGATCACGCCGGTCAGGCCGCTGACCGTGTCGCCGGTGCGCACGGTACCGTCCTGGCCGACGTACGGCACGCTGGCCGGGGTGACGAAGAGTCCGTCATCCAGGGTAATCTTGTTCGCCGCGTTCTCGGCCGCCAGCGCGATTGCTTCCGGGCTGCCCGCCGCGTAGCGGTTGGTCGGGATTTCACGGCGTCCCACGGCCAGGGTCAGTTCGCCGCGGCTGGCCAGCGATTCGTTGGCATTGACGGTGAGCGCGCCGTTGAAGCGCACCAGCATGCCTTCCACGTCGGCCAGTGGCGTGCCCTGCAGGTCGATCGGGGTCGGGGTGAGGCTGTGGCCGCTGCCCTGCACCAGCACCGACGTCACGCTGGCCAGTTCGGTATAGCTGCGGTTCGCGCCGCCCGGCTTGTATTCGGTCACGGTGCCAGCCACGCGCACCAGGTCGCCCACCGCCACCGTGACAGGGGTCGAACCCATGTAGACGAACAGGCCGTCCGACGTGGTCGGGTCGCCGTCGCCGTTGCTGTCCTGGATGAAGAAGCCGCTGCCCACCTTGGCCGTCACCACGCCTTCGGTGGTGAGCCTGACGCCCGCGAACGGGCTGGTCGCGCCCGCGCCTTGCACCTGGTACACCGGCACCAGGGTGCCGGCCGCCAGTTCCACGTTCAGGTTCACGGTGCAGCTGGCACTCTGCCCATGGTCGTTGCTGAACATCACCACCACCGGATAGGTGCCGGCCGCCACGCCTGGCGCCGCTTGCAGCATCACGCTGGCGCTGCCGCCGTTGCCGCCGGCCGGGGTGAGCGGGCCCAGGCTCAGGCCGGCCACGGCGGCGGACGTGATGAGCGCGCCGTTGACGATGCTGTCGGCGTCGGCCGCGGCCAGGGGCACGCTGCCGCCGACGCCAACGGTCAGCGTCGCGCTGGCCGGGCAGGCCGGCACGATCGGCGCGGCAGGCACGCCGCCGCAGGCGTTGGCGGGGGTGGCGCTGTTGCGCGGCGCCGGTGCGCCAATGGCAAAGTCGGTGCTGTTGTTATTGGTGTCGGTACAGCCGGCGCCGGCGCGTTGCAGGCCGGTCCCGTTGTTGGTGGCGCCTGCCGGTGCGCCCTCGTAGGCGACGGTGCTCGGGCCGCCCCAGCCCAGCAGGTCGATGACGGTGGCATTGCCGGCCGCGCTGCCCAGCAGGGCCGTGCTGCCGCTGACCACGGCGACCTTGCCGGCGCCGCCGCCCATGTTCAGGCTGGAGGTCGCGTCCACGGTCGGCAAGTCGATGCCGTTGCTGCCGCCGGCCAGTTTGATCAGGAAGTAGCTGCCGGGCTGCACGGTCACGGCCGGCAGCGCATACACGCCCCAGACGCCGGTGGCGTTGGTCGCATTGCCGTACTGCAGGCTCTTGCCGCCCAGGCTGATGGGCGCGGCGGAAGCGTTGAACAGTTCGACGAAGTCGTTCTTGTAGACGGCGCCGGTATTGCCGCCGCCGCCATAAGCCTGGCTGATGACGAGGCCGGGTTCAGCGGCGCCGGCAGCCAGGCTGGCCAGCAACGCTGCCGCGAAGGCCGTCGCGCGCAATGCGAATCGTGTAGTCATGTGGAGTACCCCAGAAAATATTTACAAAAAGGAAGCTTTTGTTGTTCATTGAATATTAACTGTCTGGTATGACTACTTAGTGACATGACATTAGTCCGAACGGACTAGTGGCGCGCCGCGCGGATAGGGCCGCGCCAGCGGCTCTCCTATGAAAAGTCCCTGCGCGGGCCAGGCCACGCTGCGCCAATAGGCTTCGATGGCCGTCGCGCCACTGAGGTAATGCTGCAACAGGATGCTTGGATGGGGAAACTTCTGCCAGTGGTTGCACGGCTCGCTGACCGTGCCGTAGCTGGCCGTGGCACCCGCCTCCAGCCAGCGCAGGCTGCTCATCTGGCCGTTGCCCTGCAAGTCGCCGCCGTAGGAAGTCAGGTGGTCGGCCAGGGCGCCGGGCAGGAATTGCAGGGTGTCCAGCTTGTCCACGCGCGCCATGCCGGTCTGGTAAAACATGATGTCCTGCGCCCCTTCCAGCACGTCTTGCTGCAAGGTATGGATGGTCAGCCGGCGCGCCGCGATGGCGCCGCTGGGCGGGAAAAAGCGCGCCCGGCTGTTGCGCGTGGCTTCGCTGGTGCGCAGGAAGTAGGCGCCGGCCGGCAGCACGCGAAAGCCGGCCGCCTTGCCGCGCTCGGCCACCGCGCGCGCCACCTCCAGCGGCTCGGCCGGCAGCAGCATCGACAGGCGCATGCCCGGCGGCAGCACCTGGCGGTTGAAGTACGGGTTCTTGCGCCCCGGCGCGCAGGTGCGCGCGCACTGGGCCGCGTCAAAGCCCAGCGTGTAGGCGGCCGTCAGGCTGTTGCATTCCACCGCGTACGGCGCACTCCAGGCGAACAGCACCGCGCGCACGCCGGGGCCGAGCTGGCGGTCGATGTCGGCCTTGAGCTGGGCGAAGGCGGCGGCGTCCAGGCGCTGCGGACGGCCGGGCAGGCGCACGTGGGCGATGCGTTCGGGCGGGATGGCGCGCAGCTGGGCGTAATAGGCCGCCAGCGCCACGCTGGCGGGATCGGCGTCGTTGACGGCCAGCGCCAGCTGCCCGGGGTCGAGCGGCGCGCCGGGCACAACGGACTGGGCGCGCGCCCCGGCTGGCAGCAGCAGGAGCGCGGCAAGCAGGCAGCGCTTAAGCGCGCTGGTAAACATCCTCGAAGCGGACGATGTCGTCCTCGCCGAGGTAGCTGCCCGACTGGACTTCGATCAGGTGCAGCGGCAGCTTGCCCGGGTTTTCCAGGCGGTGGCTCATGCCGATCGGGATGTAGGTCGATTCGTTTTCGGTCAGCAGGGTCACCTTGTCGCCGCAGGTCACGCGCGCCGTGCCGCTGACCACCACCCAGTGCTCGGCGCGGTGGTGGTGCATCTGCAGCGACAGCTTGCCGCCCGGATTGACCGTGATGCGCTTGACCTGGAAGCGATCGCCCATGTCGATGCCTTCATAGCAGCCCCACGGACGGTAGACCTTGGTGTGGTGCACGTGCTCGGTGCGGCCATTGGCCTTCAGGTGGTCCACCACCTGCTTCACGCGCTGCACCTGGTCCTTGTGCGCCACCAGCACCGCGTCGGCGGTTTCCACGATCACCAGGTCCTGCACGCCCACCGCGGCGACGATGCGCCCTTCCGCGCGCACCAGGCAGTTGCTGGCGTTATCGGTATACACGTCGCCGCGCGTGACGTTGCCGTTGGCGTCGGCCGCCTGCACTTCCGCCAGCGCGGACCAGGAACCGACGTCGTTCCAGCCGATCGCGGCCGGCACCACCACGGCGTGCCCGGTGTGCTCCATGACCGCGTAGTCGATGGAATCGGACGGGCAGGCGGTGAACGCCGCTTCGTCCAGGCGGCAGAAGTCCAGGTCGCGGTAGCCCTTGCTGACGGCTTCCTCGCTGGCCTTGGCCATCTCGGGCTGGAAGCGGGTCAGCTCCTGCAGGTAGGACGCGGCGCGGAACAGGAACATGCCGCTGTTCCAGAAGAAGTTGCCGGCGTCGACGAAACCCTGCGCGGTCTCGCGGTCCGGCTTTTCGACGAACCTGGCCACCTTGAAGCAGCCTTCGACCGCCAGCTTCTCGCCGCTCTGGATGTAGCCGTAGCCCGTCTCCGGCGCAGTCGGCACGATGCCGAAGGTGGCCAGCGCGCCGTCCTCGACCTGGGTCGTGGCGCGCACGATGGCCGCGTAGAACGCATCGACGTCCTTGATCACATGGTCCGCCGGCAGCACCAGCATCACCGCCTGCGGGTCGATGGCCTGCAGGTAGTGGGCGGCGGCGGCCACGGCCGGTGCGGTATTGCGGCCCACCGGCTCGAGCAGGATGCCCAGCGGGTGGATGCCGACCTCGCGCATCTGTTCGGCGACCAGGAAGCGATGTTCGTTGCCGCATACGACCAGCGGCGCCATCATGCCGTCGCGGCCGGCCAGGCGCAGGGCGGTATCCTGCAGCATCGTCTTGTCCGTGACCAGGGGCAGCAATTGCTTCGGCAAGGCCGCGCGCGACAGAGGCCACAGGCGGGTGCCGGCACCGCCGGACAGGATGACGGGATAGATTTTCATGTCTTGTTCTGTTCTAGGTTGTCTGCTAATGACTATTTTATAACATCCTCGGCGGGACGGCGGATGCCGCGGCGGTCGCGCGCATTGCCCCACCCGCCGCATTCGGCCTGTGAAACATGCCGCATCTCGCCGGCGCGGTCGACACTATAGTCTTTAAATACGATCAATTCGTCGAGCGTAACGTCTGGTAACACTCGAGTATATTCGAACAGCACGCTGCGCACTACCTTGGCGCCGCTGCAGACATGGCTGCCGTGGCCGATCCAGGCCGGGCCGATGATGGTGGCGCCGGCCTCGATGCGGCAACCCGAACCGACGTAGACCGGCCCGACGATGCGCGTGCCATACCAGTCGATGCTGGTGTTCAGGCCGACCCAGACGCCCTCTTCCACCTGCACCCCGGGCACGGTCATGTTGCCCACGCCGCCGGTCAGCACCCCTTGCAGCACCTCCCAATAGTCCTTCACGCTGCCGATGTCGATCCAGTTGAACTTGCGGGTCTGGCAATAGAAGGGCAAGCCGCGCTGCGCCAGCAGGGGGAACAACTGGGAACCGATGTCGAACACCTGGCCCGATGGGATCAGCTCGATCACTTCCGGCTCGAACAGGTAAATGCCGGTGCTGGCGCAATTGGACTTCGCATCACCGCGCGCCGGCTTTTCCTGGAACTCGCGCACGCGGCCGTCGGCGTCGCTCACCACCACGCCGTAGCTGCTGACCTTATCCCATGGCACCTCGCGCGTGATGACGGTGGCCAGGGCGCCCTTGCGCCGGTGCTCGTACAGCGCGGACTTCAGGTCCAGGTCGATCAGCGCGTCGCCGCACAGCACGACCACCGTCTCGTCGAAGAAGCCGCCGAACTCCTGGATCTTCTTGATGCCGCCCGCCGAGCCAAGCGGCTCGGGCACGACCTCGCCCTGGTCATTGGTGTAGCCTTCGAAGGAATAGCCGATCTGTACGCCGTACTGATGGCCTTCGCCGAAGTATTCCTCGATCTTTTCATGCAGGTAGCTGACGTTGACCATGATCTCGCTGACCCCGTGGCGCTGCAGGTGCTCGACGAGGTAGGCCATGACAGGCTTGCCCAGGATGGGGATCATCGGCTTGGGCAGTTCATAGGTCAAGGGGCGCACCCGCGTGCCCTTGCCGGCCGCCAGAATCATCGCTTTCATGGGCTCTTCCTTTTCTAGCCGGGACGATGCCCCGAGCTTTGCCAGCGCCAGGCATCGGCGCACATCCTTGCCACGTCATGACGCGCCTTCCAACCCAGCTCACGCTCGGCCAGGGAAGGGTCGGCATAGCACGCGGCGACGTCGCCCGGCCGCCGCGCCACGATCTTGTAAGGCACCGGTTTGCCGCTGGCAGCCTCGAAGGCGCGCACCATCTCCAGTACGCTGTTGCCGCGGCCCGTACCCAGATTGTAAGTAAAGAGGCCGGCCGATGTCGCCAGCTTGTCCAGGGTTTTCACGTGGCCTTGCGCCAGGTCCACCACGTGGATGTAGTCGCGCACGCCGGTGCCGTCCGGCGTCGGGTAGTCGCCGCCGAACACGTTCAGCCATTCGCGCCGGCCAACCGCCACTTGCGCCACGTACGGCAGCAGGTTGTTCGGGATACCGCTCGGTTCCTCGCCGATCAGGCCGCTTTCGTGTGCGCCAACCGGATTGAAGTAGCGCAGCAGCGCGATGCGCCAGCTGGCATCGGCCTTGGCCGTGTCGCGCAGGATGTCCTCGATCATCAGCTTGCTGTGGCCATACGGATTGGTGGCCGACAGCGGAAAGTCTTCGGTGATGGGCACGCTTGCCGGATCGCCGTACACGGTGGCGGAAGAACTGAACACCAGCGTCTTGACGCCCGCTTCGGCCATGCATTCGAACAGCACCACGCTGCCGCCCACGTTGTTGTCGTAGTAGCGCAAGGGCTGCTGCACCGATTCGCCCACCGCCTTCAGGCCGGCAAAATGGATCACCGCGTCGACCTGATGCGTGGCAAACATGGCCTGCATCGCGGCGCGGTTGCGGATGTCCGCTTCATGGAAGGCGATCTCGCGTCCGGTAATCTGCTGCAGGCGCCGCCGCACGGAAATGTCGGCGTTGCTCAAGTTGTCGACCACCACCACCTCGTGTCCCGCCGCCATCAGTTCCACCACGGTATGCGAACCGATGTACCCCAAACCACCCGTTACCAGAATCCTCATTCAGCTTCCTTTGCGATCAGCGCATGCGAGGAATAGAGACACTCGTAGGCCGCCAGCAGCTTGGGCGCCTCGTACTCCCACTCAAGTTCATTGACGACCCGGTTGCGGCCGTACTCGCCCATGCGGGCGCGGCGCTCCGGATCGTCCAGCAATTGGACAATCTTCGCGGCCATGTCGGCCGGATCGTTCTTCGCCGCGTACAGCGAAGCGTCCTGCGCCGACACCCGGCCCTCGGTCAGATCGAACTGTACTATAGGTTTGCCCAGCGCCATATATTCCATGATCTTGTTCATGGTCGACTTGTCGTTCATCTCGTTGGCCACGTCCGGATTGACGCACACGTCGGCCGTGTTGAGCATTTCCAGCAGCTGCTGGTCCGGCACGCGGCCGGTGAAGGTCACGTAGTCCGCCACGCCCAGCCCGCGCGCCAGCTCCATCATCTGCGCCAGCGAGGTGCCGCCGCCCACCAGGCCGAAATGCACGTCGCTGCGGCCCATGTCGTGCACGATGTGGCGCACGCTTTGCAGCAGCAGGTCGATGCCCTCCTGCGCGCCCATCACGCCCACATAGCCCACCAGGTAGCGCCTGCCCTGCTTCAAGGCCGGCACCGGCGGCAGCACGCGCAGCCGGTCCAGCTTCGGGCCGCTGCGCACCACGTAGACCCGGTCCGGGTCCATGCCGCCGCGCCCGACGGCGATGCGCTTGTAGGATTCGTTGGTGGCGATCGACACGTCTGCCGTGCGGAAGGTCAGGCGCTCAAGCCACAGCATCACCCGGTAGAAGAAGTCGCGCCGCCCGAACTTGGCCTCGTACAGCTCGGGATTGATGTCATGGTGGTCGAACAGGAAGCGCTTGCCCAGCGCGAACTTGAAGAAGCCCCCGATCAGGAACAGCAGGTCGGGCGGATTGCAGGCGTGGATGACGTCGAAGCCGTGCCGGAACAGCACCTTCCACGCCAGGCGCGAACTGTGGAACAGCGCGGCCGAGTATTCCAGCGCGTAGCCCAGCGCGCCTTCGGCCTCCATCGGCAGCCGGTAGCGGTAAATGTGGATGCCGTCGATCTCCTCGTAGCGCGCCTCGCAGCCCTTGCCGGTGGGGCAGATGATGGCCACCTGGTAGCCGTTGGCCTGCAGGGTCGTCGCTTCCTGCCACACGCGCCGGTCGAACGGCGACGGCAGGTTCTCGACGATGATCAGGACGCGCCGCTTACCAGCAGATGCCATCGTACGCCCCTTCGCTCTGCCGCTCCGTCACGCGCACCAGGTCCACCAGGTGCTGCCCGGGGCGCAGCCGGTCGGGCACTGTGCGGAACTCCGGCGCGCCGTTGCCGATCACCACGGTGTCGGCGAAGGCCAGCACGGCATCCATCGAATCGACCATCAGACGCGAAATGTGCGGGATGATGTTCATGATGTAGTCCTGGTTGGCGCCGGTCAGCGCCGCCAGCTTCACGTTCCGGTCGTACAGGCGCAGGTCGTAGCCCTTGCCGATCAGGTGCTCGATGACGTCGACCAGGGGCGATTCGCGCAGGTCGTCGGTACCGGCCTTGAACGAGAAGCCGAGGATGCCGACCTTCTTGCCCGGCTTGTCCATCACCATCTTCAGGCCCTTCTCCACCTGCTTCAGGTTGGAGGGCAGGATGGCGTTCAGCAGCGGCAGCTCCAGGTCCAGCTGGCGCGCCTTGTAGATCAGGGCGCGCACGTCCTTGGGCAGGCAGGAGCCGCCGAAAGCGAAGCCCGGCTTCATGTAGTACGGCGAGAGATTGAGCTTGGTGTCCTTGCAGAAGATCTCCATCACCGCGTGGCCGTCGATGCCGACGGCCTTGCAGATGTTGCCGATCTCGTTGGCGAAATCCACCTTCAGCGCATGCCAGGTGTTGTCGGTGTACTTCACCATTTCGGCCGTTTCGACATCGGTGCGCACCACGGGCGCATCCATATCCGCGTATAGCTGCAGCAGCAGTTCGCCGGAGCGTTCATCGGTCTCGCCCACCACGGTCTTGGGCGGATGATGGTAATCGTGCACCGCCGTTCCCTCGCGCAGGAACTCCGGATTGCTGCACACGCCAAAGTCCACCCCGGCACGCTTGCCCGACGCCTGCTCCAGCGTCGGAATCACCAGCGAGCGCATGGAGCCTGGCAGCATGGTGCTGCGCGCCACCACGACGTGAAAGCCGTCCTTCTCGCGCAGCGCCGCGCCGATCTGTTCGCACACCTTGCGCACCGCACTCAGGTCCAGATTGCCGTTCAGCTGCGACGGCGTGCCCACGCAGATAAGCGAGATCTCGCTTTGCAGCACCGCCTCGCGCACGTTCTCGGTCGCGCTCAGGCGCCCGTCGCGCACGGCGGCGGCGATCATCTCGCCGATGTCCTTTTCGATGATGGGCGTGCGCCCTTCGTTGATCAACCCGACCTTGGTCCGGTTCGGGTCCACGCCAATGACCGTATGGCCTTCCGCTGCCAGGCAGCCGGCCGATACCGCGCCCACATAGCCCATGCCAAAGATGCTGATCTTCACGATGACGCTCCTTCCAGTAAGGCAATCTCGGTCACAATGGTGGTCGTGCCGCGTATCGTTCCGCGCCACTTCGC
>JAJTCO010000088.1 GCA_021323265.1 Pseudoduganella sp. | reverse complement strand
GATGGGCCTGGCGATCGACTGGTCGCGCGAAATGGCCGCCTGCAAGCCGGAATACTACAAGTGGAACCAGTGGATGTTCCTGAAGATGCTGGAGAAGGGCATCATCTACCAGAAGACCGGCACCGTGAACTGGGACCCGGTCGACCAGACCGTGCTGGCCAACGAGCAGGTGGTCGATGGCCGCGGCTGGCGTTCGGGCGCGCTGATCGAGAAGCGCGAAATCCCGATGTACTACATCCGCATCACCGACTACGCCGAGGAACTGCTGGACTTCGTCGACCACAAGCTGCCGGGCTGGCCTGAGCGCGTGCGCATCATGCAGTCGAACTGGATCGGCAAGAGCACCGGCGTGCGCTTTGCCTTCCCGCACAATATCGCCGGCGAGGACGGCGCGCTGATCAACGAGGGCAAGCTGTTCGTCTTCACCACCCGTCCCGACACCATCATGGGCGTGACCTTCTGCGCCGTGGCCGCCGAGCACCCGCTGGCCGCCCACGCCGCCAAGGACAAGCCGGAACTGCAGGCCTTCATCGCCGAGTGCAAGATGGGCTCCGTGATCGAAGCCGACATGGCCACCATGGAGAAGAAGGGCATGCCGACCGGCCTGTTCGTGACCCATCCGGTGAGCGGCGCGCAGGTGGAAGTGTGGATCGGCAACTACGTCCTGATGACCTACGGCGACGGCGCCGTGATGGGCGTGCCGGCGCACGACGAGCGCGACTTCGCCTTCGCCAAGAAATACCAGCTGCCGATCAAGCAGGTGATCGCCGCCGAAGGCCAGACCTATTCCGACGACGCCTGGCAGGAATGGTACGGCGACAAGAGCGTCTCCGTGGTGACCAACTCCGGCAAGTACGACGGCCTGCGCTACGGCGAGGCGCTGGAAGCCATCGCCGCCGACCTGGCCGCCAAGGGCCTGGGCGAGAAGAAAACCACCTTCCGCCTGCGCGACTGGGGCATTTCGCGCCAGCGCTACTGGGGTACCCCGATCCCGATGATCCACTGCGCCGACTGCGGCTCGGTGCCGGTGCCGGAGAAGGACCTGCCGGTCGTGCTGCCGGAAGACTGCGTGCCGGACGGCACCGGCAACCCGCTGAACAAGCATGAAGCCTTCCTCAAGTGCGACTGCCCGAAATGCGGCAAGCCGGCGCGCCGCGAGACCGACACCATGGACACCTTCGTGGACTCGTGCTGGTACTACATGCGCTATACCTCGCCGGGCTCGAACGACGCCATGGTCGACGCGCGCAACGATTACTGGATGCCGATGGACCAGTACATCGGCGGCATCGAGCACGCCGTGCTGCACCTGCTGTACGCGCGCTTCTGGACCAAGGTGATGCGCGACTTCGGCATGGTGAAGTTCGACGAGCCTTTCACCAACCTGCTGACCCAGGGCATGGTGCTGAACGAAACCTACTACCGCGAGGACGCGGCGGGCAAGAAGACCTGGTTCAACCCGGCCGACGTGGAATTGACCACGGACGAGCGCGGCCGCCCGGTATCGGCCCTGCTGCGCGCCGACAACGCGCCGGTGCACATCGGCGGCACCGAAAAGATGTCGAAGTCGAAGAACAACGGCATCGACCCGCAGGCGCAGATCGAGCAGTACGGCGCCGACACCGCGCGCCTGTTCACCATGTTCGCCTCGCCGCCGGAGCAGACCCTGGAGTGGTCCGGTTCGGGCGTGGAAGGCGCCAACCGCTTCCTCAAGCGCGTGTGGAACTTCGGCTTCGCCCAGCGCGAGGCGATCCGCGCCGCCGGCTCGCCGCTGGCCGCCGCCGCAGCAAGCGACCAAGGCAAGACCCTGCGCCGCGAACTGCACAAGGTGCTGCAGCAGGCCGACTACGACATCAAGCGCATCCAGTACAACACCGTGGTGTCGGCCTGCATGAAGATGCTCAACACCCTGGAGTCGGCCAAGGCCGTCGAGCCTGCGGTGCTGGCCGAGGGCTATGCCATCTTCCTGCGCCTGCTCAATCCGGTGGCGCCGCACATCACCCACGTGCTGTGGCAGGAAATGGGCTACGCGGGCGACATCCTGGACGCGCAATGGCCGCAGGTGGACCCGGCCGCGCTGGAGCAGTCCGAGATCGAACTGATGATCCAGGTGAACGGCAAGCTGCGCGGCTCGGTCAAGGTGCCCAAGGCCGCCGACAAGGCCGCCATCGAAGCGGCTGCCCTGGCCGAGGAAAGCGTGCAGAAGTTCCTGGAAGGGGCGCCGAAGAAGGTCATCGTGGTGCCTGGCAAGCTGGTCAACATCGTGGTGTAAGGCGCACATGACGACGACTCTGAATTCCCGCCTGGCCCGCGCCGCCCGCGCCGGCGTGCTGGCGCTGGCGCTGGGCGCCGTGGCCAGCGGCTGCGGTTTCCACCTGCGCGGCTCGGGCGGCAACTACACGCTGCCGTTCCAGGCCCTGTACGTGGGCTTGCCGGAGTCGTCGCCGCTGGCGATTGACCTCAAGCGCAATATCCGCGCCAACGGGCGCACCGTGGTGGCGGCGCGCGCCGCCGACGCCGACGGCGTGATCGAAGTGATCACCGACCCGGAAAAGACGCGCACCAAGTCCATCCTGTCCCTCAACAGCAATGGCCGCGTGCGCGAATACCTCTTGAGCTACAACATCGTGTTCCGCGTCACCGACCGCGCCGGCAACGAACTGCTGGCGCCGACCCAGATCACGCTGGGGCGCCCGATCGAGTTCAAGGAAACCCAGTTGCTGGCCAAGGAGCAGGAAGAAGCCCTGCTGTACAAGGACATGCAGACCGACCTGGTGCAGCAGATGATGCGCCGCATGGCCGCCATCAAGCCCGGCGGCCCGGTGCCGGCGCCGACGCCTTCGGGCGTGCTGCCCGGCGTGCTGGGCACGCAGGACGCCACCGGCGCCAGCGCGCCCGTGACGCGCTAAGGGCGGCCGATGCAGTTGCGCGCCGACGCCCTGGATGCCCACGTCAGCAAGACGCTGGCGCCGCTGTACGTCATCACCAGCGACGAGCACCTGCTGGCGCTGGAGGCGGCCGACAAGATCCGCCGCGCCGCGCGCGCGCAAGGCTACTCCGAGCGCGATGTGCTGACCGTCGAGCGCAGCTTCAAGTGGGGCGAACTGCTGGCGGCCAACCAGGCCATGAGCCTGTTCGGCGACAAGAAGCTGATCGAGCTGCGCATCCCGACCGGCAAGCCGGGCAAGGACGGCGGCGCGGCCCTGCAGGCGTATGCCAAGGACCTGTCGCCCGACAACCTGACCCTGATCACGCTGCCCAAGCTGGACTGGCAGACGCAGAAGGCGGCCTGGGTGGCCGCGCTGCAGCAGGCCGCGGTCTACATCGACATCCCCAACATCGAGCGCGCCGCGCTGCCGGGCTGGATTGCGCAGCGCCTGGCGGCCCAGGGGCAAAGCGCCGAACGCGCCAGCCTGGACTTCATCGCCGAGCGCGTCGAGGGCAACCTGCTGGCGGCGCACCAGGAAATCCAGAAACTGGGCCTGCTGCACGAACCGGGCAAGCTGACCCCGGCCCAGGTGCAGGACGCGGTGCTGAACGTGGCGCGCTACGACGTGTTCAAGCTGTCCGAAGCCATGCTGGCGGGCGACACCGCGCGCCTGATCCGCATGCTGGAGGGGTTGAAGGGCGAGGGCGAGGCGCTGCCGCTGGTGCTGTGGGCCGTCGCCGAAGAAATCCGCACGCTGCTAAAATTAAAGGCAGGCATGGCGCAGGGGCGCCCCCTGCCGGCGCTGCTGAAGGAGCATCGCATCTGGGGCCCGCGCGAGCGTTTGATGGAACCGGCCCTGCGCCGCATCCCGCTTGCCACGCTGGAGGCGGCGCTGCAGCAGGCCGCCCAGGTCGACCGCATGGTCAAGGGCCTGCGCGCCAAGGCCTTCGCCGGCGACCAATGGGACGCGATGCTGCAGCTGGCGCTGAAAGTCGCACGAGGATAATGGAACTGGAGTAGAGCGTGGACATCAATCAGTACATGGAAGACATCGGGCGCCGTGCCCGCGCCGCCTCGCGCGGCATGGCGCGCGCCGACAGCGCCACGCGCAACCGCGCGCTGGAACTGATCGCCGCCGCCATCGAGCGCGAAGCGCCCGCCTTGCGCGCGGCCAACGAGCAGGACCTGGCTGCCGCGCGCGCGGCCGGCCTGGCCCCGGCCATGCTGGACCGCCTGGCGCTGAGCGAGCAGGCCATCGCCACCATGGTGGCCGGCCTGCGCCAGATCGTGTCGCTGCCGGACCCGGTGGGCGAGATCTCCAACATGAAGGTGCGCCCGTCGGGCATCCAGGTGGGCCAGATGCGCGTGCCGCTGGGCGTGATCGGCATCATCTACGAGGCGCGTCCCAACGTCACGGTGGACGCGGCCGGCCTGTGCATCAAGAGCGGCAACGCCACCATCCTGCGCGGCGGCTCGGAAGCGATCCACTGCAACCGCGCCCTGGCGCGCCTGGTGGCCGAGGGCCTGACCGGCGCCGGCCTGCCGGCCGACGGGGTGCAGGTGGTCGACACCACCGACCGCGCCGCGGTGGGCTGTCTGATCACCATGCCGCAATATGTGGACGTGATCGTGCCGCGCGGCGGCAAGGGCCTGATCGCGCGCCTGATGGAAGAGGCCACCGTGCCCATGATCAAGCACCTGGACGGCATCTGCCACGTCTACATCGACGCGCGCGCCGACCTGGCCAAGGCGGTGGAGATCGGCTTTAACGCCAAGTGCCACCGCTACGGCACCTGCAACACCATGGAAACGCTGCTGGTGGCGCGCGCCGTGGCGGCCGAAGTCCTGCCGCTGCTGGCGGCGCGCTACGCCACGCAGTCGGTGGAGCTGCGCGCCGACGCCGAAGCGCACGCCATCCTGGCCGGCGCCGGCTATCCGCACCTGGCGCACGCCAGCGAGGAAGACTGGGCCACCGAATACCTGGCGCCGATCCTGGCGGTGCGCGTGGTCGACGGCCTGGACGCCGCGATCGAGCATTGCAACACCTGGTCCTCCAAGCACACCGAGGCGATCGTCACCGAGGACTACTCGGCGGCGATGCGCTTCCTGCGCGAAGTCGATTCCTCGTCGGTGATGGTGAACGCCTCGACCCGCTTTGCCGACGGCTTCGAATACGGCCTGGGCGCGGAGATCGGCATTTCCAACGACAAGCTGCACGCGCGCGGCCCGGTGGGTCTGGAAGGGCTCACTTCCCTCAAATACGTCGTGTTCGGACACGGCGAGACAAGAAAGTAATTCATGCTCTGGATCAAAGCGCTGCATATCGTGTTCATCGTGTCGTGGATGGCGGGGCTGTTCTACCTGCCGCGCATCTTCGTCAACCTGGCGCTGGAGACGCCGGGGCCGACCACGGAGCGCCTGCTGACCATGGCGCGCAAGCTGTATCGCTTTACCACCATGCTGGCGCTGCCGGCGGTGGTGTTCGGCATCTGGCTGGTGGTGCTGCAGTACGGCAGCAAGATGCCGGGCTGGCTGCACGCCAAGCTGGGCATGGTGTTCCTGCTGATGGGTTACCACCATGCCTGCGGTTCGCTGCTCAAGAAATTCGAACGCGGCGCAAACGTCCGCGGTCATGTGTTTTACCGGTGGTTCAATGAAGTGCCGGTGCTGATGCTGCTGGCGATTACGATTCTGGTGGTCGTCAAGCCTTTTTAAACCCGGTGAGTCCGGGTCAGACCCAAGGGTCAGGCCCGCGGTTCGCGGCGGCCGCCGGCCCCGGGTTCTTGTCACAAACAACGGATAAAGGGTCCCCCACAATGCCATCCTATTTTTGCCCATGCCCGCGCGGCCTGGAAGCCGCGCTGGCGGAAGAACTCACTGAAATCGCGGCCATGAGCCCGACCCTGAAGGTGCACAACCAGGTCCCGGGCGGCGTGCACGCCTCGGGCGACCTGTACGACGCCTACCGCATCAACCTGCACTCGCGCATCGCCTCGCGCGTGCTCATGCGCATGGGCGTGTGCCACTACCAGAACGAAAACGACATCTACGACCTGGTGCTGGCCCAGCCCTGGGAAGAATGGTTCGGCGTGCACCACACGATCCGCGTCGACGTCACGGCCATCAAGTCGCCCCTGAAGTCGCTCGAATTCACCACCCTGAAGATCAAGGACGCCGTGTGCGACCGCTTCCGCGACATGTACGGCAAGCGTCCGTCGGTCAACACGCGTGAGCCCGACATGCGCATCTTCGGCTTCCTCGACCAGCGCCAGTTCATGGTCTATCTCGACACCTCCGGCGAGGCGCTGTTCAAGCGCGGCTGGCGCGAGGAGACCGGCGACGCGCCGCTGCGCGAGAACCTGGCCGCCGGCCTGCTGCGCGTGTCCGGCTGGAAGCCGGGCGTGCCGCTGTTCGACCCGATGTGCGGCTCCGGCACCATCCTGTGCGAAGCGGCGCAGATGGTGCAGGGCATTCCGCCAGGGGCGCGGCGCCACTTCGCCTTCGAGAAGTTCCACGACTTCGACCCGGAGCCGTGGCTGAAGATGAAGACCGACTTCAAGCCCAATCCGCTGCCGGCCGAGCCGACCATCTTCGGTTCCGACATTTCGGGCGACATGGTGGCCATGGCGCGCCACAACCTGCGCAGCGCGGGCATCCTGTTCGAGGTGCCGCTCAAGCAGATCGAGGCGCAGCAGGTGCAGGCGCCGACCAAGGAGCCGGGCATCCTGCTGACCAACCCGCCGTACGGCGAGCGTATCGGCGTGCGCGGCGACGCCAGCCTGGAGGAGGACGAACTGGCCAAGAGCTTCTACAGCGCCTTCTCCACCACCCTCAAGCAGCGCTTCTCCGGCTGGACCGCTTATCTGTTCACCGCCGACCTGGGCTTGCCGAAGATGCTGCGCCTGAAGGAGTCGCGCAAGACGCCGTTCTTCAACGGTGCGCTGGAGTGCCGCCTGTTCCGTTTTGATATGGTGGCGGGGTATAACCGGAAGCCTGGTGAGGTTCCGGGTCAGGTCTGACAATCGGACACTGACCCCGTGCATACCATCCCGCCTGACCCGCCCGCTGTCGTTCCCGCGCCGCCGGCGCCGCGGCGCAAGCCGCTGGGGCCCGGTGCGCTGGCGGCGGTGCTGGCCAGCCTGTCGATGCTGGGGCCGTTCTCGATCGACGCCTACCTGCCGGCTTTCCCGAATATCGAGGCGACGCTGCAGGCGACCCAGATCGAGGTGCAGCAGTCGCTGACGGCCTACATGCTGGCCTTCGCCGGCATGGTGCTGTGGCACGGCGCCTTGTCGGACGCCTTCGGCCGGCGCAGCGTGATCCTGATTTCGCTGGTGGCCTTCCTGGTCGGTACCATCGGCTGCGCCGCCGCGCATACCGTGCATTACCTGTGGTTCTTCCGCGTGCTGCAGGGCGTGTCGGCCGGCGCCGGCGTGGTGGTGGGGCGCGCCATCATCCGCGACCTGTATGCCGACGCGGCCGCCGCGCGCCTGCTGTCGATGGTCACCATGATCTTCGCCATCGCGCCCGCCATTGCCCCGGTGCTGGGCGGCCTGATCGTGAAATACTCCGATTGGCGCACCATCTTCCTGGCCCTGGCCGGCTACACGGTGCTGCTGTTCCTGGTCTGCTACCGGCGCCTGCCGGAGACGCTGCCGCCGGACAAGCGCCAGCCCTTCAACCCGCGCTACCTGTGGCGCAACTACCGCGCCATCCTGTCCTCGCCGCTGTTCCATTTGAAGACGGGCGTGGTGGCTTTCAATTTTGCCGGCCTGTTCCTGTACATCACGGCCGCGCCGGTGGCGCTGCCGACCCAGCTGCACCTGGGGCCCGACCAGTTTGCCTGGCTGTTCGTGCCGGCCGTGAGCGGCATCTTCCTCGGCGCGCTGGCGGCCAACCGTATCGCCGGCAAGATCAGCTTTGCGCGCCAGATCGGCTGGGGCTTCGTCTTCCTGCTGGCTGCGGCCGGCGCCAACGTGCTGCTGCATGCGCTGCGTCCGCCGGCGCTGCCGTGGAGCGTGCTGCCGCTGTTCTTCTACACCTTTGGCATGTCGGTGGCGGCGCCCGGCGCCACCCTGCTGGCGCTCGACCTGTTCCCGCACATCCGCGGCACGGTGGCATCGGTGCAATCATTCGCCACCACCCTGCTGGGCGCCCTGGTGGCCGGGGTGCTGGCGCCACTGGCTTCACATTCGCTACTCTGGCTGGCCTGCGGCCAGCTGGCCCTGGCCCTGACGGCGCTCGGGCTATGGTTGACGGCGCGCGCCTTGCGGCGCAAGATAGTGCCTTAATGAAAATTCCGTTGGCAAATAGTAAATTTATTGCAATAGTGTCGTTCTTTCTACACAAATGCAACATATTGCCGTCAGAAATTTGTATTGCCGTTAAGTTATAGTATATTTATGCTAATTTGCTCAGTGGATTGCAAGCAGGAACAGAGCTGCTAAACACCCGCAATTCGAGGATTTGGACCCGCTTAAATGCAACACCCCGACCAAGACATCCGCAATCGCTTGCTGATCGCGCGCCTGCCCGCCATGCCGCAGATCCTGATCAAGCTGATTGAGCTGCTGCAAGCCGACGACGCCGGCATGCCGGAGCTGGCCGCCCTGATCGCCAAGGATGCCGGGATGACCAGCAAGATCCTGGCCGTGGCCAACAGCTCGGCCTACCAGCGGCACAACCGCTCGGTGGGCCTGGAGCAGGCCCTGGTGTCGCTCGGCACCGACATGATCAAGACCCTGGTCATTTCCGAGTCGGTGTTCCAGACCTTCAACAACTTCCCGCACAGCGGCAGCACCGACTTGCGCGCCTTCTGGAAGGGCTCCCTCACCACGGCCGTGATCGCACGCGACATCGCGCGCGTGCTCGATTACCCGCAGGTGGAGGAAGCCTACCTGGCCGGCCTGCTGCACAATGTCGGGCGCCTGGCGCTGTTGGCCACGGCGCCCAAGGAATACGCCTACAACTTCACCGCGCGCGACGACGAGGAACTGTGCGCGGTGGAGCAGCGCACGCTGGAAATCACGCACGCCGAAGCGGGCGCCTGGCTGATCGAGCGCTGGCATCTCGATTCCTTCCTGGCCGATTCGGTGCTGTACCACCACGAGCCGGTGGCGCGCCTGGAAGCGGCGCACCCCCTGATCCGCATCGTGCGCCTGGCGCACCAGCTGTGCTACCACGCCGCGGCGCCGGAAGCGGCGGCCGGCGCGGCGGCGCTGTGCGGCATCGAGGAAGAACAGCTGGACGCCTTCGTCAAGTCGGCCGCGCGCCAGGTGATGCGCGCCGCCGAGCACCTGGGCATCGACCTGGCCGGCGCAGACGACATTCCGGCGCCGCCGGCCATGGCGCAGCTGGCGGCCGCCGCACCGGTCGACCCGGTGCAGGCGCGCCTGCAGGAAGAAGTGCGCAATATGGTGCTGGTGCAGGAGATGGGCCAGAGCTTTGCGCGCCAGAGCGGCGAGGCCGGCATGCTGGACGCCATGACGCGTTCGGCGCGCATCCTGTTCGACCTGGAAACGACGGTGATCCTGCTCGAGAGCCCGACCGGGCACGCGCTGCAGGGCGCCGGCAGCGGCGAGGCGCAGCAGCGCCTGTCCGAGTTCGCGCTCCCGCTCAACAAGCCCGGCCTGCTGGCCGATGCCGCCAATGGACGCCAGCTGGCCTTTGCCACGCGCGCCGGCGCGGCGGGCGGCCTGGGCATCGCCGAAGAACAGCTGTTCCGCATCGTCGGCAGCGAAGCTCTGCTGTGCCTGCCCCTGGTGGCCGGCCAGCGCTGCCTGGGCATGATCGTCGGCGGGGTGCCGGCCTGGCAATTGCCGCTGCTGCAAAAGAAGGCGCGCTTCCTGCAGGCCTTTGGCAACCAGGCGGCGGCGGCGCTGGAGACGGCGCTCTCCGAGCGCGGCCACGCACGGCGCCAGGTGGCGCACGTGGCCGAGGAGTACCGCGAGGCGTCGCGCCGCGTGGTGCACGAGGTGAACAACCCGCTGTCGATCATCAAGAACTACCTGTCGGTACTGGACGCCAAGCTGGCGCGGCGCGAACCGGTGGTGTCGGAAATGTCGATCCTGAACGAGGAGATCGACCGCGTCGGCCAGTTGATCAACGGCCTGGCCGACCTGCAGCCATCCGAAGTTGGCGGCGTGACCACCAATGTGGCGCGCGTGGTGGAGGACGTGCTGCGCCTGTTCCGCGCCACCGACTTCCTGCCGGCGTCGGTGCAGGTGATCACGCGCATGCAGGACGGCCCGCAGGAAATCGACGGCGACGCCGACCTGCTCAAGCAGATCCTGGTCAACCTGGTCAAGAATGCGATCGAGGCGCAGCCGCAGGGCGGGCGCATCGAGCTGGCCAACCGGGGCCTGGTCAACCGCGAACGCCGCCTGTACGTGGAGCTGGTGGTGGCCGATGCCGGACCTGGCCTGTCGCAGGACGTGCTGGCCAACCTGTTCAGCGCCGTCAAGAGCAGCAAGGAGGGCAAGCACCACGGCCTGGGGCTGTCCATCGTGCACAGCCTGGTGAAGAAGATGAATGGCATGATCAGCTGCCGCAGCGGCGCCAACGGCACCTCGTTTGAACTCCTGCTGCCGGCCCGCGGCAGCACCAGCCAGCTCGCCACGGTGCAGGCGCGCGGCGTGGTGGATTCCGTATAAGGCCTGCATGAACCCGATCCTCCCGACGCCCCCGACCCCGGCACCGGAATTCCAGCCCCGCCTCCTGCTGGTCGACGACGAACCGCGCCTGCTCTCGTCCCTGTACGAACTGCTGCGCGTGCAGGACCATTACCAGCTGGTGACGGCTACCAACGGCGCCGAAGCGCTGGCCCACCTGAGCCGCCAGCACTTCGACCTCTTGCTGCTGGACCTGCGGCTGCCGGACATGAGCGGCCACGAGATCATGGATTTCGTGAACGCGCGCGAGATCGACTGCGACGTCATCGTCATGAGCGGCGAGGCAGGCATCGAGGCCGCCATCGGCGCCCTCAAGCGCGGCGCCTACGACTACCTGCGCAAGCCGTACAACCCGCCCGAGCTGCTCAAGACCGTGGAGAACGCGCTGCAGAAGCGCCGCCTGGCGGTGGAGAACACGCGCATCGCGCAGCGCCTGGAAAACTCGGAAAAGATGTACCGCTACCTGGTGGACAGCTCGCCCGACATCATCTACACCCTGAACCACGAAGGCTGCTTCACCTTCGTCAACGACCGCGCCTACCAGCTGCTGGGCTATGCGCGCGAGGAGCTGATCGGACGCCACTATTCGGTGCTGGTGCACGACGAGGACCAGGAACGCGCGCGCTACGTGTTCAACGAGCGGCGCGTCGACGAACGCGCCTCGCGCAACGTCGAGCTGCGCCTGAAGTGCAACAACAGCGCCGCCGGCGACCGCACCTTCAACAACACCTTGATGACGATCTCGCTGAATGCGATCGGCATGCACGTGCCGGGCGAGGAAGTGGCCAAGCACGAATTCTTCGGCACCTACGGCGTGGCGCGCGACATCACCGACCGCAAGCGCGCCGAGGAGATGATTTCCTACCAGGCCTACCACGACATCCTGACCGACCTGCCCAACCGCATCCTGTTCAAGGACCGCCTGGGGCTGGCCGTGATCCAGGCCAAGCGCAAGCTGGCCGAACTGGCCGTGATGTTCATCGACCTGGACCGCTTCAAGCTGGTCAACGACACGCTGGGCCACGTCAAGGGCGACGAGCTGCTGCAGCAGGCCGCGCGCCGCCTGAAGGACTGCCTGCGCAAGGGCGACACGCTGGCGCGCCACAGCGGCGACGAATTCACCATCGTACTGCCCGAGCTGCGCGACCGCGCCGATGCCAAGGCCATCGCCGACATCGCCATGTACCAGGTCAAGGCGCAGGGCAAGAACGGCCACAGCTTCTACCACGCCTCGATGCAGGACATGTCGCACCAGAAGATCGCGCTCGAGCAGTCGCTGCGCAAAGCGCTGGAAAACAACGAGCTGGAAATGTACTACCAGCCGCAGGTCGACATGGCCAGCGGCCGCATCATCGGCGCCGAAGGCCTGATGCGCTGGAACCATCCGACGCGCGGCCTGCTCTCGGCCGGCGAATTCCTCCCCTTCGCGGAGGAAAACGGCCTGATGCTGCCGATCTCGGACTGGATGATCGGCGCCCTGTGCCGCGACCTGCTGCTGTGGAACGCGGCCGGCGCCGACAACATCCGCCTGTCGCTGAACCTGTCGCCGCAATACCTGGACCGCGGCGACTTCTTCGAGAAGATGCGCAACGCGCTGGCGCGCTACCAGATCTCGCCGGCGCAGATCGAGGTGGAAATCACCGAGAACATCTGCATCCGCAACCCGCAGTACGCCATCGAGCAGCTCAACAAGCTATGCCAGCTGGGCGTGTCGGTGGCAATCGACGACTTCGGCACCGGCTACTCCTCGCTGTCCTACCTGCACCGCTTCCCGATCCACACCATCAAGATCGACCAGAGCTTCGTCAAGGAGATCCACGACGAGCATGGCCACTACCCGGTGATCCTGGCCATCATCTCGATCGCGCGCGGCCTGGGGCTGCACCTGGTGGCCGAGGGCGTGGAAACCGAAGTGCAGGCGCGCTACCTGGCCGCCAACGGCTGCGCCACCATGCAGGGCTACCTGTACTACCGCCCGATCGCGCTGACCACCTTCATGGAAGTGCTGGCGGCGCAGCAGCAGGCCGACCTGCCGGCCGTGCCGCTGGCGCAACGCCTGGCCATCCAGGCATAGGGAACCATGCAGCACACCACTCCGACCGAATCCGAAGCGGCCGGCGCCGCCGGGACCGCCGAATTCCTGCGCGTGCGCCAGTTGGCCGAGCGCGGCGTGGCCAACGCCCAGCACAGCCTGGGTTTCATGTACTTCAACGGCCAGGGCGTGGCGCAGAGCTACGAGCTGGCCGTGGCCTGGTACCGCCAGGCCGCCAACGCCGGCCTGGAGCACGCGCAGTACAACCTGGGCGTGATGTACCAGAAGGGCCAGGGCGTGGAAGCCGACTTTGCCGAAGCGGCGCGCTGGTACCAGCTGGCGGCGGAGCAGGGCTACGCGGCCGCGCAGTACAACCTGGGCTGGCTGTACGCCAAGGGCCAGGGCGTGCCGCACGACACCGAGCAGGCGCGCCACTGGTTCGCCAAGGCCGCCGAACAGGGCGACCCCGGCGCGCAGAACAACCTGGGCATGATGTACGACACCGGCAAGGGCGTGCCGCAGGACTACGTGCAGGCGATCATGTGGTACCGCAAGGCCGCCGAGCAAGGCTACGCGCGCGCCCAGTTCAACCTCGGCCTGCGCTATGACAATGGCCAGGGCGTGGCGCAGGACGCCAGACAGGCGCTGGGCTGGTTCCGCAAGGCCGCCGACCAGGGCTACGCGCCGGCCCAGTTCAACCTGGCGCTGCGCTACGACAAGGGCGAAGGCGTTCCCGCCGATGCCGCCAAGGCGATCCGCTGGTACACGCTGGCAGCCGAGCAGGACCACGTCAGTTCGCAGTTCAACCTGGGCCTGATCTACGACAACGGGCACGGCGTGCCGCGCGACGAGCAATTGGCGCTGCAGTGGTACCGCCGCGCCGCCGACCTGGGACACGCCGCCGCGCAGAACAACCTGGGCCTGCGCTACGACCAGGGCCTGGGCGTGGCGCAGGACTACCGCGCCGCGGCCAACTGGTACCGCAAGGCCGCCGAGCAGGACTTCCCCGCCGCCCAGTACCACCTGGCGCAGTTGTTCGAGCAGGGCCACGGCGTCGCGCGCGACCAGCAGGAAGCCATCTTCTGGTACCGCAAGGCGGCCGACCAGGGCCACCTGCGCGCCCAGTTCGACCTGGGCCTGCGCTACGAGCTGGGGCAGGGCGTGCCGCAGGACGCGCGCAAGGCGCTGGGCTGGTTCCGCCGCGCCGCCGAGCAGGACTACGTGGCCGCGCAATTCATGCTGGGCCAGATCCACGACCGCGACGACGGTCCCGCGCCCGACCTGGCGCAGGCCAATGCCTGGTACCGCAAGGCCGCCGAGCAGGGCCACACGCAAGCCTGCTTTACCCTCGGCCTGCGCTTTGACAATGGGCAGGGCGTGCCGCGCGACTTCAAGCAGGCACTGTCCTGGTACCTGGCCGCCGCGCGCCAGGGCCACGCCCGCGCGCAGATGAATGCCGGCCTGATGTTCCTGTCCGGCCAAGGCGTCGAGGCCGATCCCGAACAGGCCTGGCGCTGGCTGTCGCTGGCCGAACGCAGCGGGGTTGCCGCCGCCGCGCGCCACCTGGCCGCCGCCGCCGCCCGCCTCGCACCGCACCAACTGGCCGCCCTGCGCGCCGCTCCGGAGCTGCTGCCGGCGTGACGGCCGCCCGGCCCCGGGCTAGCGGTAGCGCTGCGGGTCGAAGGGGTAGGAATAGATGTTCTCGATGAAGCGTTCGCCTTCCTTGGCCTGGCGCGCCAGGTAGAGGCGGCCGCCGTGCACCCAGGGCGTGAATTCCGCCTGCGCAGTGTTGAACGGCGCGCCCAGGTTGCGCGGCGCGCTCCAGCCACCCTTGCCGTTGAAGCTGATGTACAGGTCGACGTCGCCGGCGCCGCCCGGCGCGTCGGAGAAGTACAGCAGGTAGCTCTGGTCGGGCGCGACGTAGGGATTCGATTCGCGCCAGGGCCCGGTGTTGACCGGCGCCGCCAGCCGTTCCGGTGCCGTGTATTTTCCCTGTACGCGGCGCGCGCGCCACAGGTCCGACTTGCCTTGCTCCCCGTTCTTCATGAAGTAGATGGTGCCGTCGGCGGCGATGGCGCCGGAGGATTCGGAGTCGTCGCTGTTGATCTCGTGCCCCAGGTGCACGGCGGGGCCCCAGCGCCCATCCTGCAGCGCGACGGCGTAGATGTCGAAGCCTTTGCGCTCCGGCTTGTCCGGCACCGCGCGGTTGGACTGGAAGATGATCGATTTGCCGTCCGGCGCGAAGGCCGGGTCGATGTCGCGCGATCCATCGCTGGCGCCGAAGGGCACCGGTGCGGGTGTCTGCCATTTGCCGTTCACCTTGCGCGATTCGACGATCACCAGGCGCGTGCGCGCGCCGCCCGATTGCACCCAGAGCGCATGCTGCCCGTCGGGCGAAAGCGTCAAGCCGAACACGCCGTTGTCCGACACGAGGCCCGGCTCGAACAGCCCTTCGGCGGGAGTGGCGGCCAGCGCGGCGGCAAGCAACAAGGATGAAATGTTCATTGGCGTGAGTTTTGGATATTAAGTATGCCGCTGCATAACCGTAACCGGTGGTGTGAGAATCAATACCAACATCGACGCATTGCGTGCGGCACTGAACGTGCAGCGCCATGGTGCCGCAATTGCCAGGAGCATGCAACGCCTGTCGAGCGGCTTGCGCATCAATAGCGCTGCCGACGACGCGGCGGGGCTGGCCATTGCCGAACGCATGTCGGCCGAGCTGCGCGGCCGGCGCGCCGCAAGCCGCAACATCAACGATGGCGTTTCGATGGCGCAGGTGGCCGAAGGCGCGCTGGGCACGGTGATGGAGAATTACCAGCGCATCCGCGAACTGGCCGTGCAGGCCGCCAACGATACCTACAGCGCGAACGACCGCATGGCCATGCAGCTGGAAGCGAGCGCCCTGCTGCTGGAGATCAAGCGCATCGCGGAGGACACCAACTTCAACGGCATTCCCCTCCTGGGCGGCGGCGCCGTGCTGCAGCTGCAACTGGGCCCGCGCGAAGGCGACACGCTGCCGCTGGCAGTGCCGGCGCTGTGGTCGCAGGAGGCGGGCGATATCAGCCTGCTGAGCCATGCCGATGCCACGGCGGCGCTGCAGCAGCTCGACGCGCGCATGGCCGCCATCGCCAACATGCGCGGCATGCTGGGCGCCGCGCAGAACCGTTTGGGCTACGCGGCCACCCACAACGACATCATGGCGGAAAACCTGGCGGCGGCGCGTTCGCGCATCATGGACGTGGACTATGCGGCGGAGACAGCGGAGCTGGCGCGGCGCCAGATCCTGCAGCAGGCGGCGATGGCGATGCTGGCGCAGGCCAGTGCCGCGCCGCGCCTGGTGCTGCAGTTGCTGCGCTGAGCACCAGCCGCGCGCGGGCGCTTAGCGCGCGAAATGCGCTTCGATTTCTTCCAGCGTCTTGCCCTTGGTTTCGGGCAGCAGGAAGGCGGCGGTGAGGAAGTACACCACAGTGCAGCCGGCCCAGAAGAAGAACATGGCGGCGTAGCCGTGCCGGCCGACCGTGGGCAGGAACACCGCCGCGATGCTGGTGGAGACGAACTGGTTCACCAGCAGGGCGATGCTCATGCCGTTGGAGCGGATGCGGGTGGGCATCAGTTCGGACAGCGCGAGCCAGACGCACACGCCGGGACCGACGGCGAAGCTGGCGACGAACAGGCAGATGGCGAGCGTGACCTGCCAGCCGTGCGCCACCGAAGGCAGCGCGCCGATCTGCGCCTTTTCGATCTGCAGCGGGGCGTTGCGGCCTTGCGCCGGGTCGGCGAAGGGGTTCAGGTGCAGACGGCGAAAGAAGGCGCCGATCACGCTGTCGGCCTGCACGGTGTCGTCGCGCGAGAGCACCATGGCCGGCAGGGCCGGGTCGTCGCTGCGGCGCGTCTGCACGTTGGTGAATGGACCGTAGGAATAGGCGACGGTGAGCAGCTGGGGCGCACCGTCTGCCGGAGCGCCGAGCGCTTGCAGGGTGGCGGCGTCCAGGCGCAGCGACAGGCTGTCGCCTTGGGCCTGGGCGGCGACGGTGGCGCGCACGTCGCGCTGCTCGCTTTCCGCGCTGCGGAACAGCAGGCCGGCCGAGAGCAGGGCGACCACGATGCCGCCGCTGCCCAGCATCAGCAGGAACTTGCGGCCCTTGCGGTCCACCAGCAGCACGGCCACCACGGTCATGACGGCGTTCAGCAGCTTGAGGCCGACGTCGGCCATGTTGGCGCTGGCGCCGGGCAGGCCGGCCTGGTTCAGGATGTTGACCACATAGGCCAGCACGGAGTTGATGCCGGTGGCCTGGGTGCAGGCCAGCACCAGGCAGGCCAGCAGGAAGGGCAGCACGTAGCGCCGGCTCAGCAGCGGCTCCTGGCAGGCCGCAGCGGTGGCGCCGGCGCGCGGCGCGCCGCTGGCGGCGTTTTGCATCAGGCGCAGTTCGGCTTCCGCCTCGGCCGGGGCACGCGTGCGCAGCAGGGCGGCGCGCGCCTGCTCGATGCGGCCGCGCTGCACCAGCCAGCGCGGCGATTCCGCCAGCAGCGCGCTGCCGAACGTGAACACCAGGCCCGGGGTCAGGCACATCCAGAAGATGCTGCGCCAGGCGTGGTCCTTGGCGTCGAAGATGGCGCCGGCGCGCGCCGCTTCCGGCAGCGCCTGCGCGGCCTGGGTGGCGCTGTCGACGTGCTGCGCCTGCACCAGGCCGATCAGGGCGGCGGCCACCAGGCCGATGGTGAGCAGCAGCTGGAACAGGGCGGCGCCGCGTCCGCGCTTGTCGGCGTGCAGGCATTCGGCCAGGTAGAGCGGGACGGCCACGCCAATCAGGCCGCCGCTCACGCCTTGCAGCAGGCGTCCCAGCAGCAGGGGCAGGTAGCCGTCCGACAGCGCGATCATCGGAATGCTGGCGGTAAACAGGGCGCCGGCCAGCACCATGGTCCAGCGCCGGCCGATGGCGTCGGCCAGGGCGCCGGCAAACAGCGAGGACAGCACGGAGCCCAGCAGCACGGCGGCGACGATGAAGCTCAGTTGCTGGGCGCTCAGCTTCCACGCCACCGAGGCGGTCGATTCAAGGTAAGGCAGGGCGCCGGCAATGATGCCGATGTCGATCCCGTAAAGCAGTCCTCCCATCCCGGCAATGAACAACAGGTAGCGCATGGATAAGGACTGCATGGGGTCTCCTCGGGTCGTTATGAAAGGGGGATGGCCTCGCCTTCGACGAAGACGGCCACCGGGTGTAAAGACTGGTCCAGCACGACGATGTCGGCCCACGCTCCCGGCGCCAGGCGGCCGCGCTGCGCTTCGCCGAGGTAGTCGGCGGGGAACAGCGACAGCCGCTGCGACGCTTCCGCCACCTCCATGCCCAGGCTGACGAAGTTGCGCAACGCCTGGTCCATGGTCAGCACCGAGCCGGCCAGCGAACCGGTGGCAAGGCGCACGCAACCCATGCACTTGAACACGCGCTGGGTGCCCAGCGCGTATTCGCCGTCCGGCATGCCTGTGGCGGAGGTGGCGTCGGTCACGCCGTACAGGCGCGGAATGGCGCGCAGCGCGGCGCGCATGGCGCCCGGGTGCACGTGCAGCAGGTCGGGGATGATTTCCGCGTATTCGGCGTGCGCCATGGCCACGTCCACCATGCCCGGCTCCTTGTGGCTCATGCCGGTCATGCCGTTGAACAGGTGGGTGAAGCCGGCGGCGCCGGCGCGCATGGCGGCCACGCCGTCGTCGTAGCTGCCGGCGCTGTGGCCGATCTGGACGCGGA
>JAJTCO010000136.1 GCA_021323265.1 Pseudoduganella sp. | reverse complement strand
CGGTTCGGAAATCAGCCCTTCGGTGATGACCTTCGCCTTCAAGTACATGCAGAACCTGCGCAAGTCGCAGGTGGCGCAGGTCGGGCCGGCGCACTGGGAACTGCGCATCGTGCCGGACGTGCATTACTCGAAAGCCGACGAGGAGCAGCTGGTGCGCAACATCCGCACCATGGTCGACCCCACGGTGCGCCTGACCATCGTGCTGTGCGACGCGCTGCCCGATACCGCGGCGGGCAAGTTCCGCTGGATCGTCAACGAATGGCAGGATGGGCGCAGAACGTGAAAACCATCGTCATGCTCGGTACTGGAATGGAGACGATGGGCGGCATCTCGGCCGTGGTGCGCGTGTACCAGGAGGCCGGCCTGCTGCGGCGCTACGGGGTGCGCTACCTGGCCACGCACTGCGACGGCAGCCGCTGGCGCAAGCTGGGCGCGATGCTGCGTGCCTACGCGGTCTTTGCCGGCCTGCTGCTGCGCGGGCGGGTAGGGCTGGTGCACGTGCACCTGGCATCGCGCGCCAGCTTCTGGCGCAAGTCGGGCTTCTTCCTGCTGGCCATGCTGTTCCGCATTCCCGCCATCCTGCACCTGCACGGCGGCGGTTTCGCGCAGTTCTACGAGCAGTGCGGGCCGCTGCGGCGGCGCTTCGTGCGCTTCGTCTTTGCGCGCAGTGCGCATGTGGTGGTGCTGTCGGAAGGCTGGCGCCAGTGGGTGCGCTCGATGTGCGGCCATCCGCGCGTGGAGGCCATTTACAACCCGGTGCTGCTGCCGCCGGCCTGCAGCTGGGAGGCGCGCAGCCGTGGCGGCGTGCTGTCGCTGGGGCGCCTGGGGCGGCAGAAAGGCAGCTTCGACCTGCTGCAGGCGGCGGCGCGCGTGATGCCGCAGGTGGCCGCGCTGGAACTGCGCCTGGGCGGCGACGGCGAGCACGATGCGGTGCGCGCGCAGGCGGCGCAGCTGGGCATCGCCGAGCATGTGCGGCTGCTGGGCTGGGTGAGCGGGGAGGGCAAGCGGCGGCAGCTGGCGCAAGCGCGCCTGTTCGCGCTGCCGTCCTACTTCGAAGGCATGCCGATGAGCGTACTGGAAGCAATGGCGGCCGGCCTGCCGGTGCTGGCTACCTCGGTCGGCGGGATTCCCGAGGCGGTGGCCGACGGCGTGGAAGGCTTCCTGGTGCCGCCGGGCGATGTCGACGCGCTGGCGGCGCGCCTGGCGCAACTGCTGGAAGACGAGGCGCTGGCACGGCGCATGGGGGAGGCGGCGCGGCGCAAGGTGGAATCGACCTTCAGCAGCGACGCCGTGTTGCCGCGCGTGGAGCGGCTGTATTGCGAAATGGGATTTGCGCCGCTATGACTGCCCTGGCCTGGAAAATCAACCGCCTCAAGCTGATGGGGCCCGCGGAAGTTCTGTGGCGCGCGCACCAGCTGGCGCGGCGCAAGGCTACCGCGCTCGGGCTGGGCCTTGCCAGCTATCCGCCGGCGCCTGCGCTGGGACGCTTCGGCGCCGACTTCCTGGCTGGCGCCGCAGCGCCGGCGGGCATCGACACGGCGGCGCTGTGCGCGGCGGCCGACGAGCTGCTGGCGGGGCGCTGGAACGTGTTTGCCTTGCGCGGCGCGGCGCTGGGCTTCCCGCCGCACTGGAACCGCGACCCGCGCACCGGCACCACGGCGCCGATGGCGCCCGGTCCGTCGATCGACTACCGCGACGCCGGCCTGGTGGGCGACATCAAATATCTGTGGGAACCCAGCCGTCACCTGGAGCTGACGACCCTGGCGCAGGCCTGGCGCTGCACGGGCGAGCGCAAGTACCGCGATGGCGCGCGCGCGCTGCTGCTGTCCTGGCTCGACCAGTGCCCGTATCCGCGCGGCGTGCACTGGGCCAGCGCACTGGAGCTCGGGGTGCGCCTGTTGAACTGGTGCGCCGCCTGGCAGCTGCTGGCCGAGACCATCGACGAGGACTGGCGCCAGCGCTGGCTCAACGCGGTGTACCGCCATTGCCACTTCATCAGCCGCCACTTGTCGCGCCATTCCTCCGCCAACAACCACCTGCTGGGGGAGTACACGGGGTTGTACCTGGCCAGCATGCAGTGGCCCTGCTGGCCCGAAAGCACGCGCTGGCGCAGGCTGGCCGAACGCGGCCTGGCGCGCGAAGGCTTGCAGCAGAACTGGGAGGATGGCGTCAACAAGGAGCAGGCGATCTACTACCACCATGAAGTGATGGACATGATGATGCTGTGCCAGCTCGCCGCGCAGGCCAACGGCGGCAGCTTCGCGCAGGACTGGCTGCAGCGCCTGGAACGGATGGCGGAGTTCCTTGCCGCCATGATGGACACGGGCGGCAACGTGCCGATGATCGGCGACGCCGACGACGCGCGCATGCTGCGCCTGGATACGGCGCAGGCGCCGCCCTACCGCTCGCTGCTGGCCAGCGCGGCCCTGCTGTTCGGCCGCGGCGACTTCAAGGCCAAGGCCGGTGCACTGGACGACCGCAACCGCTGGCTGTTCGCGGCGGCCGACGCGCGCTGGGCCGCGCTGCCGGCGGCCGGCCCGGGCGGCGCGGGCGGCGCGGGCGCACTGTCGCCGCCGCGTACCGCCTTCCCGCAGGGCGGCTACTACATGCTGGGCAAGGATTTCGGCAGCGCGCGCGAAGTGCGCATCGTGGTCGACAGCGGCCCGTTGGGCTACCTGTCGCTGGCCGCGCACGGCCACGCCGATGCGCTGGCCATGACGCTGTCGATGGGCGGGGAGGAGATGCTGATCGATCCCGGCACCTACGCCTACCACACGCAGCGCCAGTGGCGCGACTATTTCCGCAGCACGGCCGCGCACAACACGGTGGAAGTCGACGGCATGAACCAGTCCGCCATCGGCGGCAGCTTCATGTGGCTGCACAAGGCCAACGCCGTGGCGTTGGCGCACGATGCCGCCCATCTGTTTGAGGGAAAACATGACGGTTACCTGCGCTTGCGCGATCCGGTACTGCACCGGCGCGTGATCCGCTTCGATGCCAAACGGAACACGGTGCAAGTGGAAGATATCCTAGAATGCCTTGGTGAGCACGAGGTAGCCCTGCACTGGCATTTCGCCGAAGGCTGCCATGCCGAAGCGGACGGCAACACCCTGCACGTGACCAAGCGTTGCCAGGGATTGCACATGACATGCGAGTTCGGGAGCGGCCCGCAACTCTATTGCGCCAGCACGGCGCCGATCGCGGGATGGATCTCGCGCAGCTTTGACAGCAAAACCGGCATCAACACAGCGAAGTGGCGCGGAACGATACGCGGCACGACCACCATTGTGACCGAGATTGCCTTACTGGAAGGAGCGTCATCGTGAAGATCAGCATCTTTGGCATGG
>JAJTCO010000019.1 GCA_021323265.1 Pseudoduganella sp. | reverse complement strand
GAAACGGTTGCGCGAGAGCGCCTGCCATTTCAGGCTGCCGCCGTTGACGTTGCTGATGATGCGCTTTTGCACCGTAAACAGCGAGGTGGTCGATTCCACCCCCGGCACGTTCTCCATCTCCCACTGGAAGCGGTCCACCACCTCGGCCGTCGGATAGGCGCCGCATTCGCCGGCCGGGGTCTTGACCATCACGACGAAGACGTCGGAGCTGGTCGAGTAGTGGCTGGTGATGTAGGCATTGTCGCGGTTGTAGCGCGAGTCGGCACGCAGCTCCGGCGCCCCCGGATCGAGGTCGCCAATCTTCAGGTCGCGGTTGAGCACGAAGGCGGTGGCGAAGATGGCCAGCGCGCCCAGCACCGCCAGCTTGGCGAACTTGGGTTCGGCAAAGCGCGACAGCATGCGCATGAAGCGGTGGTCGCTGTGCGCCTTCTTCGCCTGGTGGCGCAGGCAGGCCTCGGTCACGCCCACGTAGGACATCAGGATCGGCAGCAGGAACATCTTGGTCAGCACGATCACCCCCACGCCCACGGAAGCGGAGATGGCCAGTTCGCGGATCACGCCGATCTCGATCACCAGCAGGGTCGAGAAGCCCACCGCGTCGCACAGCAGTGCAATGGTGCCGGGGATGAACAGCTGGCGGAAGGTCAGCTTGGCCGTCTCCATGTCGCTCTTGCCGGACAGGCGTTCGCTGGCCATGGTGTTGATGTTCTGCACCGCGTGCGAGACGCCGATGGCAAAGGTCAGGAACGGCACCAGGATCGAGTACGGGTCCAGGCCAAAGCCCAGCAGGCGCACGATGCCCAGCTGCCAGATCACCGCCAGCGAACAGCAGAACACCGTCACCAGGGTCGACTTCCAGCAGCGCGAGTACCACAGCAGCAGCACTACCGTCATGACGAAGGTGATGGCGAAGAACAGGCCGATGGCCTTGGCGCCGTGGATCAGGTCGCCCACCACCTTGGCAAAGCCGACGATGTGGATCTTCACGCCCTGCGCCTCGTACTTCTCGCGCACCAGCTTTTCCAGGCGTTCGGAGAACAGGCCGTAATCGAGCTTGGTGCCCTTGTCCGGGTCGATCTCCAGCAGCGGCACCTGCACGATGGTGGACTTCTGGTCCGCCGCCACCAGGGAACCGATGCGGCCGGAGCGGGCCACGTTGGCGCGCACCTCGTCGAGCATGGCGGGCGAGCCGTCAAAGCCCTGCGGGATGATCTGGCCGCTGTTCAGGCCCGTCTCGGTAACCTCCATCCACTGCACGTTGGGCGTCCACAGCGACTTCAGGTTGCCGCGGTCCACGCCGGGAATGTAGAACACCTCATCGGTGACCGCCTTCAGCGTGTCGAGATACTCCTTGGAGTAGATGTCGCCGTTCTTCGCCTCCACCGCGATGCGGATGTTGTTGCCCAGCGGGCGCAACTCGTTCTCGTACTTCAGGTAGTTGGCGATGTAGGGGTGGGTGGCCGGCACCATCTTCTGGAAGCTGGCGTCGGGCCTGAGCAGCGCCGCCTGCCAGGCGAAGAGCACCGACGCCAGCAGGAAGGCCACCATGATGACGAAGCGGTGGCGGAACAGGCGCGGCTCGAGCCAGTGTTCGATGGCGGTGAAGCGCTGGTGGCCCTCTTCGGCTACCTTGCAGTTTTTCTCGTCTTCACGCGTCATTTCGCCCCCTCCAGGTTCGCGCTGCGCACGCCGCCCACGCCGGACAGCAGTACCGTGCCGTTCAAGGCCAGCATGCCGGCTGTCGGCACCGCGTCGCCCTGGCGCACCAGGCGGAAGCTGGCGCCGTCGTCATCGCTTTGCAGCAGCGCGCCGTCCTGCGCCGCCAGCACGATGGATGCGCCGCGCACGACGCCGTCGACCAGGCTCTTTTTCGTCACCGCCGGCGTTTCGCGCCAGCTGGCGCCGCCGTCCTCGCTGCGGAAGATGCGCCCGCCGAAGCCGTAGGCCAGCAGGCTGCGCCCGGTAAACATCACGCCGTACAGTTGGCCGTCGTAGCCGGTCTCGATGCGTTGCCAGGCCGTGCCGCCGTCCAGCGAGCGGTAGACGTAGCCGCCCTCGCCGGCGATCACCAGCAGGTTGCCCGGGCCGCCCGCGATGGCGTTGTAGTGCAGGCCTTCGGGATTGGGCAGGCCGGCGCCCATGGATGTCCAGTTTGCCCCGCCGTCCGCGGTACGGAAGGCCTGGCCGTATGCGCCCACCGCGTAGCCGGTCTTGGCATCGCGGAACCATACGCCCAGCAGGGGTCGCGACGGGCCGAACTTGGCCGCCGCCTCGATGTCGCCCAGCGCGTTCTCGGCGTCGGCCAGGGCATCGGCCGCGCCGGCCGCCTGCGCCTTGGTCACGGCGGCCTTGGCGTCGGCCAGCATCAGGGCGTTGGCCTGGTTGCCGTCGAAGCGCTTGAGCCATTGCGCACCGCCGTCCTGGGTGGACAGGATGGCGCCGTCATGCCCGACGGCCCAGCCGTTGGCCGTGTCGGCAAAAGTTACGTCGGTCAGCGTGACCGACACCGGCACCTTGGCCTGCTGCCAGGGTGCATTGGCGGCGCCGTCGCGCACCAGGATGATGCCGCGCTCGCCCACCGCCACCGTGCGCTGGCCGGCCAGCGCCATGGCCGTCAGCATCGCTTTCGGCGCGCGCGCCGACATGCGCGCCGGCGTCTGCAGCGGGTCGCCCGCCACGGCCGGTAAAACCGCCAGCGCGCCCAGCAGGGCAACACCGGCTTGTATCAGTGCTTTATTCATGCTCTTCCTGCGAAAAAAAGGGCGCGTCGCCTGGTCAGAGACGATGCGCCCAAAGAGACACCCCCAAACCCGCTACACCGCTCTTAGTTGGAAGAGCGGCGCAGCGTATCCGGCGTAAAGTTCGACGGATCGAGCTTCACGCCAAATTTCATCGGCTTCTCCTGGTTCGAGATGCCCGACAGCAGGTAGCGGCGCGCCTGCAGGTCGTAGAACACTTCGTTGGCGAAGTAGTGCGTCTGCGCATCGTAGTACTGGATGCCGCCGATTTCGTGCACGCGCCACAGTTCGCCGCGCCCGTCATAGGCGTCGGTGTGCGCCACCTGCCAGCTGTCCTCGTCCACGTAGAACACGCGCTTGGCGTAGATGTGGCGCTTGCCCGGCTTGAGCGTCGCTTCCACCACCCACACGCGGTGCAGTTCATAGCGCACCAGGTCCTGGTTCATGTGGCCCGGACGCACGATGTCGGCGTACTTGATCGCCTTGTTGGTCAGCTTGTAGTTGTTGTAGGAGATCAGCATCTCCTTCTTGCCCACCAGCTTCCAGTCGTAGCGGTCCGGCGCGCCGTTGAAGCCGTCGTAGTCGTCGGTGGTGCGCAGGCCGTCGGCGCCCTGGCCCGGCGAGTCGTACGCCACGTTCGGCGCGCGCAGCACGCGGCGCTGGCCCGGGTTGTAGGTCCACGCCAGGCGCGATTCCTTGACCTGGTCCATCGGATCGACCACCAAGAGCGCATCGCCGGCCACCGACGATGGGCCGGTCAGGGTCGCCATGTAGTACACCAGGCGGTTCGGCTCGGGATTGGGCATGCCTTGTGCGAAGGCCACCTTCTCGGTGCGGGTCACGGGCGTGAAGGCGCCGTTGGTTTGCACCGGGAATTCCGCGGTATGGCGCTCGATGGTGCCGCCGCGGTAGCGCATCAGGTGGTTCCAGATCACTTCCACGCCGGTTTTCGGAATCGGGAACGGCACCGTGGTCTTGACGGTGCCGGTCACGCCGTTGCCGCCGCCGGTCAGGTCGGCCTTGGAGGCCTCGGCCTTGATGTTGTCGTACACGGTCTGCGGGTAGGAAGCCGTGCGGTAGGTCTTGTAGACATTCATCTTGTAGGTCGGATAGCGCTTGAGCATCTCCATCTGGCCCGGGGTCAGCACGTCCTTGTACTTGTCCATGTTGGCCGAGGTGATGGTGTACAGCGGCGCTTCATTGGGCAGCGGGTCGGCGTAACCGTTCTTCGGGTCGAAGCCGGCCGGTGCCTTGGTGATGCCGCCGGTCCAGGCCGGGATGGTGCCGGCCTTGTTGCCGTCCTTCTCGGCGCCGACCGGGGTCAGGTCCTTGCCCAGGCGCTCGACCTCGGCCTGCGACAGGCCGGCCATGGCGCTGCCGGCGATGCACGCCAGCGCTGCGGCCAGCAAGCTTTGCTTCATGCTCTTCATCAATGTGTCTCCTGTCTCGATTAGAAGTTGGCGCCGATCACGAACGACATGTTGTCGCGGTCGTGGAACTGGTCGTACTTGGCGCTCTTGTTGTAGCTGGTGTAGCTGATGTCGGCGTAGTAACGCTGGTTGTAGTCCGCGCGCAGGCCGATGCTGCGGGTCTGGCGGTCTTCCACGAACAGGTTGTCGGCCGCGTAGCCCTTCACGTCATGCGAGAAGAACAGGCGCGGCTTGAGGTTGACGCCGGCGATCGCGTTCGGGAACAGCAGTTCGGCCGAAATGCGGTAGCCCCAGGCACTGCTGGTGGCGTAGCCTTCGTTCTCGCAGTAGGAAGCATTGGGCTGGATGCCGGCCGGGCCGCAGGTGCCCTTCAGGGCGGCGGTCGGGCCGAAGTTGTAGCCGAAGCCGCGCACGTAACGAGTGCTGGTGTTCGGGTCGCCGATGCCGCTCCACTTCTGGCCGGCCACTTCACCGAGCAGGGTCAGCGAATCGGCGCCCAGCACTTGCGGGAACTGGCGGATGAACGATACCTGCGCCTGGGTCTTGTCCTTGCGGTCGTAGCCGTGCAGCACGTAGCCGGTCGGCTTGCTCGGGTCGCGCGCGATGGCGCCCCAGTGCGCCTGCGGGCCGATGCCCAGCGCCGTACCCACCAGCATGTCGATGGCGTTGATCTGCACCGGAATGTCGCGCGTGCGCGAGATTTCGCCGAACAGGGAGAAGCCGCCCAGCTCGGTGGCAGCCGACAGGCCCAGCGTCTTCACGTTCTCGCCGCTGTAGTCCCACACGATGTTACCGGCCGGCAGTACGCCCAGGGTGCCCAGTGGCGCGGCCAGCGATGGCACGGCCTTGACCAGCTGCGCCAGGCGGCCCGACCAGACCGACGGCAGCGGCGACGGCTGCTTGATCACCGAGACGATCGGCGAGTGGCTGTGGAAGCGTGCGAAGTAGATGCCGAAGTCGGTGGCGATGGCGTCGGCGAAGTAGTGGCTCGACAGGCCGAACTGGCCGGAGTTCTTCGGCTTGATCTTGGGCGCGGTGGTCATGCGGAAGTTGAACGGCATGTTGCGCGCCATGCCCAGCGAGGCCAGCACCGGATCGAGCGCGGCCGGCAGCGAGGCCAGCACCGGCAGGCCGACGTACTGGCCGCGGTCGCCCTGCTTGGTGCCGTCGCCAAACAGCACGGTGCCGTTGTTGCAGTTGAGCGAGTCGGCCGCCGACCAGAAGGTGCCGCAGCCATCCACCACGTTCTGGCGCCAGCGCAGGGTGTAGAACGCTTCCACCGACAGGCCGTTGCCCAGGCCGATGTTGGCCATCAGGGCCGGCTGCGGACGCAGGATCTCCTTGACCTGGGCGCCGGGACGGCGCGCGGCGCTGGTGTCGAAGGCGCCCATGCCGTTTACGCCCGGCACGAACAGGCTCTCGCCCCAGTTGATCACCTGGTTGCCCAGCTTGACGCTGACCGGCTTGCCGCCCGCGGTCCAGTTGGCGAAGACGTAGGCATCGGCCAGGGCCGCGCCGTCGAAGGTGGAGAGCTGGTCGAAGCCGTTGTCGTTCAGGTTGGCGCCGGACACGAAGCCATTGTTGTAGTGGCCGTGCGGCATGCTGTGGCTTTTCAACGTGTAGTCATACCAGGCGAAGCCGCGCATGAACAGGCCGTAGGTCTCGCCCTTGAGCTCGAACTCGCCGGTCAGCTTGCCGACGGTGGTGTAGGCGTCATGCTTCTTGAAGTTCAGGTTGCCGTCATCGGCGCCGGCGCCTGCCGTGCCGCCGTTGACGACGGAAATGAGGTTCTTGTCTGCGTCCTTCATCCGGATACTGGTGCCGACCGAAGCGCTGAGGGACCAGCGTCCTTCCAGGCCATTGTCGGTGGTGAAGGTATCTGCGTGCGCCAGTGGGGTGGCCAGCGCCGCCGCCACGGCCAGCGCCATGGTACGGTTGTACTTCCTCGTCATCCTTGTGTCTCCTTTGGGTTTTACAGCTTTGATGTACAGCTTTTTTTCACTGCTTTCTTATACTGCTTTCTTATACTGCTTAAACTGTTCGCGCAATTTCATCTTCTGCACTTTGCCGTTGGCCGAATACGGCAGCTCGTTCACGAACACCACATCGTCCGGCAACCACCATTTCGCCACGCGGCTGGCAAGGTAGCCTAACACTTCATCGCGCGTGGGGGAACTGCCAACACGCGCAACGATCACCAGCAGCGGGCGTTCCTGCCATTTTTCATGCGCGATACCGATCACCGCGGCGGCCGCGACATCGGAATGACCCATCACCGCGTTCTCCACATCGATCGACGAAATCCATTCGCCGCCGGACTTGATGACGTCCTTGGCGCGGTCGGTGATCTGCAGGTAGCCGTCGGCGTCGATATTGGCGATATCGCCCGTATCGAAGAAGCCTTCCTCGTCCAGCACGGGCGCGTCGCTGCCGTAATAGGCCGACAGGATCCACGGTCCGCGCACCATCAGGCGCCCCGCCGCGACGCCGTCGTGCGGCAGGCGCGCACCGTTTTCATCTTTCAGCGCCAGCTCCACGCCGCACACCGGGCGCCCTTGGCGCGCCTGCACGCGCAGCTTTTCTTCCTCGCTGGCGTTGTCGTGTGTTTGCAACAATGCACATACGGTACCGAGCGGCGACATCTCCGTCATGCCCCACGCCTGCATTAAAGTCGCGCCCAAGGCATTGCGGCAGCGGGTAAACATTACCGGTGGAATGGCCGAGCCGCCGCACAGCAGGCGCTCCAGGCAGAGCTCCTGCAGCGCCGGGCGCGCTTCGCTCTCCACGTGGTTGAGCAGGCCAAGCCAGACGGTGGGCACGCCCAGCGCCATCGTCACGCGCTCGTCGCGCAGCAGTTCGTAGATGCTCTTGCCGTCCAGCGCGGGGCCCGGCAGGACCAGCTTGGCGCCGCTCAGCGCACCAGCATAGGGCATGCCCCAGGCATTCACGTGGAACAGCGGCACCACCACCAGGCAGCTGTCGCGCGGCGAGATGGCGGCGCTGCCGGCCAGGCACAGGCCCATCGAATGCAGGTAGGTCGAACGGTGCGAGTACAGCACGCCCTTCGGATTGCCGGTGGTGCCGGAGGTGTAGCACAGCGCCGAGGCGGTGCGCTCGTCGAACTGCGGCCAGTCGTAGTCGGCACTGGCGCCGGCCAGCAGGTCCTCGTAGCACAGGGTGCCGGGCGGCAGGTCCGGCGGCATGTGGGCGCGATCGGTCAGGCAGATCCAGGCCCGCACGCAGCCAAGGCGCGGTGCCAGCGCCGCCACCAGCGGGGCGAAGCTGATGTCGAAGCACAGCACCTGGTCCTGCGCATGCTGCACGATGTATTCGATCTGCTCGGGGAACAGGCGCGGGTTGATGGTGTTGAGCACCGCCCCCTTGCCGGAGACGGCGAAGTACAGCTCCATGTGGCGGTGCGTATTCCAGGCCAGCGTGCCGACCCGGTCGCCCATGCCCACGCCCAGCGCCGCCAGCGCATTGGCCAGGCGCCGCGCGCGCAGCGCCAGCTCGCCGTAGCTGCTGCGGTGCAGCCCCCCTTCGCACAGGCGCGAGACGATTTGCGCGCGCGGGTGCACGCGCTCGGCATGCGCGAGCAGGGAGGAAATGAGCAGGGGCTGGTCTTGCATCAAGGCTTGCATGGCGGTACCCGTTACAAATGGCGTTTCAGGAAATCGGCCAGCGTGTCGAACACGCGGCCGTACGGCGGGCGGAACAGGCCGAAGCCGTTCAGGCGCGCCTGGCGGTAGATCGGCTTTTGCTTGGAGAAGGCCAGGAAGCCATGCTCGCCGTGGTAGGCGCCGGTGCCGCTGGCGCCCACGCCGCCAAAGGGCAGGTTTTCCTGCGCCGCGTGCCACAGCGCGTCGTTGACGGTGACCCCGCCCGATATCGTCGAGCGCAGCACCTGGTCGCAGTGGCGCCGGTCCTGGCCGAACCAGTACAGCGCCAGCGGGCGCTCGCGCGCATTGATGAAGGCGATGGCTTCCTGCAGCGTATCGTAGGGCACCACCGGCAGCAGCGGGCCGAAGATCTCCTCCCGCATCACCGCCATCTCCGGCGTCACGTCCAGCAGCAGCACCGGCGCCATGCGGCGCCCGCCATCCGTTGCCTGTGCCTCGTCCGCGGGACCGAGGCTCAGCGCGGTGGCGCCCTGTCCCTGCGCCTCGCGCACCAGTTGCTGCAGGCGCGCGTGGTGGCGCTCGCTGATGATGCTGGTGTACTGCGCGTTGCCGGCGAAGTGCGGATACATGGCCGCGGCGGCGGCGCTTACTTCGCGCACGAAATCGGCCACGCGCGCGCGCGGCACGAGCGCATAGTCCGGCGCCACGCAGGTCTGGCCGGCATTGAACAGCTTACCGAAGGTCAGGCGCGGCGCGGCCTGCGCCAGGTCGCAGCTGGTGTCGATGATGGCCGGCGACTTGCCGCCCAGTTCCAGCGTTACCGGCGTCAGGTTGCGCGCCGCCGCCACGGCCACCTGGCGCCCGACCGCCGTAGAGCCGGTGAAGACCAGGTGGTCGAAGGGCAGCGCCGCGAACTCGCGGCTCACCTCCACGCCGCCTTCCACCACGGCCAGTTCGGCCGGGCTGAAGTACTGCGCCGCCAGCTGTGCCAGCAGGCGCGCGAACGCCGGCGTCAGTTCGCTCGGCTTGAGCATGACGCGGTTGCCGGCTGCCAGCGCAGCGGCCGCCGGCACCAGCGCCAGCTGGCAAGGATAGTTCCACGGCACGATATTGCCCACCACGCCCAGCGGCTGCGGCATCAGGGCGCTGCTGCCGGGCAGCATGTGCAGCGGCGTGGCCACGCGCCGTTCGCGCATCCAGCGCCCCAGCTTGCGGCGCTGCTGGCGGATCGCCGAGCGTACGATGAACAGTTCGGTCAGCACCATTTCCTGCCGCGCGCGCCCGCCGAAGTCGGCGTCGATCGCGGCCAGGATGGCTTCCTCGTTGTCGGCCACCAGCGCATGCAGGCGCTGCAGGCGCTCGCGCCGCGCCGCGGCGCTGGGCAGCATGTCGGCCAGGAAGGCGGCGCGCTGGACTTCCAGCAGGCCGGCGAGCTGGTTCGCGTTCGGTGGCAGGGGTGCGTTCATGGCTGGCCTGTGGCGGTGGTGGTGACGGGGGCGACGACGGGGAAGGCCGGGTCGAACTGGCGCAGCGCGCCAAACAGCGTGGTTAAGGCGCGCGGGTCGCCTTCCAGTTGGATCTGGCCGGCGGCAACGGCCGGCTGCAGCTGCAGCTTGCCAAGCAGCAGGCCGAACAGCGCCTCGCGCGACAGCCGCAGCGCCACGTCCGGGCGCGCCAGCTTGCGCCCGGGCGCATTGTTCAGCACGGCGTTCGACAGTTCCAGCGCCATGTCTTCCCCCGTGTCCGTGAAGTGCAGGTTGATCCCGAACTTGACGCCGTCCACCTTCTGCTGGTCGAGCCGCACCGCCAGCAGGTCGAACACGGTTTCCAGCGGCAGCCGGGCCAACAGTTCCACCGACAGCGGCGCGGCCGGCAGCGGGCCGCTGCTGCGCAGCTCCTGCGCCGCCGTCAGGTACTGGTTGCGCCACACGCCCGACTCGGCCTGGTAGCCCAGTTGTTCCAGCGCGTCGGCCTGCAGCAGGCGCGCGGCGCGGTTGCCCGGTTCGGCGAACACCAGGTGGCTGCCCAGTTCCACCGCCCAGCGGTAGTCGCCGGCGCCGGCCGCCTGCCGCATCCGCGCCAGCACGGCGTCGGCGCCGCCCAGGGCGGCCACATAGCGCTTGCCCTGCTCCTGGCGCGGCAACGGATGCAGCGTGGCCGGGTTGCTGTCGTAGTAGCCGAGGTAGAAGTTGTACACGCCGCGCAGGTTGTGGCTCAGGGTGCCGTAGTAGCCGCGCGCGGAAAAGTCCTGCGCCAGGCCTTTCGGGTAGAAGCTGTCGTTGGCCAGTTCCGCCATGGTGGCGCCCTGGTTGGCCAGGCCCAGCGCGCGGTCGTGGATGAAGCGGTACATGTCGCGCTGCTGCGCCAGGTGCTGGCGCACCTGATCCCTGCCCCACACCGGCCAGTGGTGGCTGCGGAACGCCAGCTCCGCCTGCGGGAAGGCATCGAGCAGCTGGTTGATGTACTTGCTCCAGGAGAGCGCGTCGCGCACCTTGGCGCCACGCAGGGTATAGATGTTGTGCATGGTGGCGCTCACCACCTCGGCCACGCACAGCGCCTTTTGCTGCGGCAGGTAGAACATGAACTCGGCCGGCGCCTCGGAGCCGTTGGCCATGTGGAAGACGATGGGCACGCCATCCACGTCCAGCTGCTGGCCCGTCTTGCTCACCACGTCGGTGGGCGCCAGCAGGCCGACCTTGCCGCCGGCCACCGCCTTGCCCAGGCCGACGCCCACCGCGCCGTGCGCGCCGGCCGGCAGGGTCATGCCGAACTGGTACTGGGCGCGGCGCGTCATGGCGTTGCCGGCCAGGACGTTCTCCGCCAGCGCCGATTCCATGAAGCCGTCCGGCACGATCACGCGCACCTTGGCCGCTTGCGCCGCCGTGACGATGCCGCTGGCGCCGCCGAAATGGTCGGCGTGGCCGTGCGTGAAGATGAAGGCCGACACCGGGCGCGCTCCCAGCTTGTCCTGCGCCAGCGCAAAGGCGGCGCGCGCCGCTTCCGCCGTGGTCAGGGGGTCGACCACGATCCAGCCGCTCTTGCCCTCGATCAGGGTCATGTTCGAGACGTCGTAGCCACGCAGCTGGTACACGCCCTCGGTGACCTTGAACAGGCCGTGAATGTTGTTGAGCTGCTCCTGGCGCCACAGGCTGGGATTGACCGAATCGGGCGCCGCGCCCTGCATGAAGGCGTAGCGCGCCGGGTCCCACACCGGCTTGCCCTGCGCGTCCAGCATGGGCCCCGCCGGCAGCGTGGCCAGCAGGCCGCGCGCGGCGGCTTCGAAATCGGCGCGCTCGGCCAGCGGCAGCTGGGCCGCGACCGCGCGGTTGGCCTGCGCCGTATGGTGCGAGGCCGGCTGCGGCTGCGCGCCGTGCGCCGGCGCATACGCAAGGGCTCCCGCCAGCACCATGGCTTTCAATGTCTTCATGTCAAATCTCCGCAGTAGCTAAGCTGGTGGCGGCGGCCGTGCCGCGCGCATCGGCGCGGATCATGTCGGCCGCCTTCTCGCCGATCATGATGGAAGGCGCGTTGGTGTTGCCGCCCACCAGGGTCGGCATGATCGAGGCGTCGACCACGCGCAGGCCCTCGATGCCGTGCACGCGCAGGCGTTCGTCGACCACGGCCAGCGGATCGGCGGCCGGGCCCATCTTGCACGTGCCCACCGGGTGGTACTGGGTGTCGGCGCGGCGCCGGATATCGGCCTTGATGGCGTCGCGGTCGTGGCGCGCCACCGGGTACAGCATCTTGCCGCGGATGGCGTCGAACGGCGCCGACTCCAGGATGGCCTGCTGCTTCTGCGCGCCGGTGGCCAGCAGTTCCAGGTCGCGCTCGTCCGAGAAGAAGCGCGGATCGATGCGCGGCGCGCTGCGCGGGTCGGCGTTCTCCAGGCCCACGCTGCCCGTGCTGTGCGGGCGCAGCACCGTGACGTGGCAGGAGAAGCCGTGGCCCAGGTGCATCTTGCGCGCATGGTCGTCGACGATGGCCAGCACGAACACCAGCTGCAGGTCCGGCACCGTCACCTCGGGCGCGCTGCGGAAGAAGGCGCCCGCCTCGGTATAGGTGCTGGTGACCATGCCGCTGCGCTGCTTGCGCCATTGGCCGACCGCCTTGGCGATGTGCAGGCCGCCCGCCGCCGACACGCCGAAGGTGTCGCCATTGGCGCGCGTGCGGTAGCTCTGCACGTAATCGATATGGTCCTGCAGGTTCAGGCCCACGCCGGGCAGCACGTGGCGCGGTGCAATGCCGTGGCGCTGCAATTCCTCGCCCGGACCGATGCCCGACAGCAGGAGCAGTTGCGGCGAACCGAAGGCGCCGCCGGAAAGCAGCACTTCGCGCCGCGCGCGCACCTGGCAGGTCTCGTTGCCGCGCAAGTATTCCACGCCGGCGGCGCGCTTGCCCTGCAACAGCACGCGGCTGGTGGTGGCGTGCGTCACCACGTGCAGGTTGGCCCGTCCCAGGTTGGGCGTCAGGTACGCCTTGGCCGCGCTGCAGCGCTCGCCGTTGCGGTGCGTGACCTGGTAGGGAAAGCTGCCTTCCTGCTGCGCGCCGTTGTAGTCGGGCGTCGGCGCGATGCCGTGCTGGGCGCAAGCCTGCATGAACATGGCGTTGAGCGGGCTGCCGTGGCGCGGGTAGGTCACGCCCAGCGGGCCCTGGTGGCCGTGGTAGGGGTCGTCCGGGAACAGCTCGCAGCCCTCGGCGCGCCGGAAGTACGGCAGCACGTCCTGGTAGGACCAGCCGCGGTTGCCCAGTGCCGCCCAGTGCTCGTAGTCGGCGCGGTGGCCGCGCACGTACAGCATGGCGTTGATGGAACTGGAGCCGCCCAGGGTCTTGCCGCGCGGCTGGTAGCCGCGGCGGCCGTTCAGACCGGGCTGGGGCACGGTCTGGTAGCCGTAGTTGTTGATCTTGGTGGGCAGCATGGCCACCACGCCGGCCGGCGCGTGCACCAGCACGCTGCTATCGGGACCGCCCGCTTCCAGCAGGCACACCGTGACGTCAGGATCCTCCGACAAGCGGGCCGCGAGGACGCAGCCGGCCGAGCCGGCCCCTACGACAATGTAGTCGAATTCCTGAACTTTCATCACAGTGTCTCCAGTTTGCGCCGCGTTTTATTAACGCTGTCGTTGAAAGAAGTATGTGATTGGCACTACTATTCGTCCAATGCATTGTTTTTATCGGTCAAATGCATAATCTGCATACAAGGGGTTTTCCATGGATTTCAAACGCTTGCGCTACGCCCTGGCCGTGGCCGACGAAGGCAATTTCGTGCGGGCCGCCGAGCGCGTCAGCATCAGCCAGCCCGCCCTCTCGCGCGCCGTGCAGACACTGGAGGAAGAGCTGGGTTTCCTGCTGTTTGACCGGGGCAACCGCCATGTGGCGGTGACGGTGGCGGGGGCCGCCTTCTTCAACCACGCGCGGCGCCTGCTGTTTGACGTCCGCAACATGGAACACGACTTGGCGCTGTTGCGAAATGGAGACAGTGGCCGCGTGGCCTTCGGCATCGGCCCCCTGCACTCGGGCGCGCTGCTGCCGCGCATGCTGCGCCAGGTGCGCGCCGACCAGCCCGGCATCAACCTGTCGGTCTCGATCAACAATTCCAGCTACCTGCTGGACCACCTGCGCGCCGAAGCGCTGGAATTCTTCATGTCCGACGTGCGCCTGATCGATCCGGCGGAAGACTTGATCATCACCCACGAGTGCCGCCAGTACGGCGGCATCTATTGCCGCCCGGGCCACCCGCTGCTGGCGCGCGCCGACGTGAGCCCGACCGAGCTGCTGCCCTACGGCATGGCGGCGCCCACCATCCCCGAGGTGCTGATGACGCAGTTGAACAAGCTGTTCCGCCTGCCGCCCGGGCGCGACCTGCCCATCGTGCTCTCCTGCGACAGCATCCACACCCTGGTGGACGTGTCGGCCGAGAGCGACCTGCTGCTGCTGTCGAGCCACGCGGCGCTGGCCGACGCGGCCGAGCTGGGACGCCTGGTGCAGATCCCGGTGCCGCTGCCGCCGGTGTACGCCGACATCGCCACCATCCGCCTGCGCGGGCGCACGCTCTCGCCCGGCGCGCAGCGCGTGCTGCAGGCGGCGCGCGCCATCCTGTCGCAGCTGGCGGGCACGGAAATGCCTAGTTCGCGGCAATAGCGGGCAGGCGGAATTCGAAACGCACGCCCTGGCCCGGCGCGCTGGCCAGGCTCACACTGCCCTGCAGCGCGCCGCACACCAGGTTGTTGACGATGTACATGCCGAGGCCGGAGCCGCCGGCGCCGAACTTGGTGGAGAAGAAGGGTTCGAAGATCTTCTGCTGCAGCTCGGGCGCGATGCCGACGCCGTCGTCGGCATAGACCAGGCGGATATGCTCGCCGTCCCGGCCGGCCGTGATGCTCACCTTGCCGCAGCCGCGCCCTTCGAAGCCGTGCAGGATGGAGTTGACGATCAGGTTGTTGAGGATCTGCTCCAGGTGGCCGGGATAGGAATCCATCTCCAGCCCCGGCGGCACCTGCAGTTCCACCGTCACGTTGGCCTGGCGCGTCATGCGTCCCAGCGTCAGCACGATGTCGTGCAGGCAGGTGTGCAGGTCGAACTGGCGGCGGCGCTGGCTGGTCTGGTCCACCGCCACGTTCTTGAAGCTTTCGATCAGCTCGCGCGCCTTGCCGGCGCTGCGCACCAGCACGTCGCTCGCCTCGCGGCAGTCGGTGGCCGCACCCACCAGGCCCGAGCGCGTGAGCTTGCCCGCCACCGCATTGTCGGCCAGCTCGCCGACGCGGTCGCGCAGCGCCGTGGCCAGCAATACCAGGTTGCCCAGCGGCGTATTCAGCTCGTGCGCCACGCCGGCCACGATGCTGCCCAGCGCCACCATCTTTTCCTGCTCCACGATCTGCTGCAAGGCTTGCCGCAGCTCGCAGCTGCGCGCCTCCTCCGCCTGCTTGCGCTGGGTGATGTCGCGCACCAGCGCGGCGTAGGCCGGCGGCTGCGACTGCGGCACCTGCCACTGCGACAGCTCGACGTCGAACTCGCGCCCGTCGCGGTGGCGCGCGCGCTGGCCGCAGCCTTGCGGCGGCAGCAGCACCCGGCTCGACGGCTGGCCAAGCATCTCGTCGCGGCGCCAGCCGAACAGGTCTTCCGCCGCATGGTTCCAGTCGGTGACGAAGCCGTTGCCGTCGGTGCCGATGAAGGCCTCGCTGGCGCTGTCGATCACCATGCGCAGGCGCCGTTCCGACTCGTGCAGGGCCTGGGTCCGCTCCTGCACCTTGGCGTACAGCTCGCACAGCACCGCCACCTTGTTGCGCAGCACGGCCGGCTCGATCGGCTTGTTGAGGAAATCCACCGCGCCCACGCCGTAGCCCTGGAACTGGCGCGCGCGGTCGTGCAGGCCGGCGGTGATGAAGATGATCGGCAGGTGGCGCGTGCGCGGGTTGGCGCGCAGCAGTTCGGCCGTCTCCAGGCCGTCCATTTCCGGCATCTGCACGTCGAGCAGGACCACGGCAAAGTCGCGCCGCAGCGACTGGCGCAGCGCTTCCTGGCCGGACAGGGCTTTCACCAGCTCCAGCGGCTGCGGCATGTCTTCCAGCAGCGCCTCCAGTGCGGTCAGGTTTTCCTGCCGGTCGTCGACCATCAGCACCGGGATGGTAGTTTCCATGCACTCCCCTAGCGTCGTATCCAGACCCGCAGCAGCGACAGCAGCTGCGTCGTGTCGATTGGCTTGGCGAGGTAGTCGCTGGCACCCGCCTCCAGGCATTTCTGATGGTCGCCCGGCATGGCCTTGGCGGTCATCGCGATGATGGGCAAGTCCCTGAAGCGGGCGTCGGCGCGGATGCGCCGCATCGCCTCGTAACCATCCATCTGCGGCATCATTATATCCATCAGCACGGCGTCGATGCGGTCTTCCGCCGCCAGCCGGTCCAGCGCCTCCAGGCCGTTCTCCGCCTCCACCACCTGCACGCCGCGGTCGCCCAGCAGGCTGGCCAGCGAGAACAGGTTGCGCATGTCGTCGTCCACCACCAGCACCTTGCTGCCGGCCAGCGCCTGGGCCTCCTGCTGCACGCCGCGCCCGCCCTGCTCCACGCTGTGCAGGAACAGCTGCACCTCGCTCAACAGGCGCTCCGGACTGTGCGCGCCCTTGATGATCACGCTGCGCGCATAGCGATTGAGCATGCGCAGCTGATCCCGGCTCAGGTCCTGGCCGGAATGGATCACCACCGGCAGCTGGCGCAGGTGGGCGCTGGCCTGCACCTCTTCCAGCACCTGGTAGCCGGACATGTCCTGCAGGCCGAGGTCCAGCACCATGCAGTCGAAGTGGCCGCGCTGCAGCTGCTGCAGCGCCTCCTTGCCGCCGCGGCAGCGCACCACCTCCACGTCGCGCGCCGTCAGCAGCGCCGCCAAGCTGCTCAGCTGGCGTTCGTCGTCCTCCACCACCAGCACCCGCTTCAGCGTCGCGGCCCAGGCTTGCTCGATGGTGTCGAACACCTGCGCCAGCTGCTCCACGCTGGCCGGCTTGGTCAGCAGGCCCAGTGCGCCCAGGTCGCGCGCGCGCTGCCATTCATCCAGGCAGGTGATGAAATGCACCGGCAAATGACTGGTGCGCGGGTCTTCGCGCAGCTGGCGCATCACCTCCCAGCCGTCCATGCGCGACATCATCACGTCCAGCAGCACTGCATGCGGCGCTTCCTGCCGCGCCAGCGCCAGGCCCTGCTCGCCGTCGGACGCCAGCAAAGGCTGGTAGCCGCGCGCCAGCACGAAGTCGGCCAGCACCTGCGCGAAGAAGGGATCGTCCTCCACGATCAGGATGCGCCGCCCGGCGGCGCTGGCCGGCGCCAATGCGGCAGGCGCCGGTGCGCCGCTTGCCGCAGCGGGGGCGTCGACCGGCTGCAGCGGCAGCATGAAGGTGAAGGTGCTGCCCTCGCCGGCCTTGCTGTGCAGGTGCAGCGCGCCACCCATCTTGCGCGCCAGCTGCAGCGAGATCGACAGGCCCAGCCCGGTCCCGCCGTAATGCCGGCTGATGCTGCCGTCGGCCTGGCGGAACGCCTCGAAGATCGTCACCTGCTTGTCCGCCGGCACGCCGATTCCCGTGTCGCTGACGGCAAACGACAGCTGCTCGCCCACCACCGACACGCGCAGCGCCACGCTGCCCTCGTGGGTGAACTTGAGCGCGTTGGCCAGCAGGTTGCGCAGCACCTGCTGCACCCGCGGCCCATCCATCGGCACCACCTGCGGCGTGCCCGGCAGGCGTTCCACCTGCAGGGCCAGGCCCTTCTGCTCCGCCTGCGGCTGGAATTGCGCCTGCAGCTCGCCGCACAGCTCGGCCAGCTCCACCGGCTCGATGTGCAGCTCCACCTTGCCCGCCTCCATCTTGGCCAGGTCGAGGATATCGTTGATCAGGTTGAGCAGGTCGCGCCCGGCGTTGTGGATGGTGCCGGCGTATTCGAGCTGGCGCTCGCTCAGGTTATGCCCCTTGTTCTCCTTCAGCAGCGACGACAGGATCAGCATCGAGTTGAGCGGCGTGCGCAGCTCGTGCGACATGTTCGCCATGAATTCGCTCTTGTAGGCGCTCACGCGCTGGATTTCCTCGCGCTGGCGCTCCAGCTGGTCGGCCCGCTCCTCCAGTTCCGCATTGCTTTGCTGGAGCTCCTCCTGCTGCACGCGCAGCTCCTCCGCCTGCTGCGCCGTCTCCGCCAGCAAGGTACGCGTGCGCTGGCGCGTGATGTTCACCTCCAGCCCGATCGCGATCGCCTCGGTGCACAGGTCGACGAAGGCCAGTTCGTTGTCGCTGAAACTGCGGAAGGAGCCCAGCTCCATCACCCCCACCATGTTGCGGCCATGCTGCAGCGGCAGCACCAGCACCGACGTTGGCGCCGCGCTGCCCAGTGCGGAACCGATGGCCAGGTAGCCGGGCGGCGCCTCGCCCACCAGCATGCGCTTGCCGTCGCGCAGCGCCTGTCCCGCCAGCCCCTCGCCCGGCACGATCAGCGCCGGATGCTGTCCCTGCGCCAGGCCATAGCCGGCCAGCAGGCGCATGCCCTGGCCCTGCCCCTCGTCCGCGTACAGCGCGCCCACGCGCGCCCCCAGGCGCTCGGCCACATAACCCAGGATGCGCTCGCCCAGCACGGCCAGTTCCTGCTCGCCGCGCATCACGGTATTGAGTTCGTTCTGGCCCGACTTGATCCAGTCGCGTTCGCGCTCGGACAGGCTGCTCGCGCGCAGCGCCTCGGTCATCTGCGCGAAGGCCAGGTCGAAGCTGCGCTGCACCTCCGCCAGCGCCGCCACCGACTGCAGCAGGTCGCCCGCCTCGTCGTGCGCCACGCCCTGCAGGTCCATTTGCGGCAGCGGCGCAGGCGTATAGTCGTGATCGAGGTTGCCGCCGGCCACCGCCTGCACCGCGCCCACGTGCCCCATGCGCGAATCGGCCAGCGCGCGCGCCGAATCAAGCGCGCGGTGCAGCGGGCGCGCCACGTTGCGCTGGTAGAAGATGCGCAGGGCCACGGCCACCAGCACCAGCGTCGCGCCCAGCGCCATCAGTACCCAGCTAGCGATGCGCGCCGCGCTGGCCGCCTCGCGCGTCGAATTCACCTCGAGCACACCGCGCACGTCGCCCAGCTTCCAGTCGGTCTTGGGACTTTGCGGATGGCTGTTGTGGCAGGTGATGCAGGCCTGGACGCTCATGCGGTCAGCCAGCGCCACGCGCACGGTGGTCTTGCCGTCCAGGGTTTCGGTGCGCGAGAACACGCCGTCCGGCGTCTTCTGCAGATAGTTCCAGGCGTCCTGCGCGAACTGGTCGCCGACGCGCTCGCGCCGCTGCGGAAAGGGAAAGGGGCTGTACAGCTTGACCGAGGTGCCGCTGCCCTGCATCAGCGCACTGAGGTCGTGGATCATCGTGGCCGGCAGCGGGATCGCATTGCCCTTGTTGCGGTAATCCGGATCGACCTGCATGTCGGAGTGCGCCAGCACGCGCGCCGCCACGTTCTCGGTGTAGTACTTGCGCAGCACCAGGAACTGGCGCACGGTGGCCTGCGCCGCATCGACCGCGTCACGCTCCGCATTGTCGCGGATCAGCACGGGCAACAATGCCGAAACGACCACGCCACACAGGACCAGCAGCGCGCCGATTGGCAGGAACAGCTTCCAGAACAGGCTGCTGGAACGTGCGAGCACGGCGAGGCTCCGAGGGGTGGGAGATATCTTATTCTTGCAAGGAAATCTCTGTGAAGCAAGCAAACTGATAATTTCTCCACATTCCCACGTGTTATCATTATGAAATTAATGTTTAAGCAAACAAATTAATGATCTTTCAACCCCGCCTCGTGCTTGCCGGCGTTTCCTGCCTGGCCTTGGCCGCCTGTGGCGGCAGCGACTCTGCCACGCCCCAGTCCCCGCAACGTACCGCCCAACATGCCGCCTTGCCGGCGCCGCTGTTGCAGCTCGACACCGAACGCATTGGCGCCGGCGCCGGCTTCTCCGCCGGCCTGTCGACCGACGGCACCGTGTACGCCTGGGGCGACAACCAGTATGGCCAGTTGGGCCAGGGCCATCTCGCCAGCAGCCTGTTGCCACAGCCGGTGCGCGGCCTGAGCAGCGTGCATGCGCTGGCCGTGGGCGACTACCACATCCTGGCCATGCGCCGCGACGGGACGGTCTGGGGCTGGGGCAGCAACCATTACGGCCAGCTCGGTGCCGGCAATCGCATGAACGGCGCCACCACGCCAGTTCAAATCACTGGCCTGTCGTCGGTGCGCACCTTGTCGGCCAACAGCTTCCTGTCGGTCGCGCTGCGCCACGACGGCTCGGTCTGGACCTGGGGCCGCAACGGCTCGCATTCCTCGGCGCAGCCGGTACGCGTGGCCGGCATCGCCGACGCGAAGGCCGTGGCCGCCGGTGCGGAGTACGTCCTGGCCGTGCGCAAGGACGGCACGGTATGGGGCTGGGGCAGCAACAACTACGGCACGCTGGGCAAGCGCCCCGGCAATTACGCGCACCCGGCGCGTGTGGATGGCATCAACGGCGTGGTCGCTGTGTCGGCCGCCCGCCAGCACGCCATGGCGCTACGCACCGATGGTTCGGTCTGGACCTGGGGCACCAATATGTACGCGCAGATGGGCGTGGAAGGCTACCAGCTGGCGCCGACCCGCATCAACGGGCTGCCGCTGCCACCGAACGGCGCCAGCGGCGTACGCCAGATTGCGACCGGCGCCTACAACAGCGCCGTGCTGTACAGCGATGGCAGCGTCTGGAGCTGGGGCGCCAACCATTACGGCCAGATCGGCGACGGCAGCACCAGCCACCGCAAGGTGCCGGCACGCCTGAACACCGTCGGCAACGTGGTGGCGATGGCCGTCAGCGACGGCTTCGTGATCTTCCTGCAAGCGGACGGCACGGCGCTTGGCACCGGCGCCAACAGCATGGGCGCTTTGGGCAACAACACCCGCAGCAATACTTTGCTGCCGGTGCCGGTGCAGGGCATGAGCGGCACCGCGCCACTGAACCTTGGTGCCAGCCGCGCCAAGTAAGGCCGGTCACAACGGGCTGGCGGCACACGCCGCCGGCCTGATGTCCTGCCTGCCTTTCCTGCTGCCGCTGCACCAGGCGCCGATCGCCTCCTTCCCTCCTGAGTTCCTGGCCCTGCTGCTGGCCGTGCCGGTGCTGCTGGCCACGGCACTTCGGCGCAATGCGGCGCCTTTGCCGCTGCCAGCCATCGCCGGCGCGCCGCTATTACTGGCCGCACTGGTCGCAGCGCAATACTTCCTCGGCAGGTTTGCCTATGGCGCCAGCGCCTTACTGTCGGCTGTCTTCCTCATATGGGCGGCCCTGCTGGCTTGCGCCGGCCAGGATGCCTCTGGCGACGAGCCGGCCCGCTTGTGCGATACGCTGGCCGGTTGGCTGCTGGCCGGTGCGCTGCTCAATGCCGGCGCCGGCCTGTTGCAGTACGGTGGCGCATGGCAGGCGCTGGGCGGCCTGGTGGCCGCGCCGCCGCCGGATGGCCGTGAAGGCGTATACGGCAATCTCGCCCAGCAAAACCATTTCGCCAGCCACATCGCCATGGGACTGGCCGCACTCGCATGGCTATGGCAGTCGCACGGCTGGCGCGGCTCGCGCGCCGCCGGCGCTGCCACGGCTGCCTTGCTGCTGCTCGTGGCGCTCGCGCTCGCGGGTTCGCGCAGCGGCTGGCTATACCTGTTCGTGATCGCTGCGGCGCTGCTGTGGCATGCGCCGTCCAACGCGCGCCGCAGACTGCTGGCAGGCTTGGCGGCAACCGCACTGCTGCTTGCACTGCTGGCGGCGGCCGCCTGGCATGGCCAGCTCGGTCCCCAGCTGGCGCGCTTGACGCGCCTTGCCGACCCTTTCGGCCCGCGCGCATTCATCTGGTCGCATGCCTGGCAGATGGCGCTAGCGCACCCGTGGCTAGGCGTCGGCTGGGACAACTTCGCCGCTACCCTGGTCGGCCAGGTCCGTCCCGGCGAACGTGTCTGGGGCATCGACCAGTATGCGCACAACCTGTTCCTGCAATTGCTAGCGGCCGGCGGCGTGCCCGCCCTGTTGGCGCTGCTGCTGCCGCTGGCCCCGCACCTGCGGCGCTGCGGCGGTGCCCCCATGCTCTGCTGGTCCGTGCTGGGCATCGTCGCGGTGCACAGCATGCTGGAGCAGCCGCTGTATTACGCCTACTTCCTCGGCCCCGCCGCCTTCCTCGCCGGCGCCATGGCGCGCCCCGGCACGCGTTGTGCGCCGCCGGCACGCACGGCACTGGCCGTGCTGGCGGTGCTGCTACTGTTCGGGCTGCTGCGCGCAGGACGCAATTACAGCGAGATCCGCGAGCACGTCTACGCGGCAGCATTGCCGCCCACGCCCACCCTGATGCAGCGCCTGCATCAGGGTTCGGTGTTCGCGCCGCTGCTGGAACTGGCCATGCCCGAGTATTTTGTCGCCGCCGACGCCCCCGTGGCGCAGCGCCTGGCATTCAACGCCAAAGTACGGCAGTTCGCGCCGATCGCGGAGGTGGAATTCCGCCATGCCGTGCTGCTGGCGGAAGCGGGTCAAGAACCGGCAAGCCGGGAACAGCTGCGACGCGCGGTACGCGCCTATCCGGCGGAAGCGCCGGCCTACCTGGAACGCGTCGCCGCCCTGGGTGCGGAAGCGCGCTTCGCGGGCCTGGCGCAAACGGCCCGCGCCCTGGCGGAGCAATGAACGGCGTTTATTTCTTGGGCGGGCGCAGTTCGATCTCGAACAGCTTGGGCCAGCGCTTGCCGGTGACGAACAGGCGGCGCGCCTTGGCATCGTAGGCGATGCCGTTCAGGACGTTGTCCACGTTCTTGCCCGCCTTGGCCGTGGCGGCCAGGCCCGACAGGTCGATCCAGCCCAGCACGCGGCCGCTGAACGGGTCGATGCGCGCGATGCGCTCGGACTGCCACACGTTCGCATAGATCTGCCCCTCGACCCATTCCAGCTCGTTGAGCTGCGCCAGCGGCTGGCCGTCGGCAGTGACCTTGATGCGGCGCTGCTCGCCGAACGACTTGGGGTCGAGCACGCGGATTTCCGGCGTGCCGTCGCTCATGTACAGGCGCTCGCCATCGCTGGTCAGGCCCCAGCCCTCGCCCAGGTAATTAAAGGTGCCCTTGATGGTCAGGCTGCCCTGGTCCATCACGTAGCCGGCCTGGTTCATCCAGGTGATGCCGACGATGCTGTCGCCATGCGGCGCGATGCCTTCGCCAAACACCTTCTCCGGCAGCGCGCGCAGCTGCAGCACCTTGCCGGTGGCCAATTCGACCTTGCGCACCGAGGACGCGCCGTACTGGCCCGTGCTCTCCCACAGGAAGCCGTCCTTGAAGAACAGGCCCTGGGTAAAGGCTTGTGGATCGTGTGGATAGGTCGCCTTGATGGCGTAGCCCTGCACCGGCACCGTCGCCGCTGCCGCGTGCGTAGCGGCAGCAAGCAGCGCCGCCCCCAGCACCGCTACCTTACGCATCCCACAGCTCCCCCGTGGCGTTGCTGCGCGGCGGATTGACGCCGAAGTGCTGGTAGGCCTGGGCCGTGGCCACGCGGCCGCGCGGCGTGCGCTGCAGGTAGCCCTGCTGGATCAGGTAGGGTTCCAGCACGTCCTCGATGGTGTCGGCCGCCTCGCCGATGGCCGCGGCCAGGTTGCCGATGCCCACCGGGCCGCCGCCGAACTTGTACAGCACCGCTTCCAGCAGCTTGCGGTCCATCACGTCAAAGCCCGCGTGGTCGACGTCGAGCATGCGCAATGCGGCGTCGGCCTGCTCGCGCGTGATGTCGCCGTTGCCTTTCACTTCCGCGTAGTCGCGCACCCGGCGCAGCAGGCGGTTGGCGATACGCGGCGTGCCGCGCGCGCGGCGCGCAATCTCCAGCGCGCCGCCCTCGTCGATGTTGGCCTTGAGCAGCGCCGCGCTGCGGATCACGATCCGCGCCAGCTCCTCGGTGGTATAGAACTCCAGGCGCGCCACGATGCCGAAACGGTCGCGCAGCGGGTTGGTCAGCATGCCGGCGCGCGTGGTGGCGCCCACCAGGGTGAAAGGCTGCAGGTCCAGCTTCACGCTGCGCGCCGCCGGGCCCTCGCCGATCATGATGTCGATCTGGTAGTCCTCCAGCGCCGGGTACAGGATTTCCTCGACCACGGGCGAGAGGCGGTGGATCTCGTCGATGAACAGGACATCGTTCGCTTCCAGGTTGGTCAGGATCGCCGCCAGGTCGCCCGGGCGTTCCAGCACCGGGCCGGAAGTCTGGCGCAGGTTGACGCCCATTTCGCGCGCGATGATGTTGGCCAGCGTGGTCTTGCCCAGGCCGGGCGGGCCGAACAGCAACGTGTGGTCCAGCGCCTCGCTTCGCTTGCGGGCGGCCGCAATGAAGATTTCCAGCTGGTCGCGGATCTTGACCTGGCCGACGTATTCATCCAGGTGCTTGGGGCGCAAGGCGCGCTCGATCGCCTCCTCGTTCGGGGAGGACGGTGCCGCATCGATGATGCGCTGCTCGGTGAAATTGTCGGTCTGGATACTCATGCTCCGCATTGTACCTGCTGGCGGACCTGCCTACGCTTTCGGCACCAGGTAGCGCAGCTCCGCCATGCCGCTGCCGATCTGGCGCACCGACTGCAGCGCCAGCGGCGGTTGCGTCAGGCGGCGCGGGAACAAGGGCTTGCCCCGTCCCAGGGTGACCGACCCCACCTGGACAATCAGCTCGTCCAGCAGGCCCGCATCATGGAACTGCCCGGCCAGCTCGCCGCCGCCCACGATCCAGACATTCTTGCCGGCCGCCGCAGCGCACATCGCCGCGTGCACGGGCCGCACGTCACCCTGCACGAAACGCAGGTCCGCGCCAGGAATCGCCGGCAATGCGCGCGTGGAGAAGACCCAGGCCGGCTGCGTGTAAGGCCAGGCAGCCCCGGTTTCCGCCGCCACCGTCTGCGCGTTGCGCAGCATCCACTCGTAGGTGGAGGAACCCATCGCCAGCGCGCCAATTTCCGCAATGAAGGAGGGGTAGCTGGATTCGCTGATGTCCCCCAGCGGGAACAGCCACTCGAGCGAGTCGTCTTCGGTCGCGATGAAGCCGTCCAGGCTGGAGGCGGTGAAGTATTGCGTTTTCATGGGCAGTCCTTGTTATGGCGTGCTCGATTCCCGGCCGGGCTGATCGAGGAAAAACCGCAACATCTCGGCGGACGCGCCCGGCCCCGCGGGGTCGGTATAGCTGCCCTTGGCGCTACCGCCCGACCATGCGTGGCCTGCGCCGTGCAGCGCCCAATGCTCGGCGACGTGGTGGCCGTGTTCATCGATCACGGACGTCCTGGTAAAACGCCGTCCGCTTGACGCCGTCCCGATTTCCTTGCTGCGGCGCAGCGGGACCGTAGCCGTATCGCTTGCCGGGTGCAGGAATTGATCGAGGAGGGCATCCCCATTCTCCGCGTGCACGACGTTGTCGCTGTCGCCATGGAACACGATTACCGGCACCCGCTGCCGCAGCTTCCCCGCCGCCCTGCCGCGCCCGGCTTTCGTCCGCTTCATCGCCGCCAGGCCTGTGATCAGGTCGCGCGCCTTGCCCACGGGAAGGCCGGAATGGACGCCGATCGCGGCATACAGCTCAGGATGCGTTGCGCCCATGACCGCGGCCATGGCGCCGCCCGCCGACAACCCCGCCACGTACACCCGCCCGGGATCGGCCTGCCACTGCGTGATGACCTCGCGCGTCATCCCCGCGATCAGGGACGGTTCGCCACCGTCGCGCGTCTGGTGCAGCGCATCGAACCAGTTCCAGCACAGCGTGGCATTGGCCGAACGCGGCTGCTCCGGATACAGCACGAGACAGCCATGCTGTTCGGCCAGGACATTCATTTCGGTCCCGGCGGCGAAGTCTTCGGCGTTCTGCGTGCAGCCGTGCAGCATGACGATCAGCGGGCGCGGCCGGTCGGACGGTGTCGACGGCACATAGAGCCGGTAGCGGCGCTGGCCGGCCGCCGCACTGAACGCCCCATGCCGGAATTCGCCCGGCGCGCGCGGATCGGGCGCCGTCGCCGGCGTGCGCCGGGCGTCCGGCACCCGCCCGCGCGCCCGCTGGACTTTCCCCCTCGCGACGGCCCAGTCCGGCGGGGGATTCAGGTCGTGCAATTCCGCGGCGGGACTGGCGGTGTCCGCAGCCGCGTGCGGCCGCAGCAGCCCGGCCGCCGTCAATGCGTCCTGAATGACCTTGGTGGCGGCCAGCGGATCTTTGGCTTGGGCCAGCTGTGCCGCTTGGCCCATCTTGCCGAGGAATTTGTCGAATGGTGTCATATCTGGTCCGTAGGTCAGGAGTGAATGCGGTCGGCAAGTGCCAGCTTGACGGCCTGCGGCGCGATGAAGGCGCCCAGGACGCGCACCGATGCGATGGCGGCGCTGGCCAGTTCCGGCGTGACGTCGTCGTCCACGCTGGCCAGCCCCAGCACATGGATTTCCAGCGGGGTGCCGGCCGCCACGGCGCGCTCCAGGTCGCTGCGCGAGTAACGCTGCAATCCCATCACGAAGCGCTCGCGTGACGCGGTTTGGTTGATGGAGGCGACCTGTTCCCGCAGCAGGTTGCGCACGGCAGTGCGGACGAAGTCGGTCCGGTTGGTGTAGAAGCCCTGCCCCACCAATAAGTCCATTTGGGCCAGGTCCACCAGGCCAATGTTCACCGTCACCTTCTCGGTATCCGGAAATTTTGTCTTAATATCAACAACAGCCACGATTTATCCTCCCCACATACTCCATGTGGAGGATAGTACAGCAATTACAAGGGGGCACGCAGACTTTATGGCTTGGCAGGCGGACGCCCCTGCTCCAGCAAGGCGGTCAACTCTTCGATTCGTACGGGTTTGACCAGATGGTGATCGAAGCCGGCGGCCATCGCTTGCTGCCGGTCGTGCGCCTGGCCGTAGCCGGAGATCGCGATCACGTGGGCCTGCGCGAGCGCCGGCACAGTCCGCAGGTGCGCCGCCAGCTCCCTGCCGTCCATGTCCGGCAGGCCGATGTCGAGCAGGAAGACGTCCGGCGGCGTCGCCTCTGCCGCGCGCAGGGCATCGCCGCCGGTATGCGCCAGCTGCACCTGGTGGCCCGCCATCTCCAGCAGGATCGCCAGCATTTGTGCCGCATCGACGTTGTCATCGACGATCATGATGCGCAGCGGCCGAGGAGGCGCCGGCTGCGCGAGCGCTACCGCGGCGGCATGCTGTACCTCGGCCTGCGGCAACAGCGGCAGGTGCACGATGAACGTACTGCCCCGGCCCGGGCCGGCGCTTTCGGCATGCACCGTACCGCCGTGGGCGCGCACCAGGCTCCTGACCAGGGCCAGTCCGACACCGAGGCCGCCCTGCGACCGGTTGGACGAGCGCTCGCCCTGCACGAACAGCTGGAATACCTTGTCGACCAGTTCCGGCGCCATGCCGATGCCGTTGTCGGCCACCTTCAGTTCCGCTTGCGCGCCATCGACCGACAATTCCACGTCGAGCCTGCCGCCGGCCGGGGTGTATTTCGCCGCATTGGTCACGATGTTGGTCACCACCTGCACCAGGCGCTCAACATCGCCGCGCACGTACGCCGCCTCCCCCGGCAGGCGCACCGCCACGTCGTGCGCCATGGTACGGGTCATCGGGGTGACCTGCTCGATCGCAGCGCTCACCACATCGCGCAGATCGAGCTGGTCCTCGCTCAGCTTGATGAGGCCACGGGTCACGCGCGCAACGTCGAGCAAATCGTCGAGCAGCGCGGTGAGATGTCCCGCTTGCCGGGCCACGACGGCCGCGATCTCCTTGACGCGCACCGGATCGGCCGCCATGGCCTGCAGCGACTCGGCTGCGGCGGAGATGGGTGCCAGCGGATTGCGCAGTTCGTGCGACAGCATCGCCAGGAACTCATCCTTGGCCTGGTTCATGCGCGTCAGCTCCGTCAGCAGCTCTTCCCGCTCGCGATAAGCCTCCTCCAGCCGCAGCCGGTCCGTCGCGTCGCGCGTGGAGCAGCGCGTGTAGCGCAACTTGCCGTCGACAAAGCAACCGTTCGAATGGATCAGCACGTGCTTGACCGATCCATCCTGGCACCGCAGCTGCGCCGGCTGGTCGTAAAACACTGCGCCGGCCTGAATGCGCGCCAACATGCCTTCAATCAAAGGCTGGTCGACATGGAACTCGGCGATATGGTGCCCGACATAGTCTTCCCAGCGGTAGCCCAGCATGGCCAGCTCGGCCTTGTTGGCCCACAGGATGGTGCCGTCGCTGCCGACACGGTGCAGGCCTTCCGCCGCGTTGTTGACGAAGTCCGCCAACTCCTGCTCGCGGTAGCGCAAGGTCTGGATCGCTTCGTTGGCATGGCTCAGTTCCCCCTGCAGCGCGCGGTTCTGCTGCTCGAGCTCCGCCGCGCGCAAGTGGAGTTCCTGCGGTTTCACGGTGCGCGAAGACTGGGGATGGCAATAGACGTGGCCATGCTCACGGCACACTTGCTGGAACCGGGTCACCAGCTCAACCGACGAAAACACTTTCCAGGGATAGGCGCAGAACAGCGAGAACTTGAGATGCTCATGCAAGCCGTTCCACAACTGCTCGAGCCGAATGGCCGCATCATGCAAGCCCTGGCTACAAAGGATGGCGACCATCTCGCCGAACGCATGCACCGTCCGGTTGCCTTGGCAAGCCTGGCGCACCACCTTGCCGACCGTATCGTTGAAGCGTTCCTCGTCGGGCCAGTCGTCCTGCATGAACCGGGCCAGCATGTCTTCCGCTTCGAAGACCAGAAGCTCGCCCGTAAACCACGGTGACGCCTCGGCATGGGTTCCCAGCCCGGCCAGGTGCCGGCGCAGGATACTGATGTGATCGACCGTCGCAATAATGATCGAAGCGCCGCCGGCCCGCAGGGGGATGTCAAGGAAATCGGCGACTTCCTCCAGCATTATCTCGTCTTGATCGTAAAAGCGTACGAAATGACTTTCGTTGCCGCTGCCGGTCGCCAGCGATGCAATCTCCAAACTCGCCTCCACAAGAATTCTGTCGGGCCAGCGGCCTTGCCCAGCATTCCAGCCGACATTCGTTCGACGAGTCTAGCACCGAACCCCGGCGCGCACGGTTGAAGCGGTGCACAAACCGCACACCGCGGCGCCCGTCCCTTAAGCCTGCTCTGGGATGGGGCGTACGACCAGGAACAGGTATGACATGGCGCCCATGAATGCGATCGCCGCACCGGTCAGCAGCGCCGGCGCGAACGACCAGCTTTGCGCGATATAGCCGGTGAGAATCGGCGCCAGGGCGCCGCCCAGGAAGCCGCCGAAGTTCTGGATCGCGCCGAGCGAGGCGATGCGGCTGCGCGGCGCAGCCACGGTGGCGAGCGACCAGGCGCAGGCCGAGGAGGCATTGGCAAGGAAGATCACCAGCGAAATGCAGGCTACCGCCACGATGTTGCTCTCCACCAATGCTGCGGGAATCGTGAACGCCACCATGCCCAGCGTGGCCACCACCACCGCATTGCGGCGCCCGGCAATCGGCGAAGCGCTGAACCGCACCACGCGGTCCGACGCCCAGCCTGCGATCAGGGCGCCGGCAAAGCCGCACAGGAACGGTACTGCCGATGCCAGGCCCGCGTAGGCCAGGTCCATCTTGCGCTCGGTGCGCAGGTAACCGGGCAGCCAGGTCAGGTACACCCAATTGAGGTAGACCGATCCAAAGAAGCCCAGCATCATGCCCCAGGTGACGCGGTAGCGGAACAAGGCGCACCAGGCAGCGAAACTGGTCTTCGACACGGCCTCGCCACCTTCGCCCTCTTCCAGGTAGGCGCGTTCTTCCGCCGTCAACTGTTCCCGCACGGGATCGCGATACAGCGAAACCCAGACCACTGCCGCTACCAGTCCCATGGCGCCGGTGACGAAGAACGCCCAATGCCAGCTGGTCGCAGCGATCAGCGGCGGCAGCAGCAGCGGCGCCAGGGCCACGCCCAACGGCGAAGCGGAGTTGTAGATGCCGGTCGGCGTACCGCGCGAGCGCAGCGGGAACCAGTTGCTCACCACGCGCGCCGCCGATGGGAACTGCGGCGCTTCGCCGATGCCCAGGATGATGCGCGCCACCACGAAGTAGCCGAAGGTCGCGGCAAAGCCGCCGGCAGCCTGCGCCACCGACCACAGCACCAGGCCCGCGCCCAGCAGCCAGCGCGGCCCGACCTTGTCCACCAGGGCGCCCACCGGCAACTGGCACAGCGCGTAGCTCCACGAGAAGGCCGACAGCAGCACCCCCATCTCGCCCAGCGACAAGCCCAGGTCGGCGCGGATATATTCGTTGGCCACGGCCAGCGTCGCGCGGTCAAGGTAGTTGATGACGCCGCACACCACCAGCATGACCAGGGCCAGCGTCTGGCTGCGACGGATGTTCGGGGGCGTTGCGAGGGATTGCCTGGACAGTGCCTGCGGTACAGCGGCCATTCGTGTTCCTATCTAATATGCTGGGCGAGAAGCGGATTATAGGGCCATACGCGGCTCCCCTAGCATCCCGCGCTAGCCGTAGCGCCGCCTGACTTCCGCGATCGAGTTGACGAGCAGCTGCTCAAGCGCCTGCCGTTCCAGGTCGCCCAGGCGCTTGAAGTACAGGCAGGATTTGGTCATCTTGTGTTTGCCCAGCCGCGCCAGCAAGGCAGCCTGCGTTGCGTCTTCGGCGACCAGGTACAGCACGATGTCTCGGCCTCGGATCGCAAAGCCGGTCAACGGCGCCTCGCCCGAGTGCCCGCTCGCATAGGTGTAACGGTAAGAACCGAAACCGACAATGCTCGGTCCCCACATCAAAGGCGGCTGCCCGGTCATCCGCTCCAGCAGGACGATCAGTTCGCGGCAGTCGGCAAGCTGCTCCGGGGAGGCTTTGGCGGCGAGGTAGTCATCGACACTGGCGCCGGTCGCCTTGGTCTTGTTCTCCGCCATGGCACTAGCCTACCGATCGGATCTCAGTGGCATGCGACCACACGACCTGCCATGCACCATCGCGCTTCTCATATAGATCGGTATGCCAATAGTCAGCCCGTGGCACGTGGTGCGGCCCGAAGGTAACTTCCAGGCTCGATTGGTAGCGGATCGCCGCCGCGTCGCCATACAGCCGCACATCGATGTGCTTCGGGTCCCAGGCGCCATACTTGAGCGCGCCCGCTGCAATCGCGCCGAGGTACTGCTCGCGCGACAGCGCCATGCCCACCGGCGTAATCAGCTGAAAGTCGCTGGCGTGAAGTGGCCGCGCCAGCTCCACATCACGCGCAACCAGGGCGCGCAGCCGGCTACGTTCAAGGCAACGAAGCGCCTCGCACTCTGGGTGATCGATGGTACTGCCAGCTGCTTCCAAAATGTCGGACATTGTTCGCCTATTGTTTAATGGGTTGACGCACGTCGATAAGTTCGCACAAGCGCAATAAGGGCCAGCAACTGCAAGGCCCGGAAAATGAGCAGTAGATCAACCCGTATATTACAGTCGCCTGAGCACAGGACGCCCATAAGCATCAGGTACTCATAGCGTCATCTTCCCGCACTCGCTCACACGTGCCAACCACTTGCACAGCACGACGTGCGCTTCGCTCGCCGGGTCGAGGAAGTCCATGTGTCCCGCATCGGAAAGTTCAACATAGTCGATGCTGTCCCCCGACGCGTGCGCCGCGGACGCATAGCGCCTGGCTAGATCAATCGGCAGTGCCTCGTCCCTCAAGCCATGAAGAATCAGCTGCCGTACCCCGAGGGGAAGCAACTCGATGGGGGAAGCCGCGGCATAGCGCTCCGGAACCGTTTCCGGCGACCCTTCGAGGAGTTGACTGACCGCTCCGTTGCCTGCGGAAATCTCGTGGGTGCCGGCAAGGTCGGAAACGGCGGCAAGGCCAGCAACGGCTATCGGCTGGACACGCGAAGTGCGAAAGTGCCCGTTCAAGCCCCTGCCCGACGTACACAAAGCCAAGTGGCCACCAGCGGAATGGCCTGCCACCATGACACGGCTTAAGTCAAGATCGAAACCATCGTCAACGAGGCTCGCGAGATAATCGACGGCAAGTGCCACGTCGCTGAGAGTACCTGGCCAGCCACCGCCCGGCGCGCCCAGTCTTCTGTACTCGATGTTCCAAACCGCATACCCCCTGGCCGCGAGGTCCTTGGCAATATCCGCAAGTTCCTCGCGACCGTAAGGCATTCGCCAGAAGCCCCCGTGGAGCAGGCAGACCACTGGCGGCTTGGCTGCACGCGGAAGATACAGGTCGGCCGATTGGGCGTCGCTTTCCCCGTATTTGAAAGTGCGTGGATCCATTACATGCATATGAAAAGAAAAAGTAGGCTCACTTGCCGCAGTATTCCACGCGACGTGCGGGCACGCGCAGGATCTGGTCGACGTAATAGGTTAGCGCGGCCTCGGTGTACTTGGGATTGGGATGCATGGCGACGAAAGACGCGCCCTGCTGCATCCAGGTCGCTACACAAGCCGCCGTAGGCTGGCTGCTTTCCGCGCAGCCGGTGAAGGCATCAAAAGCGCGCCGGTAGCTGGAGAACGTGGCGCGGTCCATCGGCAAGCCGTGGCCGGGAACCAAGGTCTGGAAATCGAGCCGGTCGATCGCTGCCAGCGCCTGGCGCCAACCTTCCGCACAACCCGTATCGAAGAACGGCAGCGGTACCACCACCAGGTCGCCGACGAAGACAGTCTTGCTGGCCGGGTCGTGGACCCAAACATCGCCTTCGGTAGCCGCATGCCGCGCCAGGTGCAAATGCAATTCGCGCTCACCGAGCCTGATCGACATCGGCCCCGTGACGGGATGATCGGGAATCAGGTTGGCTGGATCGTTGATCGCGTTCAGGTACAGGCGCGTATCGACCTTCCGCGCCTCCGGTACGGCAGGGTCCTCCAACCTGGCCTTGGCCTTGTCGACATTCCGTACCAGGAAGCCTTTCAGGGCCCCCTCCACGGCCGTGCTGGTGTACAGCTTTGCGCCGGGATAGGCGGCGCGAATGCGCGCGTTGCCCGTCGCATGGTCGAGGTGCCAATGCGTATTGACGATGGCCGTGATCGGCTTGTTCCGTGCCTTGGCGACCGCAATGATCTTGTCCGTATGTTCGGGATGGCGGCCGGTATCGATGACCAGCATCTCTCTGGGCCCCTCGAAGACGATCGAATTTCCGTCGGGCTGAACGTCCTCAGGCACCTTGCCTTCAATGAAGGTGTACGGAACCTGCGCCTGCGCTGCCGATGCCGCGCCCAATCCAAAGACCAATGCCAGTGTGACGATCGATGCCATCCCATCCACTCCTTAACCGCGAATCGCTTGTTCGATCGCACTGATGTCGATCTTCCTCATGTCCATCATTGCCTTGAACGCGCGCTTGGCAACGGCGGGATCGGGATCGGTCACCGCCTTGACCAGGACGATCGGGGATATTTGCCAGGACACGCCCCACTTGTCCTTGCACCAGCCGCATGCACTCTCCTGGCCGCCATTGCCAACGATCGCATTCCAGTAACGGTCTGTTTCCGCCTGGTCCGTTGTCGCAATCTGGAACGAAAACGCTTCGTTATGCTTGAACGTTGGGCCACCGTTGAGACCAATGCACGGGATACCTGCAACGGTGAATTCCACCGTCAAGACGTCCCCTTCCTTCCCTGACGGAAAGTCCCCAGGCGCGCGGTGCACTGCCCCGACGGACGAGTCAGGGAAAGTACTGGCATAGAACTGCGCGGCTTCCTCCGCATCCCCGTTGTACCAGAGGCAAATCGTGTTTTTTGCTGGCGTAGTCATTTTGGACCTCCATTTGAGTTCAAAATAAATGCGATCACAACTCTACTCCAGAAGCCTTTCCGCCGTCGTCTTCAGTTCCGCATCAGGGATAAACTGATCGGCGATTGTTAGTATCGAATAGAGGTTGCTGCGCAATTTGTCGACATCGAGCTCGCCCGGCTTCATCGAAACCCACACCAAATGCATCGCCATATCCGCAAGCAGAACACGCTGTTTTTCCGGCCATTGCGGGTCGCCTCGTGTCGCAGGCATGGTCTGGTAGGCCGATTCGGTCATATCATGAATCCGCCGACTAAGCGCCATCACTTCGTGCTTTACACTTTCTTCCATAACTCGTCTCGATCTGGTTGAAAGCTATGCTCGTTGTGCCGAGAGCGACATCGCCTTCCAGCTTTGGCGGACACCGACTAAGTGGAAAATGCCGAAGCCTAGGCAAATGGCGGAGCTCCACCAAAGGAAAGCAGTCGCCTGCTCAGGCTGGAAGATGGCGACTGGCAGGGCCGCCAAGCCGCGTAGCAAGTAGATGCCGGTGATGATGCAAAGCGCAGTGCGAAGCAGCGGCAAGCGGCGTACGATGCCAGCCCCCGATAATGCGTACAACGACCAGATCACCAGAACAATGACAATGCCTGAAGTGATCAGGCTTGGGACCCAGCTCCCCGCTTCGGCCATTCTCGCCATCTCTTCACCAGCACCGAAAAAACGGTACCAGGGCGCACCGAAATAGATACAGCCAACGTGAAGCAAGGCAGCAATTCCGCTAAGCACGGCACCTGTTACCAGGAATTTGTTAGGCATCTGGGGATCTCCGACTATGGTTCGTAGAAATGTGTTCGTCGATGAGCGGCGCGACATCGTGGGCAAGCGCATGTCCAAGATCATGCTCGCCGCCGGCGAAGACGTGCAGTCGCGCGTGCGGCAGAAGCGCGGCAAGGCGCTCGCCGACGGCGACCGGACTGATTGGGTCGGCGTCTCCCCACAGGAGCAAGGACGGCGCTGCGATCGAGCTGACAATAGGCGTCAGGTCGAGCTTGAGTTCAGAAAACCATTGGGGCAATCCGGGATTCGCTTCGATGAACTCCGGCCGCCAGTCATGGGCGCCCAGATCGCTGATATCCAAACCGCCGGAAGTCACCGTGAGGACAAGGTGCGTGACCAGCTCAGGGCGCTGATATGCAGCCAACAGGGCGATCACGCCTCCCATGGATTGGGCAATGATGGCCGTCGGCTGATCGATCTCGGCGACTACCCTTTCGGCGAGATCGCCAATGCCGTTGACGGTGGGATCACGAGGGGCAGTTCCAAAGCCGGGCCATCCGAAATGGACGTGCGTTGCCTGGGGGCGCAGCAACCCGGCCACCGGCCTCCAGAAGTGCGTGTTGCCAGAGGCGCCTGGAAGGAATAGCAGTTTGGATGGCTGACTCACGAAAGGTTCTCGCATTTAGCGCGTCCGGCGACGTCGCCAGATCACGTAAGCCGCGGTGGCAAGCAATGGCAGCGCAACCGAAAGCGCAGTTATCAGATGTTGATTGTCCCTATAGGGCAACCGCCACGTTACAAGCCAGGCCGCAATTACTCCGAGTATGCAAAATGCACTCCCGCCACGCCAATAACGACGGAAGGCCGGAACCATTCGAAGCGCGAGAATAATGGTAATGATGGTCAGGAGCTCCGCATAGAGCGTCACTAGAACATCTTCGCCATGAGCGAAAGCAAACGCAGGCAGCGCAGCAAGGGCAAACACGGTGAGGAAGTCTCGTAACATCAGGAAGCCTTTATCGTGATCACTATAAATGTCTACATACTTCGCAAGCTCATTGCACATCGCATCAGAACCAGTTGACGCCCCTGAAATCCGGAGAGAACTACCTTCAAAAAGGTTGAGAAGGAGGCTCTTACGCTCTTGGTTGATGCCGATACAGCAAATATGAATGTCGAAAGCATTTCGACTGTTACCCAGCGAACAATAACCGGCGCGCGTAGGCGCGTCCGAGTTGATTGATGGGTTAGACACAGTTCAAACTCACTCGGTTCGAACTCATTTCTCCGTGTCAGCTGCCATTTTGTGATCATAGCTATATATGCGCGCAATTTTCCAAACGCCATCCTTGAGCAGGATGAGGTGAGTGAACGAGGACCTCACCGTTCTTTTTACGATTTTTCCCGACTCGGTACTGAAAAAGTCATGCTCGCCCATGACGAGTGCCCCGTAAATCTCCTTGTCTTTTCGCATTGGAAAGATGCGCAGCGTGTTCGGGACGAGCACACGACGCCCGCGGTTCTTAGCGTTATCCATGCCTGCATTGACTTTGGCCAATGCGCCTTGTCCCAGTATTGTGCCGCCGAGATCGTGATAAAACTCAACATCTCCTGAATAATGGGAATTCAGCGCAGCAGATTCTGAATAATTAAAATCGTTCCAGAAGGATTCGTCAGCTTTTCTGACCTGGGCCTCCCAGTCGAGATTTTTGTCAGCTGCCATGACGGGAGCCATGCCGGTGAATACGACGATACTGATAGCAGTAACAAGTGCCTTAGTGAATTTTCTCATAGCTTGCTTGGATTGGTTTTGGTGGATGAATTGCTTTGGAAGCGACCACTTATGCAGAAACAACCGTCTGTAGCGGCGCGCAGCGATGCGGGGGCCCCCTCGACGATTTCATCCGTCTTTTCCCTTGCCTTTGCCACCGCCAAGGGCAGCTAACACTGTCGCCGCGTCTGCTTAGCAACTGACTAATCGCCGCTGCCGATGCCGCTACGCTGGTCTCAATAATGAAGCTCATATGCAGTCGTGCGTAAAACTATACGAGCGCCTAACGTTTACGCCAACCGGCACGACATAGCATAGCTTTGCGTGTCCTGCGAACAAGGTAAGCTGGGTTGAGCAGATAGTTGGACGCCTCTATTCATCGTTCGGCTTCATGTACCGATTGAAGTTCTCGATGTAGTCGTCAAGGTTTTCGGTGAGGCATTTCTCATACTCGGCGACAAAGTATGCGATGGTCTCAGCACGTGCCGCTTCCATCTCCTCTTTCTTTTCGAAGCCACAGGCGCTGCGCCAGGCATTGAATCGGGATGCTGCATACATGAAAGAGGCGCTAACCTTTCCGCCAGTAGTAGCGCTCAGTTGAGCGTTCGCCAAATGAATAAGGGCATCTGCTCGATCATAAAATTTTTCGTCGACTTGTTGGGGCATATTTTTCTGGAGGGACTAACGTGCAAGGTAACCGGGACGACAAACACGCAGCGTTTGGCGTGTCCTGCGAAAGAAGTGAGCGAGGTTGAGCATGAGGTTAGGAATTTGGATAAATAACTAAGGAACTTCCCGTGTTGAATGAATGGTTGGGCATTGTGGCCTGGGTTCCTAATTTTCATCGCATAACCGTTCACGTGCAGCGAGTAGCGCCTGCGAATAGGTGACCTCGAGCGGTAGCACTGAAGCCTTTTCAAAGATGCAGCATAGGTTCCAAAGGGCTCGTTGTTCCGCTTGGTCTTCGATCGTTAGGCTTTCTGTGTCACTGAACCGGCGAAGGAACTCAAACAACACCAAAGCCTCGTCGGAAGTGAGAGAGATGGTGACATCGTCGTTAAGTGTATCGGCCATTTAAGAAGCCCAACGTTGGACGTAACTGGCCGCAGCGCTCATAGCAAATGGTTGCGTCAGCAAAGCGGTTGTCACGAATCGCCTTCACTCGAACCACATCAAATTGCCGGATTCTCGCGGACACTTCAAAGAGCCCAAGGAATGTAAGGGACTTCCCCGACGCGGACTCTAACGCATGCAACATGCTGCGTGCAATTACGGTGAGAACATAAGGAAGTCTTTTTCATCTTCGGCCACGAAGAAGGGATAGCATGAACAAGGTTATCACTTTAGCAGCAAATTAAAGATTGAGGTTAATTGGCTCAAAGACGTGGTAGCCGCAAAACAGCCGCAGCGCTTGCCAACGGTGTTAACCATCAGGGAAGTGCAGTCGCTTCTCCGCCGGCTAAAAGGCGAGACCTGGCTGATCGCCTCGCTCCTGTATGGCAGCGGCCTGCGCTTGCTTGAAGCGTGCCCTTCGGGTGTTGGAAAGGTGCGAAGGACCCCATTACGATGCTGACGGAATCGTTGATGGTATCGCCTCAGTCCCAGGCATCGCATTGACGAACAGCGCGTTCAGCGCGCGGTAAAGCAGGCGGAGCGTGACGCTGGAATCGACTAGAAGGGTGACGCCGCACTGTCAGTCAACTGGCACTTGTCCGAATGCGACGCAGTGACTCGACGTGCCGCTTCCTGCTATTTGTACTTTGCTGCGCTGATGAACTGGCCGAACGTTTCGCACCATACGATCACCGTCGTATACCGTGCGGGGTCGATATCCGGGGGAAGCGGGACGACGAAGTTCTTGAAAGTCTTCACGTCGCCTACCCTGACCATCGCGGGCTTCAAGCGTAGAAAGTCCGTCTCGGTTTCCACGAAGCTGGGGGACAGGTAGAGCTTGTAGTCGGGGCCGGGCGCCAGCTCACCTTCCAACGCAATAGCGTTCGGCGTCAGAGAGACCGTGCCCTCGCCCCAATGGAATTGGTCACTGTCCTTCAGGTCACGCCGGAAGGTGCCGGTGTACAGCGCGCCTGTCGCAGCCGCCTGGACCGCCTGCCTGCTGGGCGCTTCCGGTGCGATGAGGATGGGCAGCATATACACGCCCAGCGCAAAGCCGCCACCCAGCATCAGCAGGTGGGATACCACGAGCAGCAGCTTGCTTGTTTTGGTCATGGGGCTGTCCGCGTCAAGTACGCGGAACATGATAGCGCAGTTCCACCACTCCGGCGTCGGTCTTGCGCGCCGACTGCAGCACCGGCACGGGCATTTTGAATTTGCGCAGGATGGGTGGCTTGCCCTTTGCCAGAGCCGCTTCGCCGACCTGGACGATCATTTCATCGAGCAGGCCGGCTTGGTGGAACTGGCCGGCGAGGTCGCTGTCAACGACCCAGATATTTTTTCCGCCGGCCGCTGCCCGCAGCGCTTCGTGCGCCAAGCGCACATCACCCTGAACGAATTGCAGGTCGACGCCAGGAATGGCAGGCAGGTTGTGCGTCCCGAAGACCCAGGTTGGCTGGACGTATGGCCAGGGCTCGCCCGGCTCCCGGGCCTTTCCCCGTTTGCGCAGGAGCTTTTCGTAGGCTGAAGACGCCATCGCTATGGCGCCTATTTGTGCGATGGAGTCCGGTTCGTTGGTCTCACTGAAGAACTGCGTTTTCATGCATTTTTGACAAAGCCTATCGAACGCGCATTGTATGAGTTTCCCGCGCCCAATATTCTCACCAAATATTACATTTTTCTTAATATTTTCAGTTACATCAGCCCTTTGACAATGCCTTCAACGCTTGCTTGATGCCGTCCGAAACAGAGGCGCCGGCTGGCACGGTCTTCAGCGCCAGCGTGGCTTCCTTGTCGGAGTAGCCCAGCGCCAGCAGCGCATTCAGGATGTCAGCCTGCGAGTCGTGTACCGGATGCGCGCTGCCCGCGCCGATGTCGGCGCCAAGCTTGCCTTTCAGTTCCAGCAGGAGGCGTTCGGCGGTCTTCTTGCCGATGCCGGGGATCTTCACCAGGCGGCCAGCTTCCTGCAGCGTCACGGCCTGCGCCAGATCGGCAATCGACAGGCCGGAGAGGATCGACAACGCGGTGCGCGCGCCTACGCCGCTGATCTTGATCAGTTGGCGGAACACGGCGCGTTCCTCTGCGTGGCCGAAGCCGAACAGCAGGTGTGCATCTTCGCGAATGGTCAGGTGCGTGAACAGGCTGACTTTTTCGCCCACGCCAGGCAGGTTGTAGAAGGTCGACATCGGGACGTCGACTTCGTAGCCGACGCCTTGCACGTCTACCAGCAGTTGCGGGGGATTCTTTTCGAGCAGGGTGCCGGTGAGACGACCGATCATGGTGTTCCTTTGGAATGCGGTTAGCCGACCAGGCGGCCGCGTTTCATGCGCAGTCCGGACAGGGCGGGATGGACGTTGCTGACCACTGCCAGCGTGGCCTGGCTGTGGGCGTGGCAGATGGCGATGCCCAGGGCGTCGGCGGCGTCGGTGCCGGGCAGGCCGGGCAGCGCCAGCAGGCGCGCGACCATGTCCTGCACCTGCGCCTTGCTGGCGCGGCCGGTGCCGACCACGGCTTGCTTGAGCTGCGTCGGGGAGTATTCGGCCACTTTCAGGTCGTGCGTGACCAGAGCGCAGATCGCGGCGCCACGGGCCTGGCCCAGTAGCAGCGTCGATTGCGGGTTGACGTTGACGAAGACTTTTTCGATTGCAGCGCAATCGGGCCGGTAGGTGGCGGCAACTTGCGCCACGCCATCGAGGATGATCTTGAGCCGCTGCGGCAGGTCGCCCTCGCCGCTTTTGATGGTGCCGGAGGCGATGTAGCGCAGCTTGTTGCCCACTTTTTGGATGACGCCAAAGCCTGTGGTACGTAGGCCGGGGTCGATGCCGAGAATTATCATTTTCGGATTGTAATGCACAACCCGGTAAAACAGTGTCAGACCCAAGGGTCTGACACTTGGGGTCTGACCCTTGGGTCAGACCCAGGTTTGCCGGGTTTAGTGGCGGAAGTGGCGGGTGCCGGTGTACAGCATCACGACGCCACGTTCGTCGGCGGCGTCGATCACTTCCTGGTCGCGCATGGAGCCGCCAGGTTGGATCACGCAGGTGGCGCCTGCGTCAACCACCACGTCCAGGCCGTCGCGGAACGGGAAGAAGGCGTCGGAAGCGACCACGGAGCCCTGCAGCGACAGGCCGGCGTTCTGCGCCTTGATCGATGCGATACGTGCCGAGTCGATGCGCGACATCTGGCCTGCACCCACGCCCAGGGTCATATTGCCGCCGCAGAAGACGATGGCGTTCGACTTCACGTATTTGGCCACGCGCCAGGCGAACATCAGGTCCGCCAGCTGCTGCTGGGTAGGCTGCAGCTTGGTGACGACGCGCAGTTCGGACTGCAGCACGTTCTTGGCATCGGTCGACTGCACCAGCAGGCCGCCGCCCACGCGCTTGAAATCCATCGCATTGACGCCGTCGCCCAGCGGGATTTCCAGCAGGCGCACGTTCTGCTTGGCCGACATGATCTGGAGCGCTTCCGCGGTGAAGGATGGAGCGATCAGCACTTCGACGAACAGCTTGGCCAGTTCGGCCGCTGCCGCGCCGTCCACTTCCACGTTGAAGGCGATGATGCCGCCGAAGGCGGAGGTCGGGTCGGTCTTCAGTGCGCGCTGGTAGGCTTCCAGGGCGTTGGCGCCCAGGGCCACGCCGCACGGGTTGGCGTGCTTGATGATCACGCAGGCGGTGGAGCCCATGGACTTCACGCATTCCCACGCCGCGTCGGCGTCGGCGATGTTGTTGAAGGACAGTTCCTTGCCCTGCAGCTGGCGGTAGTTCGCCAGCGCGCCGGCCACCGGCGCCAGGTCGCGGTAGAAGGCGGCCGACTGGTGCGGGTTTTCGCCGTAGCGCATGTCCTGCACCTTCTCGAAGGCCACGTTCAGCGTTGCCGGGTAGGCGGAGCGGTTCTCGTGCTTGCGGTCCGGGCCCAGGCTGGTGAAGTAGTTGGTGATGGCGCCGTCGTACTGCGCAGTGTGCGCGTACACCTTCTTGGCCAGGTTGAAGCGGGTTTCGTAAGAGACGTAGCCCGGAGCGTTGTCGGTGCCCTTCATTTCCGCCAGCACCACGCCGTAGTCGGCCGGGTCGCACAGCACCACCACGTCCTTGTGGTTCTTGGCGGCGGAGCGCAGCATGGCCGGGCCGCCGATATCGATGTTCTCGATCGCGTCTTCCAGCGAGCATTCGGCCTTGGCCACGGTGGCCTGGAACGGGTACAGGTTCACCACCACCATGTCGATGGTCGGGATGCTGTGCTCTTCCAGCTTGGCGACGTGCTCAGGGAAATCGCGGCGGGCCAGGATGCCGCCGTGGACTTTCGGGTGCAGCGTCTTCACGCGGCCGTCGAGCATTTCCGGGAAGCCGGTGTAGTCTGCCACTTCGGTGACCGGCACGCCGTTGTCGGCCAGCAGTTTCGCGGTGCCGCCGGTGGACAGGATGTTGACGCCCATGGCCGACAGGGCCTTGGCAAAGTCCAGCACGCCGGTCTTGTCGGATACGGAGATGAGAGCTTGTTTGATCATAGCTGTGGGGAGGAAGGTTGTTGAAATCTGTACAAAACCATCCGGCCCCACGGCCCGCCGCGGCCAGAATGGGGACCGGGACGCGGATTCAGCCTCAGAGCAGGCCGTGTTCCTGTAACTTCTTGCGCAAAGTATTGCGGTTGATACCCAGCATCTGGGCGGCATGGGACTGGTTGCCGTCGGCGCGGGTCATTACCACTTCGAGGATAGGACGCTCTACGGTCATCACTACCATGTCATACACGTTCGATGCCTGCTGCTCGCCCAGGTCATTGAAGTAGTCTTCCAGGCTTTTCTGGACCACTTCCTGAATGCTTTCTTTGCTCATTTTTTTATATATATTGCTAACAATTTGCCGGTGCAGGCGCGCTTTACGCAGCCAGCGGTTCTTCGGCGAGGCGGTATTGTAACCGGTCGCCATACTTCCATTGGGATTCAAAGAAGCTGTCGACTGCGCGCAGTTGTTCTGCGGTCGACTCGAGGCGGTTCATCTCCTGCCGGAATTCCTCCCCGCCCGGGAGGTCGCGCACGTACCAGCCGATATGCTTGCGCGCGGTGCGCACGCCCAGGTATTCGCCGTAGAAGGCGTAATGGGCCTGCAGGTGTTCGTCCATCAGCTTGCGCACTTCCGCCACCAGCGGCGCCGGCAAGTGCTCGCCGGTGCGCAGGAAATGGTCGATCTCGCGGAAGATCCATGGGCGTCCCTGGGCGGCGCGGCCGATCATGACGGCGTCGGCGCCGGTCTTGTCGAGCACGTAGCGCGCCTTTTCGGGCGTGGTGATGTCGCCGTTGGCCACCACCGGGATGTTCACGGCGGCCTTGACGGCGGCAATGGTGTCGTATTCGGCGTCGCCGGTGTAGCCGTCGGCGCGGGTGCGGCCGTGCAGCGTCAGCATCTGGATGCCGGCTTGCTCGGCGATGCGGGCAATGCGCAGGGCGTTCTTGTTTTCGCGGTTCCAGCCGGTGCGGAACTTCAGGGTGACGGGCACGTTCACGGCCGGCACCACCGCTTCCAGGATGCGCTGCACCAGGTCTTCGTGCTGCAACAGGGCGGAGCCGCACCAGTTGTTGCACACCTTTTTCACCGGGCAGCCCATATTGATGTCGATGATCTGGGCGCCGCGGTCCACGTTGAACTTGGCGCATTCGGCCAGTTCTTCCGGCACCGCGCCGGCGATCTGCACGGCCTTCGGCTCCATTTCCCCGGTGTGGTCGGTGCGGCGCGAGGACTTCTCGCTGGCCCACAGGCGCGGGTTGGAGGCCGCCATCTCGGACACCGCATAGCCCGCACCCAGTTCCTTGCACAGCTGGCGGAATGGGCGGTCCGTCACGCCAGCCATGGGCGCGACAAAGACGTTATTGCGGAGCTCGTGGGGTCCGATTTTCAATTGATAAATCCGTAAGCCAGTGCGGGAAAGGGGGCTATTTTAACCGATCCACTGCCCAAAAACTAAGCACTTTTTAAATGATGTCGTCCATCGTTGCAGACAGGTGGCCCACTTCGCCCCATTGCTCTAGTGCCAACACATCGTTACCAAAGGTAAATCGATTGATGCTGGCGTTCTTCACCTGGAAGTCGCGCGGACCGTCGATCGACAGGCCGCGCGCCGCGCGGTAGGCGCATTCGAGCACGCCGCCGTGGGCCACGATCAGGATGGTTTGCTGCGGATACCGCGCGGCCCAGCGGGCGATGCCTTCCTGGCAGCGCTGGTAAAACTGGCGGAAACTTTCGGCAACGCGGCCGCCGGAGGGCATCACGGCGTCCACGTCGCGCGCCTGCCATTCGGCGAACTCAACCGGGTAGCGCTGCGCGATTTCTGTATACAGGAGGCCTTCGAAGGCGCCGTAACCGCGTTCGCGCAGGCCAGGGTCGGTATGCAGCGGGAGCTGCGGATGGCGGCTGGCCACCGCCTGGGCGGTCTGCCTTGCGCGCTCAAGGTCGCTTGAGATGATGGCGTCCAACGGTTCGCTGGCCAGGGCGCGGGCCAGGGCTTCGGCCTGGCGCTCGCCGGTGGTACTCAGGGGTATGTCGGTATGGCCTTGCAGGCGCCGCACGGCATTCCACGCGGTTTCGCCGTGGCGGATCAGCAGGATTCTGGTCATTCAAAGAGGGAGTAATTCCCGATCACCTGCGCCTCGTCGAGGATATGGCCGTGCATGGCTTGCAGCACGTCCTGGCAGGTGAAGCGGCCTTCCAGCTGCAGGCGCGGGATGTCCAGCGCGTACAGGCGGAATACGTAATGGTGGGTGCGCTCGTCGTTCCATGGCGGGCATGGGCCATCGTAGCCGTAATAGTCGCCGGCCATGTCCTTGTCGCCTGCAAACCAGCCGGTGTAGTCGTTGATGCCGTGGCGCAGCGGCGCGTCCAGGGTGGGCGCTTTTCCCTTGGGCGTCACTGCGCGGGAAAACTCGCCGGCGGCGATGCTGCTGCGGGTGGGCGGGATGTCGATCAGGCACCAGTGGTAGAAATCGGCGCGCGGCATGGACGCCGGCAGCGTGGTCCCTTCCTTGTTGACGTTGCTGCCGTCGGTGGGGGCGTCGCCGTCGATGCACAGCAGGACCAGGGACTCGGTGCCGGATGGAACCTCGGACCAGGCCAGGTGCGGGTTCTTGTTGGAGGACAGGCGCACCTTGGTTTGCGCGTCGCGCACGGCGAAGGCAAAGTCGCCGGGGATGGCGGCGCCGTCCTTGAAGGAATCGCTCCAGATTTTCATCGTCTGTCTCCCAACTATCGTTTGAACCCCTGCCAACCCGGGTCCGACCCTTGGGTCGTACCCCGCCCTACCGGGTTTGCAGCCAGAACGTTACCGGCCCGTCATTGGTCAGCGTCACCTTCATGTCCGCCCCGAACACACCGGTGCCGACTACCGGATGCCTGGCGCGCGCCTGCGCCACGAAGTAGTCGAACAGGCGCTTGCCGTCGGCCGGCGCGGCCGCCGGGCTGAACGAAGGCCGCGTACCCGAATTGGTATCGGCAGCCAAGGTGAACTGCGGTACCAGCAACAGGCCCCCCGCCACATCCGTCACGGATTTGTTCATTTTGCCAGCATCGTCGGAAAACACGCGATACGACAGGAGCTTGGCCAGCAGCTGGTCCGCTTCCTTCTCCGTATCGCCCTTTTCCGCGCACACCAGCACCATCAGGCCGCCATCGATGGCGCCGGTCGTCTCGCCATCGACCACGACCTTGGCCGAGGATACCCGCTGCAGCAGCCCGATCATGCCGACAACGTCACTTTCGCAAACTTGCGCTTGCCAACCTGCAGTACGAAGGTGCCCGCTTCGATCTTCAGCGCCTTGTCGCTGATGACGGTGCCATCGATACGCACGCCGCCCTGGTCGATCATGCGCAGCGCTTCCGAGGTCGATGCGCACAAGTTGGCCTGCTTCAGCAGTTGGCCGATGCCGACCGGCGCGCCGGCCAGGGCCACTTCCGGCACGTCGTCAGGAATGCCGCCCTTGGAGCGGTTGACGAAGTCCGCCAGCGCATCCTCCGCCGCCTGGCGCGAGTGGAAGCGCTCGACGATCTCCTGCGCCAGGGCCACCTTGGCATCGCGCGGGTTGGCGCCGCCTTCAATCGCCTGCTTCAGGCCGGCGATGTGTTCGATCGACTGCCACGACAGCAGGTCGTAGTAACGCCACATCATCACGTCCGAAATCGACATGACCTTGGCGAACATGGTGTTGGCCGGCTCGGTGATGCCGATATAGTTGTTCTTGGACTTGGACATCTTCTCGACGCCGTCCAGGCCTTCCAGCAGCGGCATGGTCAGGATGCACTGCGGCTCCTGGCCATAATCCTTCTGCAGTTCGCGGCCCACCAGCAGGTTGAACTTCTGGTCGGTGCCGCCCAGCTCCAGGTCCGCCTTCAGCGCCACCGAATCGTAGCCCTGCATCAGCGGGTACAGGAACTCATGCACGGAAATCGGCGTGCCGTTCTTGAACCGCTTGGAAAAGTCGTCGCGTTCCATCATGCGGGCCACGGTGTAGCGCGAGGCCAGCTGGATCATGCCGCGCGCGCCCAGCGGGTCGCACCACTCGGAGTTGTAGCGGATTTCCGTTTTGGACGCGTCCAGCACCAGCGATGCTTGCTTGAAATAGGTCTGCGCGTTCAGCTCGATCTGCTCGCGGGTCAGCGGCGGACGGGTGACGTTGCGGCCCGACGGGTCGCCAATCATGGAGGTGAAGTCGCCGATCAGGAAGATCACCTGGTGGCCCAGGTTCTGCAGCTGGCGCATCTTGTTCAGCACCACCGTGTGGCCCAGGTGCAAGTCCGGCGCGGTCGGGTCCAGGCCCAGCTTGATGCGCAGCGGCACGCCGGTCTTTTCCGAGCGCGCCAGCTTTTGAGCGAATTCGCTTTCAATAATGAGCTCGTCCACACCGCGTTTGGTGATGGCGAGGGCTTCCTGCACGCTGTCGCTCAGCGGCAGGATCTTGTTGTCTGTATCCATGTTTAGCGAGATTCTCTCAAATTGTTGGCGCGGCTCAGGACTTTGTTATAATGCCCGATCCCATCAATCTTGCCCGATGAAAACGAATTAAATCAACAACTTAGAACAAAATACCAAGAATCCTAAAAGTTCAAGCGGCAAATTTTAACTGATTGCATGAACCCTATAAACAAGTTCACAAGCTCGCGCTTGTACAATCTGCT
>JAJTCO010000002.1 GCA_021323265.1 Pseudoduganella sp. | reverse complement strand
CCAGATCGGCGGCATGGTCAATGAAATCCGCAAGGTCATCCCGAACGCCAAGCTGGTGTACAACAACAGCCCATCGTTCAACTGGACCCTGAACTTCCGCCAGCAAGCGTACGACCGCATGAAGGAAGCCGGCATGGACGTATCCGCCTACGACCGCGCAGCCCTGATGAGCGCCGAGTACGACGCCACCCCGCTGGCCGCCGAAGCCGACGAGAAGATCCGCACCTTCCAGGCCGACGCAGCGCGTGACGCAGGCATCTTCCACCACCTGATCACCCTGCCGACCTACCACACCGCGGCCTTGTCCACCGACAACCTGGCCAAGGAATACTTCGGCGACCAGGGCATGCTGGGCTACGTGGCTGGCGTGCAGCGCAAGGAAATCCGCCAGGGCATCGCTTGCGTCAAGCACCAGAACATGTCCGGTTCGGACATTGGCGATGACCACAAGGAATACTTCGCCGGCGAAGCAGCCTTGAAGGCAGCAGGTAAAGACAACACGATGAACCAGTTCTAAGCGCACGCTGAGCTTGTGAAAACCCGACAGCCGTCACCGGCTCTCGGGTTTTTTTCCGTCCCAGCCCATGCGATCCGGACGCGGCTGCCCCGCAACGCTGCGGGCAGCAATGTGCAGGGCTAAGGCTTAGGCGGCACTTCCTCGACAGCCTTCAGCGCCAGCGCTGCCATGGCGCGGATGCCTTCGTACGACTTGGCGGAAGCGATAAAGCGGCCGTTGTGGCAGAAGCCGGCATCCGGTACGCCGGTGACGGCGGCCAGCTCCGCGTCGCGCAAGCCGGCCCACGGTGCAGGCAAATCGGCGCGGGCGGTAAAGCTGTCCGCGCTGACGGGGACCGTGTGCAGCAAGTGGCGCTGCTCGGCAATGCTGAAGCTGATCACGAACAGCACCTTCGGCATTTCCTTGCGCACCACCTGGCTCCACGGCAGGGCGCCGTTCTTCAGGAACAGGACACGGCCGCCCTCCAGCACCTGCGCCTGGCGCACCTGGTCCAGTGCCAGCAAGGCGCCCACGCGGTACTTGACCGCATTCGCCATGATGTCGGCCAGCACGGCCATTGCGCGCCGGAACTGGGCCATGCGGAATGCCTCCGCCGCCTCGCCATAGCCGAGCCCTTCTTCGTCCAGCCAGTTCGTGTTATAGCCGGAAATCACGGCCGAAAGACCGTAGCCGCCCGGCGCACTCTTGGCGGCCCCCACATCGGACAGGTCCAGGTATTGCACCACATCCGCATCGATGCCGTAGGCCATTTCGCGCGCCTTGTCTTCCGATAGCTGGTGCCCGGCATGCTGGGCCGCCAGCACCATGACGCAACGCGCGCCGTACTCGCGCCAGACCAGGCCCGCGCTGGCATAAGGCACGCCGGACTGCCGCGCCGCGTCGAAGCCCTTCTGGTGATGGTCGAAACGGCCGGTGGCAGGGTCCCAGATGCCGCCGACATCGACCGCGAAGTCGGCCGCTTCGATAACCGCCGGGTCGCGCGTGCGCACGATTTCCGCATCGGGGAATAAAAGGTTCAGGGCAGCGACCGCCCACGCATCGTCTGCGTGGAACTTGCCGCTGTGAGTCACTATGCGCATGCCAAGTCCAATCGTTGAAACTACACGCATGATATACCGTGACACAATCCAGATACGTTTCCTTCCTATACTTGGCCCAACCACAACACACTGCGGAGGAAGCTTTGGACAAGAAGATCGATACGCGACGCCGGTCCCTGATGGGTGGATTCATGGCTCTCACAGGCCTGTCCGCCTTGGCACCATTGGCCGGGGCTGCGGCCCTGCCGGCCAATGCCGGGCGTTCGTTGGGCACGCCGCGCAGCGTGCGCACGGCCGAACTGGAAATCGGCTACGCGGAACTCGGCCCGGCCGGCGGCCAGCCGGTCATCTTGCTGCACGGCTGGCCCTATGACATCCATAGTTTCGAAGAAGTGGCGCCGCTGCTGGCCGGCGCCGGCTACCGCGTGATCATGCCCTACCTGCGCGGCTACGGCACGACGCGCTTCCTGTCCAAGGACACCTTCCGCAATGCCCAGCAGACCGCGGTGGCGCTCGACATCATCGCCATGATGGATGCGCTGAAAATCCAGGATGCCATTTTCGGCGCCTTCGACTGGGGCGCCCGCACGGCCTGCATCATTGCCGCCCTGTTCCCGGAACGCTGCAAGGGGCTGGTTTCCGTCAGCGGCTACCTGATCGGCACGCCGGCCGGCAACAAGAAGCCGCTACCGCCGCAAGCGGAGTACGCGTGGTGGTACCAGTACTACTTCACCACGGAGCGCGGCCGCCTGGGCTATGAGGCGAACCGCCGCGACTTCAACCGCCTTATCTGGAAGACCGCTTCTCCGAAATGGGCCTTCGACGAAGCGACCTTTGCGCGCAGTGCGGCCGCGTTCGACAATCCCGACCACGTGGATATCGTGGTGCACAACTACCGCTGGCGCCTGGGCCTGGCCGACGGCGAGCGCAAATACGATGCCCTGGAAGCACGCCTGGCCGCAGGCCCGGTCATCGCCGTGCCATCGATCACGATGGAGGGCGACGCCAATGGCGCCCCGCACGCGCCGCCCGCAGCCTATGCGAAGAAATTCACGGGCAAGTACCAGCACCGCACGCTGGCCGGCGGCATCGGGCACAACCTGCCGCAGGAAGCACCGCGTGAATTCGCCCAGGCCATTCTCGACGTGGCGCCGCTTTGATCACGGTAGCGCTGCGATGAACTTCACCGGGTCTGCATCGAACATCTGCTTGTGCCCGGCCATGCAGAAGTAGTAGGTCCGCTTGCGGTAGTGGGACGACGCGGCGGTAGCCTTGTCCACGTCCATGTCGCACACCGGGCAGAGCGGCTGTTTGTCGGTTGAGACGCGACGCTTGGCGTACACATTGTTGGACATCGGATCGAGCCAGCCCTGCCCCTGGTATTCCAGCGTGTTGGCCGTATTGCGCGCCACGCTACGGCCAAAGTAGCGCTCCACCACGCGCAGCGCCAGGTCGATGCCGGAAGACAGGCCGCCTGCGCTGGCCAGGTTGCCCTCTTCAACGAAGCGCGCGCCGCGCTTTAGCTTCACGTCCGGGAACTCCATGGCGAACTCGTTGAAGCTGCCGTGGTGGGTGGTGGCCGACTTCCCGGCAAGCAGGCCGGTACGGGCCAGCAGGGAAGCGCCCACGCAAACCGACATGGTCAGGTCGGCATGGCGGGAAGCCTGGCGGATCCATTCCAGCACCGCCGGGTCGCGCGTACTCTGTGCCGGGATCACGATCACCTTCGGCGCCGGCGCATTGGCGATCGTATAGTTCGGAACGATGGTCATGCCGCCGGTGGCCTTGATCGGCGCCGGGCTCGCGGCGACGGTGTAGAGCTCAAAGGCCGGGTCGCAATTGCAGCCGGCGGTCGAGGCGTTCGAAAACACTTCCCATGGACCCGCAAAGTCGATCACGACTGCATTGTCGGACAACAGGAAGGCAACGGGGATCTTGCCTTCGGCGGGTGGTTGCAGCGGGCCGGCCAGCGCGGCTTGCGCCTTGGCCTGGCTCAATGCCGGCAGCGCCGCGGTCAGGCCCACGGCGGCGGAAATGCGGAACAGCTCTCGTCTTTTCATGATTATTCCCGATGGTGAAGCCACGCTCGTGGCGAGGCTTGTAGTCTCCCATCGCAGGCCCCGGCAACGCGATGCAACTGGCTGCAGCCTGGCGTGCATTCGCTGCAAAGCGTCGCCTGCCGCCCCGAATTCCCCTATGATTGCCACCCATGAGAGCAAACACTTCACACCCCTGGCGCTACATCGTGGGCGCATGGCTGGCCATCGGTCTGTTCGAGGCCACGCAGGTTGTCGTCTCCATGAAAGCCATGGGCATGCAGCACGCCTGGTGGACGCTGTTCTTCGTCACGCTTGCCGGCTGGTCCGTATGGGCGGCCGGCACGCCGCTCGCGCTGTCACTGCTGCAGCGCTTCCCGCTGCCGGCGCGCAAAGCCACGCCATGGCTGGTGCACGGCGCGGCCTGCCTGGCGATCAGCGCGGCATGGGCAAGCTGGACCGCCCTGCTGGAGCACACGACCAATCCCTACGCTTATCCTCAAGGCGCGGACCCCTTCCTGCAATTGTGGAAAAACAGGCAGGTAAACAACCTGCTGGGCAGTGTCATCCTGTACAGCACCATGACTTCGTTCGGCATTGCCCTGGACAGCCATCGCCGCCTGTCGCAGCAGCGGGAATTGCTGGCGCAAGCGCAACTGGCGGCACTGCGCTTGCAGATCGAGCCGCATTTCATCTTCAATGCACTGAACGCGGTCACCGGCTTGATCCGCGAGAAAAGGGATGAGGAGGCCATTGCCGCCGTCGCATCGCTGGGCGACCTGCTGCGGCGCGTGACCGACCGTTCGGAACGCCAGTTCGTGACCCTCGATGACGAAATGGACTTCATCCTCAAATACCTGGAGATCCAGCAGTTGCGTTTCGCCGAGCGCTTGCGCTGCCAGCTCGACATCCCGGCCGACCTGATGCGCGCCCAGGTGCCCGACTTCATCCTGCAACCACTGGTGGAGAACGCGATCAAGCACGGCATCGCCAAGCGCGCCAAGGGCGGCGAACTGCGCATCGGCGCCGCGCGCGAAGGCGAACTGCTGACCTTCAGCATCTTCAACGAAGGCCCCGCACTGGCGGCCGGCGCCCACGATGGCGTCGGCCTGGCCAACACACGCCAGCGCCTGCAGGCCCTGTATGGCGACGCCCAATCCCTTGCGCTGCGCGACGTGCCGCGCGGCGTGCTGGCCACCGTCACCCTGCCCTACCTGGAGCATGCATGCTGCGCGCCCTGATCGTCGACGACGAGCCGCTGGCACGCAGCAATATCAACTATCTGCTGGCGCGCGATCCGGCACTGGAAGTGGTGGGTCAATGCGGCTCGGCGGAAGAAGCGCTGGCGGCGCTGCCGGCCGCCCGCCCCGACCTGGTTTTCCTGGACGTTGAAATGCCCGAATGCGACGGCTTCGAACTGCTGGAACGCCTCGGCGCCGCGCCGCCCTTTGCCATTGTCTTCGTCACCGCCCACCACCAGTTCGCCCTGCGCGCGTTCGAAGTGGGCGCGCTCGACTATCTGCTCAAGCCATTCGACGACCAGCGTTTTGAACGCGTGCTGGAACGGGTCAAGGAGCGGCTGCGCATGCCGGGCGAAACCCGGCGCTTCATCATCAAGAACGCCAATACCCTGGACGTGGTGAAGTTCGCCGACATCGAATGGATCGAGGCCAGCGACTACTACAGCACGCTGCACGTCGCCGGCCGCGCCCACATGTTGCGCCGCAGCCTGGCCGACCTGGCTGCGGAGCTGGCGCCGCACGGTTTCCACCGCATCCACCGCTCCGCCATCGTCAACCTCGAACGCGTGCGCTCGCTCGCGCTGCGCGAAGACGGCGAGTACGAGGTCGTGCTCGATGCCGGACCCCGATTGCGCATGAGCCGCCGTTACCGCAAGACGATACTGGATCGATTGACCCCGCGTTAGCTATACTTGCATTTTTCTCAACACAAAAATGCTTATGCACCGACTGACACTGGCCATTGCTGCCCTGGCCTTGAGCGCCTGCGCCACCCAAGAGCAGAGCCGCATCGAAGACATTTCCGTCACCCCGCTGCGCGACCTGAACATCGCCAAGGTAGAGATTCCGCCCATCCTGAGCGAAGCGATGGCGCATCCATACAGCTTGCCGGCCGACAGGAGCTGCACCGGCTTGCTGGCCCAGATCGCCAGCCTGGATGAGCAGCTCGGCCCCGACATCGACGTTCCCGAGGAAACGCTGAACCGCACCGATGCCTCGCGCGCGGCGCTGAGCAAAGCTGCCACCGGCGCCCTGCAGAACACGGTGGAAGGCGCCATCCCCTTCCGCGGCTGGCTGCGCAAGCTGAGCGGCGCCGAACGCCATTCGCGCCAGGCGCAGGCGGCCGTACTGGCAGGCAAGATCCGTCGCGGCTACCTGAAAGGCCTCCTGGCCTCGAGCCCCTGTCAAAAAGCGTGAAACGCTTGCTTTTGCTGCGATGCATCATGCTAAAATCGTTGCAATAGTGGCCACAACGGGGCAAGCACATGAAGCGCGTAATCTTCAACCAGAAGGGCGGCGTCGGTAAATCGACCATTGCAGTCAACCTGGCGGCCATTGCGGCGCACCATGGCAAGCGCACGCTGCTGATCGACATCGACCCACAGTGCAATTCCAGCCGCTACGTGCTGGGCGACGCCAGCACCGGCACGGCACCCACGCTGGGCGCCTACTTCGAACAAATGCTCAGCTTCAGCATGTTTGCCAAGCCCGCCGGCGAATACGTCCACCCCACGCCATTCGCCAACCTGTCCATCATGGTGGCGCACCCCGAGCTGGGCGACCTGCAATCCAAGCTCGAATCGCGCCACAAGATCTACAAGCTGCGTGACACCCTCAAGGAGCTGGAAAAGGATTTCGACGAGATTTTCGTCGACACCCCGCCGGCGTACAACTTCTTCACCCAGTCCGCCCTGATTGCCGCCGACAGCTGCCTGATCCCCTTCGACTGCGACGATTTCTCGCGCCAGGCCCTGTACACCCTGGTCGACAACGTGCGCGAAATCAAGGCCGACCATAACGCCAACCTGCAAATCGAAGGCATCGTGGTCAACCAGTTCCAGCCGCGCGCCCTGCTGCCGCAGCGCCTGGTCGACCAGCTCAAGGAAGAAGGCTTGCCCGTGTTCGACAACAAACTGTCGAGCTCGATTCGCATCCGCGAGTCGCACGAACGCAACATGCCCATGATCCACCTCGACCGCAGCCACAAGCTGAGCCAGGAGTTCCTGGCCCTGTACCAGGAACTCCAAGCCAGCTGACGGCATCATCCATTTTGATGATGAGCCGGCCACGGCTCCCGTCTATAATTGTTTGCATAAATGCATCCATTAGGGACGAGACTGATGTCGAGCGATCCGGTACAAGAGGTGTACGAGAGCATCGCGCAGCCCGGGCGACTGGTCGACCTGATGGCCAAGCTGGGGCGCCGCTTCGACGCCGAATCGGCTTTCCTGTTCACTTCCCATTCCGACACCTCGCCTGATGCGATCCTGCTCAGCCAGAACATGGACCCCGCCACGGTCGCGAACTTCGCCGGCCACTGGGCGCAGGAAGACATCTGGGCCGACGCCGCGCGCGCACGCGGCCTGATGCACCGCGGCGTCGTGGTGACCGACGACGAACTGGTCACCAAGGAACGCCTGCACCGCAGCCGCTTCTACAATGAGTTCGGCGCCGCCGCCCGCATGGGCTCCATGCTGGGGTCCATCCTGTTCGATGGCCGGGAACCGGGCGGCGACATCCCTTTTACCAACCTGTGCTGGTACCGCCCGCCCGGCAAGGACTCCTTCAGCAAGGACGACAAGCAGCTGCTCGCCACCCTGCTGCCGCACCTGCAGCAAGGCTTGACGCTGCAATGGCAAATGCAACGCACCAGGTTGCACGACCTGGCGACGGGCTATGCCGGCGTCGGCGCGCCCCTGGCCAGTATCGTACTGGACTGGAGCGGCCGCATTGCCACTTGCAATACGCGTGCCGAAGCGCTCCTCGCCGGCAGCCGCGCCCTGCTGCGCTGCAAGGACCGCCACCTGTTGTCGCTGGGCCAGCAATCTGCGCCCAGCCTGGCCGACGCCCTGGCGCGCTGCCGCGCCACCCACCGCCCCGTCCCCATGCTGGTACGCGAAGACGGCAGTGGCGAACTGTTCCGCGCCACCCTGAATGCCCTGCCCGCCGACGCCGAAACCCACTTCGGCGTCTTCGGCCGTCCGTGCTGCCTGCTCCTGATCGAACTGCCACGCGACGACATGCGCGAAACCCTGCAGCTGGCCGGCCAGTTGTACGGCCTGACCGGCGCCGAAGTGGAAGTGCTGACTGGCCTGGTCAATGGCCTGTCCGCCGAACAGGTGGCACAGCTCAAAGGCCGCTCGATCGCCACCGTGCGCACGCAAGTGCGCTGCCTGCTGCTCAAGACCGGTAACGAGCGCCAGTCCGACCTGGTACGCATGCTGGCACGCCTGGGCTGAACAAAAACTTGATCCAGATCATGGCCGCGCAGCAAACGGCTGGCTAAGCTGTGCGGTTTTTATCATGCTCACCGCACCAGAACTGCTCCTGCCCGCCGGCTCGCTGGCGAAGATGAACGCCGCCTTCGACTACAGCGCCGATGCCGTGTACGCCGGACAGCCGCGCTACAGCCTGCGCGTGCGCAACAACGACTTCTCCACCCTGCAGGCGCTGCAGGAAGGCATCGACGGCGCCCACGCGCGCGGCAAGCAGTTCTTCGTCGCCAGCAACATCTTCGCCCACAACGCCAAGCTCAAGACCTACCTGCGCGACATGGCGCCCGTGATCGCCATGCAACCCGACGCGCTGATCATGGCCGACCCCGGCCTGATCATGATGGTGCGCGAAGCATGGCCCGACATGCCGATCCACCTCTCGGTCCAGGCCAACGCCGTCAACTGGGCGGACGTCAAGTTCTGGCAACGCATGGGCCTGACCCGCGTGATCCTGTCGCGCGAACTGTCGCTCGACGAAATCGAGGAAATCCGCCAACGCTGCCCCGACATGGAACTGGAAGTGTTCGTGCACGGCGCCCTGTGCATGGCCTACTCCGGCCGCTGCCTGCTGTCCGGCTACTTCAACCACCGCGACGCCAACCAGGGCACCTGCACCAACGCCTGCCGCTGGGACTACAAGGTCGGCCAAGGCTGCGAAGACGCCAGCGGCGACATTTCCGTGCTACACCAGCAGCCGCGCCACCCGCTGGCCAACCAGACTTACCTGCTGGAAGAAGCCGGCCGGCCCGGCCAGCTGATGCCGATCTTCGAAGACGAGCACGGCACCTACATCATGAATTCCAAGGACTTGCGCGCCGTCGAACACGTCGAGCGCCTGGTCAGGATCGGCGTCACCTCGCTCAAGGTCGAAGGCCGCACCAAGTCGGCCTACTACGCCGCCCGCACCGCCCAGGTCTACCGCAAAGCGATTGACGACGCCGTCGCCGGACGCCCGTTCGACGAAAGCCTGCTTGGCCAACTGCAAGGCCTGGCCAACCGCGGCTACACCGACGGTTTCTACCAACGCCACCACACCCAGGCGCACCAGAACTACATGCGCGGCGCCTCGGAAACGGACCGCAGCCAATACGTCGGCGACGTGCTCGGCATCGTTGATGGCTGGGCGCGCGTCGACGTGAAGAACCACTTCGCCGTGGGCGACCGCATCGAAGTCATGCACCCGAGCGGCAACCGCGACATCACGCTCGAACGCATGCAGGCGGACGACGGCCAGGACATCCAGGTCGCTCCGGGGAGCGGCCACATCGTGCGCATCCCCTTCCCGGCCGGCCTCGAGCGCGCCCTCCTCTCGCGCTACCTCTAACAGCCGGTACCGACTTGCCGCAGGGACAACATACTGTTATAGTTCACTACAACACCAAAACAATATGAGGTTTGCAGTGATCCGCAATACGTTTATCCCTGCTCTCGCCGCACTGGCAATCCTTGCGCCCCTTGGCCAGAGCTGGGCGGCAAGCGCCAGCGAACCTTCTGTCGAGGTCAAGGGCATCCGCAATGGCGACCTGAAAAACTATCGCGCCATGCTCGCCGGACTCGACGCCTTCGAGTCCAACCGGGCATTGGCGCCGAATGCGCCGGAAGTGCGCTTCTGGCTGCGGCCGCGCTCGGATGTGGCATCCCTCGACACCGAGGGGCTGACCCTGACCATTCGCGCCGACAGCAAATCCATTCCGCTGGCGCTCGGCCCCAACCTGGACTTTTCCGTGCCGCGCGATGCGACGGCGGAAGACGAGAACGCCGACATGGACTTGAACAAGCCCAAACGCAATTTCCGCGTGCATCCGGACGTGCGCAGCCCGAACGTTCCGGCCGGCATGCGGCGCCTGGGCGACCTGCGCCTGGAGTGCCGTGTGCTGGTCGATATCGGAAAGAAGGAAATTGGCGTGTTCTACACCTTGTTCATCAATTCCCTGTTGCTGACGACCGAGTGGTGCAATCACGAATGGCTGCAGATGCCGACGCCGACACCGTACAAATTGGCCAGCGCGACGCTGCTCGCCGGCGACCAGCGCATCCCGCTCAAGATCGACGAAAATGGCAGAGGCTACACGCCGCCGCTACGCGACAAGCAATACGCCGACGACACGCTGATCGAGCTGCGCGCCGCCGAGTAAAGGCGGCGTCGTTTAGTGGCTGAGCCGCGCTATCTCGAGCGAGCCGTGCTCGTCGAAGATGGGGCACTGTTCGGCCAGCTTCACGGCTTCGTTGAAGTCGGTGGCTGCGAGCACGGAGTAGCCGGCCAGCGCGCTGGCCGACGATTTGGGGCCGGCAAGGCGGGTGTCGATGTCGACGCTGGCGTGGCTCAGGCTGCCACGGTCGAGCACGCGGGCGCCGAGCGAGTCGAACCAGCTGTCCCAGCGTTCGGGATCGTGCTGGTGGCTATGGGACGCGCCATCGGGCGCGCCGCGATATACGAGCAGGAATTGGTCCATGGTTGCTCCTTCTATGCGACCCTATCGGCATCTTAGCAACGCCCCCCGCTGCGGGTCGCACCATTGCCAGCCATACCATCAGCGGCTGGGTGGGAACAGGCTGTCCCAGGTTTCCTTGATGGTGGAGGTGACGATGCCCATCGCATCGGGGTCGCCCTTCAGCAACGCGCGCGCGTAGGCCAACGCCTGCTTGGCCGACACGTGCGGCGGCAGTGGCGCGACGTTGGGGTCGGTCACCATTTCCACCACGGTCGGGACGTCGGAGGCGAGCGCCGCATCCCAGGCGGCACCGACCTCGTCCGGGCGGTCGACCCGGATGCCGCGCAGCCCCAGCAATTCGGCGTAGCGCGCAAACGGGAAGTCGGGCAAGGCTTGCGACGGCACATAGCGCGGGTCGCCAGCCGTGACGCGTTGCTCCCAGCTGACCATGTTCAGGTCGCGGTTGTTGAGCACCATCACCGTCAGCCCCGCATGGTCCCATTCGCGCCACACCTTGGCCACGGTGATCAGGGCGTTGATGCCATTCATCTGCATGGCGCCATCGCCGGCGAGCGCAATCACGTGACGGCCGGGGCAGGCGTACTTGGCGGCCACGGCATACGGTACGGCCGAGCCCATGGTGGCCAGCCCACCCGACAGCGATGCCTGCATGCCGCGCCGCAATTGCAGGTCGCGCGCATACCAGCCGGCGCTGGTGCCGGAATCGCAGGTGATGATGCACTGGTCGGGCAGGCGCGGCGACAGTTCCCAGAACACGCGCTGCGGGTTGATGGGATCGGCGTCGTTCATGGCGCGCGCCTCCAGCACGCGCCACCAGCGCGCCACTTGCTCTTCGATATGGCGGCGCCAGCTGTCGTCGGCTTTCGCTTCCAGCAGCGGCAAGAGCGCACCCAGCGTGGCGGCGCTGTCGCCGACCAGGCCAACCTCGACGGGATAGCGCAGGTTCAGCATGCGTCCGTCGATATCGATCTGCACGGCGCGCGCCTGGCCTTCCTTGGGCAGGAATTCGGAATACGGGAAGGCTGTGCCGACCATGAGCAGGGTGTCGCATTCCTGCATCAGGTCCCAGCTGGGCTTGGTCCCCAGCAAGCCGATACTGCCCGTGACGTAGGGCAGGCCGTCGGCCACGCACGCTTTGCCCAACAGGGCCTTGGCGATGCCGGCGCCCAGGCGCTCGGCGACGGCGAGCAGTTCGTCGCCCGCTTGCAAGGCGCCGGCGCCAGCCAGGATGGCCACCTTGCGACCCGCGTTGAGGACGGCGGCCGCGCGCTGCAGTTCGCTTTCCGGCGGCGTCACCGCGTGTCCGGTGAAGCCGATGCCGGTGTGGATGGTGCCATGCTCATGCGGCGGCGTTTCCACCGCCTTCGCTTCCTGCACGTCGTTCGGGATGATGATGCACGTGACGGTGCGCCGTTCGCGCGCAATGCGCATGGCGCGGTCGACCAGGTGGCGCATTTGCGCCGGATGGGTGGCCATGTGGACGAAATCGCCGGCCACGTCCTTGAACAGGGACAACAGGTCGACTTCCTGCTGGTAGTCGCCGCCCAGCGCCATGCGGTTCTGCTGGCCGACGATGGCCAGCACCGGCTGGTGGTCGAGCTTGGCGTCGTACAGTCCGTTGAGCAGGTGGATGGCGCCCGGCCCCGACGTGGCCAGGCAGACGCCGACTTCGCCGCTGAACTTGGCGTGCGCGCACGCCATGAAGGCGGACAACTCTTCGTGGCGTACCTGGAAGAACTCGATGCCGGACTGGCCGCGCCCGAAGGCGCCAATGATGCCGTTGATGCCGTCGCCGGGGTAGCCGTAGATGCGGCGCACACCCCAGGCGGCCAAACGCTTGAGCATGAAGTCGCTGACAGTGGTCATGGTGCCCTCCATGACCGCATTATGGCCGCATGCGCGGGGCGGGCGCGCCCCGTTCCCTGACCCCGGCCGTTACCAGAAGATGACGCGCTGCTCCGGCGGCAGGTACATCTTGTCGCCTTCCTTCACGCCAAAGGCGTCGTAGAAACCCGGATGGTTCTTCACGCTGCCGTTCACGCGGAATTCGGAGGGCGAGTGCGGGTCGGACTTCACCTGCTGCACCAGGAAGGCGTCGCGTCCCTTGCCGCGCCGTGCCTGCGCCATGCCCATGAAGATGCGCTGCTCGGCGGTGAAGCCGTCGATCACCGGACCGGGCTGGCCTTTCATGTAGATCTTGTAGGCGCGCGTGGCCATGATCAGTCCCGCGTTGTCGGCAATGTTCTCGCCCAGCGTCAGTTCGCCGTTCACGTGGTAGCCCGGCAACGGGCTGTAGCCGTTGTACTGGGCCACCAGCATCTTGCCGCGCGCGGCGAACTGCTCGCCGTCTTCCTTGGTCCACCAGTTGCGCAGGTTGCCGTCGCCGTCGTACTGCGAACCCTTGTCGTCGAAGGCGTGGCTGATCTCGTGGCCGATGGAAATGCCGACCGCGCCGTAGTTCACCGCCGGCTCGGCCTTGGCGTCGTACAGCGGGTACTGCAGGCGCGCCGCCGGGAACACCACTTCGTTCAGCGTCGGGCTGTAATAGGCGTTGACGGTTTGCGGCGTCATGCTCCATGCCAGGCGATCGACCGGCTTGCCCAGCTTGCCGGTGTTGAAGTTGTGGTTGAATTCGCGCGAACGCAGCACGTTGCCCACCAGGTCGTTGCGCGTGACCTTCAGCGCCGTGTAGTCGCGCCACTTGTCGGGGTAGCCGACCTTGACGTTGATCTTGGACAGCTTGACCTGCGCCTGCTGCTTGGTCTCGGGGCTCATCCACTCGAGCGTTTCGATGCCTTCGCGGAAGGCGGCGATGAAATTCTTCGCCATCTCGGCCACCTGCTGCTTGCGCTCGGCCGGGAAGTATTCCGCCACGTAGGCCTTGCCCACCATCTCGCCCAGGGCGCGGTTTACTTCGGCGATGCCGCGCTTTTGCAGCGAGCGCTGTTCCTTGGCGCCGGTCAGCACCGCGCCGCGGAAGGCGAAGCTCTCGTCCACGAACGCTTGCGACAGATAGGGCGCGAAGGAGCTCAGCATGTGGAACTCGAAATAGGCTTTCCACACGGGCAGCGGCGTGTCTTCGATCAGCTTGTCCAGTGCCGCCAGGTAGCTAGGCTGGCCCACCACCACGGAATCGATCTTGCCGGCCACGCCCACGCCCTTCAGGTAGGCATCCCAGTCGAAGCCCGGCATCAGCGCCTTCAGCTCGGCCAGCGAGAGCTTGTTGTAGGTCTTGTTCGGGTCGCGGTTGTCCACGGCCGACCAGTGTGCGCGGGCGAACCCGGTCTCCAGCGCCACGATCTGCGCCGCTGCCTCGGCGGCATTGCCATGGCCGGCCAAGGCCAGCATCCTGGCCACGTGCTGCTGGTACTTGTCGCGGATGTCGCTCAGGCGCGCATCCTTATCGGACAGGAAGTAGTCGCGGTTGGGCAAGCCCAGGCCGGACTGGCGGATGCCCACCACATAGCGCGTCGAATCCTTGGCGTCCTGGCGCACGCCCATGTCGAGCGGACCGCCGGCGTCGATGCGGTTCAGGTGCGCCACCAGCGCGCCGATGCCCTTCTTGCTGGACAGGGCGGCAATGCGCGCCTGCTCCGCCTTCAGCGGCTTCAAGCCCAGCGCATTGCGCTGTTTCTCGTCCATGAAGCTGGCGTAATAGTCGCCGATCTTCTGCGCGTCGGAACCGGGCTTGCGCGCCTTGTCCTGGCCTGCCTTTTCGATGATGGCATTCACCTGGCCTTCCACGTTTTCCTGCGCCACGTTGAACGCGCCCCAGCTCGAACGGTCGGCGGGAATCGCCACCCCGCTCAGCCACTTGCCCTGGGAATGGCGGAAGAAATCGTCCTGCGCACGGACCTGCTGGTCGATGCCGGCCGTATCGATGCCCGATACCAGGTCGGCGGCAAAGGCGTGGGAACAGGCGAGGCCAAAAATCAGGCTGGCAAGGATGGTGCGTTTCATGGGTGGTCTCCGGTCGGAACAAGTACACCCGAAAGTATGCCGCAGCCGGGCCGCCAGCGGGCCGTGCAGGGCCTTCCAGCAACACTGTGTTACACAGCCGCGCGGTAATTGACCTGCGGCGCGGCAGGGCCGATACTTGCCGGGTTTTATTCATCCCATCCAGGAGGTTTTTGTGAAAAACGCCATGCTGGCCACTGTGCTGCTGGCCGCCACCGCGGCCCACGCGCAGGACGTGCCGAAGATCGATCCGCAGCGCCTGTCGCAGGACGTGAAGGTCCTCGCTTCCGACGAATTCGAAGGCCGCGGCCCCAATACCGCCGGCGAAGAGAAGACCGTCGATTTCATCGCCAAGCAGTTCGCGGCGGCCGGCCTGAAGCCGGGCGGCGACCTGGTCAAGGGCAAGCGCAGCTGGTTCCAGGAAGTGCCGCTGGGCCGTTTCGAAATCAAGGGCCCGGTGGTGCTGCATGCCCACCACGGCAAGGACGCCATCCCGTTCGCCCAGGGCGAACAGATGGCGGTGCGCGCGGCAATGAACGGCGCCAAGCGCGTCGACTTCGACAAGGCGCCACTGGTCTTCGTCGGCTATGGCGTGACCGCGCCTGAGCGCAAATGGAACGACTTCAAGGGCGTGGACCTGAAGGGCAAGCTGGCCGTCGTGCTGATCAACGATCCGGACTTCGAAACCGGGCAAGGCGAATTCGGCGGCAAGGCCATGACCTACTACGGCCGCTGGACCTACAAGTACGAGGAGATGGCACGCCAGGGCGCCATCGGCACCATCATCGTGCACGAAACCGCGCCCGCGTCCTACGGCTGGCCAACGGTGAAGAACTCGAACACCAACGTCATGTACGACATCGTGCGCAAGGACCCGAAAAAGTCGCATGCGGCGATGGAAGCGTGGATCCAGCGCGATGTCGCCGCCGACCTGTTCAAGCGTGCCGGCCTTGATTTCGAAGCGGCCAAGAAGCAGGCGCAGACGCGCGACTTCAAGCCGATGGAACTGAAAGGCGTGAGCCTGTCCGCGCACTACGCGGTCGACACCCAGGTCATCAAATCGAAGAACGTGGTGGCACTGCGCGAAGGTTCCGTGGCACCGCAGGAAACCGTGATCTACAGCGGCCACTGGGACCACCTGGGCGTGGGCCTGCCGGACGCCAAGGGCGACAAGATCTACAACGGCGCCATCGACAACGGCACCGGCATCGCCGCCATGCTGGAACTGGCGCGCGCCTACGGCAAGGCGCCGGCACCGAAGCGCAGCGTGGTCTTCCTGGCCGTCACGGCCGAAGAAAAGGGCTTGCTCGGTTCGGAGTACTACGCGGCCAATCCGCTTTACCCGCTGGCCACCACCGTCGGCATGATCAACATGGACGCCCTGAGCCCTTACGGCCCGGCGCGCAACTTCACCATTTCCGGGAGCGCCAAGCTGGACCTGCTGGACATGCTGATCGCCAAGTTCAAGCAGGTCAACGTCAGCTTCACGCCTGACCCGCACACCGAGGCGGGCTACTTCTTCCGCTCCGACCACTTCCCGCTGGCCAAGCGCGGCGTGCCGGCCTTCTCCATCGGCTCCGGCGAAGATTGGGAAGACGGCGGCCTGGCAGCCGGCCAGGCGCAAGGCAAGGCGTACACGACCAACAGCTACCACCAGCCGTCGGACGAGTGGGACGCCAAGTGGCCGTTCACCGGCATGGCACGCGACCTGCAGGTGCTGTACGGCCTGGGCCGCGACCTGGCCGAATCGCACGACTGGCCGAACTGGTCGAGCGATTCGGAGTTCCGAACGATTCGTGATCAGAGCGCCAAGAAGCGTTCGCAGTGATTCCCCGGGCCCTTGTCATGAGGGCCTTTTCTTTTTCTGCGAGGCGTGCCATGCTGGATTCATAAAAGAGATCTTTCCAGCTGGAGACAATCATGAATTTCATGCAGTCGATGAGCATCGCAAAAAAGCTGGCAGTGCTGAATGCCGGCGCGATTCTCGGTATCATCCTTCTAACAGCCATCTTCCTCGTCTCTGAACGTACGCTGATCCTGGAAGAACGCACGAGCAATGTGCGCCAGGCGGTCGAGACCGCCTACGGAGTTCTCGACTATTACCAAAAGCAGGAAGCAAGCGGTGCCTTGCCGCGGGCCGAGGCCCAGAAGAAGGCCATGGATGCGATCAAGCTGTTGCGATATAGCAACAACGAATACTTCTGGATCAATGACATGCAGCCGAAGATGATCATGCATCCGATCAAGCCCGAGCTCGACAACAAGGACCTGAGCGCCAACAAGGACCCGACCGGCAAACACCTCTTCGTCGAGTTCGTCGACACGGTGAAAAAGTCGGGCGCCGGTCCGGTCGAATACATGTGGCCCAAGCCAGGCAGCGACAAGCCGGTGAAGAAGGTGTCCTACGTTAAAGGCTTCGAACCGTGGGGCTGGATCCTGGGTTCGGGCGTCTACGTCGACACGGTCGACGCCACCGTGCGCGGCCGCGCAGTCACCTTCGCGCTGGGCGCCCTGCTGCTGGCGGCGCTGCTGCTGGGCGTCGGCGTGTACATCGCACGCGGCATGCTGCGCCAGCTGGGCGGCGAACCCGATTACGCTTCCTCCATTGCGCGCAGCATCGCCGGCGGCGACCTGACCGTGCCGATCAGCGTCAAGCGCGACGACGACAGCAGCATGGTCAACGCGCTCAAAGCCATGCGCGACGACCTGGCGCGCATCGTCAGCTCGGTGCGCACGGCTACCGATACCATTGCCACCGCGTCCAGCGAAATCGCGGCAGGCAACAGCGACCTGTCGGCGCGCACCGAGAACCAGGCCAGCTCGCTGGAGGAAACCGCGGCGTCGATGGAAGAACTGACCGCCACCGTGCGCCAGAATGCCGACAGCGCGCGTACCGCCAACGAACTGGCGGCCAGTGCCTCCGAAGTGGCGCAGAAAGGCGGCGCTGTCGTGTCGCAGGTGGTGGAAACCATGGCCTCGATCGACAACTCCTCGCGCAAGATCGTCGACATCATCAGCGTCATCGACGGCATCGCCTTCCAGACCAACATCCTGGCATTGAATGCGGCAGTGGAAGCCGCGCGCGCCGGCGAACAGGGGCGCGGCTTTGCGGTCGTGGCTTCCGAGGTGCGCAACCTGGCCCAGCGCAGCGCGGCGGCGGCCAAGGAGATCAAGGACCTGATCGGCGCCTCGGTGGAAACGGTCGGCGTGGGCAACACGCTGGTGGCGCAGGCCGGCAGCACCATGCAGGAGGTGGTGGACAGCGTGCACCGCGTGCGCCAGATCATCAACGAGATCAGTACCGCCAGCTCGGAGCAAAGCTCGGGTATCGCGCAGGTGAACGAAGCGATCTCGCAGATGGACGCGGTGACGCAGCAGAATGCCGCACTGGTCGAACAAGCCGCGGCCGCCGCCGCCAGCATGCAGCAACAGTCGGCGGCCCTGCTGCAGGCGGTGGGCGTGTTCCGGCTCGATAGTGATGCGGCGGAGCAGGGCCGCCGCGTGCCGCGCCTGGGGCGCAGCTAGGACTTGCACACTGCGGGCGGCGCACCGTGCGCCGCCCTTCACATGCGCCTACTTGGCCCGTGTGTAGCTCAGCTCCATCCACTTCATCTCCTTGCCGCCCGGGCCAGGGCCCCACATTTCCAGCATGTGGTTGTCGTTGTCCTTGATGACCATCTTCATCGAATACGGCACTTCCTTGCCCGCCATGGGATCGGACATCATGCCCTTGTACTGGATGGCATTGCCGCTCATGGTGCCGCGCGCCAGCGTCATGCTGGTGCTGCCGGAATCGATCCAGCTGCCGAAATACTTCTTCGTCACGTTGTCGTAACCCTGGATGCCCATGCCATCGAAGGGCTGGCCCATGAACGTGCCCTGGTAGCTTTCCTGCAGGTAGCGGTTACCCATGATCCATTTGCGCTCGGCAGCGCCGCTGCTTTCCTCCGGCGGCTTGGACGGGTCCATCCACATCTTCGACTTGACGGTGAACTTGCCGGCCAGCGCGTCGAGCTTCTTGTGCGCGTCGCCGGGGGTGGAAGCCTTGGTCATCGCTTCCATTGCCGCCTTCTCGTCAGGCGGGCCGGCCTTCTTCTTATCCGACGCCGGGGCGGCGCCAGCCAGGGTGAATCCTGCAACAACAACCAGGTACTGCGCGACACGATGGAGCTTCATGGCTTCCTCCTATCCAGCAGGGTTGTGAGAAAGCCATTCTCCGCGCCGCCGCGCAGCCCTGTCAACACCCATTGCAGGAACGCCGTCGAACGCATTTGCACTGGGGCAAAGGTTATGTCTTTGCGAAGTAAATGCTGGCCGCTTCGACCATGAAGGGCGCGAGGTCGGGATGGACCTTGTCGAAGTTGGCGCGGAAGGCTGGATCGTCGCGGTAGGTGGCGGCCAGTCGTGGCAGGTGTTCGCGCTCGGCGGGCCAGAAGGCGCGCAGGTGCGCGTGCCAGCGCCCCACCAGGGCTTGCACGGCGTCGCTGCCGGCGCCCTGCGGCATGGCCTGCGCCAGCTCGGCGTAGAGGGCGTTGCCTTCGTCGATCAGGGCTTGCTGGCGGTCCCCGCCATAGGCTTGCCATTGGCGGGCCGAAGCCTGCACCACGTCCTTGCCGTATTTCCGTTCCGCTTCCTTCTGGTACGTCTGCTGGCGTTCGCGCAGGCCGTCGAAGAGTTGTACTGGTTTCATGCTGTGTTTTCCTTTCAGGTGGAGGATGGTCCTGTCCACCGTGGAAATCAGCCCCTGCAACTGCGCCAGGCGCGTCGCCAGCGCCCGCTTGTGGCTTTGCAGCGCCGCCAGCACGTCGAAGCCCGGTTGCGACATGATGTCGCAGATGGCGGCCAGCGGCACGTCCATCTCCCGGTAGAACAGGATCTGCTGCAGGCGCAGCAGGGCCTCTTCGTTGTAGTAGCGGTAGCCGTTGTCGCCAAGGCGCGAAGGCTTGAGCAGGCCGATGCTGTCGTAATAGCGCAGCGTGCGGCCGGTGACGCCCGTCATGTCGGAGAGCTGTTTTACGGTGAACATGCAGCCATGCTCAAGGTTGACGCAGCGTCAAGGTCAAGCGCTTTCTTATCCAAGTTCAAAGGAAGTGATGCCGTACTGGCGCGTTAGCGGCAGTTGCGGGTTTTCGCCGGTGTACATGCGCGCCGTTTCGAAGCAGGCCCGCATGCCGTGCCGCTGCGCCAGCGCCAGCGCCGCGGCGTTCGGCTCCGGGACGTCGAGGAAGATCGGCTCGCCGGCCGGCACCCGTCCGCGCAGCGCTTGCATCAGTTCTTCCGCCACGTCCGGCGTTTGCGCGCACAGCGGACCAATCTTGAAGCCGTTGCGGCAAGGGCGCAGCACTGCATAGCCCACCAGCGCGCCGCCATCGCGGACGCCCAGCGCGATGCTGCCGTCCTGCGTCAGCCAATGGCGCATGAACTGGGCGCGGTTGTCGGGAAAGAAATCGCGGTCGTAGGCCACCACGTCGTCGATATCCTGCAGCCCGACCGGCAGCACGCGGTCATCGGCCGGCAAGCCGCTGCCCTGCCCGGCGAAACGCACGTTGCGGTGCGCCAGGTGAAAACCGGAGCGGGCGTAGTTGGCCTGCTGGGCAGGCACGCCGTCCAGCCCCACGTTGCGTCCTGCCAGGCGCGCCATGCCGGCGCGCCACAGCGCCATGCCGTGGCCCTGGCCGCGCCATTCGGGACGCACGATGTAGCCGCCGATAAAACCAAATCCGGTGCCGTACTGCACCGCGAAGATGCTGCCCACCGGCTCGCCGTCCAGTGTGCCGAGCAGGAAGCCGCCGGGATCGGCGGCATGGAAGCTGGCTGCGTCCTGCCAGCCCGGGTTCCACCCTTCGGCCGCGGCCCAGTCCAGCACCGTTTCCAGTTCGGCTTGCGTCATTGCGCGAATGTCCATGTCAGGCTCCTTGCTCCGCATCGTAGGCGGCAAATGCGGCGCGCACCGCAGCTTCCCATGCCGCGCCATCCTGTTCGTACAGGTAGCTGGCCGGCGCCGGGGGCAATGCTTCCAGGGCGCCGCGGCGGCGGTACAGGAACACCGTGGTCCATGCCACGCTGGGCGCCGCAAACTGCTGCACCGGTTCGAAGGCGGGATGCAGCAGCGGGAAGGTGGTCGTTGTCACCAGGGCGCCTTGCGGCAGTTCGCGCGCCAGCTTCTCGCCCAGGCGGTCCATCAGCGGCGCGAAGCAGGTGCTGTAGATGAAGACCAGGCTGGCGTCGCTGACGTCGGCCTCGAACATATCCTGTTGCAGCAAGCGCACGCGCGCGTCAATCTCGTCCGCCATCGCAGCGTCCTGCGTGCGGGCGGCGTCGAGCATCCCGGCCAGGCGCGCCTGCGCCATCCGGTGGCGGTACTCCAGCAGCTCCACGCCAGTGCAGCGCATGCCCGGCAACGCCAGCGCCGCCGTCATCACCACCTTGCCCAAGCCGCTGCCCAGGTCGATGAAGTGGCCATGCGCCGGCAGCCACGGCGCCAGCGTCTCGAAATAGCGGTCGAGTTCCTGCTGCGTGAATTCGCCGTAGATCAGGCGCCCATCATCCACCAGCCATTGCGCCAGGTCCGCGTCGGAAATGTCGGCCAGGCTGTGCGTGGGAGCATGTGCTGGCAGCATGCCGTGCTGCTGGATACCGGCCGGCACGCTGCCGATGATCAGGCGCCGGTGCGGCTGCAGGCGCGCAATGAAGTCATCGCGCAGCGCCGGCGTGCGAAATGCCTGGCGCAGCGCCAGTCCGATGTCGACGTAGCGCGCGAACTGCGCGTCGTCGAGCACGGGCCGCAGGTGCTGCTCGCCGTTGGTGATTGCCTGGCGCATGGCGCTGTGCTGCATCGGGAATGCCTTTTCGGTGATGTCGGTTGCAGTGATTATGCCAACAAAAAACCGCCCAGAGGGCGGTTTTCGATTCAGCCGGAAGGCTGCTTAGAAGCGGTAGTTCACCGAAGCTGCGTAGGTGCGGCCCAGCTGGCTGAAATGCGAGCCATCGTAGGTCACCATGTCGTAGCGGCCATTGAAGGTGATCAGGTTACGCTGGATCATGCGCAGGTTAGGATTGTCGATGATCTTCTGGCCTTCGGCGTTCAGGGCGCGGAACTCCCACTCAGGCGTGGTGTTGAACACGTTGTTGACGTTGAACGACACGGTCAGGTTCGGCATCAGGTTGTAGTTCAGCGCGAAGTCGGTCACGTTCTTCGACTTGAACTTGGTCTCCAGATTGCTGTCCAGGCCTGCCTGGCGGAAGCGGGTCGGGCCGAACACGGTGTTGTTGACCGACAGGTTCAGCTTCTTGTAGTCCCAGTCCGCACCCAGGATGGTCTTGAACTTCGGACGCGAAGTGAACATCAGCGCTTCCTGGGTCGCGTCCATCACCGACTGGCCGGCGTCTGCCACCAGCTTCGGATTGTTCACGGCGCCATCACGCTCGTTCTTGTGGGTGTAGTTACCGGACAGGTTCAGGGTCAGCTTGCCCTCCGCCAGCGGAATGTTCTTACGCGACAGAACGTAGTCCAGGCCTTCGGTACGGCTGGTGATCGCATTGATGAAGAAGCTCACCGATACGATGCCGGCCTTGGCCAGTTCCTGGTCCAGCTTGCTGCCGGCGAAGCACACGGCGTCGTTCGGCGCGCATTTCGGACCGATCTCCTTGCCCAGCACGATGCGGTCTTTCACCTTGATGTTGTAGTAGTCCAGGGTGACGCTGGTGTTGTCATCCGGCTTCAGGCCCAGGCCGAGGGTGATGTTGTCCGACTTTTCAGCCTTCAGCTTGGGCACTTCCAGCGCAGCGGCTGCAGCCGACACGTTGTTTACCAGGCCGGAAACCTGGATACCGCCGCCGGCGACGAAGGAGTACTGCGCCTTCTGGGTGTAGATCTGCGCCAGCGATGGCGCGCGGAAGCCCTTCGACACGGAACCGCGCAGGGTGATCTTCTCGCTCGCCTTGTAGCGGGTGGATGCTTTCCATACGAAGGCCGAGCCGAAGTCGGTGTACTTCTCCCAGCGGCCGGTACCGTCGATCAGCAGATCCTTGCTGATGTCCCAGGTCGCGCCGCCATAGACGCCGTAGTTCGAACGCGACGAAGGGAAGGAGTTGTCCGGATGGTTGCCGGCGAAGGAATCGGCGCCGGTACCTTGCCACGAAGCCTGGTCGCCCGCCTTCACCACGAATTTTTCGTGACGCAGTTCGGTGCCTGCGTAGAAGTTGACGGTGTCGGTCAGCTGCTTGGAGATGTCGCCGTTGAACACAAAGTGTTCGAACTTTACGCCGCCTGCATAGAACTGGGTCGGCGAGGCCGCGCCCATGCTGCGGTTGACGGAGTTGCGCACATCGTATTTCTGCTCGTTGCCGCCGTAGGTCAGGCTGAAGTCCGCAGCCCAGCCGGCCAGATCCATCTTGGCGCCGCCGGTCAGGTTGTAGTCATCCAGCGTGCCGTCGAAGGTCGGCTGGTAACCCTCATATGGCGAACCTGCCGGATGCAGCAGGCCGTAGTCGGTCGGACGCCAGTAAGGAGTACGGTAGTTCGCGAAGGAGTTGATCTTCTTGTTGACGTAAGCGCCGTTGGCGTAGATCGAAACGCCATCGCCCAGTTCATAGCGCGTGTTGAACAAGCCCTTGTAGGCCTTGGTCTTCGGCGAACCGTTAACGTTGCGCGCGTCCGGGTATTTGGACAGGAAAGCCTGCACTTCCGCCAGCGGTGCGCCAAAGTCGCCGGCCTCGCCTTCCGCGCTCACCACGCCGGAGCGGCTGGCCAGGTTCACGCGCGACGCGTCGATCGTGTAGTTGAAGAAGCCGCGATCGCCACCCAGCGCAAAGCCCTGGTTCAAGCTCACGCTGCCCATGCCGCCGTCGCTCTCGTGGGTGATGCCGGTGCGGGCCGTGACGGAGCCGCCTTCGGCGCTGTCCTTCAGGATGATGTTGACCACGCCCGCGATGGCGTCGGAACCGTACTGCGCGGATGCGCCGTCGCGCAGCACTTCGATGCGCTTGATCGCGTCGGCCGGAATGGCGGAAATGTCGGAGCCGGATTCACCGCGGCCTGGCGAGGTCTGGGTGTAGACCAACGAGCTCATGTTCTTGCGCTTGCCGTTGATCAGGATCAGCACGCGGCTTGGGCCCATGTTGCGGATCTCGTAAGGATCCAGCAGGGACGTGGCGTCGTTGACGGGAGTCTGGACGGTGTTGAAGGAAGGAACACGGAACTGCATCGACTTGTCCAGCGTGGTCTGGCCGGTCTTGGTCAGCTCGCGTGCGCTCAGCACGTCGACCGGTACCGGGGTGTCGACCATGGTGCGCTGCGCGCCACGGCTACCGGTCGAAACGATCACCACCTTCTGGATCTCGTCAGTGGTGGCATCGGCGGCTTGCGCTGCCGCGACTGGCGCCCCACTGTCCTGCGCTTGCGCATGAGCTTGGCCCAGCAACACGAACGGGCTGGCAGACAACATCAATGCTGCAATCGGGAAACGTTTATTCATATATTGTTCTTCCTTGCTTTACGCCTACAGTTTAAAAAACGAAACCTTTTGCTACATAACGATACAAGCGCTGAATGTATATGCAACATTTTCATACGTCCATTCTTTCAAGTTATGCCATGCGCAAATACAACATCGGTGAATCTTTTTTTTAAAGTAACCAGTCTGACAAAACCATCGTGTTACTCTTTGTGCCATGAGCTATAAAAGCCTCTGCGTGCTGCTGGCGATGTTGGTCGGCATGAATGCCCATGCCGCGAAAGAGCCGCCATTGCGCCTGTGCTTTGAGGATGTGGATCAGCGACCGTGGAGCACACCGCGCGGCAAAGGGCTCAATTTCGAATTGCTCAAGCGCGTCGAAATTCACCTCAATGAACAGTTCATTTATTTCCCCAAGCCTTGGAAGCGCTGCCTTAGCGAGTTGAAGCTCGGCCAGGTCGACGGCGTGATCGGCGCGGCCGACTCGGTCGACCGCCGTGCCTGGTCGCGCATTCCGCAATTGCCCGATGGCCGTGAAGATCCGGCGCGTGCCCTGTTCGAGGACGCAGCGCTGGTCTTCCTGCGCGTGGGCGGCCAGGGCAGCTGGGACGGACGCGAACTGCAGGCGCCGGGCAAGCTGGTGGTGGTGCAGTCGGGCTACCTGGTGTCGGAGCAACTGCGCGAGCGCGGCTACAATCCGCGCGATTCGGTCAAGTCGGCCGCCGATGCGCTGCGCATGCTGGTGAGCGGCAGCTACGACGTCGCCATCCTGCAAGGCCTGGAAGCGAGCAAGCTGGCGCGCGACGATCCACGCTTCAAGGGCCGCGTGCTGCAGGCCGAGCTGCCCTACACCACCGTCCACCTGCACCTGATGGTGGCGCGCCCGACCTATGCGCGCGACCCGCAGCGCATCGAAGCCATCTGGCAGGCGATCGGCGCGGTGCGCCTGGCAAAAGACTACCGTCAACTGGAAGCGGCGGCCGGCGCGGCACGCTGACGAAAAGGCCGAAAGACCCGCGCACGCGAGGGCAATGTTTCTTTTGAGGAAATTTTATGGTTAAATAAAAGACATGAAACCACTCCTCGACGGCCGCCTCGCGCTCACCACCCCGGAAGGCGTGCGCCTGCAGCTGACGCCCGCCGGACCCGCCGTGCGGGCCTATGCCTGGGCCATCGACTTTTGCGCCTGGACCTTCGGCGCCGCCACGCTGGCTTCGCTGCTGGGCGCGGTACTTCCCTCCTCCAAACTGTTCAGCGGCTTGTCCGCGCTGCTGACCTTTTTTGCCTACTGGGCCTATCCCGTGCTGTGCGAGGTGTATTGCGGCGGCCGCACGCTGGGCAAGTACGTGGTCGGCCTGCAGGTGCTGCGCGCCGACGGCCTGCCGGTGCGCTGGCGCGAGTCGGTGCTGCGCAACCTGTTGCTGGTGGCCGACTTCCTGCCGATGCTGTACGCCTCCGGCCTGGTATGCATGCTGTGCGACGTGCACTTCCGCCGCCTGGGCGACATCGTGGCCGGCACCCAGGTCGTGTACCGCGACAAGCCGCAGCCGCGCGGCGCCGTCGCCGATGCGGCACCCCTGCCCCTGCCCTTCCCCCTCACGCCGGAGCAGCAACGCGCGCTGGCCGACCTGTTCGCGCGCGAAAGCCGCCTGCCGCACGGCCGCATGCTGGAACTGGCCGATATCGCCGAACCGCTGACCGGCCGCCAGGGCGAGGAGTCGCTGGCACGCTTGCGCGGCATGGCCGCAGGGCTGGTGCGATGAAGCAGGCGCAATTCGAAGCGGCATACGGTCCGCTGTGGAGCACCATCGAGACCACGCTTGCCAGCCGCAGCGCCGGCCGCGAAGCCCTGCCGGAGCAATACCGCCGCCTGTGCCAGTGCCTGGCCCTGGCCGGCCAGCGCGGCTATTCGCCGCAACTGGTGGCCCACCTGCACGACCTGGTGGCGCGCTGCCACCACGCGCTGTACGGCGTGGCTGCCGAGCGCCCGGCCATGCTGCTGCAATGGCTGCGCGTGGACTTGCCGCGCCGCGTGCGCGCCGAGTGGAAGCTGCTCTTGCTGGTGGTGCTGTGCCTGCTCGGCCCGGCCCTGGCGATCGGCCTCTTGGTGTGGCAGGACGCGCGCCACGCCTACCTGTTTGCCTCGCCGGAAGAACTGTCGCGCATGCACGGCATGTATGCGCCGTCGAACTTCAAGACCGGACGCGGCGGCAGCGAGGGCGACGTGCAAATGTTCGGCTTCTACATCTGGAACAATGTCTCGATCGGCTTTCGCACCTTTGCCGGCGGCGTGTTCGGCGGCGTGCCGGCCTTGCTGAGCGTGCTGTTCAACGGCATGCACATGGGCGTGGCGGCCGCCTGGCTCAGCCTCGATCCTGACACGCGCAGTAACTTCTGGTCCTTCGTGGTCACCCATTCCAGCTTCGAGCTGACCGGCCTGGTCCTGTCGGGCATGGCCGGCATCCGCCTCGGCCTGGCGCTGCTGCGGCCGGGCCGGCTGCGCCGGCGCGACGCCCTGCAGCAGGCCAGCGCCGACATGTTCCCGGTGGTGGCGGGCGCCGCCCTGCTCACCGTGCTGGCGGCCTTCTTCGAAGCCTTCTGGTCGGCCAGCAGCTATGCGCCGGCCGTCAAGTACAGCGTCGGCGCCGTCTGCTGGGCCACCGTGTTCCTGTTCTTCGGCTTCGCCGGCCGCGAGAAAGGCGTGCATGCAACTCGATAAGCTGCGCCTGGACCTGCGCCCGCGCAGCAACGCCCAGGGCCTGGACCTGGGCTTCGCCCTGCTGCACGCCAGCGGCGGCGACGCCTGGCGCGCCTGGCTCGCCTTGTGGCTGCCGGTATCCGCGCTGGCTGTCGCCATCAGCTGGCAGTGGCCGGAACTGGCGCTGGGCTGGATGCTGCCCTGGTGGCTGCGCCCCCTGCTGGAGCGGGCGCCGTTGCACGTGCTGTCGCGCCAGGTGTTCGGCGAACAGGCCGGCTGGCGCGACGCCTTGCGCGCCTGGCCGCGCGAACTGGGCGGCGGCTGGTTCCGCATGCTGACCTGGTGGCGACCGTTCATGGCCGGGCGCGGCCTGCACCAGCCGGTGTGGGTGCTGGAGCAGGCGCGCGGCGCTGTCGCCACGGCGCGCCGCGCCACCATCGCGCGCCAGGGCACGGGCGGGGCCGCCTTCGTGTTCGGCTGCGCCTGCGTCCTGTTCGAGCTGGTGCTGATGACGGGGATCATGGCCCTGGCCGGCCTGTTCCTGCCGGGCGACACGCCCAATCCGTTCGCCCTGTACACGCTGCGCGACAACGCGCCCCTGCAGGCGGCGCTCAGCACCGGCGCCTGGTGCCTGGCCGGCGCCGCCATCGGTCCGGTGTACACGGCCTGCACCTTTACCCTTTACCTGAACCGCCGCGCCACGCTGGAAGCCTGGGACCTGGAAATCGTGCTGCGCCAGCTGCGCGCACCGGCCAAGCCGGGAACCGCGCGCCAGGCGGCGGCCTTGCTGTTGGCCGCGCCACTGCTTGCCCTGGCCCTGGCCGGCATGCCGTCACCGGCGCAGGCGGCCAACGCCGCCACCGGTTGCGCCCCGCCCGCGGCCTTGAAGAAGGAAGCCAGCGGCCGCGCGGCCGACGCCTCGCCGCAGCAGGCCGCGCTGCGGCGCCAGGTCGACCAGGTGTTCGCCCACGAGGACTTGCGCGGCTACCGCTGTGTCCAGCGCTGGGAGTGGCGCTACGCATGGAAAGAAAGCAGTCCGAAGGAAACCAAGTCCACGCCGCTGCTGCCGGCCTGGCTGGGCGCCATCCTAGCCGGCATGCTGAAGGCCGGCCTGATCGCCGGCGCTATCGGCCTGGTCGCGTGGCTGCTGTGGCGCTACGCCGCGCCGCTGCGCTTTACCTTCGGCGGCGCCGCGGCGCCCCGCCTGGCCACTGAAGTCGGCGGCCTGGATATCCGCGCCGAGAGCCTGCCGTCCGACGTGGCGGGCGCGGTGCGCGCGCTCTGGCAGCAGGGGCAGCAGCGCGCCGCGCTGGCCCTGCTGTATCGCGCCACCTTGTCGCGCATGGTGAACCGCCAGGCGCTGCAGCTGCACCAGGGCGCCACCGAAGGCGAATGCCTGGCCCGCGCCCGCAGCGCCCATGCGCAGGGTGCGCTTGACAGCACCAGCCTGGCGCTGGCCGACCAGGCCACCACGCTCTGGCTGAACGCCGCCTATGGCGCGCGCTGGCCCGCGGGCGAGGCCGTGCTGGGGCTGTGCGCGCGCTGGCAAGCCCACTTCGACGGGGCTGCGGCATGAAGCGCAAGTACCTGATCGCCATCGCCGTCCTGGCGCTGCTGCTGGCCGGCGGCGCCTACGAGTTATGGCATGTGCTGCTCCAGAAAGCCTGGCGCGGCGAAGTGCACCAGTCCGATGCCCAGCGCAAGAACCCGATGCTGGCCGCGACCCGCCTGCTGCAGGCGCGCGGCCATACGGTGCGCGTCGAACCGATGCTGAACTACCAGCTGCTGCACCAGCTGCCGGACGGCGTGCTGATCCTCTCACCCTGGGCGCGCCAGCCGGACGCGCGCCAGTCCGCCCTGCTGCTGGACTGGGTGCGGCGCGGCAACACCCTGGTCATGACGCCGGGCTGGGTGCAGAACGCGGACAGCAAGGCCGGCAAGGAAGAAGCCATTAGCGCCGAGCTGGCCGATCCGCTGGGCAAACGCTTCGGCGTCGCCTTGGCGGACCGCACCCGCATCGATGACACCTGCCGCCGCGATCCGATCGAAGCGCAGCGGCGCGCCCGCCGTGCGGCCGAGCAGTCCGCCGATGAGGACGAGGAGGAGGAGCCGCCCCCGCCGGCCCACCTGGTCTGCTTGAACGCGCCGGGCGCCGCCAACACCATCGAACTGCGCCGCCTGTCCGACGTGCTGCAGCGCTTCGACGGCAAGGTCCCGGCGCCGCTGTGGGGCGACACTTACGGCCTGTCCGTCCTGGTCTACGGCGAGGGGCGCGGCAAGGTCGCCATGGTGGCCTCCGAGCCGACCGACAGCTATTTCGACAACGACGGCCTGCGCCAGTTCGACCATGCCGAACTGCTGGCCCTGCTGGCCGCGCAAAGCGGCGCCGGCGCGCCGGTGCTGCTGGTGCAGGACAACGAGAACGTTGGCTGGGCCACTTACCTGTGGCAGCACTGGCGCCCGCTCCTGGCTGCCCTGGCGGCGTTGCTGCTGCTGTGGGCCTGGAATGCCTCGCGCCGTTTCGGCCCCCTGCTGCCCGGTCCTGCCAGCGCGCGGCGCGCCCTGATCGAACATATCGACGCCAGCGGGCGCTGGCTGTGGCGCCTGCCGCAAGGCCGCACGCTGCTGCTGGAGGCGGTGCGCAAGCGCACGGAAACGCTGCTGCTGCGCCGCCTGCCGGAACTGCATGCGCTGGCCGGGCCCGAGCGCGCGCGCCGCCTGGCGCGCCTCACCCGCTTGCCCGAAGCGCAGGTCATGGATGCCCTGCACGGCGCCCCCGCCACGCGCGCCGCCGACTTCACACGACAGATCTCCACACTCCAACAATTGCGAGCCCACCATGAGCGATAGCATGTCCGCCCCCACCATCAACGGCATCCCTGCCGACCGCCTGACCCAGGCGATCGACATCGTCCAACGCCTGCGCGAGGAGATCGGCCGCGCCATCGTCGGCCAGCAAGCCGTGGTCGAACAGGTGCTGGCCTGCTGCCTGGCCGGCGGCCACGTGCTGCTGGAAGGCGTGCCGGGCCTGGGCAAGACGCTGCTGGTGAAGGCGCTGGCCAAGACCTTTTCCGGCGAGTTCTCGCGCATCCAGTTCACACCCGACCTGATGCCGGCCGACGTGATGGGCCACGCCGTGTTCGACCAGCGGCAGCAAAGCTTCACCGTCCGCAGGGGCCCCGTGTTCACCCACCTGCTGCTGGCCGACGAGATCAACCGCGCCCCTGCCAAGACCCAGTCCGCGCTGCTGGAAGCGATGCAGGAACGCCAGGTGACCATCGAAGGCGAGGCCCATACGCTGGACGCGCCCTTCATGGTGCTGGCCACGCAGAACCCGTTGGAAAGCGAAGGCACCTACCCGCTGCCGGAAGCGCAGCTGGACCGCTTCCTGATCAAGGCGCGCATTGCCTACCCGAGCGAAGCGGAGGAAACGGCGATGCTGCTGGCGGTGACCCAGGACCGCGTCGGCGACGCCCTCGACGTGGCGCAGGTGCGCACCCTGATCAAGCCGGAAACCCTGGTCGCGCTGCAGCAGCTGGTGGCCCGCATCCGCGTCGACGATGCCGTCGCCAACTACGCCGTGCGCATGGTGCGCGCGACACGCCAGTGGCCCGGCGTGGCCGTCGGCGCCGGGCCGCGCGGCAGCATCGCCCTGATCCGCCTGGCGCGCGCCATGGCCCTGATGGCCGGCCGCGACTACGCCACGCCGGACGACATCAAGCAGGCCAGCCTGCCGGTGCTGCGCCACCGCATCGCCCTTTCGCCGGAAAGCGAACTCGATGGCCTGGGTGCGGACGATGTGTTGGCTGCGCTGATCGAATCGGTCGCCGCCCCGCGCAACTGATGAAGCCAACGCGTCGCATGTTCCAGGCCATGGCCGGCCTGACCGCCCTGGCCGTGCCCGCCAGCCTGTGGCCCCAGCTGCAGGCGCCATGGCAGGCACTGGGCGGCTTGCTGCTGCTTGCCGCCGGCGCCGACGCGCTGCTGGCGCGGCGCCGCCCCGCCCTGCGCGCGCAGCGCAGCATGGCCGGCGTGCTGCCGGTCGGCGCCTGGCACGAAGTGCGCCTGATGCTGCACAACGAAGGCCCGGGCGCGCTGCGGCTTGACGTGTTCGACGACTACCCGGCCCAGTGGGAGCTGGAAGGCATGCCGCATGCGGCCCGCCTGGCGCCGGGGGCCTTCACCGCCATCACCTACCGCGTGCGCCCGCTCGAACGCGGCGACGGCGCCTTCGGCATCCCCTGGCTACGCGTGTCCGGGCCGCTCGGGCTGTGGCAAGCCACGCACCGCATCGGCCCAAGCCAGACGGCCAAGGTCTTCCCCGACGTGGCGCGCCTGCTGGGACAAGCCCTGCGCGCCACCGACCGCCAGGCGCCCACCAGCGGTTCGCTGGTCAAGCGCCAGCGCGGCGAAGGGACGGACTTCCGCCAGCTGCGCGAATACCGGCGCGGCGACAGCCTGCGTTCGATCGACTGGAAAGCCACCGCGCGCCACCGCAAGCCGATCAGCCGCGAGTACCAGCTCGAACGCGACCAGCAGGTCGTGTTCCTGCTCGACACCGGCCGCCGCATGCTGGCGCGCGACGGCGACACCAGCCACTTCGACCATGCGCTCTACGCCGTGCTGACGCTGGCCTTCGTGGCCGGCAAGCAGGGCGATGCGGTGGGCTTGATGAGTTTTGGCGTGGACAAGCGCTGGCTGGCGCCCGCCAAGGGCCGCCTGGGGATGGACCGCATGCTGGCCGGCGTGTACGACCTGCAGCCCGGCGAAGCGGCGCCCGACTATCTGCGCGCCGCCAATGACCTGCTGAACCGGCTGGGCCGGCGCGCCTTCGTGGTGCTGGTCACGAACGTGCGCGATGAGGATGACGTGGCGCTGCGCCAGGCAGTGGACCTGCTGTCTTCGCGCCACCTGGTACTGTGCGCCAGCTTGCGCGAACGCGCACTGGACGCCGCCAGCGCGGCGCCGGTGCAGGGATTCGACGACGCCTTGCGGCTGGCCGCCAGCGAGCATTACCTGCAGCAGCGCCAGGACGCCATCCGCCGCCTCGGCCTGCGCGCCGGCCACCTGGTGGACGTCGCGCCCGAGCAGCTTGCCGGCGCCCTGCTGAACCGCTACCTCGACATCAAGGAAAGCGGCGCGCTCTGAGCCTGCCGATTACTGGCCGTTTTCCAGCTGGGCGGCGTTGGCCTTGGCCGCGTAGTCGGAGTAAGCAGGAATGGCGATGGCCGCCAGGATGCCGATCACCACGATGAGTACCGGCAGCGCCCATGCCATGATGATCACGCCCGTGGTGTTGGGCGCCGGCGCCGGGCCATAGGCGTTCGACTGTGCGTCGCCCGGACCGAAGACAAACCACAGGAAGACAAACAGGTTGACCACCGGGATCAGCATCAGCAGGGCCAGCCAGCCCGTCTTGCCCAGGTCATGCAGGCGGCGCCGCGCCAGGATGAAGGAAACGGCAAACGACAGGACGTAGAAGGCGAGCATGCCGACCAGGCCGACGCCGGCCCCGGCATCCGGGCTGCCGGCGGCAGCGATGATGCCGACGCCACCCATCATCAGGAACATCAGGGGCAGCATCAGCAGGCTGGCGCCCACGGTATAGGCGATATAGCGCACGCGGCCGATGCGGCCATTCACGGCGAAGACCTTTGGCAGGTAGGTGTCGTTGCTGAGCGGTTCGGTCAATTCGGATTGCGGCATGGAATACGGGTTGGTCACGGCGGCTCCTCGGGGAAAGGTGGTCATTAGAAAGTTACCTACAAGAAAATACTACATTATTTTTTTACTAATAGCCACGCACGATTGACAAACAACAGCTGCCTTGCAGACTGCATCTTTGGCTGCGATACTTTCTCTAAAGACTGGACGGTTGCAACCACACACGAAAGCGGCAATGGATGCCACCCTCAAATGCCAGGGTAAATTCTCCATCAACTGGACTTACCTGAACGCCATCGCCTCCGGCGTGTCGGCCATCGACCTCGGCGGCCTGGCCCTGCGCAACAAGCACGATGCGGGCGAGTTCGTGCGCGAGTACGGCTTCGACATCGGCAATCCCCATGCGCGCGCAGTGATTGCCCGCGCCCAGGCCGAAGCGCTGGAGTTCATCTGCGCCACCTTCCTCACGCCCGGCCAGGCAAGCCTGATCCCGCATGAGGTCCGCCAGCCGGAAGACCCGCTCGATCTGCTGGTCTTCGCCTCGCTGCACGGCAACGAGCAGGTCGAGCTGCGGCGCATGTGGTCGTGCGCGGTGCTGAAGGTCATGCACGGGATCTTCTACATCGACAACAACCTCAAGCTACGCTACTTCAACATCATCCGCGAACAGGTGTTCGCCAGCCTGGACGAGGTGATCCGCGCCGAGGACGGCCAGCACTTCCTGAGCGATGGCGAAATGTGCCTGCCTTTGCTGCACTACGACCGCAAGAACAACAAAAGCCGCAGCAGCATCCTGCTCAAGCTGCTGCAAAAGGCCGCCTACCTGGCGGCCGACATCTTCGACCACCTGGGCGTGCGGCTGATCTTCAACACCCGCTTCGAATGCCTGCTGGCCCTGCGCACGCTGCAGCGCGCGCACGTGATCTCCGTGACCAACGTCGATTCCCAGCGCACGCGCAACACGCTGCTGGACATGGAGGCGGCCAAGGAAATCTTCACGCGCTACCGCTGCGTGCTGGAGGCGGCCGATGGCTACCCGGCCGAGCTGCTGGAAAAGATGGATACGGAACTGATGGCCATCTCCTCGCCGCAGACGCGCGCCGACAACCCGCACAGCGGCACGGGCTTCAACAGCATCCAGGTCACGGTGCGCAAGATGATCCACGTACCCTCGGGCGATCCGGCCGCCCTGGGCCCGGACTACGATATCGGCTTCTTCTTCGAATACGAGATCCAGCTGATGGACAAGGCCAGCCATGGCCGCACCCTGGAAGGCCCGGCCAGCCACGATGCCTACAAGAAGCGCCAGGTCGACACGGCGCGCATGCGTGTGCTGGGGCGCGACCTGATCCGCTACCTGGAAGCGCACCCGGCGCCGGACGTGCGCGCCGCCTGACCTGCCCGCCTTCAGTGGGGGCGCACCCCCTCCGGCGCGCCACTGGCGGCGCCCGGCGGCACCAGGTGCTCGGGCGGCATCCCTTCCTTGATCAGGCCACGGATGGCGCTGCGCAGTTCAGGACTATCCGCGTGTTGATGGACCGCCACGGCGTGCTGGACGGCCACTTCCAGCAGTTCCTCGTCGCTGTCTGCCGAGATCGCGACGCTGCAATGCGTCTCGCTGGGAAATTCGCGGCAGTCGATGTATTTGCGGGTCATGATGACCTCCCTTGTGACAAGCTACTTACACTATAGGCCGTCCCGCAGGCGCCCGCACCGACTGTTTGACAGGCCGCCACAATCTCAGCAATATGCCTGGATGACACTTTCACCCTGGTCGTTGCTGCTCCTGGCCCTGCCCCTCCTGCTGCTGGGCCAATACGTCCTGCGCGGCGTGCCGGCGCTGGCCCGCTTCAGCATCCCGGTGCCGGTGGTGGGCGGCCTGTCGTTCGCGCTGGCCTGCCTGCTGCTGCGCGCGGCCGGCGCGGACTTCAGTTTCGCGACCAAGGTCGACGCGGGCTGGTGGACCTGGCTGGTCACGCCGGACCATGAATGGCTGGCCCGCCCCGCCAAGAACCTGAACCTGCCGCTGCTGGTGGGCTTCTTCACCTGCGTCGGCCTGGCCGCGCCGCTGCGGCTGCTGGCCAGCGGCGGGCGCATGCTGCTGGTCCTGCTGGCCGGGACCACGGTACTGGCGCTGGTACAGAACGCGGCCGGCGTGGCGCTGGCCACGGCCCTCGGCGCACCGGCCTTGCTGGGCGTGCTGTGCGGCTCACTGACCCTGGTGGGCGGGCACGGCACGGCGCTCGGCTTCTCCAGCCGCTTCGAACAGGCCGGCATGGCCGCCGCCGCCACCATCGGCGCCTCCGCCGCCACGTTCGGGCTGGTCGCCGGCGCCATCCTGTCCGGCCCGCTCGGCGCCTGGCTGTTGCGCCGGAGCGGCGCCCTGCCTGGCCGGGCGACGCCTTCCTCGGCCATGGCGCCCAGCGCGCCGGCCGCGCCCGTGGTCGCGGACTTCCTGGCCGATGCGCGCGCCCTGGCCGCCCAGGGCCGCGGCGCCCTGGGCCACCTGCTGCTCGTGGCCGGCTGCGTGAAGGGCGGCGCCTGGATCAGTTTCGGGCTCGACCGCATCGGGGCTTCCCTGCCCGCTTACATGGGCGCCCTGCTGCTGGGTTTTGCCCTGCGCGCGCTGCACGACGCCGCCGGCTGGACGTGGCTGCGCGGCGAGACCATCCACCGCATCTCGGCCGTGCTGCTGCCGCTGTTCCTGGTCGTGACGCTGGCGCCGCTGAACCTGGCCGAACTGACGGATGTGGCGGGTCCCATGCTGGTCATCCTGAGCGTGAATACTGCATTGACCCTGGCCTTCGCCGCCTTCGTCATCTGGCCCCTGCTGGGGCGCGACCACGAGGCCGCCATTGCGACGGCCGGGCTGGCCGGGTACGGCATCGGCTCCACCGCAACGGCCGTCGCGGCGATGGACGCCCTTACCCGCCAATATGGCAAGGCGCCGCGCGCCACCACCCTGGTGCCGCCGACCGGGGGCTTCCTGATCGACCTGACCAACGCCCCCGTGATCGGCGCCTTCCTGCGCTGGCTATGAGTCAGTTCTTCTTCCTGGCCGGCTTCTTCGTTTCCATCGCCTTCGAGGCCGGCGTCGCGCCGCCCTGCACGCCCAGCGCGCCGCCGGTGCCCATGCCGCCGGCCACCTCCTGCGCCTTGTAGTTGCGCACCGCCTTCACCAGCTGGTTGTACGAGTCCATGAACGAGGCGATCAGGATCTTGCCTTCCGGCGTATTGGAATAGCCGCCGGCCGCGCCCAGGCCGCCGCCGCCGAACAGGGCGCCCCCCAGGTTGAAGTCGAAGTTCTTGGCGCTGCCTTCGGCCGCCGCCAGCTGAATGCCGGACCGGTTGTCCACCATCAGCAAGGTGGTGGACGCTTCGTTTGCTTTCAGTCCGCCGGCCACCACGCCGGCCACGCTGCCCAGCAGGCCCAGGCCGCCCAGCGCACCGCCCACGCCCTGCGTGCCCTTCTGGCTGAACGTAATGCTCGGGCTCATGGTGTAGTCGGCTGCCACCATCTGGCCCTTGCCGTAATTGCTGCCGCTGCGCATTTCACCGGACGCCGCCAGCGCCCGTTCCTGCATCAGCTTGCCCATCGCCGCGCCGCGCTCCACCACCAAGAAGCAGTTCGACTGCTGGATCAGCATGCGCAGCACCGGCACGGTCGAGCCCAGCTTGTACTGCGACAGCGAGCGGTACCACGGCGCCGCCGTGTCCTCCACCACGCCCAGCGTGCCCAGCGGCTTGTCGCATTTCTCCAGCTGCGGGTTGGCATTCGCGGCGGTCGCGCCGCCGGCCGACCCCGTCGCCATGGTCGGCGCGCCGCCCAGCTTCGGTTCCGTGCCGGCGCACGCCGCCAGCGCCAACACGGCCATCCCTGATTGGAAGAACTTCTTATTGTCCATGTTCACCCCCGTGAGGAAACTGCCGTTTGAACTCAACGACATCCTCTGAGAATAGGTCACATCGACAAAAAATCTATGTATAGTTACTACCGCCAGATCAACTCAACTGTAAGAAGGAATCCGCATGAAAAAACTGATCATTGCCGCCCTGGCCCTGTCCTGTTCCGCAGCCTTCGCCGCCGATCCGGCGCCGGCCAAGAACACGCAGCAATCGAAGATGACGACCTGCAACAAGGAAGCGGAAGGCAAGAAGGGCGACGAACGCAAGGCCTTCATGAAGGAATGCCTGAGCAACAAGCCTGCCGCGCCGATGACGCAGCAAGACAAGATGAAAGCCTGCAATGCGGACGCCGCAGGCAAGAAGGGCGACGAGCGCAAGGCATTCATGAAAGAATGCCTGAGCGCGAAGAAAGCCGCCTGAGGCGGGCGCTCTAGCGCAAGGCGCTAGCCAATCGCGGCGACGACAGCAGCGCCTTGAATGCTTCCCAGCGCTGCTTGCGCGCGAGCGCCGGGTCGCTGCTCGTCACCTGCTGCTCAACCCAGGCCTTGACCATGTCCTTGCCCAGGTTGTAGTTGATCACGTAGCCGCGGTTGGCTTCGTAGAAGGACAGGCGCTGCGCCGACTTCTCCGGCGGGTACAGCCCCACGTTCACCAGCCACTCGATGGTTTGCTCGCGCGTCCACTTGCCTTCCAGGTAGGCCTGCGCCGCATCGTTGTCGGCATAGCTGAGCTTGCCCAGCAGCCGGGTCAGCGCCGCGTATTGCGGCGCCAGCGCCGGGTCCAGGCCGGCCAGCGGGTACAGCACCTTCTGCTCGAAGGCCAGGCGCTCCGCATCGGTGAACGCCAGTTCCACGCCATAGTTCGCGCTGCCTTCGGCGATCAGCGACATCGGCGAATACAGCGGGTACACGCTGAACTCCACCCAGTTGCGCTGCTTGACCAGGGCCTGCTCCAGCATCGCGTTGTAGACGTGGTGGCCCGGATAGCCTTCGTGGCAGCCCAGGTCCAGCGCGCGCTCGATATAGATCGGGAACTCGGTATTGATCTGGATCAGGCTGTGCGCGTTGCCCTTGTACCAGTTATAGCCGGACCAGGGCTTGCCGGTCACGAACTCCAGCACGAAACTTTCCTTCTCCGGCAGCGCCATGAAGGCGGCGGTGCGCTCGCGGCAGGCGGCGATGGAGGCGTCGAACACGGGCTTGAGCTTGTCCTTCGGGATGGCGAACCTGGCGCGGAAAGCCTTCAGCCTTTCCGGCAGCGTGCCCTCGCCCGGCAGCAGCTTGTCGACCTGCGCCACCAGCGCCATGTAGTAGGCGCGGTCGTGGTGCGGCGTCACGGCGTCGTACAGTAGCGCGGTCTCCTCGTCGAAGGTGAACTTGCGGCCCTCCAACATTTCGACGCGGGCATGCATGGCCTTCAGCTGTTTGGAAAGGAATTCGATGCGCAAGGCTTCGTCGGCGTTGCCCGCCTTCTGCTTGGCGATATCGCGCTGCGCGGCCTGCACGTCGGCGCGGATCGACGCCAAGGTCTGCTTGTTGCGGGCGGCCTGCTGTTCCAGCTCCGGCGGCCCGTAATACGCATCGACGTAGCTGCTGTCGTGCTGGCCGATGGCCAGCGCCAGCTTGCGGTAGCGCTCCGCCACGTCCTGCACCGTCGCCGCCAGCGCGCTGCCCGCCATCAGCATGGCCAATCCTCCCAGCACCAGCTTGTTCACTCCTGCCTTAGTCATTGTCTTCCTCTGCACCAAGTGTCAAAGGCGACAAGTGTACCTCAGCGGGTGCGCAGCTGCCGCGCCAGGTCGGCCAGGCGGTAAGGCTTGCCAACGAAGGAAAACTCCTCCAGACCTTCGCCTTGCATGGCGGGCTGCGGGAAGCCGGAAGCAAGGATGATCTTGATGGCCGGATAGCGCTGGCGCACCTCGCGCGCCAGTTCCAGTCCGCTCATCCCGTTCGGCATCATCACGTCGCTGAACAGCACATCCACTTCGCTCTCGCGCTGCAGCGCGCGCAGTGCCGCCGCGCCATCGCTGGCCTGCAGGATCGCATAGCCCATGGCCTGGAACAGTTCGCGCGCCGATTCCATCACCAGCGGGTCGTCCTCGACGATCAGCACGCGTTCTTCGCGCTGCGCGCGCTGCACGGTCATTTCAGGCGTCGATTCGCCCAGTGCCGGCAGGAACAGGTTGATCGTGGTGCCGCGCCCTTCCTCCGTGTCGATGGTGACCCCGCCGCCGGATTGCATGATGAAGCCGTACACCTGGCTCAGGCCAAGGCCGGTCCCCTTGCCTGTTTCCTTGGTGGTGAAGAAGGGCTCGAAGGCCCGTTCGCGCACCTCGGCGCTCATGCCGCTTCCGGTGTCGGTGACGCTCACCCGCACATAGTCGCCGGCCGCCAGCGTGGCCGCCTGGTTGGGCGCCAGCGTCACGTTGCAAGTCGTGACTTCGATGGCGCCGCCGTCGGGCATGGCGTCGCGCGCGTTGACCACAAGATTCAGCAGCGCCGCTTCGAAACGCGCCTCGTCGATCGAGGCATGGCGCAGCTTGGGATCGAGGTCCAGCTCCAGGCGCACCAGCGGACCCGCGGCGCGCCGCAGCACGCCTTCGAAGCCGGCCACCAGCTGGTTCAGCTGCTGCACCGTCGGCGCCAGCGGCTGCTGGCGCGCAAAGGAGAGCAACTGCTGCGTCAGCGAAGCGCCGCGCTCCACCGCGCGCCGCATGCTGTCCATCACGCGCGCGCGCGACTCGGCCGCAGGGCCCGCGCGCAGGATGTCGATGCCGTTGGAGATGACTGCCAGCAGGTTGTTGAAGTCGTGTGCCACGCCGCCCGTCAGTTGCCCGATCGATTCCATTTTCTGCGCCTGGAACAGCGCCGCGCGCGCCTGCTCCAGCGACTCGGCCGCCAGGCGCTTTTCCGTATTGTCGCGCGTGACCTTGGCGAAGCCGATCAACTTGCCGTAGTCGTCGTACAGCGCGTCGACCACCGCATGCGCCCAGAAGCGCGTGCCGTCCTTGCGCACGCGCCAGCCTTCGGACTCGTAACGCCCGTCGCGCGCCGCCACCACCAGCGCACGCTCCGGCGCACCGTCGAGCCGGTCCTCCTCGGTGAAGAAGCGGCGATAGTGGCTGCCGATCACTTCATCGAGCTTGAATCCCTTGATGCGTTCGGCGCCTGAATTCCAGTTGGTGATCAGTCCATCGGGCGAGAGCATGTAGATCGCGTAATCGATCACACCTTGCACCAGCAGGCGGAAACGCTGTTCGCTTTCGCGCAGCGCGTCCAGCACGCGCCGGTCTTCCGAAATGTCGCGCGCCACCATCGCAAAGCCGACATGCTCGCCGTCCGGCGTGCGGACCGGATCCAGGATCACGCTGGCCCAGAAACGCGAACCATCCTTGCGCAAGCGCCAGCCTTCGCTTTGATGGCGCCCTTCCGCCAGGGCAATGTCCAGGGCCTGGCCCGGCAGGCCGGCCTGCTGCTCTTCCTGCGTGTGCAGGCGTGCGAAGTGCATGCCGACCGCCTCGCGTTCTGCGTACCCGATGCAGCGCCGCGCGCCGGCGTTCCAGCTGGTCACGCGCCCCTGCGGATCGAGCATGCAGATCGCATAATCGCTGATGCTGGCCACCAGAAGTTCATGGCGGGAAGGCAAGGTCTCAAGCGTCGGCAGATCGTTGATCATTGGTGAGGTGCGCACGACTGGCGCGTTCAGTAAGCAGAGATTTGAAGAGGATGCCACAATTCGGCATTATGTGGAAAACGGTTCTCCTGCTGGTCGCCGCCGCGTTCCTGGCCCCCGCCCCGGCCCAGGCGCTGCCGAAAGTGGAAGTGCCCAGCACCCGCTCCCCCGTCGACAAGTCCTACCGCAAGATGTTGCAGGGCATGGAGCTGTTTGCGCGCCAACGGGCGCTGGCGCCGCAGGCGACCCTGCGTTTCCGTCTGCTGCCGCGCCAGCCCGGCACGTCCATGCAAGACATCCGCCTGAAAATCGTGGGCGATACGGCCAGCCTGGCCGTGCCGATCGCCGCCGACAACAGCTTTACCCTGGTGCGCGACGAAAAACTGTGGCGCGAAGACGCCGCCGTGCTGGCCAACCGCAAGACCTTGTCCATGACATGGCGCGCGGAGGTGCGCAGTCCCGACGTGCCGCCAGGCATGCGCCGCCTGGGCGACCTGCGCCTCGAATGCCTGGTCGGCATGGCCGCGGGGCTGGTCTCCAACAACGCCCACCTGTTCGCCTGGCTGGATGAGCTCCTGCGCAGTCCCGAGCGCGTCTGTGGCGATCCGAACGGCAACTATCTCTTCTTTACGGAACGCCCGCTCTTCGCCATCACCCTGCAGCACGGCGAACGGCGCGCCACCCTGCCGTTCCAGGCGCTGTATGCCGGCAATCCGCCGGCGGCGGAACTGCCCTATTGCGACTGCCAGATGCTGCTCGAGCGCAGCTATTTCGCCCCGCTCTGGGACCTGTCCTGGCCGGACGACACGCTGCTCAGCTTTGAATACATGGACGACCCGCCGCCCGCCAGTGGCGCCGCCCCGCGCGACCGTAACGCCGCGCTGGCCGCCTTCGGCCCGCCCCAGACCAGCCTGCGCTTCGACAGCGGGCGCGAGGTCTGGCTCTACCAGCCCAAGCCGGAGGCGGGCGAACACGTCCTGCTGTTCGGCCCCGACGGCGCCACCCTGAAAGCGCGCCAGCGCGCGCCCGCGTTAAGAAGTTTTTAAGGTTTGCTGAGGGAGTTTTTAAGAACGCGAATGTGGCTTCCTGTCTACCATTGCCTGCGTACCAAAACAAAGGATGAATGACATGAGCACTCCACGAATCAATATGTATGCCGGCATCCACAAGGCGCTGCGCAACTTCATGAGCGATACCCAGAACCGCCTGTCGCGCGCCGACGCCGCCGATAGCGAAGACCTGCACGGCGCCCTGGCGCAGGTGCGCGAATTGCTGGGCGCGATGCGCAAGCACCTGCAGCACGAGCGCGACTTCGTGCATCCGGCCATGCACGCGCGCCGTCCCGGCTCCGCCCAGCTGGCGGAGGGCGACCACGACCACCACGACTGGGCCATCGACAAGCTGCTGGCCCTGTGCGACCACTGCGCCACCGCCATCGGCAGCGCGCGCTTCCAGCACCTCGACCACCTGCACCTGCAGCTGTCGGTCTTCATCGGCGAAAACCTGGTGCACATGAACCTGGAGGAAACCGAACACAATGCCGTGCTGTGGTCCTGCTACACCGACGCGGAGCTGAACGAGATCCACGAGCGCATCATCGCCGCCATTCCCCCGGAGGAAATGCAATCGACCATGCGCTGGATGATCCCGGCACTCAACCCGGCCGAACGCGCGGGCATGCTGACGGGGATGCGGGCGGGCATGCCGCCGCCCGTCTTCGCCGGCGTGCTGGCGTTGACGCGCAGCCTGATCAGCGCGCGCGACATGCAGAAGCTGGAAGCGGCACTGGCCGACGCGCCATCGGCCCTGGCCGCGTAGTCAGGCTTCGACCAGTTGCAGGGGGCGTTCGACGCACAGGCGAAAATGTCCGCGCCCCGTCTTCTCGATACGCACCGGCGCCGCGCGCTCGCACAGGCGCCGCGCCAGCAGCACCAGGCGCGCTTCCAGGTTGTCGCTGACATCGGGCAGCCGCACGCGCTGGTCCAGGCGCAGTTCCCGGTTGCTGAACGCGGTCTTGCCATGGGCGACAAAGTCCTGCAGCAGGGCCCACAGCACGGCGCCCGCGACGCCCTTGATCAGGTAGTCGTTGTCGAAGAAGACGCAATCGTTGTCCGCGAAGTGGCGGACCATCAGCGGGGTGCCTTGTACGGCCGGCGCAACGAGTACTTCCGGTTCAGGCTCGGGCACGGGCACGTTCTGCAGTATGTGCATGGCCATTGCCAGCTGGCCGCACAGCGTCACCAGCGCATCCTCATCGTCGTAACTGAAGCGCAGGTCCTGCGCACTCTCCACATACAGCACGCCCAGCAGCCGTTCGCAGCCCTGGATCGGCACGGCCAGCTGGCTGCGCGACTCGGCCAGCCCCGGGTAGGGAATTTCCGTCTGCAGGGCGCACGCCAGTTCCGTGGCTTCCGTCTGCTGCCGGATGGCGCGGCTGTAGCTGTACTCCGCCGTCATGTGGCTGATGCGGATCGGCGTGCCCTCGCGCGCGGCCACGCCGATCACGCCCTGGCCCAGCGGGATTTCCGAACCCACACCCGATTGCGCATAACCGTGGCTGGCCACCGTGTACAGGCAAGCCGCCGCCGGATCGTGCAACAGCAGCATGGCGTGGCTGATGCCCAGCGTGCCGTCCAGGCAGGCCATGGTTTCGTCAAACAATTGCGCCAGGTCGCGGCAGGCCAGCAGACGCTCGGAGCACAGGCGCAACGCGGCCAGCACGTTACGCTGGGGCGCCGGCGGCGGCGCCACGTCGCGGTCCACGCACACGATTTCCGTCACGCGGAAGACGTCCGAGCCAAGCAGTTTGAACACGCCGCTCATGCCGGTGTGCGAAGCCAGGCCAGCCAGCTTGGCCTTCATGCTTTCGAACAGCTTGCCCGATGTTTCCGTGCGCAGGTACTGCAGCGCCAGCGAATACTGGGCGCCGGTATAGGGATTGACGACCGTCAGCCGGGCATGCGGATTGGCCAGGATGTTCGAGCGCGTCTTGTTGAAGAACTGGTAGGACAGCGCCACGTGCTCGCGGTCCATGTACTGCACCTGCGACAGGTAGGAGGCGTTCGGCATGCCCTCCAGGTCAGCGGTGCCCAGCACGGCCGGGATCACGCCTTCGAAGCATTCGCGGATGGTGTCGAGCGTGACATCGTTCATTCGCCCGCCTCCAGCTTCTTGCCAGCGTTCGGCCCGGGCGTCTGGCTGTACGCCTCGCTGGGGCAAAAGCTCAGCGCCACCAGTTGCTGCGGCGGGCAGGCCAGCAGCGTGCGCACCATATGTTCGCGGAAGCCCATGGCGCCCACTTCGGCCACGAAGGCGTCGCGATAGGACTCCACCAGCTGCGCGTCGTCCGGCGCCAGCGCCGTCACGCGCGCATCGCGGCTCTTGAGCTGCATGGTGCGGTGGGTGGAGGGCTGGGTGAAGGCCACGGCAATGGCGCCGGTCGCGAAAATGTCGCGCTGCACCGCCTGTGACTTCGTTTCCGGCACGAAGACGGTCACGCGACGGCCGTCGTCGCTGACGCGGCAACCGATGGCGCGCACGAGCTGCGGCATGCCGTTGCTGCCGCAACTGGCCACGCTGATCGACACGCCGCCGCGCATGAACGCGATCTGTCCGGGATCGAGGTTGGGTGCACTCATGGCAAGATTCTATCGTAATATGACCGCTCCGCTCCCGTCTGAAGAGGTCCCGCCCATGCGCCACCCCAGCATTGCCGCCTTGCTGCTCGCCTTCTCGTTCTGCCTGCCCCCCGCCTACGCCCAACCTGCCCTGAACCCGGCCAACGAACATTTGCCCTGGACGCGCAACGCCACGATCTACGAAGTGAACCTGCGCCAGTACAGCCAGCCCGGCACCCTGAAGGCGTTCAGCGCCGACCTGCCGCGCCTGAAACGCATGGGCGTGGACATCCTGTGGCTGATGCCGGTCCAGCCGATCGGCAAGCAGAACCGCAAAGGCAAGCTGGGAAGCTACTACGCCGTTGCCGACTACAAGGCCGTCAACCCTGAGTTCGGCAATATGGCCGACCTGAAAGCGCTGGTGAAGCGCGCGCATGCCATGGACATGAAAGTGATCCTGGACTGGGTCGCCAACCATACCGCCTGGGACAACCCCTGGGTCAAGCAGCACCCGGACTGGTACAAGAAGAACGAGAAAGGCCAGATCTACCCCGTCACCTTCACCAACGGCCCCGAGCCCGAATACTGGACCGACGTGGTCGGCCTGGACTTCAATAACAAGGCCCTGTGGGACGGGATGATCGACGCCATGGCGTTCTGGGTGCGCGAAGCCGATATCGACGGCTTCCGCTGCGACGTGGCCGGCCTGCTGCCCGTGGCCTTCTGGAACAAGGCGCGCACGGAGCTCGACAGGATCAAGCCCATGTTCATGCTGGCCGAATGGTCCGAGCCGGAATTGCACGAGCAGGCCTTCGACATGACCTACGGCTGGGACTTGACCGAGGTGCTGCAAAAGGTCGCCAAAGGCCAGGCCGACGCCCGCACCCTGAAGGCCTGGGTGGAGCAGCCGCCCAAGGCCTTCCCCGCCACCGCCTACCGCATGCGCTTTACCAGCAACCACGATTTCAACGCCTGGCAAGGCACCGACCAGGAAATGTACGGCCCGGCCTACCAGGCCATGGCCGTGCTGACCTTCACCTTGCCCGGCATGCCGCTGGTCTACAACGGCCAGGAAGCGCGGCTGGTGAAACGGCTGGAATTCTTCGAAAAGGACCCGATCCAGTGGAAGGGCTATGAGCTGCAAGACTTCTACACGCAACTGATCCAGTTCAAGAAAGCCAACCCCGCCCTGGCGGCCGGCCAATACGGCGGTCCGGTGCAGGTACTGGATACCGGCAACGACAAGGTATTCCATTTCCGCCGCCAAAAGGACGGCAATGCGGTGCAGGTGGCGGTCAACCTGTCCGGCGCAACCCAGAAGTACAGCGGCGGCGAACTGGCGCCCTGGGCCTGGAAATTGATGACAGAAAACCAAGCCTTGGCAAAGTGAAAAACCCTCTGCTATAATTGCGCGCCTTGGCCTGGTAGCTCAGTTGGTAGAGCAGAGGATTGAAAATCCTTGTGTCGGTGGTTCGATTCCGCCCCGGGCCACCAAGAATACTCTTAATGAAACGCCGATCCACTTAGATCGGCGTTTTTTTATTTGCGCAGGAAAGTTCTCTTGCCCGGTCCTTTTCCGCTCCCGCGCCATTCGTCCCCTCAGCGCTGAACAGACACGAACCGCGCAACCCGCTGCATTACCGCCGGCGCGATCGTTTCCTCGTTGCTGGCATATTCGTCTTCGCGCCCCGTTTTCGTGGTCTGGAACATGTGATTGAGCGATGGCAGGCGCGCGAATTCGATCTTGCGATTGCCACCTTTGCGCAGCGCGGCGACGATGCCGCCAAGGTTGGCGGCGGCCGGCACCTGATGATCGAGCTCGCCGTTCAGGATCAGCACCGGACAACGGACCCGGCGCCAATCAGCCGCTGGATCGCTGAGCAAGATTGCGCGCACGAATGGCTTGGCGGCCCATTCCAGAGACAGCGTACCGACGTTCATACGATACTTCTTGATCAGCGCCTTGTCCGCTGCCGGCAGGCGATCCTGCAGCGCCTTCAGGGCCGCGATGCGCGGCGCGGCTTCAGGCTCGGCCACAATCGTGTCGTAGTACTGGCGCACATACCGCATCAAGCGTTCAAGGTCTGGGCCACGCGCCTTTTGGTCCCGCGCGTAGGCCCTATCCTGCAGCAGCATCGCCTGGACTCCAGGCTGGCCGGGGCCGGCCAGCGACACCAGGAACGCAAGCGCCTCCGGCTGGCGCGCGGCGACCGCCGCCGCGAGCACCGAGCCTTCACTATGCCCGACCAGGCCGATGCGAGCGAACTGTCCGCGCGCCTTCATCGCCAACAGCAGTGCCTCGAGATCCTGCGCGAGCTCGGTTTGCGTGTGGTTTTCATAGTCCCCGGTGGAGCGCCCGATGCCCCGCTTGTCGTAGCGCAACACCGCGATACCCTGGCGTGCCAGATAGTCGGCCAGCACCGCAAAGGGGCGATGTTCGGCGAACTCTTCATCGCGCGTGGCAGGCCCGCTGCCGTTGACCAGGATTGCCAGCGTAGGAGTGTCCTGACCATCTGGCAGCGTGAGCGTGGCGCCCAGCGTGACACCGCCCGCACCCGGGATGGCGAGCGTCTGCTCCTGGTACGGAAATGGTGCCTTCGGGGTTTGCGGCCGCTGTCGCATGGGAAATTGCGCAACCGGCTGGAACGTGATGGGAAGCCATTCAGCCGTACCGTTCTGCCGGTACTCCCCCATGAAATGATCCTGCTCCCAGCGCATTTTCAACAGCCCGAAAGGTAGCGTCAATTCGAGCTTGTCTGCACTTTGGTCGATGCGGCTGACGGGAACATCGTAGACGCCCTGGTCTGGGCTGGCGAAGCTGGCCCATGGCGAGCCATCTGAGCGCAGGAACAGGTCGGCGCCGATCTTCAGCGTCGGACCGTTGTGGGGAACCTTCATTTCGCCCATCCAGCGGCCTTGGTGGTCGCTGATCACATCGGCCCGAGCCAAGGGCAAAGCGGCGGCGAAAGTGGCGAACGATATGGCGTAGCACAGCAGTTTTTTCATAGTGACTTCGCATTTGACGTGGAAAGGACGAGCAAAGTCCTCCAGCCTCGCGCGAGGCCGGCTGGAGGAGTGCCGGAGGTTCATGATTCTGTTGGTGCCAATGGTGGTGCTGGTGGTGCTGGTGCTGCCGAAGGCGCTGGTGGTGCTGGTGGTGCTGGTGCTGCTGCCGGTGCCGGTGGTGCCGGCGGGTCTGGCGGGTCTGGCGGTACGATCACGGCGAACGGTTCAGGCGCTGCGGGTATTTCAGGTGGCGCTGGCGGTTCCGGTATCACAGCCCACGCCTGGCTGAAGAGCACCTGCGACGCGGGCTGAATCGCCAGCACGGTGCCGGCGCATACCATGAGCACGGCGAAGACCGGAGCGCACCAGGCTTGCCGCGATGAAGGCGCGGACAGCAGATGCGTGACGCGCCTCGTCAGCGAGCCGCCATGGGCGGCGAGCACCAGGCATGGGCTGGCGAGGCGCTCGCGCTGCAAGGCGGCCAGCGCTTCGGCCAGCACGATGGCGTCCCCGCACACCGCCACCGCGAGATCATCGCAGGCCTGCTCCCGGTCCAGGCGAATCTGGCGGTTCAGCCACCACACGCCAGGATGAAAGAACAGGATCGATTCGACCACGCACTGGATTCCGTTCCATAGCCAGTCCAGTCGGCGAATATGGGCGAGTTCATGTGCCAGCAAGGCCTCGACCTGATCGGCGGGCAGGCGCGTGAGCAGCGACAGGGGCAGCCAGATGACGGGGCGAATCAGGCGCGCGGTGAACGGCGAGGCGGCATTGCCGGCCATCCGCACCAGCACCATGCGCGAGATCCCCATCGCGCTTTGCAGCGCATCGAACCGCTGCTGCCACGCCAACGGCAACTGGAGCGAAGCTTGTCTTTCGATCCGTCGCAACAAGTGCCAGCCGCCGCCGATCTGATAGACCAGCATCGCGCTTGCGCCGACCAGCCACAGCTGCGTCAGTAGCGCAATATTCTGGCCCGCCAAGTCCGCAACGACAGATTCGAAGTGCAGCCAGGACGGTAACGCGTCGGCCAGCCCAAGTGCCATGCCGCCGGGGGAGGCAAAGCGGGAGGCGAAAGTGGCCAGCGGTGCGGCCAACATGCTCAGCAGCCAAGCCATGCCCACCGCGTGGCGCAGCTTTGCGCTGCTCTTTCTCAGCAGCGACAGACAGCAGGCGGCGAACGCCGACAGCAGCGTCACTTGCCATAGTGCGTGAGCCAGCGCCACCGACAGCGCCGGGGCAAAGTCGACAGTTGCCTTCAAGGCTGGCCCCGGCGCGCCTTGGCGTCGGCGATCAGGCGCGCGATCTCGTCGAGCTCCTCCGCGCTGGTCTTGTCGTCGTCCAGCGCGCGCTGGACCAGCCTGAACGCGGAACCGGCAAAGACGTTGTCGACCAGCCGCGCCAGCATCGACGATTGCACCACCGGCTCGGAATACAGCGCGACGTAGCGGTGTTTGCGCTCGCTCGTGTCGCGGGCAACCAGCTTCTTTTCGGCCATGATTGTCAGCATCTTGAGCACCGTCGTGTAGGCAGTCTCCTTGCTATGCAGCAGGGCGGCGTGAACCTCATGTACGGTGGCCGGCGTGGTGCGCTCCCACAAGACACGCAGGATCGCCAGTTCGCCTTCAGTCGGGATTGGAGTGGACATTTTCTTACTAATCGCAAATTACTAATTGATTAGTACTGTACGGTTAGTACTACGGGATGTCAAGCTGGCAATGCATGGCAATAGCGGATGCTGGAGACGAGTTCCTGAATGAAGTACGGCCCGGTCGACAGAATCGACCGGGCCGTTGTGGCGTTCCTGCTTCCCCCTGCATGCAAGGGGCATCCAGGCTGCTCTAACTGCTTATGGCTTGGCCGCTGGCGCCGCGCCGGCGGCACCGGCGGCGGCCTTGGCGAAGTCGCCGGCCTTGATCACCGAAACGGCATCCGCCTTCAAGTGCGCACGCAGCGCTTCGTTGACCTGGGCCACGGTCAGCGCGCTGACTTTGGCTTCCAGGTCCTTGTCGAAGGCCATGGTGCGGTCGAAGCTCAGGTAGCCTGCCAGGCGGCTGGCCAGGCCGGCATCGCCCGTGCGGCCCACTTGCTGCGATTGCAGCCAGGCTTTCTTGGCGTCGGCCAGTTCAGCCTCCGTGAAACCGTCCTTGAGCGCCTTGTCCAGCTCTTCGCGCAGCGCCGCTTCCACCTTGACGGTGTTTTGCGGTGCGCTGATGGCGAACGCCAGCCAGATGCCGGCCGGGTCGCGCGACGGCACGGACAGCTGCGAGCCGACGCCATACGACAAGCCTTCCTTCTGGCGGATGCGGTCGGCCAGTCGGCTGCGCAGTGCGCCGCCGCCGAGCATGTAGTTGCCCATCAACAGGGCCGGGTAAGCGGCAGCGTCGTCCTTCATCGGCACCGGCTGGATCGCCAGCAGGACCGAGTTGGCCTTGTCCGGGGTTTCCAGCGACACGTTCTGGCCCGCCACCGGCTTCATGGCGCTGGCGATGCGGACGTAAGGCTGCTCGGCCTTCCAGTTGCCGAACAGCTTGGCCGCTTGCGCCTTCACGGCGGCGACATCGAAGTCGCCCACCACGGCCAGGGTGGCGTTGCCGGCACCGTAGTAGGCTTTATGGAAAGCCTTGACGTCTTCCAGGGTCACGGCCTTTTCCTGCGCCAGTTGCTCGGGCAGGGTCTTGACGTGGCGCACGTGGCCGGCCGGGAACGCGTTGGTCAGGCGCTGCATCGCGTTGCTGGCCAGCGGCTGCGGCTCGGTCATCTGCTGCTCGGTGCCGGAGATGAACTCGCGCTGGCGCTCGGAAAAGTCCTTGGCGCTGAACGCTGGCTTCATCAGCGATTCGCCCAGCAGCTCCAGTGCCGCCGCCAGGTTGTCGCGCGTCGTCGTGACGGTGGCGTTCACGCCTTCGGCGTTGCCCTGGATGCCGACGTTGGCCTTCAGCTTGTCGAAGGCATCCTTGACTTCCTGGCGCGACAGGCGCTGCGTGCCGTCTTGCAGCATCGAAGCGGTGAAGGCGCCGATGGTGCCCTTGCCTGCCAGGTTCTCGGCGGTGCCCATGCGCAGCTGCACCGTGGCGCTCACGGTGTTGCCCTTGGTGGTCTTGGGCAGCAGCGCGAGTTTCATGCCGTTGGCCAGCACCGAACGCTGGGTGCGCTTTTCGATATTGTCCGGGCTAGGATCGAATACTTCGCCCTGCGCGATCACTGCGCGGCCTTTGTAGTCCTTGACCAGGGCTGCAATGTCCGGCGTCTTCGGCACTTCGGTGCGCTCCGCCGCGTCGGTCGGAATGAAGCGCGCCAGGGTGCGGTTCGACGGTTTCAGGTACTTGATTGCCACTGCCTGCACTGCTGCCACGTCGACTTTCTCGACCTGGTCGCGGCGCTGATGGAACAGGCGCCAGTCGCCGGCTGCCTGCGCCGTGGTCAGGGCAATGGTGAAGCGGGCGGTGTCGTTGACGATCTGGTCGATATCCTTGGCGATCGCGGACTTGGCGCGCGCCACTTCCGCTTCGCTGATCGGGCTGGACTTGATGTCTTCCAGCGCCTTCAGCATCGCCTCTTCCACTGCTGCGCTCTGGCCATCCTTCGGTACCACGGCGGCGAACAGGCGGTAGCCCGGTTCCATGTGGTTGAAGTCGAGCTCCATCACGGACGACGCCAGCTTGGCGTCCACCAGGGCCTTGTGCAGGCGGCCTGCCGGTGCATCGGTGAGGATCTTGCCCAGTACCTGCAGGGCTGCCGCATCGCTGTGGCTGGCCGGCGCCACGTGGTAGCCGGTGGCCACGATCTGGGTGCCGCCGGTACGGCGGATGGTGACGGAACGTTCGCCGTCCTGGGTCGGTTCCGAGGTGTAGGTCGGCACCAGTACGCGGGCCGGCTTTGGAATCTTGCCGAACAATTCGTTGACCTGGGCCAGCACCTTGGCTTCGTCGAAGCGGCCGGCCACCATCAGGATCGCGTTGTCGGGCTGGTAGTAGCGCTTGTAGAACGCGCGCAAGCGGTCCACGCTCACGCCTTCGATATCGGAGCGGGCGCCGATGGTCGACTTGCCGTAGTTGTGCCAGTCGAAGGCGACCGACATGGTGCGCTCGAGCGTGACGCGGAACGGATCGCTCTCGCCGCTTTCGAACTCGTTGCGCACGACCGTCATTTCACCCTTCTGGGTCTTGTTGTTCCACAGGTCGTCCTGGCTGATCGGCGAATTGATCATGCGGTCCGCTTCCAGCGCCAGCATCTGCTTCAGGTTGTCGTCGTTGGCCGGGAAGGTGGCGAAGTAGTTGGTGCGGTCGTACCAGGTGGTGCCGTTGAAGCGGCCGCCGATCTGGTTCAGCACTTCCACCGGCGACTTGGTCCCCTTCTTGATGCCGAAGTTGGCGGTCGGTTTGAACAGCAGGTGCTCCAGCAGGTGGGCCATGCCGGTCTCGCCGTAGTTCTCGTGGCGCGAACCGACCATGTAGACGATGTTGGTGGTCAGGGTCGGCTTGCTCGCGTCCGGGAACAGCAGCACGCGCAGGCCGTTGGCCAGGCGGTATTCGGTGATTCCCTCGACCGAGGCAACCTTGACTGCAGCAGCCTTGGAAGCGGCAGCCGTAACGGGCGCGGCCGGCGCGGCAGCGAAGACGGGCGACAGGATGCCTGCGCTGAGCATGATAGCGGTAAGTAGCTTCACTCTAGGGAGTTCCTATAAAATAATAAAGGTTATCGATTATATAAACAAAATATGGCTAGCAAAAAGAATATTTCTTTTGCCTGCCATATGCCTTGATTTGACCTTACATGAAAAAAAATCTGCTCTGCCTGGCCATCCTGGCCGCCACCTCCTCCGTCCAAGCCCAAGTCGCCGTCCCCGTGAAAACGGTCAGCGGCTTTGTCGGCATCGGTGCTTCCGCGGGAGGCGACAAGCTCGCCACCGCCTTCTACACCGATGGCGACAGCGCCAATATCAAGGCCGGCGGCGGCGTGTCCTTCACCGGCGGCTTGAACTTCCGCATCAACGAACAATTTTCCGCACAAACCAGCGTCACCTTCCACGTCGATGACCAGACCGCCTCCAATGGCAGCCTGAAGTTCCAGCGCTTCCCGATCGAAGCCCTGGCCTTCTACCACATCAACCAGCAATGGAAGATCGGCACCGGCCTGCGCTACGTCACCGGCGCGAAACTGAGCGGCAGCGGCGTGGCCGACATCCGCGACACCAAGTTCGACAACGCCCTGAGCAGTGTGGTGGAAGGCGAATACATGTTCTCGCCGCAGCTGAGCGTGAAAGTGCGCTACGTGAACGAGAAGTTCGAATTGAAGCACCGCAGCGGCGAAGTGAAGGCCAACCACGTCGGCGTGTCCGGCAACTTCTACTTCTAACGTCCCGCGCCGCCAGGCCTGGTCTCAGGCCTCGGCGGCCTTGCGCGCGGCCTTGCAGGCGTACATCGCCTGGTCGGCATGGCGCATCAGCTGGTCGATCACTTCCCCGTGTTCCGGATAGAGGGCGATGCCCACGCTGGCATGCGGCCGGAGCGTGCAACCGCCCAGCACCAGCGGCGTCGAGATCACTTGCTGGATCTTGCACGCCACGGCGTCGGCCTGTTCCAGGTCGGCGACATTCTCCAGCAGCGCCACGAACTCGTCGCCGCCGATGCGCGCCACGGTGTCGGCTTCGCGCACGCAGGAAGTGATGCGGCGGGCGATGGCCTGCAGCAGTTGGTCGCCCGCGATGTGGCCGTGCACGTCGTTGACTTGCTTGAAGTCGTCCAGGTCGATAAACAGTAGCGCCCCGCGCGACTGGCCGCGGCGGCAGCGTGCGATGGCCGACAGGATGCGGTCCTGGAACAGGCGGCGGTTGGGCAAGCCGGTCAGCTCGTCGTAGCGCGCCGCGTGCGACAGGTCGGCATGCAGGGCCAGCCTTTCGATGACGGCACCGGCCTGCCCGGCCGTAAATTGCAGCAAGTCGAGTTCGGCGGCCGTCAACGCGCCGGGGTGGTCGAGATCGAGCTGCATTTCGCCGAACTGCATGCCGGGCGCGGACAAGGAAACGTGGTGCCAGCCTTGCGTGCGCGGCGGCTCGGCGCCACATGCGCTGCTGGCGTAGACCAGGCGCTCGCCGGGCTGCAGCAGGACGGCCATGCCGCGCAGGGGCAGCAGGTTTTGCAGGATGGCATGGAAGGCGCGGAACAGTTCCGGCAGCGTTTCCGCGCCGTGGGCGGCGGTGGCCAGGGCCAGCATGCCGGCCTGGCGCTCCTCGGCGCGCTTGCGGCTGGAAATGTCGCGCGCGACGCCGATGCGCAAGCGGTCCTGCGGCGACCAGCGGGCGGTCCACATGATGTGGACAACGCTGCCGTCCTTGCGCAGGTAGCGGTTTTCGAATCCCATGCGCGGATGGCCGTCGCGCACCTGTCGCATCTCCGCGACCGTGGTCGCCTTGTCGTCGGGATGGATGAAATCCAGCACGACGCGCCCCATCATTTCTTCCGGCGTGTAACCAAAAATTGCATGGCAGGCAGGGTTGACGAAGGCTATACGGCCGTCTTCCTCCACGAAGAAGACGGCATCGAGAAGCAATTCGGGCAGGCGCTGCAATGCATCGTTCATGAGTGGAGGATACAGCATAAATTGCGACTTCCGGTGTCGTTCCCATGCTGCTTTCAACATGAAAACGACACCCTGGCGTGCCGCTCGCTTACTCGGAGATCTGCAGCACCTTATAGCCCGGGTCCGCGGTGATCTGCGCTTCCGTGTACGGCAGCTTGATCCACTGCCCCTTGGCGTACAGCTTGGTCTGGTCGTGGAAGTGCGGGCTTTCCGGGCTCGACGACTGGCTGTAGGTCAGGATGCCTTCGGCCACCGGCCCGGCGTCATCCCACGTCACGAACTGGATATAGCTGTTGCCGTAGGCACCGGCATTGGTGGACGGATCGGCGGTGTAGATCCAGATGCCGGGGTAGATCTGGTTCTTGACGCCGCGCCAGTTCATGAAGGTGTAGCGCCCGCCAGGCAACGGCAGGGCACCGTCCTGGCGCGACACGGTCTGGACTTCCTCCGGACGCGTGCGGCGCTTGGCAGCGGTGTCGAACTGGCTGGTCGCCACCAGGGCTTCCAGCTGCGCCAGGGCGGCGCCGGTGTTGGCCGCGCCGCGCGGCGTTTCCAGCGGGTCGGCCGGATCGTAGGGAACACTCCACCACGTCGGCGCATTCAGCTCGCCCAGGGCCGCATACAGCTCGTGGAACAGGATGGCGCCCTGGCTGCCTGGCGCGTGGTTCTTGTCCCAGGCTTGCAGCACCGCGCACGCATCCTTGGCGGCGGCACTGGCCGTGCGCGATGCCAGGCAGGCGGCGGTGAACTCCGGCAGCCATTTCTGCGCCTTGAAGAAGCGCGACTGCAGGTACAGCTGCTGCAGGTTGGCCATGGTGAAGCGCGTGCCCGGCAGGCCGTCGGCGCCGGCCAGGCGGTCGCGCACCATGGCGTGGCCGGTGCGCGTGCGGTTGTTCTGCGGCACGCCCTCGGCGTTCGGCCCGGTGGCGATGATCTTCGGATAGCCCGAAAGGAACTTGCCGGCAGTCGGCCACCAGTGGCTGTCGTTGGCGTTCACGATGTAGTCGCTGCGCTTGATCCACGGCCGCTGCGCCGCAGGGACTGCGCCCGACCAGTCGCAGGCCGATGTGGTGCCGGCCATGACCACCACGCCGGTGCTGGCCATGATGTTCTGGAACGGCGCGCCTTGCGCCGCGCCAGGCACGCAGGCGGCCAGCTGCGCATCCTGCACGTTGGCGGCCACCGAGTAGTTCGCGTACAGGGTTTCTCCCGCGCGGTCGGCCGCCATGGTGTTCACCCAGGGCATGGCCGTATAGGTGGCTGCCGCCTCGCGCAGGCTGTCCACGCTGGTGGCCTTGCCGTTCAGGATCACCTGGTCGATCAGCTTGGCGTTGCCCAGGTTGGCATCCTGGATCGCGAACGCGGCCGTGCTCCCCCAGGTGAAGGAATTGTCCATCAGCATGGGGCCGTACTCGGTGGTGTACAGCGTGCGCGAAAGCTGGGTCACTGCGCCATCGGCGCCCTTGACGCTGATCGTCAGCGGTACCGCCGTCATTGCCACCGGCTTGCCATCCTTGATGTAGCGCGTCGGGTTGGACGGGTCGAGCGCCAGGTAGCGCAGGGTGAAGCGGTTGTCAGTCGAGAAGGTATGGGTCCACGCCACCTTGTCGTTGAAGCCGATCAGCGGGATCGGCACGCCCAGCAAGGTCGCGCCGTACACGTCATATCCCTTGCCCGTCACGGTCATGTGCAGCTGGTTCAGGCGCAGTGCGCCCCACCACGGGAAGTGCGGATTGCCGAACACGATGCCCTTGCCGCTCTGCGTCACGTCCTTGCCCAGGCCAAAGCCGTTGGAGCCGATGGTGTGCTCGTGGATCGCCTGCAAGCCCTTCATGATGGACGAGTTGGCGTAGTCGGCCGCCAGCAGGCGCGCCTTGGCCTGCTTGCGCGCCACGGCAGCCACTTTCGGGCCCGGCGGCTGCGCCGAACCGATGGCCTTGACGAAGGCCAGCGAGCTGCCGGCCATGGCGGCCTGGGCAAAGCGCAGGTAGGCCTCGGCCTCGGTCATCGGCTGCACCCAGGCGGCATTGCGGCACGCGGTAGGCAGGGTGGCCGGCGTCATTTCCTTCAGGTAGCGGTTATAGCCCGCCACGAAACCGGAGGTGAGGTCTTGCGCATCCTGGCTGGAGCCAGCCTTGATCTTGGCCGCCAGCGCCGGCGTAAACAGCAGCTTGTAGAAGAAATCGGAATCGACATTGGGGAAGGTATCGCCGAGCTGGCCCAGGTAGCCGCCCGCCCCGCCAAAGTATTTGGCGCGCTCGCCGCGCAGGGTCACCAGTTCCTCGGCGTACAGGCAGATGTTCTCCTTGGCGAAGGCGTAACCATAGCCATAGCCGGCGCCCTTGAAATTCTCGGCCTTGATATGCGGCACGCCATGGGAGGTGTAGCGGATCGATGCGACATACGTGGTGCCGGTGATCGGCGCGGTGCTGGGCGGCGACGGCGCAGGCGAGTCATCGCTGCTGCCGCAGGCTGCCATCAGCAGCAAGGGCAGCAGCTTCAGTAATCCAAACGAGAGATGTTGCTTCATTTTTTCCTCTTGTCCTGTTTTTTAGATAATAACTTATTAATAATACTACGCACCTTGCATCACGCTTCCCGTGCGCTGGCAATCGCCGGCATGAAATCGCGGGATGTCGCATAATCGTGGACATTTCCCCACTGATGAGAGCACCGCATGACCGGAATTGCCGATTTCCCGATCAACGCCAAATGGCCCGCGCAACATCCCGAACGCCTGCAGCTGTATTCGCTGGCCACGCCGAATGGCGTCAAGGTCTCGATCATGCTGGAAGAAATCGGCCTGCCGTATGAAGCGCACCTGGTCGACTTCGAGACCGGCGACCAGATGACGCCGGAATTCCTGTCGCTCAATCCGAACAACAAGATCCCCGCCATCATCGATCCGGACGGTCCGGGCGGACGGCCGCTGCCGCTGTTCGAATCGGGCGCGATCCTGCTCTACCTGGCGGAAAAGACCGGCCAGCTGCTGCCGCGCGATGCGGCGGCGCGCTACGAAACCATCCAGTGGCTGATGTTCCAGATGGGCGGCATCGGCCCGATGTTCGGCCAGGTGGGCTTCTTCCACAAATTCGCCGGCAAGGCCTACGAGGACAAGCGCCCGCGCGACCGCTACATCGCCGAATCGGCGCGCCTCTTGGCCGTGCTGGAGCAGCGCCTGGCGGGACGCGACTGGATCATGGGCAATGACTATTCCATTGCAGACATTGCGATCTTCCCCTGGGTGCGCAACCTGGTGGAATACTATGGCGCAGGCGAGCTGGTGGGTTTCGCGCGGTTTGCCAATGTGCGGCGCGTGCTGGCCGCCTTCGTCGCGCGCCCGGCTGTTGCACGCGGCCTGAAAATTCCCGCGCGGCCTGAATAGTGCGGTAACCGTTGGGCGTAGAATGGCCGAGCGGGCTAGCCCGGCCCCCCAACGCTGAAGGAACGCCGCCATGCTACGCCTGAGCCGATTCGTCGCCACGTTCCTGCTGCTGGCCGCCGTCCTGGCGCCAGCCCAGGCCGGCAAGCCTTACCAGCACTACGTGGTGGGCGACGCCGCCAATGTCGTGCTGCCGCAACCGGCCAAGGCGGCCATGGTGCTGATGGGCGGCGGACCGGACGTGGACGCGGCGTTTGCCTGGATGATCCAGAAAGGCGGCGGTGGCAACTTCGTCGTCCTCCGCAGCCGCGGCACGGACGCCTACAATCCCTACATCTACGCCATGGGCGGCGTGCAGTCGGTGGAAACGCTGGTGATCCCCAGCCGCAGCGCCGCCAGCGACCCCTTCGTCATCGAGCGCATCCGCGGCGCGGAGGCCTTGTTCATCGCCGGCGGCGATCAGGCCGACTACGTCAACTACTGGCAGGGCACGCCGGTGCAGGCTGCCATCCAGGAGCTGGCCGGGCGCAAGGTCCCCATCGGCGGCACCAGCGCCGGCATGATGCTGCTGGGTCGCTTCGGCTTTGCGGCGCTGAACGGCAGCATCACCTCGGACGATGCGCTGGCCAATCCCTACGACAAGCGCATGACGCTGGTGCGCGACTACCTCAGCCTGCCCGACATGGGCAGCGTGGTGACCGACGCCCACTTCGACACGCGGGCGCGCCTGGGGCGCCTGGTGGCGTTCATGGCGCGCATCGTCAATGATGGCTGGGCCGGCATGGCGCGCGGCATCGGTGTCGATGTGGAGACGGCGCTGCTGGTGGAGGATGGCATGGCCACGCGCACCGGGCTCGGTTCGGTGACCTTCCTGCAATCGGTCGGCCTGCCGCAGGTGTGCGCGCCGCGCCGGCCACTGACCTACCTGAACCTGGAAGCGCAGCGCATGTCCGGCGGCGGCAGTTTCGACCTGCGCAACTGGGCCGGTTACGGCGGCGCGACCGTGCGTTACACGGTCTCCGCCGACAAGGGCGTGCTGCTTACCAGGTAAAGTCGTCCGGGATCTTGTAGTCGGCGTAAGGATCGTCTTCGGCCGGCTCGGTGACCGGCTTCTTGACCGTCACCACCAGTTCGGGCATGCGCTCGGCGATCTTGTCGGCCACCACCTTGGGCACCAGTTCGGCCACGTCGTCCAGCACCACGATCACCAGGCGGCCATTGACCAGGTGCTGCTGCACGGCGTTCGACACGTAGATGCGGTCGATCTTGCTGCCCAGCGTGAAATTGTAGGCCACTTCGCCATGGCCCTTGGACTGGCGGTGCTGCTGCACCATCTGCACCACTTGCGCCAGGATCGCCTTCTGGGCCGCCGCCGCGTCGCGCTGGGCGTTCAGTTCGCGCGCCCGCTCGGCGTTCTTGCGCTGCAGTTCCAGCGCCGCTTCGCGCGTCTCGTCTACGCTCTGCACGCCGGTGCGGCGCTCTTCCTTCCATTGCTTGGACTTGTCCTGCTGGACCTTGTTGACCTTCTTCTTGTCGACCAGTCCGGCCTTCATCAATTGTTCTTGCAGCGAAACCATACGAATAACTCCTTTACGGCACAAAACGGCGGCGCAGCAAAGGCGGGAGCTCCTTCTTCACGCAGCTGGGGACCAGGGGGTCCGGAATAAAATGGTGGGACTGGTAATACGCCTCGGTACCAGGGGCCGGTTCCAGGATCAGGCGGCGGATGCCCTGCTGCCGGCAATGCTGCTCGATCTGCTCCAGCAGCCAGCCGCCGACGCCGCGGCCGCGGTATTTGCCCAGCACCGCGAGATTGGTGACGAAGCAGAATTCCGGGCGCGCCAGTTCCAGGCGCGCAATGGCGGCCTTGCTGCCGGCCACGGCAACCACGGCCCATTGCACCTGGCCGCGCGATTGCTTGGGCAGGCGTGGCGCCTCCCAGCCAGCGTCCTCGTGGAAGGCTTTCAGCTCTTTAAAGGGCAGCTTGTCGACCAGCACGAGGCTGAACTTGGTACCTGGCGTATCGTTCATGGGCAGCAGTTTAGCAGAGCGCGTTATAGTAGGGCATGAACAGGTTTTTCCTTCTTGCAAGCGCCCTGATGCTACAGCAAGCCGGCGCGACGCCAGCCGCCCGCGAGGCCGAGCAGCTGGTGGCCATGGTCAACGCCTGGCGCGCCGCCCCTGCCGCCTGCCAGGGCGGCATGCGCCCCGCCGTGCCGCGGCTGGCCGCCAACCCCATGCTGTCGCGCGTGACGCTGCGCCACGGCACCATCCTGCTGGCGGCACTCGACCAGGCGGGCTACGATCCCGCGCTGGCCGACGCCGTGCAAGTGACCGGTCCCAGCGACGCGCGCGCGGCATTCGACATCTTGCGCGAAGCGTACTGCATCACCCTTGCGAGCACGCGCTACGCCGATATCGGCGCCCACCGCAGCGGCAACGAATGGACCGTCGTGCTGGCGGCGCCCACGCCCAATCCCCTGCTGTTGCTGCCCGCGCCGGCGCAGGCCGAACAGGAAGTGCTGGCCGCCACCAACGCGGCCCGCTCCGTGGCGCGCGATTGCGGCGGGGTGTGGATGGCGGCGGCGCCGCCGGTACGCTGGAGCGCGCTGCTGGCGGACGCGGCACTCGCGCACAGCCAGGACATGGCGCGGCATGGCTATTTCGCCCACGCCGACCGGCAGGGCAACGACGCCGGCCAGCGCAGCCTGGCGGCCGGCTACGCCTGGCGCCATATCGGCGAGAACATCGCGCGCGGCCAGACCAGCGCGCACGAAGCCGTGGCCAGCTGGGTCGGCAGTCCGGGCCACTGCCGCTCCCTCATGAATCCGCGGTTCACCGACATGGGCGCGGCCTACAGCATCCGCAGCGGGAAGCGCCCCGCCGCCTACTGGACCCAGGTCTTCGGCACGCCACGCTAAGCTTGACTTCTGATCCTGCCGTACTACGCTTATCTGATCGGCAGCCTGCGGCATGCCGCTGCAGGTGTCGTTGATCCGGGGGATGCCATGGACACCAAAAAACTCATCAGTGAAGGCTATCAACTGTTTGCGGCAGGCGACCTGAAGGGCCTGCTAGAACGCTACTACGACGATGCGGATCTGATCAATCCGGAATCGGACTACCTGCCCTTCGCGGGCAGCTATCACGGCAAGCAGCAGATTGCCGAATACTTCACCAAGCTGAATGAGACAGTCCAGTGCGTCCAGCTCGAACCCAGGAGCATGGTGGCGGAAGGCGACACCGTGGTGGTGACGGGCGACTCCAGCTGGATTGCGCGCAGCACCGGCATCGCCTACGACAACCCCTTCGTCCACGTGTTCAAGCTACGCGACGGCAAGGTGGTGTCGCAGCGCGCCTACTACGACACCAGCAAGCTGGAACACGCCCTGCATCCTGCCAGCACGGGACAGGCCGGCGGCAAGCCATTGCACCACTAGCCAGGAGACCATCATGCCGACCGCCCGACTCGTGCCTTCCGCGCTGCATCTGGCGGCCGGCCTGGCCACCGCCCTGGCGGCCCTGTTCGCAACGGGGCCATCGCAAGCGCGGCGCGAACCGCTATTCGACCCCGTGCTCGACGGCGCGCTGTGCGCCAGTCCCGCGGCGGGCCGGCCGGTGATGCTGGCCATGCTGGCGCAGGCCGAGACCGCGCCCTTCAAGCCCGCGCAGCAGGCGCGCCGGCCCGACCAGGCGGGCACGCCTGCGCTGTACAAGGATCTTGGCAAGCTGCACATGTCGGTCACCACGCGCAGCCCGCGTGCCCAGGCCTACTTCGACCAGGGACTGCGGCTGCTGTTCGCCTTCAACCATGCCGAGGCGGCGCGCGCCTTCCGCGCCGCGCAGCAGGCCGACCCGCAATGCGCCATGTGCCATTGGGGCGAGGCGCTGGTGCTGGGGCCGAACATCAACGCGCCCATGTTCCCGGACGCGGTGGCGCCCGCCATGGCCGCGGCCGAGCGCGCGGCAGCGCTGGCGGGCCATGCCAGCCCGGTGGAGCAGGCCCTGGTGCGCGCGGTCGGCCGCCGCTATGCCGCGCAGCCCGGGCCCGACCGCGCCCCGCTGGACCTGGCCTATGCCGCCGCCATGACGGAGGCGGCGCGCAGCTTCCCCAACGACGATACGGTGCAGGTGCTGTTTGCCGAGGCGCTGATGGACCTGTCGCCCTGGAATTACTGGGAAGCCGGCGGCGCCAGCCCGAAAGGGCGCACGGCGGAACTGGTGGACGCGCTGGAGCGCGTGCTCGAACGTAACCCCAGCCATCCCGGCGCCATCCACTACTACATCCATGCGGTGGAAGCGTCGACGCATCCGGAGAAGGCCCTGCCGCATGCGCGCCGGCTGGCGCAGCAGATCCCAGGCGCCGGCCATATCGTGCACATGCCTTCGCACATCTATTACCGCCTGGGGTACTACAAGGAAGCGCTGCAGTCCAACATCGACGCCATCGCCATCGACGAGAAGTATTTCAGCGGCGCCAGCAGCGATCCCGTATACAAGGGCGCCTACTACCCGCACAACATCCACTTCGCCATGGTGTCGGCCCTGATGGGCGGCGACGGCAAGACCACGCTGCAGACCACGCAGCGCCTGGAAAAGGCCATCACGCCCGACCTGCTGCGCGCGATCCCGCCACTGCAGCCGGTGCGCGCCGCCCCCTATTTCGCCCACGTGCAGTTCAGCAGCCCCGACACCCTGCTCGCCCTGCCCGAGCCGGGCACCGAGTTCGTGCTGCTGCGGGCCATGTGGCACTATGCGCGCGCCATCGGCTTCGCGCGCAAGGGCATGTGGCAGGAGAGCCAGCGCCAGATCGACGCCATCGCCGCCATCGAGCAGAAAGGAGACTTCAAGCCACTGACCGACTGGGGCGTGCCCGGCCCCGCCATCGCGCAGACGGCGCGCCTGGTGGCGACCGGCAAGCTGGCCGAGGCGCGCGGCGAACTGCCGCAGGCGATCAAGTCCTTCACCGAGGCGGTGGCGGTGCAGGACAGCCTGCCCTACACCGAGCCGCCCTACTGGTACTACCCGGTGCGCCAGTCGCTGGGCGCGGCGCTGCTCAAGGCAGGCAAGCTCGACGAGGCGGAAGCGGCGTTCCGCGCCTCCTTCGCCAAAACGCCCAGCAATGGCTGGGCCCTGCGCGGCCTGGTCGAAGTGTACGACAAGCGCGGCGACAAGGCCGCGGCGGCCGCCACGCGCAAGCGCTTCGCCGCCACCTGGATCGGGCCGCAGGGCGCCCCCGACCTGACGCGCCTGTGACGGCGGCAAATCTCTCCCGGTTCGCTACGCTCCGCTGCGCACCGGACATTGCGTCCATGCGCGGCGACACTTCGATACTATAATTTACATTTAGCGAATAAATTCCCGTAGCCAGAATGAACCGATACCGATGGCTGCCTGCGCTGGCCCTGCTGCTGGCGACCCTGGCGGCGCACGCCGCCCCCGCCCGCCTGCTTTCCGACTACACCCACACCGCCTGGACGCGCCTGCAGGGCGCGCCCAGCGACGTGGTCAAGTTCGCGCAAAGCGCCGACGGCTGGCTCTGGATCTCCTCGCCGGGCGGCCTGACGCGTTTCGACGGCGTGCGCTTCGAACGCGTGGAAGCGCTGGGCGGGCACCGCCTGCAATCGTCCAGCACCATGGCCTTGCTGGCCACGCGCGACGGCGGTCTGTGGATCGGCCACCGCTTCGGCGGCATCACGGCGCTGGTGGGCGGCAAGGTGCGCGAGTACGGTCTGGAACAGGGCTTGCCGCCGTCCGGGGTGATGAGCCTGACCGAAGGGCCGGACGGCAGCATCTGGGCCGCCGTGGCCGGCGGCCTGGCCTACCTGAAACCGGGCAGCCAGCGCTTCCAGCGCCCGGCGCCGGAAAGCGGCCTGCCCAGCGGCGCCGCGCGCCAGGTGCTGTTTAGCCGCAGCGGACGGCAATGGGTCTCGGTGCAGGGCGGCGTCTACTGGCGCGACACGGCGCCGGGCAGCGACCCGCGTTTCCGCCGTGCCTGGCCGCACCTGGACCTGATGGCGATGGCCGAGGGGCCGGACGGCAGCATGTGGGCCAGCGACGGCATCCGCCACGGCTACCGCCTGCTGCCCGAGGCGCCGCCCGGCAATCCCGCGCCCCGTCCCGTGCTGGCGGCCAATGGCATCCACTTCGACCGCAACGGCACCATGTGGCTGTTGAACGTGCATGCGCTGGAGCGCGTGGCCGGCGACCCGGCCCGCGCGGGACGCGACCCGAACCAGCAGCTGCGGCGCGAAAACGGCATCAGCGGCGCGCTGCCGCAAACCTTCTTCGAAGACCGCGAAGGCAATATCTGGATCGGCACGACCGCCGGCCTGGACCGCCTGCGGCGCAACCGCTTGCGCAGCCTGGCCACCAGCGAGCCGCTGGACCACCCCGGCATGCTGCCCGACAGCGATGGCCGCGTGGTGGTGGGCAATATGAACGGCGGCGTGTACAGCTACGGCAGCAGCGGCCAGCGGCTGCGGCGCGAGACCGAGCTGATGTCGGCCGGCTACCGCGCGCCGGATGGGGCGCTCTGGTTCGGCAACAACATGGAGCGCTGGCGCCGCGCGCCGTCCGGGCAGATGGCGCGCTACCCGCATCCGCCCGAGCACGCCCAGCACGACGTGCAGGCCATGACGCTCGACAGCGAAGGCCGCATGTGGCTGTCGATCTCGCGCAAAGGCCTGTTCAGCGCCGACGGCGCACACTGGACCAAGGACGGCGGCGTGCCCGGCCTGCCGGAAGGCATCGTGCCCACGCTGACCACCGACGGCCAGGGCCGCATCTGGGTTGGCTACCTGCGCGACCGCGTCGCCGTCATCGAAGGCGGCAAGGCGCGCGTATTCGGCGAGGCGGACGGCATCCAGCTGGGCAACGTGCTGTCGCTGCTGGTGGACGGGCCGCGCGTTTGGGCCGGCGGCGAATATGGGGTGGGCTGGTTCGACAGCGCCGGCTTCCACATGGCAAACGCGCCGCTGCGCGGCGTGTCCGGCATGGTGCGCACGCCACAGGGCGAATTGTGGCTGCACGGCGCGGAAGGGGTGACGCGCGTGGCCGCATCCGAAGTGGCGCGGCTACTGGCCGGCGGCGGCAAGGATGGCCAGGCCTTGCGCTACGAGCGCTTCGATGCCCAGGACGGCCTGCTGGGCGGCGCGGAGCAGTTCCGTCCCCTGCCCTCCCTGGTGCAGGGCAGCGACGGCAGGCTGTGGCTCTCCACCGCCAGCGACGTGGCCACCATCGATCCGGCGCAGATCGCGCGCAATACCCTGGCGCCGCCGGTGCAGGTGCGTTCGCTGCGCTCGGGCGGCGTGGCCTACCAGCCGCTGCCGCGCGTGCGGCTGCCAAAGGGCAGCAAGGACGTCGAAATCGGCTTCACGGCGCTCAGCCTGTCGATGCCCGAGCGCGTGCGCTTCAGCTACCGCCTGGAGGGCGTGGACGCCGCCTGGCAGGACGTGCAGGGCAGGCGCGAAGCGTTCTACACCAACCTGCAGCCGGGCAGCTACCGCTTCCGCGTGCTGGCCGCCAACGAGGACGGTGTCTGGAACGGCGAAGGCGCCACGCTGGAGCTGGAGATCCCGCCCACCTTCACGCAGACGCACTGGTTCACCGCCCTGCTGGTGCTGGCCGCTGCGCTGGCCCTGGCCGCGCTGTACGCGCTGCGCGTGCGCCAGCTGACCGCGCGCATGCAGGACCTGCTGCAGGAACGGCTGGCCGAACGCGCCCGCATCGCGCGCGGCCTGCACGACACGCTGCTGCAAAGCGTGCAGGGGCTGATCATGTTCTTCGACCGCCAGTCGGCCCGCCTGGCGCCCGGCAGCGAGGAAAAGGCCAAGGTGGAGCAGACGCTGGAACTGGCCGACCAGTTGATGGCCGAGGGCCGCAACTACATCATGGACCTGCGTTCGAGCGCGCCGGCGGAGGAGCTGGCGAACTCGTTGCAGCAGTACGGCGCCGTGCTGCTGCATGAACGCTTCCACGCCACCACCAGCGGCAGCGCGCGCGCCATGCCGCCGCAGGTGCACGAGGACGTGCTGTCGATTGCGCGCGAGGCGCTGTTCAACGCGGCGCGCCACGCGCAGGCGACCCGGGTCGACCTGCTGCTCGACTATGGCGCGGCCTGGTTCCAGCTTGAAGTGCGCGACGACGGGCGCGGCCTGGGCGAGGTGGTGGAACACGGCGCGCGGCCGGGCCATTTCGGCCTGGTCGGCATGCGCGAGCGTGCGGCCGCCATCGGCGCCACCTGCACCGTACTGTCGCCGCCGGGGGGCGGTACCATGGTGCGCCTGCAGGTGCCGGCGCAGCTGGCCTATGTCGAGCGGCGCAGCAGCCTCTGGTCGCGCTTCGCACGACTCATGGTGCGCCGCCTTCGAACCAGCGCCGGATGATATCGCGCTCGGCGTCGGTCATGCCGGTCTGGTTCCCGAGCGGCATGGCGCGCAGGACCACCACCTGCAGGTGGATATCGGCGGCGCGGTTGCGGATGCCGCTATCGGAGTCGAGCCGCACCCCGAGCGGCGCGGAGATGCCCGCGTGACAAGCCAGGCAGCGCGCCTGGACGACGGAACGCACCGTGTCGAACGACGGTACGGCAGCGGCCTGGAGCTGCACGATCAGACTGTCAATGATGCCAGCGTAGGCATTCGGATCGCTGGACGCCGTGACCCCGGCCAACATGGCGCGCACCGTGGCGGCGGCGGCATTGCCACTGTAGGCGTCGACTTCGGCCTGGCTGTCGAGCGCGTTGGTGAACGCACGCGCCACAGCAATGCGGTTGCGCACGAGCTGCGCGTCGAGCAAGCCTTGCGCGCTACTGTTGACCAGTGCGGCCGCCATGATGGTGAAGGAAGCACGGGCCCTGGTCAAGCCACCACTGTTGAGTGCACTTAGCCAGAATGCCTTGCCTTCGGCATCGGGCACGCGGTTGAGAACGTTGGCATAGATCGCCGTGACGAACACGTCATTGTCGCCCGAGTACAACGCTGCCGACTCCTCGCTGTTGCCGAAACTGTCTATCAGGGCGCGTACGCTGACATTGTTGGTGTAGGCAAAATCGAGGTCCTGGATGCCGACCGGCGCGCCCAGCGCCGCCATCTGTGCCGAAAAATTGGCCAGCCCGCCGGTATCGGCCGGACGCCCGAAGTAGGCCACGTAGAGCTGCTGCACCACTTCATGGTAGTCGACTGCCGCGGCAGCCTGCACTGTCCGCTGCGCCAGCACGCGCGGCTGAGGCTGCCCCTCGTTGCCCCCCCCGCAGCCGGACAGCACGGCTGCCGCCAGCACGCCCAGCACTATTGCAAGCATGCGTTTCATTTCAACCTCCATGGCTGAAGATTACGCAGCCATCATGCCACGATTGCCGTGTCCTGTCGCGCCGGGGCGAAGCCTGTCCGACAGGCGCCGCCCCTCCCCCAAAAGAGGTAGGCGGCACGCACCCGGATGGGCGATTCGCGCGCGCCGGCGGCTGGCTATCCTTCTTGTGAGATCAACCACGCAAGAAAGAAAGGCCCAAACCATGCCATCCCCTATCAGCAACCGCCGCCGCAACGTCCTGCTGGGCGCTGCCAGCGCCGCCGTGGCCGCCGGCGCCTCCCTCTCCGCTTCCGCCGCTGCCGCCGCGCCGGCCGGCGCCAAGGGCGCCGCCGCCCGCACCGCCGCCACCTTCACCACGCGCGACGGCGTGGAAATCTATTACAAGGACTGGGGGCCGCGCAACGGCCCGGTGGTGGTCTTCAGCCACGGCTGGCCGCTCAACTCCGACAGCTGGGAATCGCAGATGATGTTCCTGGCCGACCACGGCTACCGCACCATCGCGCACGATCGCCGCGGCCACGGCCGCTCCAGCCAGCCGTGGGACGGCAACGACATGGACCACTACGCCGACGACCTGGCGCAGCTGCTCGACAAGCTGGACGTGAAGAATGCCGCCCTGTTCGGCTTTTCCACCGGCGGCGGCGAGGTGGCGCGCTACCTGGGCCGCCACGGCAGCAAGCGCATCGCCAAGGCCGGCCTGATTTCCGCCGTGCCGCCGCTGATGCTGAAGACCGCCGCCAATCCGGGCGGCCTGCCGATGGAAGTGTTCGACGGCATCCGTGCCGGCTCGCTGAAGGACCGCTCCCAGCTCTACCTGGACATCGCCTCCGGCCCCTTCTACAGCTACAACCGCCCCGGCGCCAAGCCGTCCCAAGGCATCATCAACGCCTGGTGGATGCAGGGCATGATGGCCGGCCACAAGAACACCTACGACTGCATCAAGGCGTTCTCGGAAACCGACTTCACCGCCGACCTGAAGAAGATCGACATCCCGATGCTGGTGCTGCACGGCGACGACGACCAGATCGTGCCGATCGGCGCATCCGCGCACGCGGCGGTCAAGCTGCTGAAGAACGCCAAGCTGGTGGTGTATCCGGGCGCGCCGCACGGCCTGGCCGACACCCACAAGGACAAGCTCAACGCCGACCTGCTGGCCTTCATCAAGGGTTAAGCCATGACGCGCAAACTGACCACCGCAGCCGGCGCGCCGGTCGCGGACAACCAGAACGTGGAAACAGCGGGGCCGCGCGGCCCCATGCTGCTGCAGGACGTGTGGCACCTGGAAAAGCTAGCCCACTTCCACCGCGAAGTGATTCCCGAGCGGCGCATGCACGCCAAGGGGTCCGGCGCCTTCGGCACCTTCACCGTGACGCACGACATCACGCGCTACAGCAAGGCGGCGCTGTTCGGCGCGGTGGGCAAGCGCACCGAGGCCTTCGTGCGCTTCTCCACCGTGGCCGGCGAGCGCGGTGCGGCCGACGCCGAACGCGACATCCGCGGCTTCGCCGTCAAGTTCTACACCGAGCAGGGCAACTGGGACGTGGTGGGCAACAATACGCCGGTGTTCTTCATGCGCGACCCGCTGAAGTTCCCCGACCTGAACCACGCCGTCAAGCGCGACCCGCGCAGCAACCTGCGCAGCACCGCCAACAACTGGGACTTCTGGACCCTGCTGCCGGAAGCGCTGCACCAGGTGACCATCGTGATGAGCGAGCGCGGCATCCCCGCCTCCTACCGCCACATGCACGGCTTCGGCAGCCACACCTTCAGCTTGCTCAACGCCGCCGGCGAGCGGCACTGGGTCAAGTTCCACTTCGTCAGCCAGCAGGGCATCGTCAACCTGAGCGACGCCGAGGCGGCGGAACTGATCGCGCGCGACCGCGAATCGTCGCAGCGCGACCTGTTCGACGCCATCGAGCGCGGCGACTACCCGCGCTGGACGCTGAAAGTGCAGCTGATGAACGAGCAGCAGGCGGCGCAGGCGGGCTTCAATCCCTTCGACCTGACCAAGGTCTGGCCGCACAAGGACTATCCGCTGCAGGAAGTGGGCGTGCTGGAACTGAACCGCAACCCGGACAACTACCACGCCGACGTCGAGCAGGCGGCCTTCACCCCGGCCAACGTGGTGCCGGGCATCGGCTTCTCGCCCGACCGCATGCTGCAATCGCGCCTGTTCGCCTACGGCGACGCGCAACGCTACCGCCTGGGGGTGAACCACCACCAGATTCCGGTCAACGCGCCGCGCTGCCCGTTCCACAGCTACCACCGCGACGGCGGCATGCGCGTGGACGGCAACCACGGCGGCACCATCGGCTACGAACCCAATTCGCGCGGCGAATGGGTGCAGCAGCCGGACTACGCCGAACCGCCGCTGGCCCTGGACGGCGCCGCCGCGCGCTGGAACCAGCGCGCCGACGACGACTACTACAGCCAGCCGCGTGCCCTGTTCCGCCTGATGAACGACGAACAGCGCCAGGCGCTGTTCGACAACACGGCGCGTTCGCTGCAAGGTGCGCCCCTGCACATCCAGCAGCGCCACATCGAAAACTGCAGCAAGGCCGACGAGGCCTACGGGGCCGGCGTTGCCGCCGCGCTCGACAAACTCAAACCACTCTGGTAACCAACTTTAAGGACACTGCAATGACCATTACCGCCAAAGCTACCCCGGGCTCCCAGCTGATCTCGCCACGCGACCATACCCTGATCATGATCGACCACCAGTCGCAGATGGCGTTCGCCACGCACTCGATCGACGCGGTGCAGCTGCGCAATAACGCCGCCCTGGTGGCGCACGCCGCCGCCGGCTTCGACGTCTCGACCATCGTCACCACCGTGGCCGAGAAGAGCTTCTCCGGCCCCGTGTTCGACGAGATCAAGTCCGCCTTCCCCGGCGCGGAGATCACCGACCGCACCTCGATGAATACCTGGGAGGACGAGAACGTGATCCGCCGCGTCAACGCCATCGGCAAGAAGCGCATCGTGCTGGCCGGCCTGTGGACCGGCGTGTGCATCGTGGGCCCGGCGCTGTCCGCGCTGGACCAGGGCTTCGAGGTGTACGTGATCGCCGACGCCTGCGGCGACGTCTCTGTTGAAGCGCACGAACGCGCCATGGAACGCATGGTGCAAGCCGGCGCACGCCCGATGACCTCCCTGCAGTACCTGCTGGAACTGCAGCGCGACTGGGCCCGTACCGACACCTATGAACTCACCACCGGCATCGCCAAGAAATTCGGCGGCGCCTACGGCCTGGGTATCATCTACGCGCAGACCATGTTCCACGCCAAGGAAGGCCAGTGAAGATCTATCTTCTCTCGCTCGGTGCCGGCCTGCTGGCCGGCATTTTGTACGGCGTGCTGAACGTGCGCTCGCCGGCGCCGCCCGTGGTGGCGCTGGTGGGGCTGCTCGGCATCCTGCTGGGCGAGCAGGTGCCGCCGCTGGTGCGCCAGTGGCTGGCGCCTAAGGCACAGCAGGTCTCCTGGCTGGAAGGCCAGGTCAAACCGCACTGCTTCGGCGAACTGCCGTGTGCGGGCAACAAGGAGAACAAGCCATGATCGCAGCACCGGAGCTGATACTCCACAACGGCCGCTTCACCACGCTGGAGCGCAGCGGGCCCGAAGCCGAAGCGGTCGCCATCAGGGGCGGCCGCTTTTCCCACGTCGGCGCGGCGCGCGAGATCCTGCCCCTGGCCGGCCCCGCCACCCGCGTGATCGACCTGCAGGGCCGGCGCGTGCTGCCCGGCCTGATCGACAACCACCTGCACCTGATCCGCGGTGGCCTGAACTTCAACATGGAACTGCGTTGGGACGGCGTACGCTCGCTGGCCGACGCCATGGCCATGCTGCGCGCGCAGGTGGCGGTCACGCCGGCACCGCAGTGGGTGCGCGTGGTGGGCGGCTTCAGCGAGCACCAGTTCGCGGAAAAGCGCCTGCCCACCATCGAGGAACTGAACGCGGCGGCGCCCGACACGCCGGTGTTCATCCTGCACCTGTACGATCGCGCCCTGCTCAACGGCGCCGCGCTGCGCGCCGTGGGCTACGACCGCGACACGCCGCAGCCGCCTGGCGGCCAGATCCTGCGCGACGGCGCGGGCAACCCGACCGGGCTGCTGCTGGCCAAGCCGAACGCCGCCATCCTGTACGCCACCCTGGCCAAGGGCCCCAAGCTGCCGCCGGAATACCAGCTTAACTCCACGCGCCACTTCATGCGCGAGCTGAACCGCCTGGGCGTGACCGGCGCCCTGGACGCGGGCGGCGGCTTCCAGAACTACCCCGAGGACTACCAGGTGATCCAGCAACTGGCCGACGCCGGCGAGTTGACCGTGCGCCTGGCCTACAACCTGTTTACGCAAAAGCCCAAGCAGGAGAAGGAGGATTTCCTGCACTGGGCGGCGCACAGCAAGTACCAGCAGGGCGACGACTACTTCCGCCACAACGGGGCGGGCGAGATGCTGACCTTCTCGGCGGCCGACTTCGAGGACTTCCGCGAGCCGCGCCCCGACATGCCGGCCAATATGGAAGACGACCTGGAAGGCGTGGTGCGCATCCTGGTGCAGAACCGCTGGCCATGGCGCATGCACGCCACCTACGACGAAACCATTTCGCGCGCGCTGGACGTGTTCGAGAAGGTCAACCGCGACATGCCGCTCGACGGCCTGCACTGGTTCTTCGACCATGCCGAGACGATTTCGCCGCAATCCATCGACCGCATCGCGGCCCTGGGCGGCGGCGTGGCGGTGCAGCACCGCATGGCCTACCAGGGCGAGTACTTCGTCGAGCGCTACGGCGCCGCGGCGGCCGAGGCGACGCCGCCGGTGAAGTACCTGCTCGAATCGGGCGTCAAGGTGTCGGCCGGCACGGATGCCACGCGCGTGGCGTCGTACAACCCGTGGGTCTCGCTGTCCTGGCTGACCACCGGCCGCACGGTGGGCGGCATGCGGCTCTACCCGCAGCGCAACCTGCTGGACCGGGAAACGGCCCTGCGCATGTGGACCGAGAACGTCACCTGGTTCTCCAACGAGGAAGGCAAGAAGGGGCGCATCGCGGTGGGCCAGCTGGCCGACCTGATGGTGCCGGACCGCGACTTCCTGCGCTGCGCGGAAGACGAGATTGCCGGCACCGTCTCCCTGCTGACGATGGTGGGCGGCAAGGTGGTGTACGCAGCCGGGCCGTTCGGCGAGCTCGATCCGCCCATGCCGCCCGCCATGCCGGACTGGTCGCCGGTGCGGCGCTATGGCGGCTACGGCGCCTGGGGCGCGCCGGCCGGCGGCGCGCCGGCCAAGGCGCCGGCGCCAGCCTGCGGCTGCGCGCGCCAGTGCGGCATGCACGGCCACCAGCACGCCACGGCCTGGACGCGCTCCCTGCCGGTCGCCGACCTGAAGTCGTTCTGGGGCGCGCTGGGCTGCTCCTGCTGGGCGGTCTGAGATGGCGCGCGGCGCAACCCTGAGCTTCCTGGCCGGCTACGTCGACACGCTCGGCTTCATTGTCCTGCATGGCCTGTTCACCGCCCACGTAACGGGCAACTTCGTGCTGCTCGGGCGCGAGGTGGTGGCGCCGGGCAACGACGTGCTGCTCAAGCTGCTGGCCTTCCCCGCCTTCGTGGCGGGCGTGGCGGCGGTGCGCGCCCTGGTGCGGCGCCGCCAGCGCGCCGGCGACGACGCATTGCGTTCGGCCCACCTGCTGCAGGCGGCGCTGATGCTGGCGGCGGCAGCCGGCAGCCTGGCCGGCAGCGCGGCCGACATGGCGTCCGGCCTGCTGTGCGCCGCCGCCATGGGGACGCAGAACGGCTACGGCAAGCTGCTCTTGGCCAAGCTGCCGGCCAGCACGGTCATGACCGGTAATGTCACGCAACTGGTGGTCGATACCCTGGACCGCGCCGGCGGCGCGCAGCGGCCGGCGCTGGCGACGCTGGGCGGCGGCGTGCTGGCGTTCGCAGCCGGTTGCGTAGCCGGTGCGCTGGCCTCGCCGTGGGGCATGGGCGGCGGCTTGCTGCCGGCCGTGGCGCTGCTGGCCGGCCTGGCCGCGCTGCCGCGGCCAGCGGGATCAGAGGCCGATAATCCCGCGCTTTAAGGCGATGGTGACGGCGTGCGTGCGGTCGTTGGCGTCCAGCTTGGCCAGGATGCTGCGCATGTGCGCCTTCACCGTTTCTTCGGAAATCGCCAACTGGCTGGCAATGCGCTTGTTGGCGTTGCCGGCTGCCGCGCATCGCAGCACCTCGACCTCGCGCTCACTCAACAGGGAGGCGCCCAGGTGGCTGGCCAGCTGCTGCGCGATCTCGGGCGAAATATAGCGCTGGCCGGCATGCACGGTGCGGATCATCTCCACCAGTTCCTTGCGCAGGCTGCTTTTCAGCAGAAAGCCGGCGGCGCCGGCCTGCAGGGCACGCCGTACCTGGGCATCGCCGCCGAAGGTGGTCAGCATCACGATGCGCGCCTGCGGGCACTGGGCACGGATCGCCTGCAGCGCCTCCACCCCGCACATGCCGGGCATGGCGATGTCCATGATGGCCAGGTCGGGCCGGGCGGCGGGCCAGGCGGCCAGCGCTTCGTGGCCGTTCCCCGCTTCGGCCACGACGCACATGTCCGCCTGGGCGGCGATGGCTTGCGCCAGGCCGGCCCGCAACAAGGGATGGTCGTCCACCAGCATCACGCGGATCGGCGCGGCGGTGGCGGGAAAATTCTCGATACTCAAGGAAACGCTCCGCGGCAGGACTGCAGCGCAGACTATAGCAACGGATGGCGTGCTTGGCAATTTGCCGGGCGCGCGCGGCGCCCGGCGCAACGCTTACTTCTTCTTGCTGCCCTTCTTGCCGGATGCCGCAGGCGCTGGCGTGGCGCCAACCTGCTGCGAGGCCGCGGTGCTGCCGCCCTGCACGCCCAGCGCACCGCCGGTGCCCAGGCCGCCCGCCACTTCCTGCGCCTTGTAGTTGCGCACCGCGCGCACCACGTTATTGTAGGAGTCCATGAAAGAGGCAATCAGGATCTTGCCTTCCGGCGTGTTGGAATAGCCGCCGGCACCGCCGAAGCCGCCGCCGCCGAACAGGCCGCCGAACATGCCGAAGTCGAAGTTCTTGGCGCTGCCCTCGGCCGCAGCCAGCTGCACGCCCGAACGATTGTCGACCATCAGCAGCATGGTCGACGCTTCATTGGCCTTCATGCTGCCGGCCACGAAACCGGCCACGCTGCCGATCAGGCCCAGGCCGCCCAGTGCGCCGCCCATGCCCTGCGTGCCCTTCTGGCTGAAGGTGATGGTCGGGCTCATGGTGTAGTCGGCCGCCGCGATCTGGCCCTTGCCGAAGTTGCTGTTGTTGCGCATTTCACCGCTCGCCTCCAGCGCGCGCTCGCCCATCATGTGGTCCATGGCCGCGCCGCGTTCCACCACCACGAAGCAGTTCGACTGCTGGATCATCATGCGCAGCACCGGGGTCGTGGAGCCCAGCTTGTACTGGCTCAGTTGCTGGTACCAAGGCATGCTGCGGTCTTCCACCACGGACAGGGTGCCCAGCGGCTTGTCGCATTTTTCCAGTTGGGTGCTCGCGTTGCTGGCGGTGGCGCCGCCGGCGCTACCGGTGGCGATGGTGCTGCCGCCGCCCAAGGTTGGTTGGGTGCCGGCACAGCCGGTCAATGCCAGGGCCGCTGCGGCGGCGAACAGTTTTGCCTTCATACGTAAACCCCTTAGTCTTCTTGATGAAACGGCCGATTCTATAAGAAAGACCCGGCGCCAAATCTATCGAATAGTCACATGCCTGCAACGCCGCTGCGGTGACAGGGCGCGCCGTTGGGCGTACCATCGGACTTCCCAAGAGCAAGGAAAGGACTGCATGGCATCCCCGGATCAGATCACCCACTGGCGCGAAGCCATTTTCGCCCGCCTGGTGCAGGTCGTCCTGGTTCTTGGCCTGTGCACCGCGGTGCCCAACATCGTCCAGTCGGCGCGCGAGGAGATGTGGGGCGTGGCGGTGGTGGACGTGTTCGCGCTGGGCTGGCTGGCCATGCTGTGGCGGCTGGAGCGGCGCATGTCCTACCCGGCGCGCGCCCTGCAGTTCCTGCTGATCGCCTTTGCAGTGGGCGTGGCGCTGATGCTGCAGGTCGGTCCCGTGGCGCACGTCTACGTGCTGCTGGTGCCCTGCCTGGCGGCCCTGCTGATCGGGCTCAAGCCTGCCATCTGGCTGCTGCTGGCCGGCGCCGTGGCCATCGTGCTGACCGGCTTTGCGCCGCAGCCCGACCCGGCGGCCATCGGCATGTCCGACGATCCCGCGCTGCGTGCCGCCATCGTGGCCCTCAACTACCTGTTCATCGCCGGCATCCTCACCTTCAGCTGCGGCGTGCTGCTGCGCCACCTGGCGCGCTCGCTGGCCGAGGGCGAGCAGCTGGCCTTCTACGATCCCCTGACCGGCCTGCCGAACCGCCGCCTGCTGCTGGACCGCCTGGGAGGCCTGCTGGCCAGCTCCGAGCGCGAGCAGGTGTTTAGCGCCGTGATGTTCGTCGACCTGGACCGCTTCAAGACCATCAACGACGCGCGCGGCCACGCCACCGGCGACACCCTGCTGAAGCTGGCGGGAGAGCGCCTGTCCCAGCTGGTGCGCAAGAGCGACACCGTGGCGCGCATCGGCGGCGACGAGTTCGTGGTCCTGCTGGCGCACCTGGCGCCCGACCTGGCGGCGGCGGGTAATGCCGCGCAGCTGGTGGCGCAGAAGGTGCGCGCGGCCCTGGCCAGGGATTTCGAGATCGGCGGCCAATGGTATGCCTGCTCGGCCAGCATCGGCGTCACGCTGCTGCCCAAGTTCGGCCAGAGCGCCGACGACCTGCTACGCGAGGCCGATACCGCGATGTACCGCGCCAAGGGTGCCGGCCGCAACGGCATTGCCTATTTCGAAGCGACCATGCAGGCCGAAGTCGAACGGCGCCTGACGCTCGAGCGCGAGCTGGCGCAGGCGATCGAACAGGAGCGCTTGCACATGGTCTACCAGCCGCAGTTCGACTGCCAGGGCCGGCTGCACGGGGCCGAACTGCTGATGCGCTGGGAACGCGACGACGGCAGCATGGTGTCGCCCGCCACCTTCATCCCGCTGGCCGAGGAAGCCGGCCTGATCGTGCCGCTCGGGATGTGGGCCTTGCGCCAGGCCTGCCTGGCGCAGCAGCGCATGTCCACGCTTGGCCTCTCGCTGCCGCTGTCGGTGAACGTCTCGCCCGACCAGTTCCGCCAGGCCGACTTCGTGCAGCAGGTGCGCGGCACGCTGCAGGAACACGGCGTCGAGCCTGCGCTGCTGATCCTGGAAGTGACGGAAGGCCTGCTGGTGGAGAAGCTGGAGGAAACTGTGGCGCGCATGAACGAGCTGGCGGCGATGGGTGTGCGCTTCTCGATCGACGATTTCGGCACGGGGTATTCCAGCCTGGCCTATTTGAAGCGCATGCCGCTGTATGAACTGAAGATCGACCGCAGCTTCATCATGGACATGCCGGACGACGCCAATGACGTGGTGATCGTGCAGGCCATCCTGGCCATGGCCAGCCACATGGGAATGCGCGTGGTGGCGGAAGGGGTGGAAACGCAGGCCCAGGCCGACTTCCTGGCGGCCCACGGCTGCCATGCGCTGCAAGGCTACCTGCTGGGCCGGCCGGCGCCGTTGCCGGCGCTGCTCGACCTGCTTGTCGCGCAGGCCGCCTTGGCGGGCAGGACGCCGGGCACCAGCCCGGCGTAACCCGTTGTCGCGCGCTTAGTCCAGCGGCACGCTCAGCGCCTGGCGCATGGCCACGCAGCGCTGGTCTTCCTGGTGCGCCACCAGCAGTGCGCGGCGGGTGCCGGCGCTCAGGCCCGGATTGGCCGCCGCCGCGTCGGCCAGGCGCTGCACGCTGGCCGGCGTGCAGGTGGCCGGGATCATGGCGCCTGCGTAGTCGCGCATGAAGACCGGGCCGGCCGTCTTGTCCAGCTGCGGCAGCTGGGCCAGGCGCGCCGCGGCGCTCTCTTCGTTGAGCGCCACCTGCGACGACGGATACAGCGCATGCATCGCCGCGCGGATGCGCGAGAACGGCAACTTGGTCTGCGTGTCGCCGATCTTGGCCAGCCACTCCTGCTTCACCTTGGCGTCAGGACGCGCAGCCTGCGCCGCCACCACGGCCAGTTCGCCGCTGTCGGACTTGTCCCTGGCCTGTTCGGCAACGATGCGCGCCTCCGCGCCCGGGTAGGCACGGCGGTTCAGGATGCCGATCATGTCCCAGCGCACGTCCTGGCTCAGGGCCAGGCCCGGCAGCTTCTCGCGGCCGTCCAGCATGGCGGCGATGCGGTCGAGCGACGCCTTGCTGCCGGCGGCGCCCAGGTAGGCGGAGAACCAGCGGCGCTGAAAGTCGCCCTTGCCGGCCTTGGCCTGCGCCCATGCCATCTTCTCCAGGCGGCCGGTCACCTCGCGCGGATAGGCGCCATCAGGCGACATGGTGCGCAGGTAGCGGATCGACTGGGCGGTCTTGCCCAGCACGTCGCCCAGCAGCACATAGTCCTTTTCCAGCGGCGCGTTGATCAGCACCGTGTCGAGGAACTCGTTGAGCGGCAGCGCGCCGTCGCGCACGTTGTCCCACATGCTGTGCCACAGCATGGTGCGCAGCAGCTTGTCTTCCACCTTGCTCACGTCCTTGCGCGCAGTGGCGAAGGAGCGCGCGTCCAGCTTGGCCTTGACGAAGCCCCAGTCCTGGTAGTTCGGGTAGACCAGGTCCGGGCAGGCGGCGCCCTTCAGTTCCGGCACCTGCGTGACGGCGCCCTTGTAGGTGACCGGCAGCACCTTGGCCACGGCCAGCTGCTTGCCCTTCTTCTGCATCAGGGCCAGCTGCACGCGCTGCTCGCGCAGGGTCGGGAACTGCGCCACGGCGCTTTGCTGCAGGCTGAAGGTGTCGATCCTGCCCGCCTTGCAGCTGTAGTTGGCGGAAATGGTGTTTACGCCCGGCTGGTACAGCCAGTCCTGGGTCCACTGGCCCAGGTCGCGCCCGGCGGCGGCGGCCAGGCTGCCGATGAAGTCATCCAGCTTGGCGTTCTTCCACTGGTACTTGACCAGGTAGTTGTGCACGCCCTTGCGGAAGGTTTCCTCGCCCAGCAGGTGGCGCAGCTGCTTCAGGGTGGAAGCGCCCTTGGAATAGGTGATGGCGTCGATGTTGTCGAAGGCGTTGGCGGTCGACGGCACTGGGGTTTCGATCGGGTGCGTGGTGACGCGCTGGTCCATCACGTAGGCGGCCGACTTGCCCTGCGAGTAGAAGTACTGCCAGGCCGAGTCCTTGAACTCGGTCGCTTCGGCCGTGGCCAGGGTGCCCATGAAGGACGCGAAGCTTTCGTTGAGCCACAGCCCGTTCCACCATTCCATGGTGACCAGGTCGCCGAACCACTGGTGCGCCATTTCGTGCATGATGACGCTGGCCAGGTCGTGCTTCTGGGCGCTGGTCATCTTGTCCTTGTGCAGGAAGGAGTGTTCGGCGAAGGTCACCGCACCCGCATTCTCCATTGCGCCGTACAGGAAGTCCGGCACCAGCAACTGGTCGTACTTGCCGTACTGGTAAGGGATGCCGAAGTAGTCGTCGAACCAGGCCAGGCCCTGGCGCGTGTATTCGAACCAGATGGCCGGGTCGACCTGGGCTGCCACCGACTGGCGCGCGAACAGGCGCATCGGGTACTTTGCGCTCTTCGTGTCCTCCCACACCTTGTACGGGCCGGCGTGCAGCGAGAAATTGTACGGGCTGAGGATTTTCGACACCGGGAAGGTCCAGCGCTTCATGCCCGCCTGGCCCGCCGCGTCCTCGACTTTCGATTCGCGCGCGGTGGACACCACGATCCAGTCGGCAGGCGCGGTGACGTTGACCTGGTAGGTCGCCTTCAGATCGGGCTGGTCGAACAGGGCGAACATCTGGTGCGCCGCGGCCGGCTCGAAGTGCGAGTAGGTGTAGACGCGGCCATCGACCGGGTCGACCATGCGGTGCAGGCCCTCGCCATTGGTGCTGTGCGGGCGCTCGAATTCCACCGTCACCGTGTTGCGGCCGGCGCGCAGGTCGGCGCCTGCCAGCGTGATGAACCAGTTGTTGTATTGCGGCGCGGCCACTGCCTTGCCGTTGACGACCAGGCGCTTGACGGTTGCCTTGTTCAGGTCAATGGTCAGGGGCTGGGCGTTGTCCTTCAGGTCGAAGGTCACGGTGCTGGTGTTGCTGAAGCTCTCCTTGCCGCTCAGCGCGAAATCCAGCACATAGGCCACGTTCGACACGCGCGCCGATCGGGCGGCGGCGTCGGTCTGGCTCAGGAAGGGGTTTTCGGCGCGGGCGGTTGGCGCGCCGCTGTCTGCTGCCATGCCGCTGGTGGCGACGAGCGCACTGACGGCCAGTGCGATGGCGTGAGGGACGAACGATTTCATGGTTATCCTTATACTTGTCTCGCCCCGGACCGGCCCCGGTCAGGTGGCGCTGGGATGATACCATTGCGGGATGGACATCCAACTCGAATCCCCCAACCAGCCCGACGTGGTGGCGCTGATCGACCTGCTCGATGCCTACCAGTTGTCGCTGTATCCCCCGGAGAGCGTGTACGCGCTCGACATGAATTCCCTGCTGCAGCCCAACGTGCTGTTTGCCGTGGCGCGCGATGCGCAAGGCGCGGCGGTCGGCTGCGGCGCCATGGTGGTGACACCGGAATTCGGCGAAGTCAAACGCATGTTCGTGCACCCTGCCGCGCGCGGCCAGGGCGTGGCGCAGCGCCTGCTCGGCATGCTGGAAGCGGAGGCGATGCGGCGCGGCTGCCGTCGCTTCATGCTGGAGACCGGCCCTTCGCAGCCGGAAGCCATCGGCCTGTACCAGCGCCTGGGCTACGCCGTGCGCGGCCCGTATGGAGACTACCGCGACGATCCGCTGAGCGTGTTCATGGAGAAGGTCGCCGCATGAGCGACCGTCCCGACTCGCTGGCCGACCTGCGCGAGCGCACGCGCGCCTTTGCCGCCGCGCGCGACTGGGAGCAGTACCACACGCCCAAGAACCTGGCCATGGCGCTGTCGGTGGAAGTGGCCGAACTGGCCGAACATTTCCAATGGCTGCCGACCGGCCGCCCGGCCGAACTGGCCGAAGGCCAGCAGGCAGCCATCCGCCACGAGCTGGCCGACGTCCTGCTCTACCTGGTGCAGATCGCCGACAAGCTCGGCGTCGACCTGCACGCCGCCGCGCTGGAAAAGATCGCGCTCAACGCGGTCAAGTACCCGTCCGAGCGGCGCTAAGTACCGCAATCCGATCCTGCAGGCGATCGCGCCTGTCGGTATTGCCCTCGGATGCCGCCATCTTCTTCAGGATCGCTACCTGCGCAGCACTCATGGCATCGGCCGCAGGCACGCTGACATCGGGCGCCACGCCGACGCCATCCCAATTGCTGCCGGTGATCGGGCTCACCAGGCGGCTCAGTGGCACGAATGCGGAAAAGTTCGGCAGCAGGCGCAGATCGTCCCCGGCGTTGGCGCCGCCGCCGGTGGTCTCGCCAACGACTGTGGCACGCTTGAGGTTCTTGAGCGCGTACGTAAAATCCTCGCCCGAGGAGAACGTCTCCTTACTGGTGAGGATGTACACTTCCTTTTTCTGGCCATAGCGCAGGCCAGGCACCACATCCGAAGTCCAGCGCTGCTCGATGCGGTTGCCTTCCCGATAATGGAAGTCATTCAAATGCGTGCGCTTGTCGAACAGGTAGCTTGCCAGCAGTGCTGAAGTGGCAGCGTCGCCGCCAAGGTTGTTGCGGAGGTCGATAATCAGCGCGTCGGTATGTGCAAGTACAGTCATGGCGGCGGCAATCGTCTCGGCGGCATCCTTCGCCGGCGCGAACATGGTCAGTTCCAGGTAGCCGATGTTAAACGGCAGGCGCTCGATCCTCTCGACGCCGAAGTTGTCGGACCGCAGCATCGCGAGCCGGCTGGCGGCGTCACCGGGCGTGGGCTCGGTGTTCGGCTTACGTGCGGGGAGAATCTTCGCGCTGTACATCACGCGCAAATGCCTGTCATTGGACGTGGTTTGCATTTCCTTCGTCAGGACTTCGGATAGCTGCTGTGCACTTTGAATGCTTTCGTAGGCACCGCGCTGGTGCTGCGCCCGCAGCGATGCCGCGACCTTGTCGGCGATGTCCGGAAAGACATAACTGCTGCCGACTTCCTTGGCTAGATGGTCGATCAACTGCTGGCGGTGCGCAGCCGTTATACGCATGTCGGCCGGGCCGGCAGTGTCCGGCATCTGCGCAGAAGCGGGAGGACAAGCCAAGGTCGAAGCGACCACCATGGCCGCGAATGCCTGCAACATCTTCATATTGATTCCTAAGCGCTTAGTTCGAATCCAAGGCTTCCATGTGAAGACAATTGGCAAAATCTCAAGTCAATACCCGAGCGCCTTGAGAATTTCGACGTTGACGATGGCCCAGGCCCTGGAATCGGCCGAGACTTCGTCGTAGTGGCTGCCGCCTGGCAGGACCAGCACTTCGGCGCTGTCGCCGGCGGCTTTGGCGCGGCGGGCGTAGTTATGGCCGGTGACGGTGGGCGAGATGTCGTCGTGCTCGCCGTGGATCAGGATGGTGTGCACGCCGGCAGGCAGCATTTCGGCGGGCGACGTGTCGGCGAAGACGTCGGGGCGCGTGGCGCTTGGCAGGCCGGCCAGTTGCACGGTATCGCGCTCGCAGGTGCGGCGGATCAGCTCCGCTTCGTTGCGCAGGTCGGCCAGGCCGCCCAGGCTGATCACGGTCTTGATGGGCAGCGGCTGCGGCGCCCATGCGGGGCTCCACTCGGGCAGCTTGTGGCGCGAGACGGCCCATTGCGCAAGGTGGCCGCCGGCCGAGTGGCCGACCGCGACCACGCGCTGCAGGTCGAGTGCGCTGGTGTTCGCTTCGTGCCGAAGCAGGTCGACGGCGGTGGCCACGTCCTGGTACATGCCGGGGTAGCCGCCGCCGGCTTCGTCATAGCGGCGGTACTCGACGTTCCAGACGGCGATGCCTTGCCGGGTCAGGGCGCCGGCCATGTTGCGCATCTGTTCGATGCCGCCAAATTGCACAGTCCAGCAGCCGCCGTGGATCAGCACCACGACCGGGTGCGGGCCGGGGCCGGCGGGCTTGAACAGCTCGACGAACTGGCTGGGGGCGGTGCCGTAGGCGATGCGCTTGTCGGGCGCGGGGCCCTGCAGCGCGAGGTAGTCCTGCAGGTCCATCGGTTTGGTCACCATGGCGGCGGCGGGCGATGCGAGCATGCGTTTCCTTTGCGGGGTTCGGGTGAATCCGCATTGTAAACCGGTAAACCGGTGTCGGCCCCTCGGGGTCCGACACCGGCTGCTCGGGGGCCGGGTCAGCGTTTGGGTTTGCTGGTAGGCTTCTTCGGCGGGGTGTGTTTGCCGGTCATCGGGGGCATGGTGTCGACCAGCGACATTTTCAGCTGCTTGCCGCCGACCCATACCTTGCGCAGGTGCTTGAAGATGTCGTCCGGCATGCCTTCCGGCATTTCGATGAAGGCATGGTCTTCCAGGATCTCGATGCGGCCGATGTAGCGCGATTCGAGGCCGCTTTCGTTGGAGATGGCGCCGACCAGGTTACCGGCGTTGATGCCGTCCTGGGTGCCCACTTCCACGCGGTAGGGACGCAGCGGCAGCGGAGCTGGGCCGCCTTCGGCGCCGGCCTTGTCCTTCTTCTTGCGCTTGGGCGCTTCTTCGAACATCGGTTCGTCGTCATCCTCGCGCGAGGACAGCGGCGGCGCGGCGCGTTCGGGCTTTTCGCTGCGCTCCGGCTTGGCGGCGCGTGGCGCCTTGGCCGCTGGCGCGGCCGGTGCCGCTTCGCCGTCGCGGTGGATGCGCAGCGGCTGGCCGGCGACGCGCAGCGCGGCAATCGCGTCCAGGTCGCCCGGCAGCAGGTCGGCCGGCATGTCCAGCAACGAGTAGTCGTCGTAAATCTCGATGCGGCCGATGAACTTGGAGTCGATGCCGCCCTCGTTGGCGATGGCGCCCACGATGTTGCCCGGCTTGACGCCGTGCTGGTAGCCCACTTCCACGCGGTAGGTCGCCATGCCCTGCTCCGGTTCGCGCACGATGCGCTCCTTCTTCGGGCGCGCCTCGCGCGCTTCGCGCGGCTCGCGCGGCTCGCGGCCTTCGCGTTCCGGGCGCGCCGGGCCGTCTTCGTGCCAGCCCTTTTCGCGCGACTTGTCGATCAGCAGCGGCTTGCCGCCGCAGGCCATCATGGCCAGCGCCGCAGCCACTTCCACTGCCGGGATGTTGTATTCCGACTCGTAGTCGCGCACCAGGTTCTCGAAGAAGGCCAGGCCTTCCTGCGCCAGGGTGTCGGTGATCTGGTCCTTGAAGCGCTGCACGCGCACGTCGTTGACGGCCTGGATGGTCGGCAAGGTCATCGGGGTGACCGGCTGGCGCGTGGTGCGCTCGATCAGCTTGAGCAGGTTGCGCTCGCGCGGCGTGATGAACAGGATCGCCTCGCCGCTGCGGCCGGCGCGGCCGGTGCGGCCAATGCGGTGGGTGTAGCTTTCCGGGTCGTACGGCACATCGTAGTTGACCACGTGGCTGATGCGTTCCACGTCCAGGCCGCGCGCGGCCACGTCGGTGGCGACCAGGATGTCGATCTTGCCGTCCTTGAGCTGGCTGATCATGCGCTCGCGCGCCGCCTGCTGCATGTCGCCGTTGATGGCGCCGGCCGAGAAGCCGCGCGCCTGCAGGCGCTCCGCCAGCTCTTCGGTGCCGATCTTGGTGCGCGAGAAGATGATCATGCCGTCGAACGGCTCCGCTTCCAGGATGCGGGTCAGGGCGTCCAGCTTGTGCATGCCCGACACCAGCCAGTAGCGCTGGCGGATATTGGTGTTGGTGGTGGTCTTGGCCGCCACCATCACTTCCGCCGGGTTGTTCAGGTAGGTGGTGGCGATGCGCTTGACCTGGGCCGGCATGGTGGCCGAGAACAGGGCGGTCTGGCGCGTGTCAGGGGTTTCCTGCAGGATGCGCTCGACATCTTCGATGAAGCCCATGCGCAGCATCTCGTCGGCTTCGTCCAGCACCAGGGTCTTCAGCCTGGACAGGTCGAGCGAGCCTTTTTCCAGGTGGTCGATGACGCGGCCGGGAGTGCCGACCACGACGTGCACGCCGCGCCGCAGCGCCTGCAGTTGCGGACCGTACGACTGGCCGCCGTAGATCGGCAGCACGTGGAATTTCGGGATATGGGCGGCGTAGCGCTGGAATGCTTCGGCCACCTGGATCGCCAGTTCGCGCGTCGGCGCCAGCACCAGCGCCTGCGGCGTTTCCTGCTTGATGTCGATGCGCGACAGGATCGGCAGCGCGAAGGCCGCGGTCTTGCCGGTGCCGGTTTGCGCGGTGCCCAGCACGTCGCGGTTCTCCAGCAGGTGGGGAATGGTGGAGGCCTGGATCGGGGACGGGCTCTCGTAGCCCACTTCCTTCAGCGCCTTGAGGATGGGGGCACTGAGGTTCAAATCGGTAAACAGGGTGTCAGACATGGCGGCACTCGTAAATGGTTATTGTTGGTACGCCTGGTGCGACGCGAAACCGCCATTGTACCCTTTTACCCCGGCACACCCGGGTTTCAGGCCTGCGGCTTGACGTCATCCTTGAGCGCATTGAGCGCTATTTTCTCGATCAGCCCCGGCGCCAGCAGCTTGAGCCAGCGCCCCATCTTGCCCTTGGCCGTCATCACCACTTCGCGCTTGCGCGCCTGCATGGCGTCGATGATGCGCTGCGCGCATTCGGCCACCGGCATGGCGCCCTCCTCGCGCAGGCTGCTCTTGCCCAGTTCCCCGCCCGCCGCGTTATAGCCGCGGTATCGGATCCGGGTGTCGACCACGCCCGGGTAGGCGGTGGTGACGCTGACGCCGTGCGCTTTCATCTCGGCGCGCAGCGATTCGAAGAAGCCGGCCATGGCGAACTTGGTGGCGCCGTAGGCGGTGCGGCCCGGCACGCCAACCAGGCCGGCCAGCGAGGACACGGCCACGATGCGGCCCTGGGTCGCCTTCAGGTAGGGCAGCGCGGCGTGCGTGCACCAGACCGCGCCCCACAGGTTCACCCGCATCAGTTCCTCGTACCAGCCCAGGTCCGCCACGTCCTCGAACAGGGCGTGCGCCGAGCGCCCGGCATTGTTGACCAGCACGTCGAGGCGGCCGAAGCGCTGCACGGCGGCGGCCACCAGGGCGCGGCACTGTTCCTGCCGCGCCACGTCGGTCGGCAGCGCCAGCGCCTGCGCCCCGGCGGCCGTGCAGGCATCGGCCACGCGCTGCAAGGCTTCCCCGTTGCGCGCGGCCAGCACCAGCGCCACGTCCGGGCGCGCCAGGCGGCGCGCCATCTCTGCGCCGATGCCGTCGGACGCGCCGGTGATGATGATCACTTGCATAGCTCTCCTTGTTTGCACCCGATTATGGAGTAAGATTGCCGCCATGAAAACCACGTACCTGCTCCCCGCCGGCCTGCTGCTGGCCGCCGCTTCTGCCGCAGCGCAGCAAGCGCCCACCGTCAAGGAAGCGCCGCTGCGCGCCCACCTGTCCTTCCTGGCCGACGACCTGCTCGAGGGCCGCGGCACCGGCCAGCGCGGCGGCGACCTTGCCGTGCGCTACCTGGAAACCCAGGCCGCGGCCATCGGCCTGCAACCGCTGGCCAACGGCTTGTACCGCCAGTCGGTCAAATTCCAGGGCACGCGCCTGCTGCCCGGCAGTTCCATCCGCTTTGCCGCCGGCGCCGCCACCCTCACCCCGCGCGTGGGCGAGGACGTGCTGATCGGCACCGGCAGCGGCCGCGCCGACGTGGCGCTGGACGCGCCGCTGGTGTTCGTCGGCTACGGCGCCATCGCGCCGGAGGAAGACTGGAACGACTACAAGGACGTGGACGTCAAGGGCAAGATCCTGGTCATGATGGTCAACGACCCGCAGCCCACGGCCGCCGAACCGAACCGCTTCGCCGGCAAAGGTTACACCTATTACGGCCGCTGGATGTACAAGTATGAGGAGGCGGTGCGGCGCGGCGCCGCCGGCGCCCTGCTGATCCACACCACCCCGTCCGCCGCCTACGGCTGGAACGTGCCGTCCACCAGCTTTGCGCTGGAGCGCTTCCACGCGCCCGGCCCCGGCAACCTGATCGAAGGCTGGCTCACCGAAGACTATGCGCGCACCCTGTTCCAGGCCGCCGGCTTCAACCTCGACACCCTGCGCGCCGCCGCCGAGCGCAAGGACTTCCGTCCGGTGGAGCTGAAGATCGGCGCCCGCGCGGAAATCCGCTCCAGCGTGCGCCAGGTGGAACAGTTCAACGTGGTCGGCATCGTGCCCGGCAGCGACCCGAAACTGAAAGAGGAAGCCGTCGTGTATTCGGCGCACTGGGACCACCTGGGCAAGGCCGACGGCCCGGCCGACGGCACCGACCGCATCTACAACGGCGCCATCGACAACGGTTCCGGCGCCGCCGCCCTGCTGGCGATGGCCGCCGCTGCCGTGCAGAAGCCGGCCAAGCGCTCGCAGGTGTTCCTGTGGCCGGCCGCCGAGGAAGTGGGCATGCACGGCGCGCAGGCCTACGTCGCCAACCCGGCCTTCCCGCTCAAGCGCACGCTGGCCGACCTCAACCTCGATTCGATGAACTTCGCCGGCCGCACGCGCGACATCGGCGTGGCCGGCGCCGAGCGCAGCACGCTGTACGCCAGCGCAGCCAAGGTGGCGCGCCAGATGGGCCTGAAACTGGCGCCGCCGATTGCCGACCTGTCGGGCGCCTTCTTCCGCGCCGACCACTTCCAGTTCGCCAAGGCGGGGGTGCCGGCCTTTAACGTCGGCTCCGCCGTATTCTCCGGCGACGGCCACTTCGAGTTCGAGCACGCGCACGACACCTCGGCCGCGCGCATCGTGGCCTTCAAGGACGACTACCACCGCACCAGCGACGCATACCAGGCCAGCTGGGACTTGTCGGGCATGGTGCAGCAGGCCCAGTTCACCCTGAACCTGGGCTACGAGGTGGCCAACGGCAAGACCATGCCGACCTGGAAAAAAGGCGACCCGTTCAGCTTCGTCAAGCGCTAAGCGTCAGGCGCTGACGGCAGCCTCGTTCTGCTCGAGCAGCGCAATGAAGCCTTCGGCCGGCAGCGGCCGGCCGAAGAAATAGCCCTGCATCTGGCGGCAGCCATGTTGGCGCAGGAAGTCCACCTGCTCCTGCGTTTCCACCCCTTCCGAAATCACTTCCAGCCCCAGGTTGCCGGCCAGCGCGATGATGGTGTTGACGATGGCCGCGTCGTCCGGGTCCACCGTCAGGTCGCGCACGAAGGTCTGGTCGATCTTCAGCACGTCGATCTCGAAGCGCTTCAGGTGCGCCAGCGACGAATAGCCGGTGCCGAAGTCGTCGATGGCCAGCTGCACGCCCAGCTTCTTGAGCGCATGCATCACGGCCATGGCGTGCGCCACGTCGTTCATCACCGCGCTTTCCGTCAGTTCCAGTTCCAGGCAGTGCGGCGCCAGGCCGGTATCGGCCAGCACTTCCGCCACGCCCTGCACGAAGTCCGGCTCGGCCAGCTGGCGCGCCGACACGTTGACCGCCATGCGCAGGTCGTGGCGCCCCTCGCGCTGCCAGTCGCGCAGCTGGCGGCAGGCCGTGCGCAGCACCCAGTTCCCGACGGCCAGGATCTGGCCCGTTTCCTCCGCCAGCGGGATGAAGCGGTTGGGCGCCACCATGCCCATCTCCGGATGACGCCAGCGGATCAACGCTTCCATGCCCATGATGCGCCCGCGCACCGTGTCCATTTGCGGCTGGTAGTGCAGCTCGAACTCGCGCCGCTCCAGCGCCGTGCGCAGCGCGCTCTCGATGCGCAGGCGCTCGCCCAGCTGCTCGTTCATGGCCGCCGTATAGAACTGGTAATTGTTGCCGCCCATTTCCTTGGCGCGGAACATGGCGATGTCGGCCCGCTCGGCCAGCACGCCCGGCTCCTTGCTGTCGTCCGGGAAGACGGCGATGCCGGCGCTACAGGTGAGGAACAGTTCCGTGTTGTCCAGCACCAGCGGCGCCGCCAGGCTGTCGAGCACGCGCTGCAGCTGTTCGGCGCGCGGCGAGCCGGCGCCGTGCTCCGGCAGCAGCAGCAGGGCGAATTCGTCGCCGCCCAGGCGCGCCACCGTGTCCACCGGCCGCACCGCCGCCTGCAGGCGCGCCGCCACGATCTGCAGCAGGCGGTCGCCGCCCTTGTGGCCCAGGCGGCTGTTGGTGAACTTGAAGCGGTCCAGGTCGATCGACACCAGCCACAGCGCATGTCCCTTGCGCGCCGAGTGCTGGATGGTCTGCGCCACGCGGTCCTGCAGCAGCAGGCGGTTGGGCAGGCCGGTCAGGGCGTCGTGGGTGGACTGGTGGTGCAGCTCCGACTCGTAGGCCTTGATGGCCGTGATGTCGTGCTGGATGGAGATGAAGTTGCTGACCACGCCCTGTTCGTCGCGCACCGGCGACAGGTAGATGTCGTTCCAGAACTGGCTGCCGTCCTTGCGGTAGCAGCGCAGCACCGCATGGCCGTCGCGCTGCTCGCGGATGGCGGCGCGCAGCTCGTCGATGCCCGGCTGGTCCAGGTCGGCCCCGAACAGCACGCGCGGGCTGGTGCCCAGCACCTCGCTGCTGCGGTAGCCGGTGATGCGCTCGTAGGCCGGGTTCACGTAGACGATGGGATTGTGCGGGCCGCAGGCCGTGATCACCACCGCGTTGGTGCTGGACTCGATGGCGCGCTGGCGCAGCAGCAGGGCCTGGTTGGCCGCCTTCAATTCCGCCGTGCGCTGTTCGACGCGCTGCTGCACCAGCAGCTTGCGGCGCTTGAGCGAATCGACGAAAGCCGAGCCGATCAGGGTGGTCAGCACGCCCAGCGCCAGCGTGAAGAGGGACGCCAGGTGCTCGCTGACGAGCACGCGCGGCGCCGGCGTGGCCACCAGCAGCCAGCGCGCACCCGCCACCTCCAGCGGCAGCGTGACCGGCGCCGGGCGCGCCGGATACAGCCAGGCCGGCAGCGCCAGGCCGCCCTGGGCGGCCGGCGGCGGCGACTGGTATACCAGGCTGGCCGGTTCGGCGCTGGCGGCGGCGTACACGCGCAGGTTCAGCGTGGCGCCGGCCGGCGCGGCATTGGCGAAGATGCGCTCGATCATCTCGCCCGGGCTCAGCGCCAGCGCCGTCTCGCCCAGCACGCGCCCGCCGCTGCCGTACAGCGGCATCGACACCACCACGCCCTGGCGCGGGCCGCTGCCCTGGCGCTGCGCCAGGCGCACCAGGCTGCCGGCCGCGGGCACGCCGCTGGCATAGGCGCGCCGGCGTCCGGAATCGTCCTGGTCCGCATGCAGGGTGTCAAAGCCCAGCGCTTCCTCGTTGCCCGCCAGGGGTTCGATGTAGTCGATGACGCGGTAGCGCGGGCGCGCCGGCGCCGGCACCGGCCTGCCGTCGCGCAGGTCGGTGATGCCGACGCCCGGACGCAGCGCTTGCAGCGAGGCTTCGAAGGCCGGACGTTCGGCGTGCTCGATGAAACGCTGGTAACTGGTGCCCAGCACGTAGGGGTAACGCGCCAGCAAGGGCGTGACGAAACGGTGGAATTGCTCGCGGCTGGTGGCCGGGTGGCTGACGAACAGCTGGTTGACCGCGTGCAGGCTGGCCAGCGCGCCGCCGATGCCCTCGCGCAGCACGAAGGCGCGCGCCTGCGCGCGCTGCTCGAAGGCCAACTGGGCGCGCTGCGCCTCCAGCCGGCTGACGCCGGCAAACAGCACGCCGGTCACGGCACAGCCGCACAGCAGCGCCAACGCGGCCGTGCGGGTGCGAAATGCCTGCTGTGGTGCTGCGCTGATCGGTTCGTCCATCGTGCCCCTACCCTCGGCTTGCCAGCTTACCATTGTCGCACGGGCGCGGCGTGAATGCCATAGGGCAACATCGCGCCGCGCAACAAGCGGGCGGCGCTATACTGGCCCGTCTAGACACGCAGGAGGCGATCATGGATAAGACCTGGGTTGTCGTGGCCGACAGCAGCCACGCCCGCATTTTCCAGCTGCACGACGCGCAGCAGGCGCCGGAAGAATTGTTCGACCTGGCCAATCCGCTGGGACGGGCCGACAACCGCCAGTTGGCCTCCGATGGCCACGGCCAGTACTTCGGCCCGGAAGGGCGCGGCCACACGGCGCCACGCGTGGAAGAACCGGTCCAGCACGAAGTGCGCCAGTTCGCGCGCGCCCTGAGCCACCGGCTCGACACGGCCGCCGCCCAGCAGCGTTTCCAGCACCTGGCCCTGGTGGCCGCGCCGCGCTTCCTGGGCCTGCTGCGCGAAAGCCTGGACAAGCAGACGCGCAAACTGGTCACCGCCGAAGTGGCGAAGAACGTGACCGCCTTCGCCCAGCACGACCTGGACGCCTGCCTGCGCGAACTGGTCAAGCCGCCGCGCCCATCCTAAGGAGGGTGCCATGGACTTCAGCAGTCAATGGATCAGCGTGCCCGGAGCGGACGGCGCCTTCGATGCCTACCTCACGCTGCCGCGCAGCGGGCACGGTCCCGCCCTCCTGCTGCTGCAGGAAATCTTCGGCGTCAACGCCCATATCCGCAGCGTGGCCGAGCAATACGCGGCCGACGGCTTCATGGTGCTGGCGCCCGACCTGTTCTGGCGCCAGGGGCGGCGCCTGGAATTCACGTATGACGCGGCGGACTGGGAGCGCGCCGCCCAGTGCATGCAGCGCGCCGACGTGGCGCAGGCGCAGGCCGACATCGGCGCCGCCGCCAGCGCCCTGCGCGCCACGCCCGGCGCCGCAGGCCGGCTGACGGCCCTGGGCTATTGCTGGGGCGGCCGCATGGCTTACCTGGCGCTGGCCAACGGCCACGCCGACGCCGCCGTGGCCTACTACGGCGGCGGCATCCAGCAATGCCTGGACCGCGCCGACGACCTGCGCGGTCCGCTGTTGCTGCACTTCGGCGGGCGCGACACGCACATCCCGCGCGACGCCGTGCGCGCCATCGCGGAGCGCCTGGGCGAGCGCGAAGACGTGGAAATCCACCTCTACCCCGAGGCCGAACACGGCTTCAACTGCAGCCACCGCAGCAGCTACCATCAGCGTAGCGCCGCCGAGGCCCACGGGCATACCCTGCTGTTCCTGAGCGACCAGCAGTAAGTGCGCTGGCGCACAGATCAGGCTGGCGTGCGGGCCCACACTCGGGCGCTGGACCGTTCTGGAGGAAGACATGGCTGAGCACCCGACATCCCGGCCCGCCGCGGCCGCCCCCCTGGCCGCCGGCGCGCTGGCCCTGCTGCTGGCCGCCTGCGGCGGTGGCGGCGGCAGCACGCCCGTCACGGCGCCCATCACCCCGCCGCCGCCGACGACGCCGCCAACGCCAGTGTTCGGCCTGGCCCTGCGCGAAGTGGCCAGCGGGCTCGATACGCCGCTGTACCTGACCGCGCCGGCCGGCGACCCGCGCCGCTTCATCGTCGAGCGCCCCGGCCGCGTGCGCATCCTGGCCAGCGACGGCAGCCTGCGCGCCACGCCCTTCCTCGACTTGAGCGGCCTGATCAGCACGACCGGCGAAGGCGGCCTGCTGTCGCTGGCCTTCCACCCCGGCTATGCCCAGAACGGCCGCTTCTACATCTACTACACGGACAAGTTCAGCAACATCGCCATCGATGAAGTGAAGGTGACGGCAAGCGACCCCAATGTGGCCGACAAGGATACGCTCAAGCGCATCATCACCATTCCGCACCCGCAGTACACCAACCACTACGGCGGCCTGCTGGCCTTCGGCGCCGACGGCTACCTGTACGCCGGCACCGGCGACGGCGGCGGCGCCGGCGACCCGAACGGCAATGCGCAGAACCTGGATTCCCTGCTGGGCAAGCTGCTGCGCCTGAACGTGGACAACCCGATGCCGCCGCTGTACACCGTCCCGCCGGACAACCCGTTCGCCAACCAGGACGGCAAGCGCGGCGAGATCTGGGCCTACGGCCTGCGCAACCCGTGGCGCTTCGCCTTCGACCCGGCCAGCGCCGTGCTCTACATCGCCGACGTGGGACAGGACCAGCGCGAGGAAGTCAATATCGTCTCGGCCGCCCAGAAGGCCGCCAATTTCGGCTGGAACATCATGGAAGGCACGCGCTGCTACAACGCGGCCACTTGCGCCCAGCAGGGCCTCACCCTGCCCGCCTTCGAGTACGAGCATGGCGCCAACAACGCCAACGGCTGCTCCATCACGGGCGGCTTCGTCTACCGCGGCGCCGCCCTGCCCGAGCTGACCGGGCGCTACCTGTACTCCGATTACTGCAAGGGCTTCCTGAAAAGCTTCCTGTACACGAACGGCACGGTCAGCGAAGCGAAGGATTGGGAAGTGGCCGGCGTGGGCGCGATTCCGGCCTTCGGCCAGGATGCGGCGGGCGAACTGTACATGCTCAGCAGCGCCGGCAAGATTTACCAGATCGTGCGCAAGTAGTTACAATGGGGGCTTTCCACCGCCCCCGACTGCAACGCAATGGCCAGACTGAAGCTCGAGTTCCCGGACGATCAATTCTGCTTTTCGACCCAGCTGACGGTGCGCGTGACCGACATCAACGCCGCCAATCACCTCGGCAACGATTCGATGATTTCCATGATTTCGGAAGCACGCGCGCGTTTCCTGTTCGAGTTCGGCGTGCAGGAAACGGAGCCGGACGGCACCGGCATCATCGTCACCGACCTGGCCACCACCTACCGCGCCGAAGCCCATGCGCGCGACCAGCTGCTGTTCGAGGTGGGGGTCATGGACTTCAACAAGTACGGCGGCGACGTGATCTTCCGCGTCACGCGCCCGGCCGACGCCACCCTGGTGGCCATGGCCAAGCAGGGCTTCGTCTTCTACAACTACAAGAGCAGCCAAGTGGTGCCGATGCCGGACGACTTCCGCGCGAAATTTCCTCGCGTCAACTGGCTCGACTAAGCCTTACTTCTTGCTCAGCTGGGCCGGGGTGCCAAAGGTGTCCTTGAACCAGTGGTCGAGCATGGGCTTTTCATAGCGCAAGGTATCGCTGCTGGGGTAGCGGTTGAAGCCATCCAGGTAGTTCATATTGCTCAGGCGCGAAGCGCCGCTGGCCAGTACCTTGCCGTCCTGTTCCAGCGAGTACTGCAACTCCATCGTCGGCCAGTCCGCCTGGCCGCGCAGGATGCGGATATCCTGCATGGAACGGCGGCGCGGCTCGACCCGGCCGGCCAGGTCGATGTCGGTCACGGTGACGGTCAGTTGCTGGTTGGCCGGCAATTGCTTGGCCAGGCGCTGGAAGTGTTCGGTCAGATCCTTCAGCACGGCGGTACGGTCCTTTTCCCAGTCCGGCATGTCCATGAACTTGTCCGGCTCCTGGTAATTGATCTTGACCGTTCCCGCCGAGGCGGCGCCGGCGGCGGCCATCAGCAAGGCGGCGGCAATCCAGAAGCGAGTGTGGCGTTTCATGATAGCGGTCCTTTCATAGATAGCCTTCAATATACTCCTGCGCCATGCGGCCGCTGGACTTGAAACAGTTTCTAACAAAAAAAACGGGCCGGAAACGACCGGCCCGTGCAGCACAACCGCGTCAGTGATCAGGTACCGATACGGCCGCCATCGTTCTTGGTGATGGCAATGGTGGCCGAGCGTGGGCGCTTGCCCGCGCCGTAGCCGGCATTGGCCGGCCACTGGCTGCTGTACTTAGCCGGATCGGCCAGGTTGGCCTGGCTGGTGCCCTCGCCCGGGTGCTGGATGTTGACGAACAGGGTCTTGCCGTCCGGGGTTTCCGCGATGCCGGTCAGTTCGCAGTCGACCGGGCCGACCAGGAAGCGCTTGAGCGTGTCGGCGGTCGGGGTCTTGCCAACGTAAGTGTCGACGTTGCCCGCAGCGTAGGCCAGGGTGACCTTCTTGCCGTCGCCCACCTGGCCCGGCACGCCGGCCAGCATCATGCAGTTGGTGGCGTCGGTATAGGCGCCGTCATCGGTCTGGATCCAGCAAATGCCGGTGGACTTGGCGAAGGCCAGGCCGTCCGGGCTGGAGAAGTCCTGGTCGGCCGTCAGGCTCGACAAGTTGACCATGCCTGGGTTGGCGGTCGATTCGGCGCCGAACAGGTACACGTCCCAGCTGAAGGCGGCGGAGGCGCTGCCATCCTTTTCCTTCAGGCGCAGGATGTGGCCGTTCACGTTGCCCTTCTGCGTGCTGGTGCCCTTCATGTCTTCATAGCTGCGCGGGTTCGCTGCGTCCGGCGCGCTGCGGCCGCTGTTGTTGGTCAGGGTGAAGTACACCTCGCCATTGACCGGGTTGACCGAGCACCATTCCGGACGGTCCATCTTGGTGGCGCCCACGGCGTCGGCGGCCAGGCGCGCGTTGACCAGCACGTCGGCCTGGTCGGCGAACTTGTAGGTGGCGTAGGCGGCGATGGCGGCGTTGTTGATGCTCAGCTCGATCCAGGAACCGCTGCCGTCAGCGGCGAACTTGGCGACGAACAGTTTGCCCGAATCCAGGTACTTGTCGCCGGTGGCCAGCATGTCGGCCGGGTTGGCGTCGGCGTCGCTCCAGGTGGCGCTCGATACGAACTTGTAGATGTATTCGTTGCGCGAGTCGTCGCCCATGTACACGGCCAGCGGCTGGCCGGCCACGGTCTTGCCGAAGGCCGCGCTTTCGTGGGCGTAGCGGCCCAGGGCGGTACGCTTGCGCATGGCCTTGGTCTTGTTGTACGGGTCGGCTTCGACGATGTAGCCCATGCCGTTCATCTCGTTGCGGTAGTCGTCGGTGCCATCGGTCGAGGCGCCCAGCTTGGAGTTATTCCAGCGCACGTACTTGTCGTCGCTGCCGCCGGTTTCCCAGCCGTGGCGCGAAGCGGCGCCCTGGCTGCGGCCATAGCGCTTGAGGGCGGCGACGCTCTTGTCGTTGCCGCGTGCCGCATCGTCGGCCGCGCCGCGCGTGAAGTAGCCGCTCCAGTTCTCTTCGCCGGTGACGAAGGAACCCCATGGCGTCTTGCCGGTGCCGCAGTTGTTCAGGGTGCCGCGCGTCTTGCTGCCGTCCGGCGAGTACTTGGTCTTCATCAGCGCATTGCCCTTGGCCGGGCCGGAGATGTCGCACTCGGTCAGGCAGGTGACGCGGCGGTTGTACGCAGAGTCCTTGACGTACTCCCACTTGCCGCTGGCGCCCTTGCGCACTTCCACCACGGAGATGCCGTGCAGCGCGGTTTCGCGGTCGACTTCCACGGCAGGGCGCGGCAGGGTATTGGTGCCGCCGTTGGCGTGGATGAAGAAGGACGACAGCTTTTCGTTGGTGGTGGCTTCGTGGTTTACCGCCAGCAGGCCGCGCTCGTTGCCGTTGGCCGATGGCTTGCCGGAGTTGTCCAGGCCGAAGAACTCCATGCCGTCGTGGTGGTCGCCGGCGCGGTTCTCGAAGTCGGTGTCGGTGCCGTCGTTCTTGTACGCCGCAGAGGAAGTGGTGAGCGGATCACCCAGGGCGTAGATGACGGTGGCGGTGTAGCCGGCCGGGACGATCACGCTGTCCGCCAGGCTCTTGCCCACGGCCGCGAAGCCCAGCAGCTTCTCGCTCGGGGTGGGGGTTTCCGGTTTGGTCACCACGGGCGCATCGTCGTTGCCGCCGCCGCAAGCGCTCAGCGCGGACGAGCCCATCATGACCGAGATCGCCGACGCGACCGAACCGCGCAGCAGGTTGCGGCGGCTGATGCGTTTATCGAGGACTTCGCTGAAGTGTTCGTTCGGGGTATCGTTGTAGCCGATATCGTCGTGATCGATTTTGTTTTCCATGACGCTTTCCAAGGGTGGGGGAGTAAGAACTGCCCGCCATTCTAGGAAGCGAAGATGACAACATTGTGACCGCTGGCGATTGATTCGTGCGCCACGCAAGATGAAGGCGGCGAGCGCTATCGGCTTTCGCCTGGCCTGCCGGCAGTGTCCAGCGCGATGCGCAGCACCTCGGCTGCGGGCAGCGGTGCGGCCTGTAACAGGCAATGCGGTCCGTCGATCACGTGCGTCACGACACGCGCGTTGGTGCGCGCGATCAACTCTGCGCACGCGGGCGGCACCAGCATATCCTGCGCCGCCTGCAGGCAATGGATCGGCACTGCGACGGCCACCAATTGCGCCGTGACGTCCACGTCGAGCACCGCCCTCGCCCGCCGCTCCAGCACCGTTGCGCGGACCGGCGCCAATGCCTGCGCAATCAAAGCACGCAGGCGGGCGTCGGCAAAGCGGCCAAGCAGCAGCGGACCTCCCGCCACGCGTGCGGCCCACTTCACGAGCGCCCCATGCACCATCCAGCGCAAGCTGCGCAAACTGGGGCGCGGCGTGGCGGCGAAACTGCAGCACAGGACCAGGCCAACCAGGCCCGGTGGGCGTGATGCAGCAAGGGAAATGGCGATCGGCCCCGAGAACGATTCGCCCAACAGGACATAAGGCTCGTCGCGCGGCAAGGCTTGCCGCGCCAGCGCCTCAAGCGCGTCGTAACCGAATGCCTCGTCGGGCGGATAGCGCACGCGGATCACCTTGACCGTATCGCCAAGCACCGCCAGCAGCGGATCGAACAGCATGCCCGTGCCGTCCATGCCGGGCAGCAGCACCAGCGTGGGCGTCAGGCGCACCATTCCATCTTTTGCACCTGGATGTGCGGATGGCTCTCCAGCGCTTCCCAATGCGGCAGAAAGCGGAAGCCGCGCCTGATGTAGAAGGCCGCGGCGCGCGCATTGTCCGGCGCGACGTCGAGCACCACGCGCTGGTGGCCCCTGGCCTGCGCGTGCGCCTTCATGGCTTCCACCAGCGCGGCAGCCGCCGCGCTGCCGCGGTGTTCCGGCCGCACCCACATGGCGATCAGGTTGAATTCCCGCGCGTCGCTGACGACGCCGCCCACCATGCCCACCGGCGCGCCATCGTCGCTGAAAGCAAGCAAGTAGGTGGCCGGCCCGCGCGCGGCGGCACGGTCGCGCCACTGCGCATCGGGGTTGGCGGCGGCGCTGGCATGCGTCACGCCAAAGGCGGTCGGTGCATCGCGCAGGGCAGCCAGGCGCAGCTCTTTGAGCGTGGCCCAGTCTTCTTCGGTCGTGTGTCGTATATGCATGCACGCGAGTCTAGCAGCTTTGTGCGTGCGCGCACGGCGGCGCGCGGCACGCTCGCGGATGCTGGCGCCAAGGAGGACACCATGCCCGAAGGCCCATCCATCGTCATTCTCACCGAGCAGGTGCGCGCCTTCGAAGGCCGCACCATCAGCGCTGCCAGCGGCAACAGCAAGGTGCTGCCGTTCGACGAGCTGCCGGGGCAGCCCGTGCTGTCGCTGCGCAGCTGGGGCAAGCATTTCCTGATCGAGCTGCCGCTGTACACGCTGCGCATCCATTTCCTGATGTTCGGCAGCTACCGCATCGACGAGCGCAAGCCCGACGCCGTGCCGCGCCTGGCGCTGCAGTTCGAGGAGGGCGGCGAACTGAATTTCTATGCCTGCGCGGTCAAGCTGGTGGAAGGCGAACTGGAGACGGCCTACGACTGGCGGGCCGACGTCATGTCCGACACCTGGAGTGCGCGCTTGGCCTTGAAAAAGCTACGGGCAAATCCCGAGCGTTATGTCTGCGACGCCTTATTGGACCAGAATATTTTTTCTGGTGTTGGCAATATTATCAAAAACGAAGTATTGTTTCGCTTGCACATTCACCCTCTCTCCACGGTAATAAAATTGCCGCAAGGAAAATTAAGAGAACTGGTGAAACAAGCCCGCCAATATAGTTTTGAATTCAAAACCTGGAAACAGGCATTTATCCTGAAACAGCATTGGCAGGTGCATAACCGCCGTGACTGCCCGCGCTGCAACATCAGGCTGCAAAAGGCCCACCTCGGGCTGACCCAGCGGCGCAGTTTCTGGTGCGAGCGCTGCCAGAAGCTCTACGGCGACGCAGTGGTGTTGTAAAGATTTAGCTAATCCAGTATTGCCTGTTGTTAATAGGAATAGGTCAGACTACAATCAGTCAGATGCGCCTAAAAATTGCGCATCGCCCAGGACTTTGTGTCATATTTGGAATTTGCCCATATGTCTTTCTTGTCTTCTGCTACGCCAAAACTTGCGCCGTGGAGAATCCTGCTGGTCGATGATGAACCCGATATTCATGACATCACCAAGCTGACCCTGAGCCGCTTCCGCCTGGAAGGCCGCGGCCTGGCGTTCCTGCATGCCTATAGCGGCGCCGAAGCCAAGGAAGTGCTGGCCAAGGAAAAGGACATCGCCCTGGTCTTCCTCGACGTCGTGATGGAAAAGGAAGACTCCGGCCTGGAAGTGGCGCGCTGGATGCGCCAGGACCTGGACAACCAGTTCACCCGCATCGTGCTGCGCACCGGCCAGCCAGGCCAGGCACCGGAAGAACGCGTGATCGTCAATTACGACATTAACGATTACAAGGAAAAGACCGAGCTCGACCGCACCAAGCTGTTTACCACCACCTTCGCCGCCCTGCGCGCCTACCGCGACATCATGAAGGTGGAAGAAGCGCGCCAGCAGCAACTGCATTACCGCGAAGGCCTGGAGCGCGTGATCGCGGCCTCGGCCCACATTTTCCAGCAACGCAACCTGAAAGACTTCGCCAACGGCCTGCTGCAGCAAGTGGTCGCCCTGCTGCGCCTGGAAAACAGCATGCTGCTGCGCGTGCGCGGCGCCACCGCTGTCAGCGGCGAGAACAATTACGAAGTGCTGGCCCAGATCGGCCAGGACGAAGGCTCGCTGCTCACGCCCGAACTGATCGGCCAGCTGAAGGACGCGGAAAGCAACCGCATCTCGAAGATGCTGGGCGACACCTACGTCGGCTACTTCCCCAACAGCAGCGGCAAGGCTTCCCTGCTGGTGCTGAAGGGCGTGGACGACATTTCGGAGATCGACCAGAAGCTGCTGCAAATCTTCTGCAGCGGCGTGGCGATCGCCTTCGACAATATCCTGCTCACGCAGGAAATCACCGACACCCAGGCCGAGCTGATCATGCGCCTGGGCGACGTGGTGGAATCGCGCTCGAACGAGGCAGGCAACCACGTGCGCCGCATGGCCGAGTTCTGCCACCTGCTGGCCAGCGCCGCCGGCATGCCGGACGAGGAAACGGCCGTGCTCAAGCACGCCGCCCCGATGCACGACATCGGCAAGATCGCCACGCCCGATTCCGTGCTGCTGAAGCCGGGCAAGCTCGATCCGGCCGAATGGGAAATCATGAAGCAGCACCCTGCGGTCGGCCTGTCGATCCTGGACGGCTCGCAGCGCCCGATCCTGAAGGCCGCCGCCGTGATCGCCCACCAGCACCACGAAAAATTCGACGGCAGCGGCTACCCGCAAGGCTTGAAGGGCCACGACATCCACGAATACGCGCGCATCGTGGCCGTGGCCGACGTGTTCGACGCCCTGATGCACAAGCGCTGCTACAAGGACGCCTGGCCGGTGGAGCAGGTGGTGACGCACATGCGCGAAGTCGCCGGCAAGCACCTCGACCCGAAATACGTGGAGCTGCTGATCGACAACATGCCCAAGGCGCTCGCCATCAACGAACGCTTCCCGGACTGAGCTGACTTAAAAAAATCGGGGACGAAAAATCGGGGACGTAACACGATTTCCGCCATGCGGAAAACGTGTTACGTCCCTGATTTTTTTGCGAGCGCTACTTGCCGCGCTGGTCGCGCGGGAAGCGCAGGTGGTAGTGCAGGCCCATGCCGGGCGAGCTGACCACCTTGACCGTGCCGCCCAACGGGCCCGTCACCAGGTTGTACAGGATGTGCGCGCCCAGGCCGCTGCCGCCGGAGCCGCGCTTGGTGGTGAAGAAGGGGTCGAACAGCTGCTGCAGCGTGCTCGAGTCCATGCCCATGCCGTCGTCGCTGTAGTCGAACAGCACGTGGTCGCCGTCGAGCTTGCCGGTGATGCGGATCGTGCCCCGCTGCCCGTCCTCAAAGCCGTGCACCAGCGAGTTCACCACCATGTTGGTGACGATCTGCGACACGGCGCCGGGGAAGCTTTCCAGGTGGATGTCCGGCGCGCAGTCGATGTTGACTTCGATCGGCTTGCCTTTCAGCTTGGGCTGCAGCGAGAGCAGCACTTCGTCCAGGTATTTGCGCAGGTTGAAGTGGCGGATATTGTCGGACGACTGGTCCACCGCCACCTGCTTGAAGCTGCGCACCAGCGCGGCGGCGCGCTGGGTATTGGTGGTCATGATCTTGAGCGACTGGTCGACCGTGTCGAAGAAGGCGTTCAGGCCGTCCTCGTCCAGCGTGCCTTCGGCCATGTCCAGGCGGCACAGGCGCAGCTCTTCCACCAGGTGGCTGGTGGCGGTGACGCAGATGCCGAGCGGGGTATTGATTTCGTGGGCGACCCCGGCCACCAGGCGGCCCAGCGAGGCCAGCTTTTCCTGGCGCACCAGTTCCGATTGCGCGGCCTGCAGTTGCGCCAGGGCGGAGGCCAGCGCGGCGTTCTGCTCTTCCAGCTCGGCCTTGGCGCGGCGGATGGCCAGGTCGGAGCGCGTGCGCGCGATCGCGGCGGCGGTGTGGTTGGCCACGAAGGCCAGGATGTCCAGTTCGGCCTGGGTGTAGATCACCGAGCTTTCGTAGCTTTGCACGATGATCACGCCAAGCGCTTGTTCGCCCACCAGCATCGGCACGCCGATCCAGCTGGCGATGCCCTGGTTGCCCAGCGGTTCGTTGATCTCGCCGCTGGCCAGCAGGGCGGCAAACGTGGGGCCGTCCAGCAGCATCGGTGCGCGCCGCTTGAGCACGAAGGAACTCATGCCGATGCCGTATTCGAAGCGCTTGACCGGCGCTTCCATGTCCTTTTCATCGGCAAAATAGGGAATCGAAATCTCGTCGCTCTTGGGGTGGTAGAGCGCGATGAGGAAATTGCGGGCGGTGATCAGGCTGCCGACAATCTCGTGCAGGCGCGCGTACAGCTGCTTGGCGTCCGATTCGGCCGAGGCGGAGGCGGACAGGCTGGCGATTTCGTACAGGGCGCGCTGCAGGCGCTCGGCCTTGCTGCGCTCGGCCACTTCGCGTTCCAGCTCCAGCGTACGCTCGCGCACGGCGCGCTCCAGGCGGTCCATGCTCTGCAGTCCCTGCAGGGCGCTCGACACGTGGTTGGCGATCTGGGCGAACAGGGCCTGGTCTTCCTCGCTGTAGGCGTGTTCCTTGTCGTAGCTCTGGATCACCATGGCGCCCAGCACGTCGTGGTTCTGGTCCATCAGCGGACAGCCGATCCAGTGCTCGGCCACGGTGCCCACGCCAAACACGTCGTTCTCGTCGCGCGCGCGTTGCTCGTCGCCGGTCATCACCAGGCGCTGCTTGTTGAGGATGACCCAGGCCGTCGGCGACTGGTCGGGGGTGGCCAGCTGCACCAGCTGGTCCTTGTAGGGGTGGTCGTCGACCTCGTCGACGAAGTACACGAAGCGCACGGCATTGCCTGGCGCATCGCGGTCGCTCAGGGCGACGTAGAAATTGGCAGCGAACATGATGCGACCCAGGGCCCCATGCACGGACTGCAGGAAGACGGTGATGTCGGTGCAGCTGTTGGACAGCTGGCCAATTTCCAGCAGGATTTCCTGGACAGCCTCCAGGCGGCGCAGACGGCTTTCGCTTTCCATCTTTTTCCCAAGGTTTACATGCGTCTGGGCAATATAGCAGGTGGCGCGGGTGCAAGCCAGCGGAAAAGACAAAGCCCGCTGGGGTCGCGGGCTTTTCGTTTTAGTGCAGTGACAGGGCCGGCCCCCGGGGCGGCATGATGGGCGGGCCGAGAGGCGTAATGCGCGGGTCGATCGCCGGGTCCGGCGTCTGGTATTTGAAGGGATTGATGATTATTGGTGGAATCGTCGGTGGCGCGGAGGGCGGGCCTTTGGGACCACCGCCGGCACATTCGCGGGCGCTTCGCTGGCGCATTTCGCTATCGATTCCCAGGAGCAACGATTGGCTCCCGTCTCTTACTAGCCAAGCCATATTCCCCTCCATCTCAGAGATCGGATATTCAGTATAGGCAAGAAGTCCACGAAAGCAAGCCGCCATCTCATCCATTCCATTCGTCCCGTGAAAAGCACCGTTCGTCGCAATTGGCTGGCTCGTCCGGCGCGCCGGGCCTACAGTGGGATCATGTTCAACGCCACGAGGCCCATCATGAAAAAGGTACTTGCCCTCTCCCTGCTCCTGCTGTTTTTCGGCATGATCGCCGCCTGGTTCGCCATCGATGCCAACGACCTGGTCGTGACCGTGGGCGACGAGGATTTCGACGGTCCCCTGGGGGCCTTGCTGGGCACCTTCATTGCCGGTGGCGTGTTTGCCTTCCTGGCCGTGGTGATGACGGTGGTGGCGGTGATGGTGGGTGTCGTCATGGCCGGTGTCGGCGTGCTGCTGGTCTGCGTACTGGCCTTTGCCGCCGTGGTCGCCATGGCCGCCGTATCGCCCCTGCTGCTGCCGCTCTTGATCCCCTTCGGCATCTACTGGCTGCTGAAGCGCCGCAACCGCAAGCCTGCCGCTGCCGCGCCCGCCCTGCAACACTCCCCTGCCTGAGCCTGGAGGGCGGACCGCAAGGTCCGCCTTTTTTTTGCCTGCTACAATGCTTTTTTGCTAACCATACCACGATAACCATGCGCACCCCCCTGCTCCTGCTGTCCCTCGCTTTCGCCTTTCCCGCCCACGCCGACCGCCTCGACGACGCCCTCCTGGCTGAAATGAAACGCAGCCAAATTCCCGGCGTGGCCATCGCCGTCGTCAAGGATGGCAAGATCATCCGCGAACAAGGCTATGGTTACGCCGACCTGGAGCACAAGGTGAAGGTCACGCCCGATACCATCTTCCAGTCCGGTTCGGTCGGCAAGACGTTCACCGCCGCGTTGGTGATGCTGCTGGCGCAAGAGGGCAAACTGTCGCTGGACGATCCTATCGCCAAGCACCTGGCCAACACGCCCAAGGCGTGGGAAGGCATCACGGTCCGCCACCTGCTGACGCATACCTCCGGCCTGGGCGACCCGTATGCCAAGCTGGACCTGACCAAGAACTACACGGACGAGGAACTGATCGCGCTGGAGGCGGACGTTCCCGTGCTGTTCGCGCCCGGCGAAAAATGGTCGTACTCGAACATGGGCTATCACCTGCTCGGCTTCATCTGCAACAAGGTGGGTGGCAAGTTCTACGGCGACCAGCTGCGCGAGCGCATCTTCGCACCGCTGGGCATGGGCACGCGCGTCATCAGCGAAGCCGACATCATCCCCCACCGTGCGCGCGGCTACGAGCGCAAGAACGGCCAGCTGGTGAACCAGTCCTGGGTGGCGCCGCGCCTGAACACCACGGCGGACGGCAGCCTGTACCTGACGGCGCGCGACCTGGCCAAGTGGGACCTGGCCCTGTATGGCGACCAGGTGCTGCCGGCCAGCGTGCGCCAGGCCAGCTGGACGCCAGCCAAGCTGAACAACGGCAACCCCACCGGCTACGGCTACGGCTGGCAACTGTTCGAGCGCAACGGCCACCGCGTCGTGGGCCACGGCGGTGCGTGGCAAGGCTTCCGCGCTCAGCTGAACCGCTTCGTGGACGACAAGCTGTCGGTGGTGGTGCTGGCCAATTCCGCCACGGCGCGCCCGGGCAAGCTGGCCGACATCGTGGCCGCCCATTATGTGCCGGCACTGGCGCCGAAGGTCGCCCCGGCCATCGCGGAAACCGAACCGGCCATGGCCGAGCGCGTGCGCGCCATGTTTGCCCAGATCGCCGCCGGCAAGCTGCCCGACGGCTTAAGCGACAAGGCGGCCGAGCGCCTGTCGCCGGAGTTCCTTGCGATGGTGGCGGAAGACCTGCGCGGCTGGGGCACGCTGCGCACCGTGGAACCGCTGTCGCGCAGCGTCGACGGCGAAGTGCGCAACTACCGCTACCGCCTGAACTACGCCGACGGCGTGCTGGTGGTGGACCTGGGCCTGGGCAAGGCCGACAAGGTCGAGCAGCTGCGCATGCGTCCCGAGTAAGTCTTTACGCTTCCACGCGGTTGCGCCCGGCGTGCTTGGCGCGGTACAGCGCCTGGTCGGCCCGCACCAGGGCCGCGTCGCCACTGCAGTCGCTGGCATCCATGCTGGCCAGCCCCACGCTGACGGTGATGGCGATGCTGTCGCCGTTGTGCGGCAGGGGCGTGTCGGCGATCCGCTGGCGCAGGCGCTCGGCGAAGGCGTGCGCAGCATCCATGTCGGCGCCGGGCAGCAGGATGGCAAACTCTTCCCCGCCCACGCGCCCCAGCATGTCGATCTTGCGCTGCGAATCGCGCATCAGGCCGGCCAGGTGGCGCAGCACGGCGTCGCCCCGGTCGTGGCCGTGCGCATCGTTGATTTCCTTGAAGTGGTCGATGTCCAGCATCAGCACGGCGGCGCGCCCGCCCACGTCGCGCTGCAGGCGGGCCTGCTCGTCGTTCAGGCGGGCCATGAATTCGCGCCGGTTCGGCAAGCCGGTCAGGAAGTCGGTGGCGGCCAGGCGCACCAGTTCATCGTTCAGGCGCTTGCGCTCGGTGATGTCGAGCGTGGACACGATCACGAAGTCCAGCGCATGCTCGTGGCCCGGCATCACCAGCAGCGTCATTTCATTCTGGCGCTGCACGCCGTCGAGGCGCAGGAAGCTGCCTTCGCCATGGAACAGGTGGACGCCGCGCTCCAGCGCCAGCAGCGCTTGCGCGAACACCGGCAACGCCGCCGGCGCGAAGTTCTGCGCCAGGCTCAGACGCGTGAGGTCCTTGTGGGCGGCGTCGGCCCCCACCTGGACCAGCGCGGCCGCGTTGACGTCGGTGATGCGCACCAGGCCCGCCAGGCGCTCCAGCTGGCTGGGATTGTTCTGCAGCCACTGCCCAATGTCTTCCACGCCCGATTCGGCCAGCTCGCGCAAGGCGCGGTGCACGGCCGACCAGTCCTGCTGCCACAGCGCCACGGGCGCGTGGTCGTACAGGCTGCGGAAGCGCGCCTCGCCCACACGCAGCGCATGGGCGGCGCGCGCCTGTTCGACGGCAATGCCGGCCAGGCTGGCGGCCTGGTCGATCAGCGTCATGTGCGCCACGCTGGGGCGCTGCGGTTCGCGGTGGTAGATGGCAAAGGCGCCCAGCACCTTGCCGTTGGCGCCGCGTACCGGCTCCGACCAGCAGGCGCCCAGGCCGGCGCGCGCCGCCAGCTCGCGGTACGGCGCCCACAGCGGGTCGCTGCGGATGTCTTCCACGATGACGCGGTTGTTGGTGGTGACGGCCTTGCCGCAGGAACCATTGCCGTAGCCGATGGGCAGGCCGTGGATGGCGTCGTTGAAAAATGCCGGCAGGCTGGGGGCGGCCGCCAGCAGCAGGTGCTGGCCATCCTCGTCCAGCAGCATCACGCTGCACAGCATGCCCGGGTTGGCCGCTTCCAGGCCGCGCAGCAGGTTGTCCAGCACTTCCTGTTGTGGCGCGCCGGCGGCCAGCAGTTCCAGCACCTGGTGGCGCGCTTCTTCGCGCCGCTCGTTGAGCGTGCGCTCCGTGATGTCGCGGAAGGACCAGATGCGCGCCGGCTCGCTGCCCAGGCGCAGCGGCTGCGTGGCCAGCTCCAGCACGCGGCCGTCGCGCATCTGCAGCTGGCTGCGGCATTCGTCGTCCAGTTCGCGGCAGGCGCTGGCCTGCAGGAACAGCTCCGGCTGCTCAAGCTGGCTGGCCATGTGGCCGAACAGGATGGCGCCGTCGTTCTGCCAGTCCAGTTGCTCCGCCACGTTCCACAGCTGGCGGAAGCGGCGGTTGGAGTTGAGCACCGTGCCCCGGTAATTGTCGACCAGGATGCCGTCCACGGTGGAATCGAGGATGCTGCGCAGGACGGCCTGGCTGCCCTGCGCATGTTCGGCCATGGCCAGCAGGGTTTCCTGGCCCTCGCGCAGTTCATCGGCCATGCGGCTGCTGCGCTCCAGCGCCACGCGCAGGCGCTGGCGGCTCTCGGCCAGCACGTAGGCCAGCAGCGCCAGCAAGACGCTCAGCACGCTGCCGCCGACGGCAATGGCGCGCGGCTTGTCCGACAGCACGCCCTGCGCCCGGGGCAGGGCGGCCACCTGCAGGGTCCAGCGCCGGCCCGCCAGGCTCAGGCGCTTGACCGTGCGCTGCGCCGCCTGCGCCGCCGCGCCGGGCGCGCTGTCGAACATCCGGGTCATGTCGTTGAGCTTGTCGCCATCGTAGATTTCCACGTCCAGGCCACGCAAGGCGTCGTAGCCCAGCGTCGCCATCACGTCGCCCATGCGGAACGGCGCGTACACCCAGCCGCGCAGCGCGCTGCGCCGCTGCAGCAGCGTGTAGCGGCCCTGCCCGTTCTGGTAGAGCGGCAGCACCAGCAGGAACCCCGCCTGGACCGGATCGGACGTTTCCTGCCTGAGCAGGATCTTGCCCGTCATGGCCGGCAGGCCGGAATCGCGCGCCTGTTCCAGCGCGCTGCGGCGCACCGGTTCGGACAGGGCGTCATAGCCGAAGGCCAGCAAGTTGGTGCCGTCGAAAGGTTCCAGGTAAACCACCGGCGCGTACTGGCTGCGCTGGCCGGGCGGCGTCACGGCATAGTCGGGAAAGCCCTCGGCCTGCACCGCCGCCACATGCGCCGCCAGTAGCGGCCCGGGCACGTAACGCATATGGCCCACGCCCTGCATGCCCGGAAAGTTGTGCGGCAGCTCCAGCCGCTCGATATAGGTGTGGAATTCCTGGCGGTCGACGAAGTCCGAGCTGGCGAACAAGCCCTGCACGCCATACAGTACCTGCACATAGGCTTGCACGCGCACGGCCAGGTTGTTGACCAGCTCGCGGGTGCGCTGCTCGAAGTCGGCATTGGCGTCGCGCTTGGCCACGCCATGCGCCCCCCACCAGACGCTGGCCGTGGCCGTCAGGCAGACCGCGGCCACCAGCCCCGCCAGCAGGCGGGGACGGAGCAGGCGTTGCAGCAGCGGAAGGGCTGGTGGCCTTTGCATACCAGCATATTAGTTTATTTTGAGCAAATTACTTGCCAGATAGAAAAACTCAATCGGCCGAAACTTGCCGATTGCCCGTCAGCGTCGCCTGGAACAGGCGGTAGCCGCGCGCGCGCAGGTCGCAGGCCGGGCAGGTGCCACAGCCATAGCCCCAGTCGTGCAGGGTGCCCCGTTCGCCCTTGTAGCAGGTGTGGGTGTCGGCACGGATCACGTCCACCAGCTGGGTGCCGCCCAGCTGCTGGGCCAGCGCCCAGGTTTGCGCCTTGTCCAGCCACATCAGCGGCGTTTCCAGCCGGCTGCGGGTGTCCATGCCCAGGTTCAGCGCCACTTGCAGCGCCTTCATCGTATCGTCGCGGCAATCGGGGTAGCCGGAAAAATCGGTCTCGCACATGCCGCCCACCAGCACGTTCAGGCCGCGCCGGTACGCCAGGGTGGCGGCGACGGTCATGAACAGCAGGTTGCGCCCGGGGACGAAGGTGTTCGGCAAGCCGTTCTCCTGCATCACGATCTCGATGTCCTCGGTCATGGCCGTTTGCGACAGCTGCGAGATCAGGCCCAGGTCGATGGTGTGGTCCTCGCCCAGGCGCGCGCCCCATTCGGGCTTGACGCTGCGCAGCTGCTGCAGCAGGCGCGGGCGCACCGTCAGTTCGATCGCATGGCGCTGGCCGTAGTCGAAGCCGATGGTTTCGACGCGCGCAAAACGCTCAAGGGCCCAGGCCAGGCAAGTAGTCGAGTCCTGTCCACCGCTGAACAGAACCAGGGCAGCGTCGTTAGTCAGCATCGCATTCTTTCTTCTGGTTTTTTTGCAAATCTTAGAGATACGCCATCAAGGCGCCCGATCCGGTAACATTCGGTTTCGACTTCCAGATCATAGACTACGAATTTTGGCACAATCCGGCATAAAAGTATTGCGAGGGCTCCTATTGGGCTGCGCCGCCCTGCTGCTGCCCTTGATGGCGGCTGCCCAGGGCTGGCAATACACGGTGCGCATCAATGCACCGCGCGCGCTGGAGACGCTGCTGGAGGAAAACCTGGACCTGGTGCGCTTTCGCACCAATCCGCGCATGGACCGCGACCAGCTGCAGCGCATGCTGCGCTCGGCGCCCGAGCAGATCAAGACGCTGGTGGCCACCGCCGGCTACTACACGCCGGCGGTCAATATCCGCTTCGAGGAAAGCGGCACGCCGAGCGTGACGGTGGACGTGGAACCGGGCGAACCGGTGCTGGTGGGCGGGGTGGAGATCGAACTGGTGGGCTTCGACTCGACGCCGGCCGCCCCGTTCGACAAGGAAGCGCTCAAGGACGGCTGGCGCCTGCCCGCCGGCGCCGTCTTCCGCCAGGATGAATGGGAGAAGGCCAAGCGCGACCTGCTGCGCGCCGTGGTGCAGACGCGCTACCCGCGCGCCCAGATGACCTCCAGCGAAGCGGTGGTCGATCCCGAAACGCGGCGCGCGCTGCTGCAGGTCACGCTCGACAGCGGACCGGAGATGCGCTTTGGCGAACTGAAGGTGGAAGGCCTGCGGCGCTATCCCGAATCGGTGGTGCGCAACCTGAACCCGGTCAAGCCGGGCGACTATTACAGCGAGGCGGCGCTGCAGGCCTTCCAGGGCAAGCTGCAGGACACGGGCTACTTCGCCAACGTCGACGTGAGCGCCGACCTGTCCTCCGTGCTGGGCGAGCAGATCGAAGCGGCCGAGGACAAGGCTGAAGGCGTGCCGCAGCCCAGCACCATGCCGCCCTTGCCGCTGCTGGTGCGCGTGGTCGAGAACAAGCGCAAGAACGCCAGCGTGGGTATCGGTTTCAGCACCAACACCGGCGCGCGCGCCTCCGGCACCTACGACGACCTGAACGTGTTCGGCCTGAAGATGAAGAGCGCGCTGACGCTGGAAACCAAGCGCCAGTCGGCGCGCAGCGACTTCTATTTCCCCACCACGGCCGACGGCTACAACGACAGCTTCGGCGCGGCGGTGGAACGCAAGGACATCGAGGGCGAGATCACGCGCACGGCGTCGGTGGCGGCCAAGCGCGCCTGGGGCACGCCGCTGCTCGAACGCAGCATCTCGATCGAGTACCTGAACGAGAGCAAGACCGTGAACGGCGTCGCCTCCGCCCGCAGCCAGTCGCTGCCGATCACCTATGCCGTCACCTGGCGCAAGGTGGACAACCTGGTGTTCCCGACCAAGGGCTACGTGCTCAACGCCACGCTGGGCGGCGCCCTGCTGCCCGTGCTGACGGACGAAAAGTTCATCCGTGCCACGGCGCGCGGCATCACCTACCGGCCACTGAGCCCGCACACGACCGTGATCCTGCGCGCCGAGATCGGCGCGCTCGCCTCGGCCAGCCAGGACGGCGTGCCGGCCACCTACCTGTTCCGCGCCGGCGGCGACAACTCCGTGCGCGGCTACGCCTACCAGGAGCTGGGCGTGGAACGCGGCGACGCCACGGTCGGCGGGCGCTACCTGGCGACCGCCAGCGCCGAATACCAGTACTGGTTCAAGCCCGCCTGGGGCGCCGCCGTCTTCTACGACGCGGGCAATGCCGCCAACTCGCTGGGCGGCATCCATCCCAAGTCCGGCTACGGCGTCGGCGCGCGCTACAAGAGTCCCGTCGGGCCGATCAACGTCGACGTCGCCTACGGCCATGCCATCGGCAAGGCGCGCCTGCACTTCTCGCTGGGGTTCACCTTCTGATGGCTACGCCGCACACCCCGCCCAACCCGCCCGCCACGCCGGCGCCGCCGCGCCGCAGGTGGCTGCGCCGCACCCTGATCGGCGGCGGCATGACGCTGGCCGTGCTGGGCGGCGCGGTCTGGCTGCTGGGCAGGGAAACCACGCTGCAGCAGATCGTGGCGCAGGTCGCCCGCGCCAGCGGCGGCCAGATCGCCGTGACCGGCGTCAGCGGCTCGCTGTACGGGCGCATGCACATCGGCCGCATCGTCTACCGCGACGAATCGAGCGTGTTCACGCTCGACAACATCGACATCGACTGGTCGCCGCTGCAATACTTCAGCGAAGGCGTGGCGATCAGTGCCCTGCACGTGGCGCGGGCCGAGTCGCGCGCCACGGGGCCGTCCAAGCCGCCGCAGATGCCGGCGTCGATCACCCCGCCCTTCCGCCTGCACATTGCCGACGGCCGCGTCGCCATGCTGGGCATTGTCGGCACCGACGGCAGCCGCACCGAGCTGCGCGCCATCAAGCTCAAGCTGCAAGGCGACGGCCAACGCTGGCAGCTCAAGGACGCCAGCGCGGAAACGCCGATCGGCGCGCTGGCCGCCAGCGCCGACATTTCCACCGCGCGCCCCTACCAGGTCAGCGCCACCGCGGCCCTGGCGCCCATGCCGCCGGCGCCCAAGGCGCCCGGCACGGCCGGCAAGCCTGCCGCCGCGCCCGACGCCGCCGCCATCGAACGCAGCGCCACGCGCCTGGAGCTGGTGGCCAGCGGCGACCTGGCGCAGCTCAAGCTCGACGTCAAAGGCAAATCGCACTACGCCAACGGCGACGCCACCCTGGTGCTGGCGCCCTTCGACGCCATCGCCTTGCGCAGCATCCGGCTGCAGGCGCGCGCCGTCGACCCGGCCCGCTTCGACCCGGCCTGGCCGCAGGCCGCCCTCGACCTGGCGCTGGACGCCTCCATCACGGGCGACAAGCTGGCCGGCAAGCTGGCCGTCGGCAACCGCAGCGCGCCCGGTCCGCTCGACCGGCAGCAACTGCCGCTGCACAGCGCAACGGCCCAGCTGGGCGGCACCCTCGACCATGCCACGCTAAGCGGCATCGCCATCGACCTGGGCAGCGCCGGCACGTTCACCGGCAGCGGCGCCCTGCGCCGCCTGCCCGACAACGGCGGCATCGACGCGGCCAGCCTGCACCTGCGCAGCGCGCGCATCGACCTGCGCGGCCTGCACAGCGCCGCCGCCAGCAGCGCCATTGCGGGCGAGATCAGCGCCGACAGCAAGGACGGCCGGCACACCCTGCGCGCCGCGCTGGGCGAAGGCAAGCTGCGCCTCGATGTCCATGCCACCTTGCACCAGCTGCTGCTCACCGTGCACCAGGCGCGCCTGCAGGCAGGCCAGGGCAGCATCGCCGCCACCGGCCAGGCCAGCCTGAAGGACGACAAGGCGTTCAAGGCCAGCGCCACGCTCAAGCGCTTCGACCCCGCCGCGCTGGGCAATTTCCCGGCCGCCGACCTCAATGCCGCGCTGCAGGCCAGCGGCACCCTGGCGCCGCACTGGCGCGCGCAACTGAACATTGCCATGCAGCCCAGCAAGCTGCTCGGCCAGCCCCTGTCCGGCAGCGCCAAGCTCAGCGCCGACGCGCAGCACATCAGCGGCATCGACGCGCAGCTCACCTACGCGCGCAACAATGCCAGCCTGCGCGGCGCGTTCGGCGCGGCAAGCGACAAGCTGGCATGGCAGCTCGACGCCGGCCAGCTTTCCGCGCTCGACCCGCAACTGCAAGGCAGCGCCAACGCCAGCGGCACCATCACTGGCGGCTACCAGGCGCCGCGCACCAGCTTTACCGCCGAAGCGCGCGGCCTGGCCTACCTAGCGCCCGCGGCCAGGAACGCCCGCCCCAGCGCGGCCGACCCGCAGCCGCGCAGCGACAGCGTGATCCGCGCGAGCGGCGAGGCCAGCCTGGCCGGCGCGCGCGAAGTGACAGTGGCGGGCAGCGCCAGCCGCCTCAACCCGGCCAGCTTCGGCGCACCGCTGGCCGGCAACGTCAATGCCGACTTCAGCGCCACGCTGCGCGCCAGCGCCGACTGGCTGGCGCACGCCGACGTGCGCCTGCAACCCGCCTCCACGCTCGGCAAGGCCGCCCTGAGCGGCCACGCCAGGTTCACCGCCAGCCCCGGCCGCGTGCAGGACAGCGACATCGACCTGCGCTTCGGCCCCAACCTGCTGCAAGCCAAAGGCGCCTTCGGCAAGCCGCAGGACCGCATCGACTGGAAGCTCGACGCGCCGCAACTGGCGGCGCTGGGCAGCGGCTGGTCCGGCAGCCTGCGCGGCAGCGGCTACGCCAGCAGCGGCAGCGGCGGCAACGCCCGCCCCACCCTCGGCCTCGCGCTGGAAGGCGCCCACCTGCGCCTGCCCGGCCAGCGCGAACTGTCCGCCATCAAGGGCAGCGCCACCCTCGGCACCGCCCTCAATCCCGACGACCCGCTCCAGGCTGACCTGACCCTGACGGGCTTCAGCGCCCCCGGCATCGTGCTCGACCGCCTGCGCCTGCAAGCGGCCGGCACTGCCGGCAGCCACACGCTGCAACTGGCCGCCGCCAACCCCGACTTCGACGCCAGCGCCAGGCTGCGCGGCGGCTACACGCCCGGCACCTGGAGCGGCAGCGTCGACGCCCTGCAGAACAAGGGCCGCTTCGCCCTCAACCTGCAGGCGCCCGCCACGCTGCGCATTGCCGGGCGCCCGGGCCAGGGCGTGGCAGGCCTGGCCCGCCCCGAGCAGATCGCGCTGGGCAGCGCCACCATCGCCATGCCCGAAGGCAGCCTGCGCATCGACACCCTGGAAAAGAACGGCCTGCGCTGGCGCAGCAAAGGCAGCGCCGCCGGCGTCAACGCCAGCTACCTGGCGCAACTGTCCGACACCTGGCGCAGCAACGTCGCCAGCACCATGACGCTGGGCGCCGACTGGTCGATCGACCTGGCCGCGGCAGCCACGCCGGGCGCTGCGCCCGCGCTGGACGGCTCGCTGCACGTGTTCCGCGAAAAGGGCGACATCACCATCACTGGCGGCGAACGCCCGATCCAGCTCGGCCTGCGCCTGCTCGACGCGCGCCTCACGGTGGCCGGCGACCAGCTGCGCACCCAGCTCGAACTGGCCGGCGACCGCGCCGGCAACGCACGCCTGGAAGCGAGCGCCCGGCTGCGCGACGGCCGCATCCCGTCCGACAGCCCGCTGTCGTTCGGCGCCAGCGCCAGCCTGCCCTCCATCGCCTGGCTCTCGCCCCTGCTCGGCGTGCAGGGCATGGAACTGAACGGCGCCCTGCGCGCCAGCGCCGCCGGCCGCGGCACCATCGCCAACCCGCTGCTCGATGGCGAAGTGGTAGGCGAGGGACTGGTCATCAACTGGGCCGAGCAAGGCATCCGCCTGCGCAATGGCGCCCTGCAAGCCAAGGTGGCCGGCGACCAGTTGCAGCTGCAGCGCCTGCGCTTCGACGGCGCCGAAGGCAGCGCGCAAGCCGAAGGCTGGCTGCGCCTGGCCAACGGCGAGATGTCGATGGACCTCAAGCTCGCCGCCGACAAGCTGGAAGTCTTCAACCGCCCCGACCGCACCCTGGTCCTGAGTGGCACCAGCACCCTGGTGCGCGACGCCAAGCGCTTCGAACTCGACGGCAAGTTCAAGGCCAACCGCGCCAGCATCGAGCTGCCCGCGCTCGACACGCCCACCATCAGCGAAGACGTTGTCATCCTCGGCCGCGACAAGCCGAAACCCGCCGCCGGCGGCGCCCTGCCCCTTTCCGTGGACGTGGAAGCGGACCTGGGCGACGACTTCACCCTGCGCGGCAAAGGGCTGGACGCCCAGTTGGCCGGCACGGTGCGCGTCCGCATGACCGAACGCCGCGCCCCGCGCGTCAACGGCAGCATCCGCGTGGTCAGCGGCACCTATGCCGCCTACGGCCAGCGCCTCGCGATCGAGCGCGGCGTGCTCAATTTCACCGGCGCCTACGACAACCCGGGCCTTAACATCCGCGCCGTGCGCAAGCGTCCCGAAGGGGACGAACTGAGCGAACACAATGTCGAAGCCGGGGTCGAAGTGCGCGGCACCGCCCTGTCGCCCGTTGCCAAGCTGGTCTCCACGCCGTCCGTGCCGGACAGCGAAAAACTCGCCTGGCTCGTGCTCGGACACGGCACGGCCGACATGGCAGGCAATGAAATGGGCTTGCTCGGCACGGCCGCCGGCGCCCTGCTGGGTGGCAGCGGTGGCCCCAGCCTGGCCAACCGCGTCGGCCTCGACGAACTGGGCGTGAGCCAGGCCAAGGGACTGGAAAGCACCGTCGTCACGGTCGGCAAGAAGCTGTCCTCGCGCGCCTACCTCAGCTTCGAACAGGGGGCGGGCAGCGCCACCAGCCTGGTGAAGCTGCGCTACAAGCTCAACTCGCGCGTGTCGCTGCAACTGCAGACCGGCACCAACAACGCGCTCGACGTGCTTTACAACTGGGCGTTCGACTGACCGGGCGGGGCCAGCTCGGGATTATGGTCCGGCACCGGCTCGTCCTGCGGGTCGGGATTGTGCGGATGCACCGGCTCGGGGTGCGGCTGGGATTCATCGACCGGCACCGGCAGGTCAGGCGCGCGGTGGGCGTGGATGCGGTGTTTTTCCATGGCGGGAGCTCCAGAAAACGAGATCACGACGCCTATTCTACGCCTGCGGGTAGAATCCTACTTTTTCACCCATCGCGCGCGCCATGCAACTGACTGTCACCACCGTCGTCCTGCTCATCCTCGTCCCCGTCCTGATCTGGCGCATCTACTCGCGCCTGAAGCTGGTGTTCCGCCGCCAGGAATCGGTCGCGTGGCGGCACTGGGTGGGCGCGGCCGGACTGCCACTGCTGCTGCTGGCCGCCGCCCAATCGATGCTGGCCAATCCGCCGGCCCTGTCGATGATGACCGGCGCCGTGCTGGCCGGCGCCTGGCTTGCCGTGTTCGCGCTCAAGAAGACCCGTTTCGAGAACCGCGAAGGCACGCTGTACTTCACCCCGCCCAGCCGCACCGCCATCCTGGTCTGCCTGCTGTTTGCCGCGCGCGTGTTGCAGATTGGCGTCGAGTTCTACATTAACCGCCAATCCGAACGCCCGCAGCTCATCAACTCCACCGAAGTGCTGCAGCACCCCCTGACGGTCATCCCCTTCGGCCTGCTGCTCGGCTACCTCGCCGCCTACTCCATCGGCCTGCTGCGCTGGCGCGCCACGCAGCCCCAAGACTAAAGCCGGTGCCAGGCCTGTCATTCGGACAGCAGCGACGCACCGTTGATCTGGCGCAAAATGCCCGCGTTGGCCACGTGCCGCCGTGGGCGTTTTATTTTCTGCAAGAATGCTTTGCGCTAGATCAAAAGTGGGCAGCTTATGTCCGAATGACAGAGCTGACCCCGAATTTTTGTTTGGAAAATACAACAGCTTGTCACGGGGCTGTCATTCTGCGCGCGGCGTTTGCGGTGCAGTAAATGATGTCATTTCCTTAAACGTCGTGTATTCTGGGTGACCAGAAATGATTGCCATGAGGAAATGTTCTTATGACGACGTACAACAAGACCGAGAAGGGGCGCGAGGAGATCGCGGCGCGTACTTTTGGACTGCCGTCGCGCATGCGTACCTTGCTTGTGATGATCGATGGCCGCCATCCGATGGAAGAGCTGCTGCCGAAAGTGACCGGGCTCGGGCTCGACGCGGGCGCGGTGGCGCAGCTGCTGGCGCAGGGCTTCATCGAGGAGGGCGAGGCCTTGCCGCCGCCGCCCGTGCTGCCGAGCGAGCAGGAACTGGCGGCGCAAGCGGCGCAGGTGCGGGCGTTCTATGCGCGCACCATCGAGCCTACCCTGGGTTCGCGCGGCCAGGTGCTGCAGGCCAGGCTGGAGGCGGCTGCCACGCTGGAGGACCTGAAGGCGATGCGCATCACCTTCTTCGAGATGGTGAACCGCATCCGCGGCCGGCCCGTGGCCCTGGCGCTGAAGAAGGAACTGGACGCCATCCTCGGCGTCGCCGCGCGCGAAGCGGCGTGACCTTCGCCAGAATTTGATCCAGGTCATTTCCCGCGGCGCCGGGCTTTCTCATACTGGTAGCCAGTTAAACAGGAGAAAGCCATGGGCATCATTACCAACGTCGGCACGGTGGACCGTGCCTTGCGCATCGCTGTCGGTGCCGGCCTGATTGCGGCCACCCTGCTGGACCTGATCGGCCCGTGGGGCTGGATCGGCGTGGTGCCGCTGGCGACGGGCGCGATCAAGTTCTGTCCCTTGTATCGCGCCGTCGGCATCACCACCACCGGCGACTGACGCTTACGCGGCCGCCGCCTGGCGCCGCTGCAGCACGAAGATCGGCTGCGCCCACTGGGTGTCCTTCTTCTTCTTGCTCGTGATGAGCGTGAGGTCGGAGGGGTCGTAGACGTCGGTGTTGTGCGTGAGCGGCGTCGTCATCAGGTATTGGGCGTCGGTGTTCTTCAGGAACTCGCCGACCAGCTGGATGTTGCGGATGTCCAGGTGGGCGAACGGTTCGTCGATGAACACGAAGCCGCCGGAGCCGTCTTCGGACTTCAGCAGGCCAATCAGCAGCACCAGCGACTTCATCACCTGCTGGCCGCCCGACGCTTCGCCGTCGTTCATGCCGATCGCGCCCTTGCCGTCGAACTTGAAGCGTACCTGCAGGCCGGCTTGCGCCAGCAGCAGGTCGTCGTTTTCCAGCTTGACCGGTTCGACGTGCACGTCGATGTTGGCCAGCGCGCCCAGTTCCTTGATGTTGGCCGAGTAGGTCTTGATCGTGTAGCGCAGGCGTTCGATGTAGGCGCCGCGCGCGTTGGCGGTGGCTTCGATGGCGCGGTTGTTCTGGTAGCGGCGCTCTTCGGTTTCCGATTTGCGGTTGCTCAGCTGCTCGTTCAGGCGTGCGTACTGGTCGATGACCGTGGCGTCGAGCTCCCAGTCGTCGCGCGCCAGCGACGCTTGCAGGCTGGCGATGCGCAGGTCGACCTGGTGCGCGTTCTGGTGCTGCTGCACCAGCGCCAGGCGCCGTGCCGGGCGGCGCCATGCGCCCGGCAGGTGGCGCCATTGGCGGCGCAGCGCCAGCAGCGCGCGCGCGTGGTCGGCACGCTGCTCCATCTGGCGCTTGAAGTTCAGGCGCATGCCCGCTTCCGCTTCGGACAGGGACATGCGGGCGTTTTGCCACGCGGTGTCGGCCTTGGTGCGCGCCACGGTGGCGTTCTTCATCAGGCCTTGCAGTTCGCCCAGGCGCGTGCCCACTTCCAGGCGCTCGGCGCGCAGCGGCACGGCCGAACGGGCGGCTTCGTCGAATTCCTCGGTACGGGCGGACAGCTCCTTCACCGCGTCCACGCCGGCCAGGCGGGCTTTCAGCGCGGAGGTCTCCGAGGCGAGCCTGGAAATCTGCAGGGTGTACTTGTCTTCTTCCGCTTCCAGCGCCGGCAGGTTCTTCTGGATCGCGTCCATGCGCGAGCTCTTGCCGGCGGCGCCGAAGCGGTAGCGCGAGGCTTCCACGAACAGCGAGCGGCCGCCGCGCCGTTCCTTGTGGTAGGCCTCGGGCGTGATCCATTCTTCGATGTTGCCCAGCTTGGCGCCCTCTTCCACCGATTCCACGCGCGTGATGCGCGAGAGCTGGTCGATCAGCCATTCCGGCGCCAGGCCGGAGAAGCGCACCACCGAGAGCAGGCTCTGGTTCTTCGGCTCGTGCGCCTTGACGCAGTCGGGCACGATGAAGTGGCGGTAGCGTTCCTTCTCCGCCAGGCGGTAGGCGGCGGCGGCGTCCGATGAACGCTCCAGCAGCACCACCGAGGCGTAGCCGCCCAGCACGCCTTCCACGGCGCCCTGCCATTTCGGGTCGGTGACTTCGACGATGTCGGACAGCATGGCGTGCGGGATGCCGGCTTCGTTCAGGGCGCGCCGCATGGCGCGCACATTGTCCGGCTCCGGCATGGCGCTCTTGCCCTGCAGCGCGTTGATGGTGGCCTTGTCCTGCGCGATGCGGTTGGAGACGCCGTCGCGTTGGGCGCGCAGCTTCAGCAGCTCGCTTTCCTTCGCTTCGAGCTGGGCGGCGGCGTCGGCGACGTCGCTGCCCGATTCGGCGGCCAGCTTTTGCAGGCGCGACTTCTGTTCGGCCAGCGATTCGAGCGGCTTGAGCTTGCCGTTGATCAGGTTCAGGCGCGAGGTGAGCGCGGTCTGTTCCTGTTCCAGCAGGGTTTCCTGCTGCTGCGCGTCCTGCAGGGCCTTGGCCTGGCGCGCCACTTCATTGCGCTTGTCCGCCAGCACCTGGTCGGCCTGCGCCAGCGGCTTGCGCGCCTCGCGCAGCTGCTTGCTGATGTTGCCGGACTTCTCGCGCGCTTCGTGGTACTCCAGCGACGGCAGCACTTCTTCCTGCAAATTGCGGCGTTCCTTGTGCAGCGTTTCCCACTGGTGGTAGTTGGCCACGCGCAGGCGCAGGCCTTCCAGGTTGGTGCGCGAGCCTTCCAGTTCGGCTTCGAAGCGCTTCAGCTCTTCCTCGGTGTCGCGCTGGTGGCGCTTGGCTTCGTCGTAGGCGTCCAGCACTTCCTTGTCGCCGAACACCTGGAACACCAGGTCCAGCAGCTGGCGCGGCGCATATTCGCACAGCTTGTCGGTTTCGCCCTGCTCCAGCGCCAGCACCTTGGACATCGCTTGCGACAGGCCGGCGTTGGCCAGGCGCTTGCGGTAGTTCTCCACGCCGAGCCAGTCGTTCGCTTCCGTCACTTCCTCGATGTCCACGTTCCCCGGACGCATCAGGTACTGACGCTTCCAGTCGCCGCCGTTCTTCTGCACCTGGCAGAACAGGGTCACTTCGTCTTCGGCGAAGAAACCGCTGCTGCGGAACGGGCGGTTGGAGAGCTGCTTGCCCTGCGGCTTGTTGTCGACCACGGCGCGCAGCCAGGCCGTCTGCTGGCCGCTGTGGCGCGCGTAGTGCTTGTAGGTGCGGCCCATCGAGCAATCGAGGCCGAACAGGGTGCGCAGCGCGTCCAGCAGGGTGGTCTTGCCGGAGCCGTTCTGGCCGGCGATGGTGATGATCTTGGCATCCAGTGGAATGTTCTTGATGCGCTGCCAATAGTCCCAGTGGACCAGCTCGAGGGATTTGATTTGGAACATCGTTATTCTTCCGTTGGAGTTTCTGCGGCGGGGACTGGCTCGGGCTCGAGGGCAGGTTCCGGTTCCGGATCGTTGGCCGCGGCCAGCACTTCGCGCGGGATGTGCACGATCTGCGCCGGGGCGCGCTTGAACACGTCGGCCAGGGCGCCGTTGATGATGCGCTCCTTGAGCAGGTCGGTGTCCATCAGCAGGTCCAGCAGCGGGCCTTCGACCACGATGTCGCCGCGGCGCTCGATGAAACCGAGCTTGCTGAGGATGCCCAGGTTCATGTCCATGCGGGTCTTCTTGCCCAGCTTGTCGCCGAAGTCGGCCAGCAGCGCCTTGTACGGGATGCCGATCGAGGTGTCTTCCGCGCGCGGCACGGGCTTCTCGGTGCCGAACATGTCGTTCTGGTCGTCGTCCGCGTGCTGGTGGGTCTCCTGGCGCTCGCGCTTGGGCAGGATGATCAGCGCCCACAGCACCACCAGCAGGGCCACGCCGTCGCGCGCCAGGCCGAAATTGTTGTTCTGCCAGACATCCTTGGCGCCGAACACCTTCGGTTCGATGGCGCGCTGCAGGGCCAGCGTCACGTGGTCGGCATACACGTTGTCGAGCAGCTTCATGCCGCAGGCGGCCAGGCGCGCGTCGACTTCGGCGCGGAAATGCTCGTCCGACAGCACGCGCTTGACCATCTTGTCTTCGCGGCGCAGGGTCTGGTGCGCCATCAGGCGCGCAATCAGGATCTGGGAATCATCACTCATCGGACTTTGCGCTTTCTTGTGTCTTGTCTAATTCCAGGGTGAGCGCGGCCAGGGAAATGGCGGCGATCTCGAGGTCGGGCAGCTGCACCATCTCGTCCTGCGGCACGAAGCGCACCGGCAGGCGCGCCAGTTCGGCCGTGGTGCCCTGCATCGAGGCTTCGGCTTCGTCGCCCAGCAGCGGCAGCATGGAGGCGCGGTAGGAGGCCAGCGCGAAGGTCGCCGGCAGCAGCGCTTCGTGCACCTTGACCTCGCGTGGCGAGCCTTCGGCCACGGCCGGGAAGTTGTTCAGCTGGGCGAAGTCGGACAGGCGCGCCAGCCAGTCGTCCAGCTCGCGCTGCATGGCCGGGCTGTCGTTGATGGTGGTCGGCGCATCCTGGCCGGTCGGCAGGCCGTTCAGCCCTTGGTTGTTTACACGTTCGGTCATTAATTCTGTTTCGGCGACGTCGATCATCTCGGCAGGCGTGATGAACAGCGGTTTCACCGGTTGGTCGATCGCATCTTCCGCCAGCGAGGACAGGTCCTCATGCGCCAGCAGCCAGCGTTTGATATCGGTGGTGGAGAGGCCGGACTGGCCCAGGTGCACGCGCTGGCGCTCGATCTGGTTCAGCGCGCGCGAGAACATGCCCTGCATGTTCAGCAGCTGGGACTGGGCGCGGCCGATGGCTTGCGCGGCGCGGTGGGTGGCGCTGTCGGCATTTTCGTCGCTGGTGATGGCGCGCAGGATTTCCGACCCCTTCTCAACCCAGTCGCAGGCCTGGTGCCACTTGGCCTGCGATTCGCGCAGGCGGAACTCGGAACCGGAGGCGATGGCGTCGCGGAATTCCTCGGTCAGGTCCACCAGTCGGCCCAGCAGGTGCTGCAGCTGCTCGGTGGTGATGCCGCCCACCGCTTGCGCGCCGGCCACCTGCGACAGCAGGAAGCCCATTTCGGCGTCGTCGTCGGGCGCGGCCAGGGCCAGCAAGCCGTCGATGGCCGAGAGCACGTTGCGCGCCATGGGCGTCACGCGGTACACGGACTGCTGCGCATCCCAGGCCAGCAGGCCGTTGGAACGCAGGCGGTTCAGCACGGTTTCCCGGCTTTCCGGCAGCAGGTAGGCCAGGCGCGTGTTGATGTCGGCGCGCGAAAACGCCGACGAAGTTGTCTCATTGGCAAGTTCGCGCAGGACGAGCAGGCGCACCAGCACGCCCTCGAAGCCGCCGTGGAACAGCGCAGTAAACACTTGCAGCAGCGGCTGGGCGCGCTTCAAGTGGTACACCTGCTCGATCTCGTCGGCGGAAATGTGGGGCTGGAAGTGGGCCTGCAGGGCGTCCTGCTGCTCTTGCTCAGTCGGATTGGTGTCGGCGCCAAAGGCCGCACTTGCCATTAAGTCAATCATTACACTCCATCAACAGTAATTCGGGGTCAGCTCTGTCAATCGGACATTTCATAGAAGCAAAATGTCCGATTGACAGAGCTGACCCCGAATTGCACAGTATAACAGGCGAGGTGTGGCTATTTGCGGTTGACTTTGTGCAGCACTTGCTCAAAAGAATCGCCGTTCGCTTCCTTGAATACGATGCGGGCGGGGTACCAGTCCAGGCCGGGGGCCAGCCACAGGTCGACCTGCTGCGCGTGTGCGCCAACGGGCTTGCGGCTGAAGTGCAGCACCTTGAGCTCGCCCAGGGCGGCGCTCTCCAGGGTTTCGCTGCCCACCACGCGGAAAGTCCAGACGTCGGCGTCGCGCCGGCCGGCGACGAAGAAGCGCCATTCGCTGCCGGGCGTGAACTTGTCGGGCGTGGCGCGCGCCAGGGCGGCCAGCTGCCAGGTCACGCTGCTGCGGTCCTGCTCGCCGCCACGGATGGCGTAGCTGGTCTTGCCGTCCTCGAACTCGATGCGCCGCGTGTGGCGGTCGAAGCGCGTGGTGGTGGGATCCTTGCGGATGCGCTTTTCATAATAGGTGGCCGGCGCCAGGCCGTAGTCGTCCAGCGCGCCTTCGCTGCGGTGTTCCAGCACCTTGCCGAACAGGCCGGAGCGCGCTTCGGTCAGCAGCTGGTACTTGCCGTCGGCGTGGCTCCAGCTGATGGTGCCGGTGCCCATCAGGGGCAGGCCATGGTTGCTGCCCTTGACGGCGTACGACAGCTCGGCCGGCGGCGGCAGGCTGGTGGCGCGTTTGGCGACCGGGTAGTCGGCGCCGTATGCGGCGGCGCTGCTGCAGGCCAGGGCCAGGGTGATCAGGGTTCGGCGCATGCTGTACGTCCTTACTTGATGATGCGGGTAACGGTCTGGGTGGTGATGGCGCCGCTCGCTTCGGTATTGCGGATCTGTACCGGGTACCAGTCCAGGCTTGGCGCCAGCCAGATATCGAGCCTCGTGTTGTAGCTGCCGGGGCGCGGCGGGCGCACGATGTGCCAGGTCACGAGCTTGCCCATCGCCGTCTCCAGTTCTTCTTCGCCCACCAGCTGGAAGCGGTAAATCTCCGCCTTGCGGTCTTCGCCGACCAGCACTTCGATGTCCTGGCCGTATTGGTTGACGTCGGCGCGCCCGATGCCGGCCAGCTGGAACAGCACCGTGGCGCGGTCCTGGGCGCCGGAAAGCAGCGGCACCGTGCGCTCGCTGGCGGAGAAGGTGATCTTCTGCTCCTGCTGGTTGAAGTGCGTGTTGGTGGCGGAGCGGTTGCGCCGCTTCTCGGTGAATTTGGCGGGGGCGATGCCGTAGTCGTCGATCACGCCTTCGCTGCTTACCTCCAGCAGGTTGACGCGTGCGATCAGCAGGCTGATGCCCACTTCCTGCGTGGCCTTGTAGGCCGCGCCGTCCTGCTGCCAGACGATGGTGGCCGAGCCGCTCCAGTTGGTGCCGTCGGCATCCTTGCGCTTGACGTCCAGTTCCAGCCTGGCCGAGGGCGGCAGCTCGACCTTCCAGCGCCGCGTCCCCGCCGGCACTTCCTGCGGTGCCACCGCTTCGGGTTGTGCGGATTCTACTTCCGCCGCTGCGCTGGCAGCGCCCGATTGGACCGCTGGTGGCGGCGCCGGCTCCGGTTCCGGCTCGGCCACGGGGGCCGGCTCGGGCGTGGCGGGCGCTGCCACCGGTGCATCCACCGGCGGCGCGGCGGGCTTGGGTTTGCGCGCCCTGGGCCTGGGCGCTTCGGCCGGCTTGGGCGCAGGCGCGGCGGCCACCGGGGGCGGGGGCGCGTGCAGGGCGGCCGTAATGACCGCGGGCGTGGCCGGGCGTTCAATGTCGGTCGCGCCGATGCGGCCGCTGACCCAGTCGATCATGGCGGCATGCAGGGCCACGGTGGCGACGCCCACCGCAAGGATGCGGCGGTGCAGGCGGTGGCGGGGCGGCGGAACGATCGTCATGGTCGCTAGTGTAACGTGCGGGCCCGTGATTTCGCTGACAGCGCCCCGGATGGCATAATTTGCCGGAAATTTTGACAAGGAGTCCCGATGTCCCTTTTACGCCAGCGCGGCCAGGCCGATTCCGGCAAGGTCGGCATGGTCGAACTGTTCTTCGACCTCGTGTTCGTGTTCGCAGTGACCCAGTTGTCGCATACGCTGTTGAAGAACCTCCATGGCGAGGGCGCCCTGCAGGTCGGCCTGCTGTTCATGGCAACCTGGTGGGTGTGGATCTACACCGTGTGGGCAACCAACTGGTTCGACCCGGACAAGAAGCCGGTACGCGCGGCGCTCTTTGCCCTGCTGGCGGCGGGCTTGCTGATGTCGGTCTCGATCCCGCGCGCGTTCGCCGACCTGGGCTGGCTGTTCGGCGCGTCCATCGCCTTGCAGCAGGTGGGCCGCACGCTGGCCATGCTGGGCGCCAGCCGCGGCGACGAGGCGGCGCTGCGCCGCAATTTCCTGCGCATCACACTGTGGCTGTCGGCCAGCGGCGCGCTGTGGGTGGCGGGCGGGCTGGCGGCGCCGCAGTCGCGCATGGCCTGGTGGCTGGCGGCGCTGGCGGTCGACCTGGCGGCGCCCATGCTGTTCTATTACGTGCCCGGCCTGGGCCGCTCCTCCCTGGCCGACTGGAACGTGGACGGCAGCCACATGGCCGAGCGCTGCGGCCTGTTCATCATCATCGCGCTCGGCGAGTCGCTGCTGGTGACCGGGGCCACGTTCGCGGAACTGGACTTCAGCGCCGCCACCGTGGGCGCCTTCCTGCTGGCGGTGCTGGGCGCCATCCTCATGTGGTGGCTGTACTTCGACCACGGCCTGGAACAGGGGCACCACCGCATCGTGCACTCGGACACGCCGGGACGCCATGCGCGCAACAACTATACCTACCTGCACATCCCCATCGTGGCCGGCATCATCATCGGCGCGGTGGGCGACGAACTGGTGCTGAGCCATCCGCAGCACGGCAACCCGGCCGCCATGGCGGCCATCATCGGCGGCCCGCTGCTGTTCCTGTGCGGGACGGCACTGTTCAAGTGGCTGGCGCAGACGCGCGTCCTGCCGCCCGTGTCGCACTTGCTGGGCATCGCCATGCTGCTGGCATTGGCGGCGCTGGCCTTGCCGCTGCACCTGTCGCCGCTGCTGGCCAGCGGCATCGCCGTGCTGGTGCTGCTGTTCGTTGCCGTCTGGGAGAGCTGTGTGCTACGCTAAACCACCATAATCCGGAGACCTTATATGACCACACCACAAATGCCCAACATTCCCGGCGCTGCAGTGATGACGGATACGCTGGACTTCGTCAAATCCCTGTGGGGCAGCATGGGCGTGCCAGGCATCAGCATTCCCGGCATTGCTGCGCCGACGCTGTCGGTCGATGAGTTGGACAAGAAGATCAACGAGCTGAAGGCGGTCGAGTCCTGGCTCAACCTGAACGCCACCATGCTGCGCTCGAGCATCCACGCGCTGGAAGTGCAGCGCGGCACGATCGCCGCCCTGAAGTCGATGGGCCAGTCGCTGGCAGCGGCCGTGCAGCAGGCGCCGCACAACGATCCGTTCGCCCACCTGGACAAGCCGAAGGCAGCCAGGCCGGCGGAGAAACCGGCCGAAGCGCCGCAACCCGCGCCCGATGCCAAGGCCCCGGACGCGGCCAGCGCCGCCGCCAGCCAGATGGCCAATCCTGCCGCATGGTGGAACCTGCTGCAGGAGCAGTTCACGCAAGCGGTCAACACGGCCATGGCAAGCGAGCCTGCCGCCAAGCCGGCAGCAGGCAAAGGCGCTGCAGCGGACGCGGACGCGGACAAGCCTGCCGCCAAGCCGGCCGCACGCAAGCCAGCCGCCAAGCGCGCGCCCAAGGCGCCGAAAGCCTGACGCCTAGTTCAGCTTCTGGATGCGGATGGCCTCGATCAGGCCATCCTCGTCGCGCTGCACTTTCATGATGTTGATCAAGCCTTCGTCTTCCAGCGCCTTGGCCGCATCGTGCGCAGCCTGGAAGGTTTCGAGGGTGTCGCCCTTGGCGCTGACTGGACGGATCCAGGCGGCGGCGCCCACCTTCATCTTGTTGTAGACCTCTTTGGCGATATCACGCATGGATCACTCCTGGTCGTGGTCGATTTTCATGGCGGCCGACAGTTCGGCTTCGATTTCTTCTGCCGACATCCGGCTCGGCATCAATTGCTGCAACTGCTCGATCAGCTGGGCGAAGCGCTGCTGGCCCGGCGCGATCCGGTCGACGTGCATCAGCACGTCGTTTGCTTCCGCCATCAGGGCTTCGTCGTAGCCCTTGGCCTGCATGTGGGAAATCAGGATCTGGGCGGAGTTGAACAGGATCCGCATATTGTCCGGCAGGCTGCGGCGCGCTTCGCGCATCCAGGCCACCGCGTCGTCCAGCTTGTTGGTCTTCCACAGCAGCACGCCCTTGTTCATCATCTCGGACGCTTCCTTGCGCGCCGTGGCAATCAGGGCTGCGCCCTCGTCGCCCATGCGCGCCTTGTCGAAGATGCGCTGCACCTCGTCGTGCAGCACCGTGTTGTCGTCGTTGTTGCGCACGACGTAGCACAGCAGCTCGACCGGCGCATCCTTCACGCCGACGGCGAACAGCAGGGTCGCCATTTCCAGGCAAGTGGGCGTGTCGGGCCGCTCCTTGTCGCCGTTCAGCATCTGCTCCAGTTCGTCGCCCGACTTGCGCGCGCGGCGGTAGTCGCCGCTTTCATGGTAGACCAGGCCTTCCGTGATCTTGGCACGCAGCTCCACCATGCTGCCGGAAAAGTCGCGCTGGGCGGCGGCCAGCAACTGCAACGCTTCCTTCGGGTCGCTCTTCTGCCCCAGCACGCGCGCCAGGCCGAAGTAGGCGTCCACCGTCTTCATGATCGAGTACTCGCCGATCTGCATGCATTTGCGGAAGGCCTTTTCCGCCAGCGCGATATTGCCCAGCTTGAGCGCGGTGACGCCGAGCGCACGCTGGCGCGGCACGGAATTGGGCGAGAGCTTGGCGGCGCGCTCCAGCACGTCGCACGACTCCTCCATCCGTCCCATGTTCTGCAGCGACCGGGCCAGCTGGTCATAGGCATCCAGGTAGAAGCGGTTCTCCGCGATCACGCCCTGGAACATCTGGCGCGCCGCTTCGTTGTCGCCATTGGCCATACGGATCTTGCCCACGCCGGTGCGCGCCCAGTTGTAGTCGCGCTCCTGCAGCACCCTTTCGTAGACGGTGCGCGCCTGGTCCGGCTCACCCGCCTTCAGCAGCAGCGTGGCGCGCATGCGCAGCAGGTCGATCTCGTGCAGCTTGTTGCGTGCGGCCGCTTCCTCGCACAGCTTGGCGGCGCGCAGGTAGTCCTTCTCCAGGTAGGCCTGGTCGATCTCCTGGAAGATCTGCTTCTTCTGCCAGGCGCGGTTCAGGCGCGTGAGCAGAACGCCTTCGGTGATCGGCTTGATGATGTAGGCATCGGGCTGGTGCTCGGCCGCGCCCATCACCGCTTCCACGCTCTTCTCCGCGGACACCATCAGCCACACGCAGCTTGGCATCAGCAGGCCGCGGATGCGGGCTTCCTCCAGCACGTGCTGGCCGCTCTTGCCTTCGCCCAGGTTGAAGTCGCACAGGATCACATCGTATTGCAGGCGCGTGAGCAGGCCGATGGCTTCGCCGCCGCTCGACGCCTGGTCGATGTGGCGCGCGCCAAGGCTGCGCAGCGCTTCGCGCAGCAGCTGGCGCACGCCCACGAAGTCGTCCACGATCAGGTAGCGCTTCTCGGCCCAGTTGACGCCCGCCGCCTTGTCGGGCGCCGGCGCAACCGGCGTGGTGACGGGTGCGGCGTTCATGGCAGGCGCAGGATGAAGCAGCCACCGCCCAGCGTACCGCCGTTCTCCAGCGCGATGCTGCCCTGGCGCTGGCGGTGCTTGTGGGACTTGGCCACTTCGCTCGCGAAGTACAGGCCCAGGCCGCTGCTATTGGTCAGGAAATTGATGCCCTGCCCTACCACCTGGCCGGCATGCAGCATGGCGGGCGGGAAGCCGTCGCCGTTGTCTTCCACGCGCACTTCCATGAAGCCGTCCTGCTCGCGGATGATGAGCGCGATCCGGTCGCGCGTATAGCGCACGGCGTTGTTGACGGCGTGCGCCAGCAGGCCCAGGACCAGGTCCTCGTCGAAGGTCCAGATCAGGTCGGGCGGAAAATCGGTGACCAGGCGGATGCCTTTCGACTGCAGCAGGACGCGCTGCTGCGCCGCCAGCTGGTCCACCAGCTCGCTCACCTGGACCGGCGCCGGGTCGAACGGATAATCGGGACGGCCCACTTCCTTGTAGAGCGCTAGCAGCTGGATCAGGTGGTCGTTCAGGCGCTTGGTCTGGTACAGCATGTGCGCCATCTGCGGGTAGGCTGGATTGTCTGGCGCGGTATCCCCTGCCTGCACAAGCAGGTTCTCCAGCGTGCCGGTCAGCACGCTGATGGAATTCTTCATGTCGTGCACCGTGGAGGCGAGAAACATGAACAGCTCTGGCGAGCCGGCGCGGTCTTCCATGGATTCTCCAGCAGTTGGATAGGAAGCCATTATAGCTTGCGACGCTGCTTGAGCAGGAAGCGTCCGGGGTCCAGTGCGGCGGCAAGTGTTGCTTCGATGGGAAGCGGTTCATCTTCCAGTTGACAGGCCAGAATTTCCGCCGCCAGCGGGGCCCAGATCAGCCCCCGGCTGGCGTAGCCGAGCAGTGTATACAGGCCCGCGTGGCGCGGCAGGTCGCGCGGGCGCTCGGCGCGTTGCTGCCCGCTGTCGTCCGGCAACGGGCCCACCAGCGGCAGGCGGTCGGGCGCCATGGTGCGAAAGCCTACGCGGCCCTGCAGGGGCGCGCCGGCCCCGTGCGGGCGCCCCAGGATCTCCTCGGCGCGCTGCAGGTTCTCATCCTGGCTCGATTGCCACAGGCTGCGGTCGGCGCTGCGGTCGTAGGTGGCGCCGACGCAGACGATGCCGTCCACCGGCGGCGTCATGTAGGCTTCGCGGCAGACCACCAGGGACAGGCGGGGAAAGTCGCCTTCCTGCAGGTGGGTGACCTGGCCGCGCATGGAATACAGGGGCAAGCCGCGCGCCTGTTCCAGCGTCGTGGCGCCGGCGCCGTTGGCGATGACGACGGTCGGCGCGCCGGCCAGCAGGCGGCCGGCCGCATCGAGCACGCGCCATTCGCCGTCTGCGCCGCGCTCGATGCGCAGGGCTTCGCTGTGGAAGACGCGGCGCAGCTTGTCGCCGCAGCTCTGCAGCATGGCGCGGCAGGCGGTGGCGGGCGTCGCCCAGCCGCCGCGCGGGAAGTGCCAGGCGCCGTATGGCGTCGGCGCACCGAGCATGGCGCTGGCCTGTTGCGGGTCCAGCCAGCGCACGTAATCCTGCGGGTAGCGCCAGGTGTCGACCACTTCCTTCTGCAGCACGGCGTGCGCGGCGTCGCGCGCCAGCTGCAGCACGCCGCACTGCTCGCCGCGGATGGGGGCGGAGGCGTCCGGGCCGATGCCGCCCAGCTGCTGCCAGGCGCGCTGCGCGTACAGGTAGGCGGCGCGCGCCAGGCGCGTGGGGATGTTGTCGTCCTTCGACAGCAGCGGCATGAAGATGCCGGCACGATTGCCGGACGCCTCCTGTGCGGGGGCGTCGTGGCGTTCGATCAGGGTCACCTGCCAGCCACGCGCGGCGAGGCGCTCGCAGGCCGCACTGCCGGCCACGCCGGCGCCGATCACGACCGCGCGGCGCTCGGGCCGGGGCGGGCGCGGCGGCTGCGGTTTGCGGCTGGTGTAGCTGAAACGCTGCCACAGTGCGCCGGCCGGCGCAGCTGCTTCGCCAATGGCGCTGAAGCCGGCCGCGCGCAGGTTGCGCAGCGCGCCCTCGTCGGGCTGGCGGATGCGCAGTGTGGCGCCCGGCGCCGCGAGGCGCTGCAGGGCGCGCAGGGCCTGCAGGGGTGCCGGCACGATGAATTCGTCGACATGGGCCACGATTTCCGGCAGCCAGGCGTCGGCCGCGCCGGCCAGCAGGTCGAGCGTCAGGCGTTCGGCCGGCAGGTGCAGGCGATGCAGACCCGGTACATCGAGCGGCCACTGCGCGGCAAGTCCCGGCACGGCGGCGGCCAGGTCGCCGATGGCATCGACTGCGGGGATGGCGGGCACGATCGCCAGGTAGTGCAGGCGGCCGGCAACGTCAGGCGCGGCGCGCAGCCGGGCCAGGGCCGCCAGCAACTGTTCGCCGTTGCCGAAGGCGGTATCGAGGACGACGTGGCGCGCATCAGCCACCGTGCTGGCACTCCTTGTGCCGGAAGCATGCCAGGTCATGGTCGTTGACCATGCCAATCCCCTGCATGTAGGCGTAGACGATGGTCGAACCGACGAACTTGAAGCCGCGCTTGGCCAGGTCCTTGGAAATCCGGTCCGACAGTTCGGTGCGCGCCGGCCGGTCGCCCTGGGCGACGATGCGGTTGACGATCGGCGTGCCGTCCACATAGCCCCACAGCAGGGCAGACAGGCTGCTGCCCACTTCCAGCAGGCGCAGGTAGGCGCGCGCATTGCTCACCGCCGCCTGCACTTTCAGGCGGTTGCGCACGATGCCCGGGTTGTCCAGCAGCGCGGCCACCTTGGCCTCGTCGTAGGCCGCGATCTTGCGCGCGTCCCAGCCGTCGAAGGCCGCGCGATAGTTGTCGCGTTTGTTGAGGATGGTTTCCCAGCTCAGGCCCGCCTGCGCGCCTTCCAGGTTCAACATCTCGAACAGGCGCAACTCGTCGCGGCAAGGCACGCCCCACTCCTGGTCGTGGTAGGCGATATAGCGGGGATTGTTTGGATTGGCCCAGGAACAGCGATGTATGCTCATGGACAAATTATAGTCCGCTCCTGCAGGCTGGTCACGATGCGCGCCTCGCCGCGCGCCACGCAGTCGCCCAGCTGGTGCACCAGGCGCGCGAACAATTCCTCGGGCCGCGCCGCGTCGGTCGCGTACAGCGCCGTCCACGCGTCGCGCCCCGAGTGCTTGGAGATGTACAGGCCCACGTCCGCCAGCTCCACCACCTGCGACCACGACATCAGGCGCGGCTGCGCCGGCAGGAAGGGGTAACAGGCGAAGCCGATGGAACAGGTGCGCGCCAGCCGCGTACCGTCGGGCAGCAGGAAGGCGCGCGCCGACACCGCCTGGCGGATGCGCTCGGCCACCACGTGCGCTTCGCTGCGGTCGGTGGCGCGCGCCAGCACCAGGAACTCCTCGCCGCCCCAGCGCACCAGGTAGTCCGATTCGCGGAACACTTCGCGCAGGCGGTCCTTCATCTGCACCAGCACCGAGTCGCCCGCCGCGTGGCCATGGCGGTCGTTGACTTCCTTGAAGTGGTCCAGGTCCACCATGTAGAACACCAGGTCGCGGTCGGCCGCCAGGGCGGCGGCGGCCGGATCGTCGTAGCCGCGCAGGCTGAGTGCGACGTCCGATTCCACATGCTGCAGGAAGAAGCGGCGGTTGCGCAGGCCCGTCAGCTGGTCGGTCAGGCTGACGTCTTCCAGTGCCTTGTAGGCGCGTTCGAGCTCCAGGTTCTTTTCCAGCAGCTGCGCCTGCGCTGCCGCGTTGTCCAGCGCAATGGCGCCGTAGGCGCACAGGGTGCGGAAGATCAACCGTTCGCGCTCGCCGTACGCGCGCGGCAGCATGGACTGCACCGTCATCACGCCCAGTACGCGCTCGCCAATGCTCAGCGGCGCGAACAACAGGGTCAGCGTGGGCAAGGTGCCGGGGATCAGGTTCGGCGTGTCGGACTTGTCCTCGATCTCGATCAGGATCTCGCTGCGCTCGCGCACGCAGCGCGCCGTGTTGAAGCGCGTGTCCGCGACCGCGATGCGCATGGGCGGCAGCGGCAGGCCCATTTCCACGCCAAAGGCGCAGTGCAGCGCGGCGCCGTCCGGCTCCAGCAGGAAGATCGAGAAGTGGGTCGAATCGAGCAGGCCATGCACGTGCCGGTCCAGCGCGCGGAATACCGCCGACGCGTCCAGCTGCGCCGTGATCTCCTGGCCGATGGCCGACAGGTGGCTCAGCGTCGCGCTGGTCTGCGCCAGCACTTCGGCACGCTGCGCTTCGGCGGCGGCCAGCTGACGGTGGTGCTCGCCTTCCGTCAGGGCGCGTTCGGTCTGCTGCTGCACCTGCATGGCGATGGCGCGGTGGGTCGCTTCCTGGCTGTGGGTGCGGTCGCGCGCCGCGTTGGCCTGCACCGAGAATTCATAGGCGAGCTCGAAGTTACCCAGCGCCGCATATTCGCGCGCCACCGCGTCAAGCAGCTGGCCCGGCACGATGTAGCCTTCGATGAGGGCGGCGATGGACAGCGCGTCGCGCAGGTACTGCAGCACCGCCAGCGCGTCGCCGGCATGGATGTCGGCCAGCACGCGCAAGGCGGCAATCTGGCTGAAGGGGTCGTTCTGCTCGCGCGCCAGCGCCAGCGCCGACTGCGCGGCGTCCTGCGCCTCCCGCATCCTGCCCAGTCCCGCCAGCGCATGCGCCTGACCGCGCCGCGCGCAGCTCTGGAAATCGTTCTGCGCCAGCGCATGGCCGCGCTGCTCCAGTTCGCGGAAGCTGGCCAGCGCGGCCGCATGGTCGCCCAGGTCGAGCGCCAGGTCGCCCTGGTATTCCAGCGCCATGACGAAGGCGCGCGAACCGGACAGCGGCGCCAGCATCTGCAATGCCTCGCGCAGCAAGCCCTTTGCCGCCTGGCGCTGGCCCAGGTGGCGCAGCGTTTCCGCCGCCTGCATCTGGCACAGGCCGATGCACATGGGCCAGCCGCTCGGGCGCGCCAGTTCCAGGCCGCGCTGCATCCATTCCAGCGCCGCATCGTGCGCGTTCAGGCGGGTAAAGGCATTGCCGATGTTGGTGGCAAGGATGACGGCGCGGCGCAGTTGTCCCGTCACGCGCGCCGCCTCGAACGCCGCCATCAGGTGGCCGATGGCGCGCCCGAACTCCGCCGACTGGAAGGCGGCCGTGCCCAGGTAATCGGCGATCCAGCCCGCCACTGCCGGGTGCCGGCCTTCCACTTCCTGCGCGAAGCGCTTGCTCCAGCGCGCACTGGCCCCCGTCGCGCTGCGAAACACGCTGAACAGGGCGGCCACGCTCTCGAACACCTCGATGCGCATGGCGTCGCGCGCGGCGCGGGCATCGGCGATGGCCAGCGCCAGTTCGTTGTCGCAGCCGGCCGAGTCGCCGCGGTCGACGGCGATCCAGGCCAGCAAGCTGTGCGTATCGGCCGCGCCCAGGCGGTCGTTGTGGCGGGCAAATTCGAGCATGGCCTGCTCGGCCAGCGCGGCGGCGGCATCCAGTTCGCCGTCCAGCCAGCGCGCTTCGGCATGCACCAGGTCCCAGCGCGCGGCCAGGACGCGGCGCGGCGCCGCTGGCAGCAGGCTGGCCAGCGATGTTGCTTCCGCGGCAAGTTGGGCCGCGCGCGCCATGTCACGCTGGCGCAAATGCCAGGCCAGGCGGGAGAGCAGCCGCAGGCGGCACTCGCCTTCCGCCTGCGGCAATTCGGCGTCCCACTGAGCCAGCTCTTCATCGAGCGCGAACAGTTCCACTACTTGAAGTCCCTGAAATAGATGTTGCAGTAAAGAATCATACCGCACGATCGGACTTTTCGCTGGCCAAGCAGTGGAGGCCCTGCCTGGCGGCCACCGCCGCCCGCTTCAACGGCGCTCTGGCCGGGTACTGCTGTCAGGCTTGCTGGTGCCGGTGCTGCCCGGGGTGCGGCTGCTGGTTTCGTCGGCCGGCGCATTGCCGGCACGCACGCGCGCGCCACTGCCCGTCGTGCCTTGCGTGCCGCTGGCGCCCGCCGTGGTGCCGCCCTTGATGGCGGCGTTCAACTGTTCGGCATTGTTCAGGTGCTGGTGGATGGTGGGCTGCAGGCGCGTGATCAGCGCCTTCACCTCGCTATCCTGGGCCGAGGTTTCCCCTTTCGACACCAGCTGCTGCGCTTCCTTGTGCGCCTTCACGCCGGCCTGCGCCATATAAGTGCGGTCGAACTTGTCGCCGCTCAGCTTCTCCAGCTTGACGGCCATGGCCTTGTTCTTGGCATCGAGTTCGGTCGGCAGCGTGACGTTGCGCGCCGCAGCCACCTTGCGCACGTCCTCCAGCCCCTTGCTGTGGTCGTCCACCATCTGCTGGGCGAAGCTCTTGACCCGGTCGCTCTGGGTCTTTTGCAGCGCCAGCTTGGCGCTCTCGATTTCGGCCATATTTGCCATGGCCAGGTCGGTCAACAGCTTCTGGTCGGTTTGACCCAGGCCCTGAGCCCAGGCGCTGCCCGCGCCCAGCACGGCGGACAGAACGGCTACACGCATGAAATGGTTCATCGCATCCTCCAGGTCCGAATGTATGAAAAAATATTCTAGGCAGGATGGAATAAGGCGCCCACACGCTACGTATACGCAATACTTCCCACCACCCAAGGAGAACACCATGAAATCCCTCGCCCTGATCGCCGCCGTCCTGCTCTGCAGCAGCGCCCATGCCGCCGAACCGCTGAAAAAGGCCGATGGCGTGTACGTCGATGCGGCCGGCATGACGGTCTACACCTTCGACAAGGACGTGGCCGGCAGCGGCAAAAGCGCCTGCGTCGACACCTGCCTGAAGAACTGGCCGGCCGTGCCGGCGACGGGCCAGCTGTCCGGCCCCTGGTCGGCCATCACCCGCGACGACGGCAGCAAGCAGCTGGCGTACAAGGGCAAGCCGCTCTACCTGTTCGTGGGCGACAAGGCAGCCGGCGAACGCAAGGGCGACAAGGTGAAGGACGTATGGCACGTCGTGCAGGATTGAGCGCATGCAGGAGGTGCATGAACGCCTGCTGGCCTGCCTGCCGCGCCTGCGCCGCTATGCGCGTGCGCTGACCGGCGACAGCGCCAGCGCCGACGACCTGGTGCAGGACACGGTGGAACGCGGCTGGTCGCGCCTGGGCCAGTGGCGCGCCGATGCCGACCTGCGCGCCTGGCTCTTCAGCATCATGCACAACCTGCACATCGACCAGTTGCGCCGCGCGCCGCCGCCGGCCAGCGGCCTGGAAGACGGCGACCTGCCGGGCGATCCCGGCACGGGCCAGCTCGACCTGCGCGACCTGGAGCGCGCCTTGCAGCTGCTGCCGCCGGCGCAGCGCGAAGTCCTGCTCCTGGTGGCGCTGGAAGAGATGCGCTATGAGGAGGTGGCTGCCACGCTCGATATCCCGCTCGGCACCGTGATGTCGCGCCTGAGCCGGGCGCGCGAGCAGCTGCGCCGGCTGTTGTCCGGCGAGGCGGCCGCCGCAACACTGAAAGTGATCAAATGAACGAAGACGAACTGCAAGCCTGGGTCGACCGCCGGCTGCCGCCGGAGCGGCAGGCCGCGGTGGAGCGCTACCTGGCCGGGCACCCGGCCGAAGCGGCGCGGCTGGACGCCTACCGCGCGCAGAACGCCGCCCTGCATGCGCTGTTCGACGGCGTGCTTGACGCCGGCATGCCGCCGCCGCTGCAGGCCGCGGCGCGCCACGCGCCGCCACGGGCTGCCGCCAACGGCCCGGCCTGGCGCACCCGCGCGGCCGCCATGCTGGCCATTGCCGTGGGCGCGGCCCTGGCCGGGGGCGCCGCCGGCTGGACGCTGCGCGGCGCGCCGGCCGCCTATGCCGCGCATGCCGTGCCCACCCTGCCGCGCCAGGCCGCGCTGGCCCATACCGTCTACAGCCCGGAAGTGAAACACCCGGTCGAAGTGGGCGCCGACCAGCAGCAACACCTGGTGGCCTGGCTCTCCAAGCGCCTGGGCAAGCAGCTGCGCCCGCCGCAGCTGGGGCCGCAGGGCTACGAACTGATCGGGGGACGACTGCTGCCGGGCGAGGGCGGCCCGGTCGCACAATTCATGTACACGGACGCCGGCGGCCAGCGCCTGACGCTTTACGTCAGCTCAGGACAGCAAGGCGGGCGCGATACCGCTTTCCGCTTCGCGCAGGAAGGAAAGGTGGGCGTGTTCTATTGGATCGACGGCAGCTTCGGCTATGCGCTGTCAGCTGCCGTCGGCAGGGGCGAGCTGTCGCAGATCGCGCACGCGGTCTACGAACAGCTGCAACCTTAGTTGGGCATGCGGCGGCTGGCTTCGTTGATGCGGTTGCGCATCACTTCCGGCGCCGCCGGGCCCGGCGCGAACATATAGTCCTCGTCGTTGATGGCCAGGCCGCTATTGGCGTCGACCAGGACCTGGTCGGCCGGCTTGCCGGTTTCACGGCTCACCACCAGCAGGCTGGCGCCTTCCGGCGACAGGTGCTCGTTACCCCAGGCGATGAAGGCCAGCAGCACAGGCTTGAAGTCGCGCCCGGCCTTGGTCAGGATGTACTCGTAACGCGGCGGGCGGGTGCTGTACTGGCGGCGCTCCATCAGGCCGCCCTCCACCAGACCGGCCAGGCGCCGGGTCAGCATGTTCGGCGCGATCTTCAGGCTCTTCTCGAATTCGTCGAAGCGGGTCAGGCCATAGAACGCATCGCGCAGAATCAGGATGCTCCACCACTCGCCGACCTTGCCGAGGCTACGTGCGATCGGGCAAGGCATTTGGCCAAAGTCGGTATGTTTCATGTTGCCTCCTAGACAGTTCGTCTCAATTTAACCAGTTGAATGCTTCAGGCTCAATTGAACCGCGAAAAGACCCCTAAAAGACTCACCAAAAATCACTCTTGCAAGCTACTTCGCTATCTTCTTTGCATTCCGCGCCGTAAAGCCACACCCGACTTTTGCCGGACGCGACAACACCTTTGCCAGATGTGAAGTCTGCAACTTCTTTGGAAACGTGGGCATAATACGCAACACGGCTTCACCTATCGAGACCATGTATCTGACCAGCGACGCGCAAGTGCGCAATATCCTCATCGTGGATGATTCCGCGTTCGAGCAGCGCATGCTTGTGGATTTATTAAGTGAACTTCCCTACCGAGTCTCGGTCGCATTCAATGGCGAACAGGGTTACCAGTTGGCGCTGTCCGGCCAGCCTGACTTGATCCTGCTCGACGTGCGCATGCCGAACATGGACGGCTACACCTGTTGCCGGCTGCTCAAGGCGAATCCGGCCACGCGCGACATCCCCATCATCTTCCTCAGCGGCACCGAGGCGGCGGAAGACCGCATCATGGGCTTGCAGATCGGCGGCGTGGATTTCGTCAGCAAGCCGTTCGCACCGGGCGAACTGGCCGCGCGCATCCACGTGCACCTGAACCTGATGCGGCGCCCGCCACAGGACACGGTGAGCGCCGAGCCGGCCGACACCGACTCGGTCATCGTCAATGCGGCCAAGCGCCTGATCTACGACAACCTGGCCGCCCTGCCCGGCCTGGCCGACATTGCCGCCAGCGTGGGCACCTACCGCGAAAAGCTCAACCAGTTGTTCCGCACCCACACCGGCATGACCGTGTTCGCCTACATCCGCGAGGCGCGCATCCAGCGCAGCATGCAGCTGCTGCGCGAAACCGACATGGACGTGCAGGACATCGCGCTGCTGCTGGGATTTGCCAATGCCGGCAATTTCGCCACCGCCTTCCGCGAGCGGACGGGGACCACGCCCAGCAGCTACCGCGCCTCCGCCGTTAAAACCTGTGACTGAGCTTGACTGACGCGAAGCGCCCGCGCGGGTCCGCTTGCGTGTAGTCGAAGAAGGCGAAGGAACTGTCCCACGACGGCTTGCGGTCGAACAGGTTGCTCACCACCAGATTCACGCTGGTCGCCGCGCCGATCTTGTAGCCCACATTCACATCCACCGTGGCCACCGGCTTCACGCGTTCGCCTGGACGCGTGGTCTGGTCGTAGCCGTCCACGAAATGCCAGGCGGCGTTGCTGCTCCACTGGCCCAGTTCCCAGGTGGCGCTGGTGGTGCCGCGCCATTTCGGAATGGAGCCGAAGTGGTTGGTGCCGGCGCCATTGGTCAGCGCCGCGCCCGTCGACAACGGCTGCTCGAAGCGCAATACACGGCTGACCTGAGCGTTCAGCGTCACGTTGCCGTGAGCGGACTTGGGCAGCTTGTGGCGCAGATCGATGTCGAAGCCGCTGGCCACCCGTTCGCCCTGGTTGGCATACTGGCGGTACAGGGTCAGGATGCGGCCCTGCGCGTCGCGCACCACCTGTTCCGGACTGGTCTTCTCGTTGGCGAGAATGGTGTCGGCGCTCTCCGTGCCGATCACGCCCCTGGTGCGGATGCGGTAGAAGTCCACGCCCACGCTGCTGCGCGACGACGGCGCCAGCACGACGCCCAGGTTGAAGTTGTTCGAGCGTTCCGGCGACAAGGCCGTATTGGCGATGGTGATGTTGGTGATGCCGCGCGGCTGCGTCGGCGTGACCGGATCCAGCTTGTCGATCACCGAGCCGTAGCTGACCGACGTCGAGTTGGTGATTTCCGGCAGCGACGGTGCGCGGAAACCGCGCGAGGCCGTGCCGCGCAGCAGCAGCCAGGGCGCCGCCTGGTAACGCACGCTGGCCTTGGGCGAGAAGGCCGAGCCGAAATCGCTGTAGCGGTCGGCGCGGCCGGCCAGGTTGACGGTCAGGTCTTTCAGCAGCGGCACGTTGAACTCGGCAAAAGCGGCGCTCACCTCGCGTTTGCCGCGGATGATGTTGATGGCCGGCCGCAGCTCGGTGCCGGACAGGACAGCGCTCGAGGTGTTCGAATCCATCTCTTCCTGGCGCCACTGGCCGCCGAAGGCAAAGCCCAATGCGCCGGCCGGCAGTTGCGCCAGGTCCTTGGAAGCGTTGAAGTCCGCCACGGTCAGCGTGGCTTGCGCCGGGCGCAGCGTGGACAGACGCAGCCGGTTGCGCACCGCTTCGCTGTTCTTCGACTGGTCGGCGAAGTTGTAGCTGCCTTCGGCCAGCACTTTTTCGAACTCGTAGCGGTTCACGAAGTTCTGCACGGTCTCCTTCAGCTTGCTGCCCGAGCGGGCGATGGACGCGTCGTACTCCCAGCCATGCCAGTGGCCCTTGACGCCGGTCAGCGCGCGGTAAAAGTCCACCTTGTCCTGCTTCATGCGCGCCCCCAGGTCGAACAGGGTGGCCGTGAAGGCTTGCGGCGCAGTGCCTGGATTGTTCGGGTGTCCCACCAGCAGCGCCACGCTGATGTTGTCCAGCGCCTGCTTGCCGTTGTTCCAGGCGCGCAGGCCGCTGCCCACCGTCAGCGGCGCGCCGAAGGTCTGCTCCGCCCAGGAGTAGCCATACAACGCTTCCGCGTAGGCCTCGGTGTGCTCGTCCAGCTTCAGGGTCCCGCGCAGCGACGTGTGCACGCGTTCCACGCCCGGGATCAGCGTGCGGTAATCGGCCGCGTTGTAGGCCAGTACGTTGCCGCTCTTGCCCGGCGTGATGTCGCCGTACTGCTGAAGCTGCAGCGGCCCTTGCACGCCGCCCAACTGCCGGGTCGGATCGGACGTGCCGTAATAGTTGGTCGGCACCCAGCCCAGCGTGCCGTTCGGATTGCCGCGGAAATCGCTGTCGCGCAGCCAGGACACGTCGCTTTGCTGCAGCTTGTCGCGCTGTTGCGCGTCGAGCGAGAACACCACGCTCCAGCCATTGTCGTCCAGGCTGCCGAAGCCGGTCTGCAGCGCCACGCTGCGTTCCACCTGGCCCGTGCCTTCAGTGGAGGAGCCCAGTTGCGCACTCACTTCGGTGCCCGTGAATTCCTGGTACAGGATGATGTTGACCACACCCGCCACCGCGTCCGAGCCGTAGACCGAGGAGGCGCCATCCTTCAGCACCTCGATGCGCTGCACGGCGGCCATGGGCAGCGTGTTCAGGTCGACGAACACTTCCTGCAGGTTCTGCGCCGTCGCATAGGACGACACGCGCTTGCCGTTGACCAGGATCAGGGTGTTCTTCTGCCCCAGGCCGCGCAGCGAGAGGCCGGACGTGCCGGCCGAGAAGGAACCGGTGTACTGCTCGTTATAGCTGTTGCCGCTGTTGGCGGAGATGGTGCGCAGGATGTCGGAAACGGTCACCTTGCCGGTGGCCGCCAGTTCCTTGGCGCTGATCACCTGCACGGCGCTGGCGCCTTCCTTCTGGCTGGTGCGGATATTCGAACCGGTGACGACGACGCGCGCCAGCTCCTCTTCGGCGAGGGCAAATTGCGGGAATGCGGCGGCAACGGCCAGGGTAATGCTCAATGGCTTGATCATGGGTCTTCCTTGTGGGTGTACGACGTCCCGGCCGCGTGTCGCGGCCCGGCTTCAGGGTGTTACGGGGATGGGGTGCTTAGCAGCGGCACATGCACTGCGCCATGCAGAGCATGTAGATGGTGTGGCGGCGGAGAACAGCGGGCGTTTTCATGCGGCAACTATAACGGCAGCCTTTCATTTCTGAAACGAATTAAAACTCAGACCTATATGCCATTTAGATATATAGACAGTGTTGTCTACATTTCGCCACAGGGAAACGCAGGAAGTATACATCTCTGTCTAGACAGGCTATTCTACGCAAAACGTTACAAGGAAACCAACATGGCTAGCATTCCGAAACCCACTCCCGCCGAGCTGGAACTACTGCAAGCGATCTGGCCGCTCGGCCCCGCCACCGCCAAACAGGTGCACGAAGCCATGCTGGCCGAGAAGCCGGACCTGGCTTACGGCGCCGTGCTGCGCCTGATGCAGATCATGCACGGCAAGGGCTTGCTGATCCGCGACGAGAGCCAGCGCTCGCACGTCTATGCCGCCGCCGTGGCGCGCGAAGCCATGCAGGGCAACATGCTGCAGGACCTGCTGCAGCGCGCCTTCGCCGGCTCCGCCAAGGCCCTGGTGCTGGCCGCCCTGCGCAGCGGCATCTCGAAAAAGGAGCGCGCCGAAATCGAAGCGCTGCTGAAGCAGGAGGACAAGCCAAATGACTAACCTGATCCATGGCGCCGGCTGGACCCTGATCCACTTCCTGTGGCAAGGCGCCGTCATCGGCGTGCTGGCCGCCGCCCTGCTGGCGATGATGCGCGACGCCCGCCCCGGCACGCGCTATGCCGTCGCCTGCGCAGCGATGCTGGCCTGCCTGCTGTGGCCCGCCTATGAATTCACCAGCGCCCTGCAAACGACGCCAAGGTCCCTGCAGGCCCTGGCGCTGGCGGGCGCCGGCGGCGGCTTTGCGCACAGCGACCTGCTGACCGGCATCGACGCCCGCCTGCCGCTGCTGGTCAGCGCCTGGCTGGCGTGCGTCGGAGCGCTGGCACTGCGCAGCGCCTGCGGCCTGGCCTGGATCGCCCGCGCCCGCCGCCACGGCGGCCGCAACGCGCACTGGCAGCAGCGCCTGTCGCAGCTGGCCGCGCGCCTGGGCATCCGCCGCGCAGTGAGCCTGCGCATCGTTGAGACGCTGGCCAGCCCGATCACTGCGGGCTGGTGGCGCCCCGTTGTCCTGATGCCGGCCGCGCTGGTGGCGCGCATGCCGCCCGAGCTGCTGGAGGCACTGCTGGCGCACGAACTGGCCCACGTGCGGCGCCACGACTTCCTGCTCAACCTGCTGCAAAACGTGGTCGAGACCCTGCTGTTCTACCACCCTGCCGTGTGGTGGCTGTCGCGCCGCATCCGCCAGGAACGCGAACTGGTGGCCGACAGCATCGCCGCCGGCCTGACGGGCGAGCCACGCAAGCTGGCACTGGCGCTGTCCGAACTGGAGAAGATGCAGTTCGCCACGCAGCGCCTGGCGCTGGCGGCCGATGGCGGCGACCTGACGCAGCGCATCCGCCACCTGGTGCTGCCGCAGCAGCAACGCGGCCACGTCAAGGCCGTGCTGGCCTGCCTCGGCCTGGCTGCCGCCTGCCTGGCCGGTTACGCCAATGCCCGCGTGGACGCCAAGGTGCCAGTCGCCCGCACACCCGCCATCGTCGACTTCTCCACCTGCTCCAAGCCGGAGTGGCCCAAGCAGGACCTGAAAGCCGAGCACACCGGCACCGTCACGCTGAGTTTCCGTGTCAGCGAAAGCGGCGCGGTGACCGGCTCCCGGGTGGTCCAATCCAGCGGTCACCCAGGTCTGGACACGGCGGCGCGCCGTGGCATCGAGAAATGCAGCTTCAAACCGGCCACGGTGCGCGGCAAAGCCGTCTCCACCTGGCAGCAAATGAAATACGTCTGGACTCTGGAGTAATCAATGAAACCAAGCATTATCCTGGCAGGCTTCGCCCTGTGCACCGCCGCGGCCCTGTGCAGCGCGCAAGCAGCCCCCAACGGCCTGCCCACCCACCCGTTCGTCAGCAGCAGCGGCAAGGCGCAATTGTGGATGCGCCCCGACATCAGCGAAGTCAAGTTCGAAGCCGGCACCCAGCACCCCAGCGCGGACACGGCCGCCACCCAGTTGCAGGAGCTGAGCGCGAGTGTCCTGCAGCTGCTGGCCGAGCATGGCGTGCAGCCGGAGGATATCGAATCGCATGACCTGGACAAGAAGTCGGTACCGGTCAGCGGCCAGGAGCAGCCCCACTACTCGATCGGCCGCATCTTTACCGCACGCGTGCGCGACCTGGCACAGTGGCCGGAACTGATGGCCCGGCTGGTCGCGATGGACCATGTCACCAACGTCAACTCCACGTTCGACCGCACCGACGGCGACGACATCAACACCCAGCTGATGGCCGCCGCCGCCGATGACGCGCGCAGCAAGGGCGCGACACTGGCCAAGGCCTTCGGCCGCAAGCTCGGCCCCGTGGTCGCCATCGCGCGCGGTCCGCTGACCCAGATCGGCGCGCCCTTCCTGGAACAGCGGCCAGGCAAGGAGAGCCGCGGCATCCCGGGCCCGAGCGGCAAGTACGCCATTCCCGACTCCATCCCCTATTCACAGACCGTGAATGCCATCTTCGTCCTGAAGTAAGCCCCACGCCATGAAACTCCGCTTGATCGCCTGCGCGGCGATGGTATTCGCACGCGCCTACGCCCAGGAAGCACCGCCCGTCGTACAGGTCAAGGCCAGCACGGACCTGCAGCGCCAGCGCGACACCGCCTCCCGCACCACCATTTCCCGCGAGGAGATCCTCAGGTTCGGCGACGCCAACGCGCTCGACGTGCTGAAACGCCTGCCCGGCGTTTCCGTCGGCGAAGGCGGACCGCGCATGCGCGGCCTGGGCGCCGGCTACACGCAGGTGCTGCTCAACGGCGACCGCCCGCCACCCGGCTTTTCGCTGGAGAACCTGACGCCGGACATGATCGACAAGATCGAAGTGATGCGCTCCGCCACGGCGGAATACAGCACGCAGGCGGTGGCCGGCACCATCAACATCGTGCTGCGCAAAACGGCCAGCAAGCCCACACGCGACTGGCGCGCCGCCGTCGTCTTCCCGGGACGCCTGCCCTCGCGCACCGCCGCCCTGGGCCTGGCGGACAAGAACGAAGACGGCAGCTACACGTTCAACGCCAGCGTCGTCCAGGGCAACAACCACCGCCCGGAACACACCGATGCGCTGGACACCGCGCCGGACGGAACGGTCGTCAGCCAGCGCCGGGAAGACGACGACAGCCGCAACCGCTTCCTGTTCTTCAACGTCAACAGCCGCGTCAACTGGAAACTGTCGCCCGGCGAAACCGTTGGACTGCAAGTGTTTGCCAGCGCCGTGCGCTTCCACGCCGACCGCTCGCGCGACGTGCATCTGGACGGCGGCAGCTGGCTGCCCTTCGCGCATTCCGATTACTGGCGCAAGGACAGCAACGCCAACCTGCGCACGGAAGCGAGCTGGTCGCGCACATGGGGCGAAGGCGGCCGCCTGGAATCGACGCTCAGCCTGAGCGGCGGCGAAGACCAGCGCGACCGCAACTCGAGCTACGACGCGCAAGCCGGCCAGCGCACGCTGGAGCGCCACTACGGCGTCGCCGTGGACAACCGTCGCGGCGGCTGGACCGGCAAGCTCACGCTGCCGCCCGCGCGCGGCCACGCGTTCAGCCTGGGCTGGGATGTCTCGGCCAGCCGCCAGCAGGAGCACGAAGTGCAGGACGAAACCGCAGCCGCCGCCACCGACTTCGACCGCAATTCCCAGGCGCGCCTGCGCAACGTGGCGGCCTATGTGCAGGACGAATGGGACCTGGGCCAGGGCTGGTCGCTGTACGCCGGCCTGCGGCGCGAAACCAGCGCAACCCGCAGCAGCGGCAGCGGCCTCGCCACGGCAACCACGCGCGCCGGCGTGACCAGCCCTATCCTGCAATCGCTCTGGAAACTGCCGGGAGAGCAACGCCGCCAGGTGCGTCTCGCCTTCGCACGCACCTACAAGGCGCCCACCACCAACCAGCTGCTGCCGCGCCGCTTCCTCAGCCTGGTGAACACCGAGCTGAGTCCGGACAGCAGCGGCAACCCAGCCCTCAAGCCCGAGCTGGCGCGCGGCCTCGACATCGCGTATGAAGCCTACGGCACCGACGGCGCTCTGTTCTCGCTGTCCGCCGGTACGCGCCGCATCAGCGACGTCATTTTCAACGCCATCATCCGGCAGGATGGGCGCTGGATATCGGCTCCCGCCAATTTCGGGCGCGCCCGCACCAGCAGCGTGGAACTGGAATGGAAGGGCCCCATTTCCGGCACGCCGCTGCGCTTCTCGTTCAGCGGCGGGCGGCACTGGTCGCGCGTCGACAGCGTGCCCGGCCCCGACAATCGGTTGGCGCGGCAACCGCGCTGGACCGCCAATGCCGGCGGCGAATACCGCGCCGGCCCCTGGGGGGCGGGCGCTAACTTGAGCTACACCGCCACGGGTTGGGTGCGCATCACGCGATGGCAATCGGTGCACAACAGCGTGCAGCGCACCCTGGAAGGTTACGTCACCTACCGCAGCTCACCGGCCAGCCAATGGCGCTTCAGCGGTGGCAGCCTGCTGCGCCAGCCATCCCTGTCCAGGACCGTGTACACCGACGACAGCGGCCGCAAGGAGAACGCGGACAGCGTCGGCAATCCCGCCTGGATCCGTGTCGGCTACGAACGCCGGTTCTAGACGCCCGCTGCGCGCTGGCGGCGCCAATGCCGCCACGCGACCAAGGCATTGATCCAGTAGGCCACGTACAACGCCGCCGTCAGGTACAGGCCCCGGCTGGCATACAGCGGCACCGAGATGGTGTTCACCAGCAGCCACACCGGCCAGTTCTCGATGCGGCGCCCCATCAGCAGCACTTGCGCCATGACGGAGAACATCAGCACCGCCGAATCGACGAACGGCGCGAAGGCGTCGGTGAAATGCTTCAGCATCAGCCCATACGCCGCCGTCGCAACGACGGCGGCCAGCGCCATCTTGAGCAGCGTGGCCGGACGCGTGGTGCGGATGTGCAGGGCATGCCCATGGTCGCCGCGCAGCCACTGGCGCCAGCCGATGATGCAGGTGACGATGAAGAACAGCTGCAGCGCCACGTCCGCATACAACTGCGTACCGTAGAACAGCACCGAAAGCAGCGAGCAGCCGACAATCCCCAGCCACCACGAATGAATGTTGTTGCGTCCCGCAAGGAAAATGGACGCGGCCATCACCGCATTGGCGGCGACTTCGAGAGCGCTACTCTGCATGGGTACCCAATATCACCAGCAGCCCGCGCATGTCGCCGCCGCTTTCCTGGCGCAGCGTGCTCGGGGTGATCTCCAGCACGGCAAAGCCATGGCTGCGCGCCAGCGCCTCGATGCCCGCGCGCGAATGCGCATAGCGCCCCGACGCGCGCAACATGAACGCGTCTGCACCGTCGTGCTCCTCCACGGAAAAGGCAAGCCTGCCGCCGCCGCGCAGCGCCAGCCGCGCCACAGCAAACACCGGCCGCAGGTCGCCCACGTAGACGAAGACGTCAGCGGCGACGATCACGTCCGCGCTGGCCGGGCGCACGCGCAGATAGCCCACCATGTCGCCGCAATACACCCCGTCATACAGACCGGTATCGCGCGCGCGTTCCAGCATGTGCGGCGACAGGTCCACGCCCTCCAGCAAGGTCGCCAGGGGGCGCAGCAGCGGTCCGCACAAACCGGTGCCGCAACCGATGTCGAGCACGTCCAGCTCACCCGGCGGAAGATGGCGGCGCAGCGCCTCCACCAGCAGGGTCGGCGTGCGATAGCGCAGCACGTCCACCAGATGGTGGTCAAAGCTCCCGGCATACTGGTCGAACAGCGCCTTCACGTACGCCGCGGGCGAAGCGCCTGGCGCCTGCTCCGCGCCCATGATGGCCAGCATGTAGCCGACGGTATCGGCATCGGCGCCAAAGGCCAGCGCCTGCTGGTACGCAGCCACCGCCTCCTCGCGCCGCCCCATGGCGCGCAGCGTGTTCGCCATGCCCAGCTGCGCACGCGCATACCCGGGCCGCACCTGCAGCGCATCCTGGAAGCTGGCCAACGCCTCCTCATGCTCCTGCGCGCGCAGGAGCAAGGCACCGCGCGCGCACCACGCCTCCGCATACTCGGGCTGCAGCTGCAGCGCGCGTTCAAACCCCTCCAGCGCGTCGGCCGGTTTGCCCAGCGCCAGCAGCGACACCGCGGCGCCATGCAAGGCCTCCGGATAGGCGCGTTTAACAGCCAGCGCCGCGCCGAAGCCGTCCAGGGCCGCCTCATGCCGCGCCATCGACTGCAGCGCCAACGCACGGTTGCACATTGCCTCCGCATAATCGGGCGACAGATGCAGCGCCGCATCGTAGCTGGCCACCGCGCGCTCGGTATGGCCAAGGTGGCGCAGCGCATTGCCGCGATTGCTCAGCGCAACCGCATAGTCAGGCTGCAGCGCCAGCGCCCGCTCAAAGCTGGCCAGCGCATCCCCGTAACGCCCCAGGTCCTGCAGGACGACGCCGCGGTTGCAATGCGCGATGGCGCGCCCGGCATCGAGCGCCAGCGCACCGTCGATCAAGTCCAGCGCACGGGCAGGATCGCCCTGCTGGCGCGCCAGCACGCCGCTCAGATGAAGCGCATCGAAATTGCCCGGCGCCGCGCGCAGCACGTCATCGTACAAGGCTTGCGCCCGCCCCAATTCACCCTGCTGGTGCAGCGCGACCGCTTGTTGCAATAGTGCATGAGTTTCATCCATGGCCCGTATTACACCAAGCCGTCACGGAACCGTCAAACGGCCGTCACATTCCAGGACCAGAATGCGGACACCTGACGCCTCGCGGCGTCACTACCGGGGCCGGCGGTCGGGAAATATACCGGCACCATATTTAGTCGCTTTTCTCTTTACAGCGACCCTGTCATCTGAAACACTGTCCTAGTGGATACTTTCGGATGCAGGTCATGAGGCTGTTGCTCGCTGCCCTGGTTTTACATTGCGCCGGCCTTGCGTCAGCCTGCCAACTCCGCATTGCGCCCGAAGAATGGCCCCCCTACTTCTACAATACCAAGGACGGGTTGAGCGGCGTCGACTTCGAACTGTTGCGCGCCATCGTCGACCAGGCAGGCTGTACCCTGCGGATCGAAAAGGAAATGCCCCCCGCGCGCCGCAACGTGTTGTTCCTTCAGGGCAAGCTCGACTTGCAGATGGCCGCCTCCGCCACGGCATCCCGGCGCGGCTTTGCCCGCTTCAGCCTGCCGTACCGGCAGGAAACGGTCAGCCTGTTCACCCTGCCTGAAAAGCTGGACAAATACCGCAGCATCGCCAGCTTCCACGCCATTACCGCCTTGAAAGCCAGCCTGCTCGCACCGCGCCTGGGCTACTACGGCGACGACTACGAACGCGCCGTGCCGCTGCTGAATGCCGAAGGACGGCGCAGCACCTTCGGCACCTTCGAGCAAGGGATCAAGATGCTCGAAGCCGGGCGCGGCGACGTCATCATGGGCGACACGCTCGCCCTGCGCCACGCCGCGCGCGTGCTCAACGTCAAGATCGTCGCCCTGCCCTACGTCCCCTTCCGCGCCCCGGTGCACCTGATGCTGAACGCCGCGAGCACCACGCAGGCGCAGCTCAGCCGCATTAACCAGGCCATCACCCAGCTTGAGCAAGACGGCGCCCTCCCCGCCATCCGCGCCCGCCACGGCATCAACTGACGCGCCCGTGTCCACCTTGGGGTCAGACCCTTTGGTGGACACGGGCTCTACTGTAGGAACGCGTGTACTGCCTCGTAGAGTTGCGTGCGCGCCGCTTCCAGGTGCATGACGTGGGTGCCGCGCGGGATGACGGTATAGCGTGCGCCCGGGATTTGCCGCTGCAGCGCGCGGTAGTCGGCGTCGCTCGGCCATGCGTCCCACTCGCCGCGCACCAGCAGCACCGGCATCGTGAGCCGCGTCGGGTCGTAATAGCCGCGGCCCTGCTGCAGGTCGGCCAGGTCCGCACTGGGGCCGGCCGGGAATCGCACCTTGCCTTCTTTGCGGCCGTCCGATGCCAGCCAATGCGCGCCCCAGCGGGCGTAGACGTCTGCGTGCAGCCGGCGCGGCTCCTGCGGCGGACGCAGGCTGTCCATGGCGGCAATGCGCTGGGCTGGCGCCATTTCCTCCAGCGCGGCACTGTCGCCGTGCGCGGCGGGAGCTGGCGGCGTGGAGGGCGTGCGCGGTGTGATCGCAGCGAACAGCACAAGCTTTGCGATCTTGGCGCCATGCTCCTGCGCGTAACGCGCCGCCACGCTACCGCCCCATGAATGCGCCACCAGCATTACCTGCTTCTGACCCGTTCTGCGCAGGATCGCATCGACAGCGTGCCCTACGTCCTGTGCCACCATGCGCGCGCGCCCCGGCGGGGCGGCTGTTGCAGTGGTGACCGGATAGCGGTCCGACAGGCCGTAGCCGGGGAAGTCGAGCGCGTACACGTCGTAGCCGCGCGCTGCCATCCAGTCCATCCACGACTGCCCGTCCATGCGGAAATCGAAGGAAAGCGCCGAGGGAAAGGAGGACCCGTGCACGAAAAGTACCGGAAGTGCGCCATTGCCGCGAGCCGGTTCGGTGCGGCGCACGCGCCCCACCAGCGCTGGCTGGTGGCTGGGAATGTCGATCACTTCATATGCTGGCATTGGAGGCTCCCGTAAAAAGCCCCAATGCTAGCGGCGCTTCAGCCGCAACGATTCGTCCGTGGCCGAAGCGTGGGTGCGTTCATTTCAGCACGTAGCTGGCCAGCACCGCCTGCACCTCGTAGATGCTGAGGCGCTTGTTGAACTTCTGCGTGAACGGCTCCGCCGTGCTGGAGATCCAGATCTTCAGGTCCGCGTCCAGATCCAGCGTGCCGCCGGTCTCGATGCTGAAGTGCGTCACGCTCTTGTACGGAATCGAATGAAACTCCATCTTGCTGCCGGTGATGCCCTGCTTGTTCACCACCACCAGGCGCTTGTCCGTGAACACGAAATAGTCGCGGATCAGCTGGTAGGCATGTTCGATTCGCTCGTTCGGCGCCAGCACGCGTCCGAACTCCTCGCTGATGTCGTTGATGTCGACCTTGGACGCATTGCCCAGGATGCCGCTGAATAATCCCACGTTAAACCTCCCTGTGTTGACGGCGAGCGACGCTGAAAGGTCAGCCGCTCTCACGTGTGGAAGAATACCGCAGGCTTTCCCGATCTTCCATCAGCAGCGCGGTAGCGGCATGCGCGGCCAGCGGACGCGCGAAGTAATAGCCCTGCAGGAGATGGCACCCCAGCTTGCGCAGTTGCGCCGCCTGCACCGCATCCTCCACGCCTTCAGCCACGATCTCCAGGCCAAGGGTGCGCGCCAGGCCCACCGCCGTGGCGCAGATCTCCAGGTCCTTTTCGCTCTTGCCGATATCGCGCACAAAGCTGCGGTCGAGTTTGAAGGCGTGCACCGGCAGCAGCTTCAGGTAACCGAGCGAAGAATAGCCAGTGCCGAAGTCGTCGATCGACAGCCGCACGCCCAGGCCGCGCAAGGCATTCAGCCTTTCGATGGAGCGCTGCGGGTCCTGCATCAGCACCGACTCGGTGATCTCCAGTTCCAGGTCTTCGCCGCTCAAGCCGGCGCGCTGCAACGCCAGCTGCACGGTGTCGCCCAGGTCGGACAGCAGCAACTGCTGCGCCGACAAATTGACCGCGACCCGCACATCGGTGAAACCGATTTCACGCCAGTTCGCCAATTGCTGGCAAGCCGCGTCGATTACCCACGAGCCGATGGCGGCGATGGCGCCAGTCGCTTCGGCCAAGGGAATGAACTTGTCCGGCATGACCAGGCCAAGCGTCGGATGCTGCCAGCGGATCAGCGCTTCCATGCATACCACGCGTTCATCGGACGCGCGCACCTGCGGCTGGTAATGCAGGTAGAACTGCCCCTGTTCAAGCGCTTCCTTCAGCGCGTTCTCCAGGCCGATACGCTCGCTCAGCGATTGCTGCAGCGAAGGATGGAAGACGCGCAAATTGCCCGGCCCCGCGTCACGCGCCTGGTGCAGGGCCAGAGCCGCCGACGCCAACAGGTCTTCCGCCGACGATGCATGGTCGGGATAGATCGCCACGCCGGCGCTGAACGTCATGTTCAGCACGGTGCCGGAAACCGTAAACGGCGGCTTGACCGCGGCCAGTACGGCTTCCACTTCGCGCTCCAGGGCCGCCCACGTCTTGTGGCCCGCAATGCCGACCACGAAGCGCGCGCTGCCCAGCCGGGCCACCAGCCCGCTGACGCCGGAGGTAGAGCGCAAGCGATGCGCCACTTCCACCAGCAACTGGTTGCCCGCCTCGTAGCCGCGCGTGCCGTTGATGATCGCCAGCCGGTCCAGATCAAGCAGCAACACGGCCATCCGCGTCAGGCTCGACTCGCTGGCGAGGAACATGGCGCGCAGCTTGTCCAGCGCGCCGGCGCGATTCGGCAGGCCGGTCAACGCATCGTTGGACAGCGCATATTCGAAGCGCAGGCTGGCCAGCTTGTGGCTCGCCACTTCCCTCTCCAATGCCGCGCTGATGCGGATCTTTTCCGTCATGCGCTGGGTCGCCTCACGCCGCACAAGCAGCAGGTAGGAAGCGGCGAGGAACAGGAAGCCGAAACCACTCAAGTAAGGCAGTTTCAGCGTGCCCTCGTCGCTATAGGGCGCCAGGCTGGTGGTCACGACGATCAGCACCACCGACAGCCATACCAGTCCGTTGGAGAAGCGCGCCCGCTGGCGCCGCGCGCGAACGCAGAAGATCGCGGCGTACAGCACCGCGCCAAACGACAGCAGCCGGTTCACGGTATAGGCGCGCGTGGTTTCCCCCGCCAGCACGAAGGCACGCTCGCCCCAGGGCAGTTCGCTGGGCGCGTCCACCGCCAGTTGCGCGAAACGGTAGCCGAACGGCGCGCCAAAATTCTCCGCCACCAGCCATGCCGACACGGCGGCGACACCATAGGTGACGCGGAACGGCATGGCACGGCCATCGAGCGACGCGATCAGGTACCAGATCTGCGGTACCAGCATCAGCGAAAAGAAATTGACCCATTTGTGGGCCGAGATGGCGGCGACAAGATCCGGCGCCAATTGCTGCCTTGCGTTAGCGAACTGGAACAACGCAAACGTCATGCAAATCACGGCGAAGGTCCAGCAGGCGCGCGTGTAGGAACTGCTGCGCGCCAGCAAGGCCGCCTGGAATGCACACATCGCCAGCGCTCCCACGGAGATCAGGTATAGCGCAGCAACGGGTGTATCCATGAGGTCCTCGTTATTACCTTTTAGTAATGTTCATTATTCTAATTCGAAAGTCATCGTACGACATAACTTTCGGTTAAAAAGTTAGAACGAAAGGACGTCATCGCCCGTTTTTGGCTCGCAGCCCGGGCCCATTGTCTCCCATCCGCGACGAATCACGATGTGGCGCGCGTTATAGCAAAACTCGATACGCTGCGCCAGCGGTGCTTCGCGGCGCAGGAATTGTTCGATGGACGAAGGCATGCTGACGCGCATGGTGAGTGCGCGCAAATCGTCATCGGGATGATCGGAAACGTGCACCAGCGGCACAAAGTGCGCGGCGAGGATCAGCGCACGGCCGACATTGACCGGCTCCGCCTCGTAACCGCGTTCGCGCAGCCACGCTTGCGCATCGTCGCGTTTCGCGGCCGCGCCCCAAGCGCTGGCCAGCAGTTCCACCAGCCACTGGTTGCAGTTCTGGTAGCGCGTACTGTACGCGTAAGCATTGGCGCTGTATTCGCCGGCCAGCAGCGCCAGTGGCGCTTGCGCATCGAGCGCGGTAGCCTGCAGCGCCGCGCCCTGCGCTTGCGGCAGCAGCACCAGCGACAAGTGGCCCTGCTCCGGCTCTTCCGCGCCGAGCACGAAGCCCGCCATGCCCTGGTCGAAGATGCGCGGACGCGCCTCGTCGCACGCGTAGTACAGCTGGCGCACCGACCAGGGACTGTTCGGATTGGATTTGAGTGCAATGCCGGAATGCGAATAACGCAAGCCGAACCGTGCCAGGTCCAGCCCGGCGCGCGACACCACGGCAGCCGTGGCGCCGGAACGCTCGAGCTCCTCCTTCACCACCGCGCTGAAGCGCAGCGCGTGGTCTTGCTGCGTCGCCGTGACTTTCACGGGACGGTCGCAGAACATCATTCCACCTGCCTGCGCCGCGCCGGCAGCACCGAGCGCCAGGCAGGCGGCGATCAGATGGCGTGCGAGCCCAGTTCGCGCTGCCATGCGTCGTGCAGTGCCAGGAAGAAGGCCTGGCGCGTATCGGCATAGGCGAATTCATAACCGTATGGGCGCTCGCTGACCTGCACCAGCGCGCCGTTCGCCAGGCTGCGCTCGGCCAAGGCCGCTTTCGGCACGTCGAGGAAGAACTGATTGCCTTCACCGCTCAGGGTCAGGCGCAGCGCACCCGGCTTGCCAGGGACTTCGGCCACGTCCATGACGCGGTACTGGCCGGCAGCGACCTTCTTATCGTCGCCGCTGGAGCTCTTGCTCGAGCCGCTGATCGAATCGGACACGCTGCCCGACGAGGCCGAACCGGCGCTCGAAGCGGACGAGGTAAAGCTGTCCGCATGCGCCGGCAGGGCAACCGCTGCGGCAATAACGAAGAGGCCAGCAATCTGGCGCAGGAATGGCTTGAACATATGAAGGCGGTGAAGTGCAGTTGGACACCGCAGGATTTTAACGGAAGCCAGCATTGAGTACACGGAGATCTGCCAGACAGTTACAATTCAGGCAATTCAAAAATAACATGGAGCCTGTCCGTGAATTTCCCTCTCCACTTCGCCGTGTCGCTGGCCTTGGCCTGTCCCGCCCTCGCCATGGCCGAAGCACCGCTCACGGAACGCATCGACGCCGTGCTCGCACCACTGTTCAAGGAAGAAGCGCCAGGCGCCTCGGTGATCGTCACCAAGAACGGTGACGTCGTCTTCCGCAAAGCCTACGGCAAGGCCGACCTGAAAACCAACGCGCCCATGCAGCCCGACATGCAGCTGCGCCTGGGCTCCGTCACCAAGCAGTTCACTGCCGTCGCCATCCTGATGCTGGCCGAGCAAGGCAAGCTTTCGCTGCAGGACGACATCACGCGCTTCCTGCCCAACTACCCGACGCGGGGCCACCGCATCACCATCGAACATCTGCTGCAGCACAAGTCCGGGATCCACAACTACACCGCCATGCGCGCATTCTGGTCCAAGGCCGGCCAGGACATGAGCGTGGCGCAGATGATCGACTTCTTCAAGGACGAACCGCTGGACTTCACGCCCGGATCGCGTTTCGGCTACAGCAACTCGGGCTACTTCCTGCTGGGCGCGATCATCGAAAAAGCGTCCGGCATGAGCTATGCCGATTTCATCGCCAAGCAAATCTTCGAGCCGCTCGGCATGCAGGATTCCGCCTACGAGGGCAAGGAGCGCAGCGCCAAGCGCCGCATCGCCGGTTACCAGGACGGGTTCTTCGGTTACAAGCCGGCAAACCACATCAGCATGGCCTTGCCGTACGCAGCCGGTGCCCTGGTATCGACCGTCGACGACCTGGCGCGCTGGGATGCCGCCATCGGTGCCGGCCAACTGCTGACGGAACAAAGCTGGAAACAGGCGTTCACTCCCTGCACCCTGCCCGCGCAGGCGCCGTGCACCTATGGCCTGGGATGGATCATCGGCACGCTGAACGGCAACCAGACCATCGCCCACGGCGGCGACATCGACGGCTTCAATGCCCAACTGGTGCGCCTGCCCGAGCATAAGGTATTTGTTGCCGTGCTGGCCAATGGCGAACGCAATGTACTGAACAGCGAGCGCATCGCCTATAAGGCGGCAGCGGAGGCGATCGGTCAGCCATTCCCCGAGTTCAAGGCGATCACACTGGCACCGGAAGTATTGGATGCATTCGCCGGGACCTACAAGCTTGCCGACAACAGCACGCGCACGGTGCGCCGCAGCGGTTCCCAGCTAAGCTACGAACGCAGCGGCCGGCCGGCGATCATCTTGAAGGCCTATGCCCCGGACAAGTTCTTCGTTGACGGAACGCTGACCAGCATGGAATTCCAGCGCGCAGCCGATGGCACGGTGAAAAGCATGCTGCTGAAACAGGTGACGGGCGAAGCGGTCGCCGAACGGGTTGCACAATCCGCCACCACGAACTGAAAGGCTGACTCTTTATGCGCAAACTTCCACTGGTCATTGGCATGGGCGCCATCGCCGCTTGCTCCGTCATGCCACTGACCGTCGATACCACGGCAAAGGCGCCACTCCTGGACGGATTTGGCAAGGCCACACTGAGAGCTTCCAGCGTCAACGAATCGGCACGCCAACTGTTTGCTCAAGGCATGGCGCAAGCGTATGGCTTCAATGAAGCCGAAGCGATCCGCTCGTTCAAAGCTGCGCTGGCAAAGGACCCAGGCTGCGCCATGTGCGCCTGGGGCGTCGCGTGGCAATTGGGCCCGAATATCAACAATACTTCGCGCTCCAATGAGATGGAAGCCAAGCGTTATGTCGACTATGCTGTCCGCCACAGCAAGGAAAGTTCACCACGCGAGCAAGCGCTGATCAAATCGCTGGCACTACGCTACGGGCACAATTCCGCGCAATCCATTGCGCCGCCACCTGGCGAGGTATGCACCACGAAGTCAGACGAATCCGAGCCAGTCAATCAGCTCGACGCGGCGTATGCCGACTACCTGCGCGACCTGGCGGCGAACCATCCCAACGATCCCGACCTGCTGTCGCTTTACGCTGAAGCGGAAATGATCATCACGCGCGGCGCGCGTGGTGCCTGGTGGGACCCGCAAACCGGCAAGCCCGCCGGGCGCATCGGGGAGCTGGCCACGCAGCTTGAAAAGGCCTTGGCGGTCCATCCCGACCACACCGGATTGAACCACTACATGGTTCATGCCGCCGACTCGGTCCACTCGGCCAGGCGCGCAGAAGCGGCCGCAGACAGGCTGGCGAAACTGGCGCCCAAGTCGCCGCACCTGCTGCACATGCCGTCGCACACCTACGCCCACCTGGGCCGCTTTGCCGATGCCACGCGCACGAACGAAGCCGCCGTTGCGGCGGATGTCGCCATGATCGAAGAATTGAAAAAGCAGGGATTCAGCAATACCAAGGACTGGCGCGGCCACAACCTGCATTTCCAGTGGTATTCCGCCCTGATGGAAGGCCGGTCCGAACTGGCGCTGAAAACCTCGCGCATCCAGGCCGAACGTTCGCAAGGCGCCCACACGTACCACGAGTACGTGCGCAGCCTGCCCATCCTGACCCTCCTGCACCTGCGGAAATGGGATGCCGTGCTGGCTGAAGCGGAGCCGAAATCGAAGGACGGCATCGAGCAGGCATTCAGTGAAATGGCACGCGGCATCGCCTATGCCCGGCTGGGCAAGCTGGCCGAGGCGAAGGCGGCCCACGAACGCATTCAGCCACTGGTCGCTAAACTGACCGCAGACAAGACATCAACTGGATTTGCCGCGAAGATGACGCGCAGCCTGGGCGGCAGCGCAGGAGAACAACTGGCGGCGGAAATCGCTTTTCAGGAAGGCCGAATCGACGCGGCCATCGCGCTGCAGGAGCAATCCATCAAGTCCGCACTCGATGCCGAACGGACGGAGCCGCCTTCGCTGGCCAGCGGTCCTCGGCTGCGCCTCGGTGAAATGCAATTGCGCGCCAAGCGCTATGCGGATGCCGAGAAAACCTTCCGCACCGACCTCGCCGAGCGCCCGAAGAACGGCTGGGCCCTGGACGGCTTGCAGAAAGCGTTGGCGGCCCAGGGCAAGGCTGCCGAAGCAGCCACGGCCCAGCGCGAACTGGCGCTAAGCTGGGCTGCTGCAGAGAAGGGGGCTTAGAAGCAGTTTCAAAATGAAGTTTCGGCCCGTCGAAGCGTACGCCAGCAGATAAGGCAACAAGCGAGCTTCATGAATGCTTCGTGAGTGTCAGCGCGGCGGTCGAAGCGCACGCGCAGGCGACGAAAGGCGTGCAGCCAGGCGTGTGTGCGTTCCACCACCCAGCGGTTTGCCGCGCCGCGCGATCGCAGTCGGGATGTGAATGGCATGCAGTTGGCGCCGATACTTGTCGTGGTCGTAGCCGCGATCGGCGTACACGCGGTCGGGCCGCTGCAGAGGACGGCCACGCTGACCACGTATGGCGGGAAGAGCTTCGATCAGAGGTAGAAGCTGAGTGACGTCATTGCGGTTGGCGCCAGTCAGGATGATTGCGAGCGGCGTGCCGTGCGCGTCGGTGGCGAGGTGGTGCTTGCGTCTATGGTGTACGTGGTGGCCAGGGTGCGGGCATCGGTTACTTTTGTGAGCTGGTCGAGGCCGTCGTAAGCGAACTGCGTGATGCCGTTCTTGGCGTCGGTGATCTTCGTCTTGCGGCCGTGCGCGTCGTACTCGTATCCCGTAATACGTGCGAGTGGATCGGTGATCTTTGTGACGCGCGCCACTGTAGACCGCCTGGAACAGCGATTTTCGATCCGCACTGCACCCCAAGCTGGGTTTCGCCAAGGCTATTTCAATCGAAGTCATGTTCAATACCAGACTCACCCGTCGTCTGCTCGTCCTTCTTATCTCGAAGAAAGTGCCTGGAAGTGAGCAGGCCAAGCCCGAAGATTACATTCCCGGCGGCAGCCCACGTCTTCATCGCTGGATCCGTCGAAGTTAAACCGTGCGCTAACACCGACAAAATCAGGCCGATTATTGAAATCCACATTAAAACAGTTAAGAAAAGTACTTTCATCAGCGCTTCCACATTCTATATAGTCTCTGCCAGTCCCCACGTCCAGCTGATCGAGCATGCGCGCGCGCCATTGCGATCTGATCCTTCGTCGGGGCCGCAGTGGCAAAATGCCCGGTAACACAAACGCGTCAGATGCTGCCGAGACAGGGCGATTTACCGGGATATGAATAGCTCTCGATCTAGCGCCTCCAGCTGCTCATCGTAAGCAGATGCCTTTCGAAAATACTTTCGTAAGTCATCACCTAGCAAAGTATCTGGATCCAAGGCTGCCAGGCGAAGCAAATTTTCAAGCTCGATCTTTGACGGTTCTCTTCGCAGCCACCAATGAAACGCCCCGTTACGATCATGCTCGGCACCGCTCTCATGCCCCGGCTGGTAACCAGACAATTGCCACTGAAATAGTTCGTCAGGATACATATTCAGCGAAGACCATTCCTTTGGGAACTTCATCAGACTTAAGAAATCGCTCTTGTTCATGGCAGAGTACCCTCCTCAATTCGATCTGCACACCAAAGCGGATCCGCTCGGCAAGCCGCAGCAATGGAAATCGTCCCGCCGGCCTGGATTTGCAAAATGATCTTTCCGTGCTTAAAAATCGCCTCTTGCGCCTTGCGAATCTTGTCCTTTGATGCTTCTGCTAACCCTTCACAAAACTTCTTCTGCTTCCTTGACATCTTCAGAGCGTCATCCTTTGAGAAAGGGTGGAAATCACTGGTTCGAACTCGTGGGCCATCGTTTGCGCCCAGATGCACGTGGTCCGGTCCATGTTCTGGTCGGAAATCAGTCGCATCGGGGCCTGGATTTGCGTGAACCGAGGTCTCACCTTCCGCGCCTGGAATTCCCGGAATCTTAATGAGGCCTAATGGGTCAACGAAACTGATTGGGTTTCCTTGCACATACCCGAACGTATTAACGCCACCGCGAAGCCCTATCGGGTCGCTTTGCACATACCGCCCCAGCGCCGGATCGTAATCCCTGAAGTAGTTGTAATGCAAATTGCAGTAGTTGTAATGCAAATTGCTTTCCCGGTCAAACTGCTGCCCAGGGAAGCGCGGGTTATAGGTGAATGCTGGCTGCCCCGCTGGTTGCTCATTTGCGGAGTCCTTGCCGAATGGATCACTATCCCACTGCCATACCATGGCACCGCCCGCGTTCGTAATGGCGCGTGGCGTATTGAGCTGGTCCGTGTGGATGAAGTACGCCGTTGCGGCGCCGGGCGCACTGCCGACCGTAACCGCCAGTGGTGCCGATTGCAGCAGTGGATTGCTGGCATCGGTCGTGCTGACCTTCGCGACGATCTGGTAGGTCGTATTCCACCTGCGTCACCGCCACCGGTTCGGCATCCGGCGTCACCGTGACTGCAAGCGTGACCGTGGCTGGCGCGGTGGGGATGCTTGGCGTCGCGGTGACGCACTGCCATCGGGCGGCGGTCGCCCTTTGCCAACCCGCCGCACGCCTGCCAACGCTGCAGCGTGCGCGCGCTCAGACCGACGGCGGCGCATGCCTCGTTCAAGCGCGCACCAGCTTGGCAAGCTTGTTTAATTTCTTCGGCCAGAGATTGGCGATCTTCGAGGCCGATCATTCGTCCTCGGCCTTGTACTTGCTGAAGATCGCCTCGGCTTTTTTTGTCAGTACCAGCAAGGCTGCGGTTTCGGCCAGTGCTTTGTCCTTGCGTCGAACCTCGCGCTCCAATTCCTTGATGCGGCGCTTGTCCTGCTTGGCTTCGGCGGCGCTCACACGCTTCTCGCCAGGCTGGGCCAGCGCATTGATTGCCTGTTCGCGCCATACCGCCAGCTCATGCGGATACACGCCATTGGTTCGGCACCAGGCACCCTTGCTGGCTTCATCCATGGTCGCCGTCGCCAGCACCGCTTCAAACCGCGCTGCCGGCGTCCATTCCCGGCGCTGCACCGGGTTCGCCAACGCCTCACTGCGCCAGCGCTCCAGAGTCGACTCACTTACGCCGATTGCCAACGCAACCTCTTTGATTGATGCGCTCTCGGGTGGCAGCAAGCGTGCTACCGCCTTATCTCTAAATTCCTGTCCGTACCGTGCCACTTCTCACTCCTGTTATCGCCCCCATTTTCTCAGATCTATCGGCGCGACAACTATTTTGACACCGGGGGGCATGCCCGGCCTGCGGCGGCAACCTGAAGCAACTGGGCGAAAGCGTGTCCGAGCAGCTGGAATATGTGCCGGCTAGCTTCCGTGTGATTCGCCATGTGCGCCCCAAGCTGGCATGCGCGTGCTGCGACGCCATCGTGCAGGCCCCGGCAGCCAGCCGCCCAATTGAGCGCGGCCTGGCCGGCCCTGGCCTGCTGGCGCATGTGCTGGTGGCCAAATTCGCCGACCACATTCCTTTGCACCGCCAAAGCACTATGTACGCGCGCGAAGGCGTGGAACTGGAGCGCGCCTTGCTGGCCAACTGGGTCGGCGGCACCGGAACGCTGCTGCGCCCGCTGGTTGATGCTTTGCGCCGGCATGTGCTGGCGGCGACCAAGCTGCACGCCGACGACACGCCGCTGCCGGTACTGGCGCCAGGCAACGGCAAGACGCGCACGGCGCGTCTTTGGACCTATGTGCGCGACGACCGTGCCAGCGGCGACAGCACACCGCCAGCTGTATGGTTTGCCTATACGCCCGACCGCAAAGGCGAACATCCGCAGGCACACCTGGCCAACTTCAGTGGCATCTTGCAGGCCGATGCGTATGCTGGCTTCAATGCCATCTACGAAAGCGGCCAAGTGCTCAAAGCTGCGTGCTGGGCACATGCCCGGCGCAAATTTTATGACCTGCATGCAGCGCGGCCATCGGCCCTAACGACCGAAGCGCTACGCCGGATCGGCGAGCTGTATGCCATTGAAGACAGCATACGGGGCAAGCCGCCCGACGAGCGGTGCACCGCTCGCCAGCAGCATGCCAGACCACTGCTCGACGACCTCGAACGATGGCTACACGCCACGCTCGCTACGCTGTCGCGCAAGTCCGATACGGCGGCCGCCATCCTCTACTCGCTCAAACTGTGGCCGGCGCTGACGCGCTACTGCGACGACGGCCGCATCGAGATCGACAACTCCGCCGCCGAGCGCGCCCTGCGCGGCGTAGCCCTGGGGCGTCGCAACTTCCTGTTTGCTGGCGCAGACAGTGGCGGCGAACGCGCTGCCGCCATGTATGGGCTGATCGGAACGGCCAAGCTTAACGGTGTCGACCCCGAGGCTTGGCTGCGCTACGTGCTGCCCCATATCGCCGACCATCCGGTGAATCAGGTGGACGACTTCTTGCCCTGGAACTGCACCGACAAACTCGCCGGCATTTAACTCCGCTTCCCAGCGGTGTTGGGAACATCATCGCTCACAGCTGCGCGGTCCTCAAGACGGTGCTGTCTTGACGCTTACATATCGGCGGCCGCTTACGCACAGCAAAGTGTCTGCCACGATTTACCACGCAAATTCAATGGCATACTGGAGCTTTTGAGGGCTCGCGGCAGCGTGCGTCATGTGTGTACATGCCAAATGGGGTGCGGGGACACCCCGCTTTTGACAAATGTGCGTCGGTCCAACCCCAAATTCCCCCTTTCGCGATTAAGCTTAGCGCCAGCTTATTGCAAGTCGCTCCGAAAACCTGATTGGGGAGAGTAGTCGATCGAATAGCCGTCGTCAAAACGTATCATGAAGAGCTCGTCGTTTCGTTCATACTCTTCAAAATTTGCTTCAAGATTTATCCTTTCGCCTGAATCCAAAAGAAGTATCACAGCTTCTGGTTGAGGAAATGAAATTGCTGTCAACGTCCGTCCGCTTAGGCTTGCGAAATGCTGGTTGTTTAATCTTGCATCTATGCTGGACGCAGCCATTATTTCATTATCAAAGGAATCCTTCCAATCACAAAGGTATATTCTAAAGGTCAATTTTCGACCATTCGCATCGATTAAGTTGAAGCAGACAAAGCTACCAAAATACTGGTTGGCGCTTTCAATAGTTAGGGGCAGGGCCCCAACAATCTTATCCATTAACTCGATACCCACCATCACCAGCTCCCGTTCTTAATGCTCTTTGCAATCTCTACCAGCTCTTGATAACTGAAGTTCTGCCCAGTTATGGCGTGGTGGAACTGATCGCGTTGAGCTTGCGACAGGCCTGCCTTATTTGCGGCATCACGAGCCTGTCTGTTTTGCGCCTGAGGGTCGCCCGGCATATTGCTGCCATCACCTTTGGGCTGATTCTTCATTTTGCTTTTTGGGGCGCAGTACTCGTCTGGTTCATCATCAATCGACGATGCAATTGCCTGCGCAGTTTTCGCTATTTTGTAGAGACGATAGGCACGCCATGCTATCGTAGCTCCAGTAATGACGTAGGGAATTGCCGGCGCAACGAATACAAATTCCCCCGTCGGATCGCTCTTGCTAAGAGGGGAGCTCTCCACGTAAGCGAAAGTATTGATCCCGCCAAGAAGGCCAATCGGATCACTCTGGATATACCGCCCCGTCTGCGGATCGTAATCCCTGAAGTAGTTGTAGTAAAGCCCCGTCTCCGCATCCGCCATCTGGCCCGGGAAGCGGTGGTTGAAGTAAGCCGGCCCACCCACCATGATGAGCGGCTCTTCCGCACCGAACGGATCGCGCGAGCGCCAGTCCCACGGCGTGTTCATCGCATCGCCCACGCCCAGGCTCACCGGCGTGTTGATATGGTCGGCAAACACCATGTACTGCGCATCGGGCATCAATGCCACCACCGGCTGGTCGCCCAGGTACACCATTTCCACGCTGCTGTTGCTGCCCGGCGCATACTCGCCCAGCGTCTTGCCGGCTTCGTCGTAGGCATAGTACACGGCGGGCAGGTGACCGCCCAGCTTGGCCACCCGCTCGCCCTTGCCGTTGTACAGGAAGTCCAGCGTCATGCCGTTGCCGCTGATGCGCGACAGCCGTCCCTGGTCGCTGTAGCTGTAGGCAAAGGTGCCGTCGCCGGTGCGGTTGCCGGCGCTGTCGTAGCTGAAGCTGCGCGGGTTCGGCAAGGTGGCGCTGGCCAGGCGGTTGCTGCTGGTGCTGATCGCGTAGCTGCCGCCGGTCTGCGCGGTGCGGTTGCCGTTGGCGTCGTAGCTGTACTGCGTCGTCACGCCGGCGCGGGTAAAGCCGGTCAGGCGGTCAATCAGGTCGTAGGTAAAGCTCTGGTCGAAGCCGGACGCCAGCGGCGAGCCGCTGTGGGTGTAGCCGGTGATCAGGTTGGCCGCGTTGTAGCTGACCGTGCGCACGGTGCCCTGGTCGTCGATTGGATAGCTGGTGACCCGGCCATCCAGGTCATAGGTGCGCGCATAGCCCAGGCCGGGCAGGGCGCCGATGCCCCAGGTCCAGGACTGCACGGCGCCGAAGGCGGTGTAGCCGATGTTGGACAGCAGGCTCACTTCGGTCAGCGTGTTGGTGCCGCCGCTGCCGTCCGCCGGGTTCAGGGTCAGGGAGATGATCCGCCCCGCGCTGTCGTAGCTGTAGTTGATGCGGTTGCCGCTCGGGTAGGTCATGCTGGCGAGCTTGCCGGTGGCGTTGCCGCTGGTGCCGTACTGGTAGCTCACGCGCGCCTCGAAGCTGCTGGCGCCGTGGGCCACTACCTGGCGCCTGGTCAGCGGGCGCCGCTGCAGGTCGTGGCTGTAGCTGGTGTGGCCGGACTGGTCGCTGATCTTGGTCAGGTTGCCGATCTCGGCCGGGTTGCCGCCGGCGCCGCCGTCGTATTCATACACAGTCGGGGTGCCGCTGGCGTAGTTCACCTGAACCAAGCGGTTCAGGGCGTCGTAGCTGTAGCGGGTGGTCTTGCCGCGTGCATCGGTGCTGCTGGCAAGGTTACCCGCCTCGTCGTAGGTGTAGCTGCTGCCGGCCGTGTCCGGGCTGTTCTGGCTGACGCGCTCGCCCTGGCCGCTGGTGGTGTAGCTGGTGACCAGGTTGCGCGGGTCGATCACCGACTCCAGCTGGCCGAGCTTGTCGTAGGTCATGCGCGTATTCAGGCTGCCCGCCGCGGTCGTGACCGACTCCAGCACCAACTGGTATGCAGGTCGTACTGGAAGCTGCTGACCCGCCCCAGCGGCCGCGTCACGGCCTTGATGTTGCCCATCGCGTCGTAGACGAAAGCAATGGTCGTGTCCTGTGTTTGCGCCAGCGCCGGGGCGCCCAGGCCCGAAAGCGTCAAGGCCAGCAGCGCGCGCTTCCAATGCTGCGCGCGCATCGAATGATTGGTCATGTGGATACCTTTGGTTTCAAGAGGCGAAATGGAAATGCGCACTGGTGAGCGCCGAAAGCGATACGCCGACCAGGGTCAGGGATGCGCCGTCCCCCAGGTCGAATATCACCTTGCCGTCCACTTCGCTTGCCCTTTGCCGCAGCGCTTCGAAGTTCGATGCCGACTGCAGGTTCAGCTGGATCACGTCGTTCTGCGGCTTGAAGTCCCAGATCGTGTCCTTGCCGGCTTTTGCGCCGATGATGAACTTGTCGTTGCCAGCGCCGCCGTAGAGCTGGTCGTCGCCCATGCCGCCATCGAGCACGTCCTGGCCGTTGTTGCCATACAGGGTGTCGATTCCCTGGCCGCCGAACAGGATGTCGTTGCCATTGCCGCCGGCCAGGGTGTCGGCGCCGTCCAGGCCCTGGAGCGTGTCGTCGCCGTTGCCGGCGTCGATCAATTCATCGGCGGCGGTGCCGTTCAGGTTGCCGTCCGAGCGGTTCGAGCCAATGATGGCCTGGCCGTCGCGCACGCCGGTCACCGTCACCGTCACGGTGGCCGTGCTGGTGGCGCCGGCGCTGTCCTTCATGGTGTAGGTGAAGCTGTCGCTTGCCGTATCGCCTTCCTTGAGCAGGTCGTGGGCATCGGCGTTGGCGACATAGACGATCTTGCCGTCCACGATGCTCACGCTGGCGCCGGAGGCTGCCTGGCTGACGCTGGAAAGCGTTTTGCCGTCGCCCATGTCGATGTCGCTGTCGTTGGCCAGCACGTCGATGGTGACG
>JAJTCO010000087.1 GCA_021323265.1 Pseudoduganella sp. | reverse complement strand
GGCGGCCCCGGCCGCGCCGGCGGCGGCGAGGAGCTGGGCGGCATCCGCGCGGTGCGCCACTTCCTGCAGCGCGCCGCGGTGCAGGGCTCGCCGACCATGTTGAGCGCCATCACCGGCGAATACGTGCGCGGCGGCGCCGTCAAGGAAAGCGACGTGCACCCGTTCCGCAAGTGCTTCGAGGACCTGGAAATCGGCGCCTCCCTGCTGACCCACCGCCGCACCGTGAGCGAGGCGGACATCGTCAACTTCGGCGGCATCTCGGGCGACTACTTCTACATGCACTTCGACGAGATCGCGGCCAAGGACACGCAGTTCGGCAAGCGCATCGCGCACGGCTACTTCGTGCTGTCGGCGGCGGCCGGCTTGTTCGTGTCGCCGGCGCCAGGGCCGGTGCTGGCCAACTACGGCCTGGACAACCTGCGCTTCATCACGCCGGTGGCGATCGGCGACACCATCCGTGCGCGCCTGACCTGCAAGCGCAAGGTGGACCGCAACCGAACCGACGACAAGGGCCGCGGCCAGGGCGTCGTCGCGTGGGACGTGCAGGTGACCAACCAGAACGAGGAACTGGTGGCCAGCTACGACATCCTTACTTTGGTGTCCAAGCGAGCATAAAGGCCACGGCCGCAAAGGCCAGCGCTACCAGCAGCACGGCACTCCACTTCAGTTTGTAGTGGCGTGCATGGCAGCGCTGGCACACCCGCATCTTCGCGCCGCCGCCGCTGGCCAGCGGCAGCTCCTCGGCGGTATTCCAGCGGATCTGCGCCGCGCACAGCGCGCACGTGCCACGCTCGTTGCGGCGCGCGCCGCGCCATTGGCGCAGCCGGTCCAGCACCAGGGCCGCCACCAGCATGGCACTGAACAACAGGATCAGTATCTTCATCGTGTGCCGGCTCCGCGCGCCTACTTGCCGCTCTTCGAAAGCTTGTTGCGTACCTTGTCCAGTTCTGCGTTCTCGCGCGCGGTCTGGCGATCGACGATGCCTTCCACGTCGCGCGCCGCGGCCAGGATGCGCTTGAAGATGTCGTTCATCGTGGCCACGCTGGCATCGTCGTCAAAGACGATCTTCTCCCCCTCGAGCCGGGCGCTGCCCTTGTGCTCCTGCAGGAAGGCCACCATTTGCCGCTGTGCGGCAAACAGGTTGCGGTAGGCTTCGCCCAGGTCGCCGGCAAAGGTATACAGGCCCGCCGTCACCTCATCGAGCTTGCTGCGGAACTGCGACACATTGGCGAATTCGCTCTGGCTGATGTCCTGTTCGCGCTCCTTGATGGCCGCGTCCAGTTCCTTCAGGCTGGCCGCCAGCGCATCCTCCGCCTGGTCGACCAGGGCGGCCACCTCGCCGTAGTTGTGGCGCCTCACCACGGAGGGCGCCTGCACCAGGTCGGCGTACTGGAGCCGATCGAGCTCGCTGTTGAAGCGGTAGAAGGTGAGCGCCATCTTGAGGGTGCTGTTGCCGACCGCGCGAATGATCTGGTCCCACGGTTCGAAGCCGATGGTGCGGATCGCCACCGGGCGCCCGGTCTTGTTGACCTGGGCTATTTCGCCCTGCGTGGTCTCGATGGTGGCCAGCGCCTGCCGCGCCAGCTTGACCTCCAGCGCTTCGCGCGAATCGGCCATGGTCTTGCGCACCAGCTCCGAAATCTGTGGCATGCGTGCCGCGAAATCCTTGCTCGACTGCTCGTTGTCGATGCGCTTGAGCACCGCCAGCTCCTCCGCTGTCAGGTAGTCCGGCGCCTCACCCGCGCCGGTGCGTTCGACAACGTAGGACTTCATGCGTTTGCGGTAGGCCGGTTCGCGCATGTTGGCGGCCACGCGTGCGGCCAGTGCCGGCGGAACGATGGCTGTCATGCCCGGCACCATCCTGGCGATCAGTTCCTCTTTCGATACGTGGCGCAGGTAGTAGTCGCGCATGGCGTGGTTGTAACTGCCGGCGGGCAGCTTGGCGTAAGCCATGCCTTCGTAGAAGGGCAAGGCAAACAGGATTGCGTACAGGTCGCTCGCATGGGGCGATACATGCGCAGCGGCCGCCGCCGCCGCCGCCGCTGCGGCTTGCGCCGCCGGGTCGTTAGCCGCGCTGTCCTGCGCGCTTGCCGCGCTGGCGGCAGCCAGTGCCAGAATCAGTGCATGGGGGAGGTGTTTCAGTTTCAATCGTTGCTCGCTTCAGAGGCGCGACAGCTCGTGCTGGGCTGCCACGTGGTAGGGGTTGTCCAGCAGGCGCTTGTTGATGGCGCGCTGGAAGTAGGTCTTGGCCTTGATTTTCTGACCGCTGGCCAGCAGGTGGCGGCCGATGTAGAAGTAGGTCTCCACCAGCCTTGCCTCCAGGCCGCTGCCGACATTGCGCGTGGCGCGCGTGATCATCTGCTCCGGCTCGGTCCTTCCGTCCAGCATGGCGCTCACCTCGGCCAGCCAGGCGGCGTCGGGTTCGCCGGTGGCGGCAGTGGGCGCCTTGCCGCCGGCGATCTGCAGCCATACCGCGGCGCGCGCCTGCTCGGTGCGGTCCTCATGGCGCGCCATCGCGTAGCGGAAATCGGCCTGCGCCGTGGCCAGCTTGTCCTGGTACAGGCTGGCCAACCCGCGCGCCAGGAATACTTCCGCTTCCTCGGCGCCGCGCGCAATGACCTTGCTGTAATCGGCTTCGCTTTCCTTGAAGCGGCCCAGCGTGAAATTGACGTCGGCGCGGCAGCGCAGTGCCAGAGTGGAGCTCGGCTGCAGCTGCACTGCGCGCGTGGCATCCTTCAGCGCCTCGTCCTTGCGTCCCAGCCAGGCTAGCGCCACAGCGCGCTCGCACAGCGCCGGTACCGGGTCGCGCCCGCCGGCGTCGGCGCTGGCGATGGCGCGCGTGGTGCTGGCCACCAGCACGCCGATGCGTTCCTCCTCGGTCTGCGCCAGGGCCGGCGCCGCGGGTGCGGACGGGGCCTGCGGACGCCCGGCGCCGCCCACCATGTCGGCCTTGAAGGCGTTCAGCGAACCGGAAATGAGCTCGTTATACTGCTGCAGGTTCTTGGCGTGCTGCGCCATGTCCGCCGGCTGCACCCGGTCGGCCTTGGTGGCGAGCCGGAGATTCACGTGCACCTGGTTGCGCGCCACTTCCAGCTTGCGCTGCAGTTTGAAGGCGCTGTCGTCGATTTCGCGCTCGGCTTTGCCCGCGCCGATGTTGAAGGCATCGGGCAGGCGCAGCACCAGGTCATACTCCGCGTTGCCGGGATAGGCCGGCACCGCCAGCGCATGCTTGCGGCGCGCAGTGCCCGGCGGCGCGAAGATTTCCGTCATGTTGCCCGGGGTGTAGGGCATGCTCCAGCCTTCACCGCTGCGCAGCTCGGTGAACAGGTTGGGCACGCTGTAGCGCGCTTCCACGCTGTACACGTTGTTGACGCGGTCATCTTCGATCTTGGGGTCGCCCACCAGCTGCGCCTCCGCGTAGCGCCGCGCCATGGCCGATTCGTATGCCTTGCGCAGCTCCTGCTTGCTCATGCCGGCCAGGGCGACGCGCATCTCCTCGGCCATCACGCCATGCATTTCGCTACGCTGAACCACTTCGGCAGGGCGGTCGATGGCTGCCGCGTGGAATCGCTCGCTGCGGCGGTTGTGCAGCGTTTGCGGCGCCGCTTCGGCGATGGTGCTCAAGCCCGTGGTGCCAGGCTTGACCACCAGCACCTGGCGTCCGGCGTGCGACTGGCCCATGGTGTCCAGCTTGCCGTACTGGCCGCGCCGCGTCGGGTCGAGGTAGTACTCCTTGCCGTTGAGCGCAACGTGGACGATGGCGTGGTTGAAGACGATGGGCGAAGGCAGCACGTTGGCCAGGCCCTTGCGCGTGTTGGTAGCCACCAGCACCGGGCTGGCCTCGATGCTCAAGGCGCGCAGCATGGACACCGCCAGCAGGCTCTTGTCCTTGCAGTCGCCGTAGCGCCGTTCCAGCACCTGCGCCGGCGGGAAGGGACGGTGCGAGTTCTCGCCCATGGAAACGGACAGGTAGCGGATCTCGTTCTGCACGTACTCCAGGACTTTGGCGACCTGTTCTTCCTTCGTCTTCACGGCACGCGCGGCGCGCAGCGGCCCCTCCAGTACCTGCGGCGCGGTGCGCGCCGCGAACAGGTCCTGGGCCCAGTCGTTGACGGCGGCCCAGTCCTGGAAGTCGGAAAACTGCATCCAGCGCACCTGTTCCACGTCGTCCGGCGCGTACTGCTCCGGCAGCACCGGTTCCAGGCCGGTTTCCTCGAAGCGCATGATGCGGCGGCCGTCCTTGTATTGCGCCGACTGGCGCGGCAGCTGCGTCTCGCCCGCGCCGACCAGGCGGTAGTTGATGAAGCGGTCGGCCGGCATGTTCAGGATGATGCGGCGGTAGGCGGACGGGAAACCGTTGTCCCAATGGCCGTCCTGCAGCACGTGCCGGCCGAACACGGGGTTCTGTCCGACGGCCGTGTACTCGTACTCCAGCGTGTCGCCCACGCGCAGGTCGCTCACCACGATTTGCGCCGTGACCGCGCCGTCGTAAATGCCGTGTTCCAGGTTGCGCTCGCGCTGCAGGAAGCGGATATCGGCGCTGGCAGTCTTGTCGATCACCTGCTGGCCGCGATGGACCGCCACCTTGTGCAGGTACAGGCGCTGGTAATCGGGCTGGAAGTCGATCGGGATCTGCGCCAGCGCTTCCAGGCCGGAAGGCTGGTGCGCAATGGCGGCGCGCCGCACATAGTAGCTGGTGGTGTCGGCCACGTGGATCTGCAGGTCGGCCAGGCGCATGCTGGCCGTCTCGCCCTTGACCGGCGCCGGCAGGGCGGCCATGCGCTCGACCCAGGCAGGCAAGGGCGCACCGCGCTCGAATGCGCGTTCGGCTTGCGGCGCGCTCGCAGGCGCGGCCGGCGCCTGGGCCTGGGCGGAGTTCAGGGTGGCGGCAAAAGGCGCGGCGCACAGGGCTGCCGCAAGCGCCAGGCGGACAGCCTGGCGCCCCGGGGAAGGTCGGAACATCGTGATTATCGGCGCGTTGTCAAAAAGGGATGCATGGCGTGCAACGCGACTACAATAGCACAGTTGCCCGCCAGCATCGCCTCATGTCGCGGGGCTGGCGCCGCAGCCCTGCGCACGTTGCCCCCCCCCGCCCCGGGGCGGCGCCTGATCTTCAGGCCTGCAGGCCGAACGGATCGTCGATCGAGTGCGATGGCCGCGTGAACCAGCGCGGGCCGTCTTCGGCCATGTAGAAGTGGTCTTCGTGGCGCACGCCGAACTCGCCCGGCACCACGATCATCGGCTCGTTGGAGAAGGTCATGCCGACTTCCAGCGGGGTCTTGTCGCCGCCCACCAGGTACGGCCATTCATGGATGTCCAGGCCGATGCCGTGACCGGTGCGGTGCGGCAGGCCGGGCAGCTTGTACTCCGGGCCGAAGCCGGCCGCCTGCAGGGAGCGGCGCGCGGCCATATCCACTTGCTCGCACGGCACGCCCAGCTGGGCCGCGTCGAAAGCGGCCAGCTGCGCCGCCTTCTCGGCATTCCACACGGCGCGCTGGCGCTCGCTTGGCTCGCCATATACATAAGTGCGGGTGATGTCCGAAATGTAGTTGTGCAGCTTGCAGCCGGTGTCGATCAGCACCGTGTCGCCCTGTTTCAGCGTTTGCACGTAGCTCACGCCGTGCGGGAAGGAGCTGGCCACGCCGAACAGCACGATCACGAAGTAGGAGCCGGCCGGCGCGCCGACCTTGCGGTGCGCCTTGTCGATGAATTCGGCCACTTCGGTGGTGCTGATGCCTTCGCGCAGCATGCTGGCGGTGGCCACGTGCACTGCCAGGGTCATGTCCTTGGCGCGCTGCATCAGGGCGATCTCCGCCTTCGATTTGCGGGTGCGGCAGTGCGCGGTGACGGGGCGCGCGTTTTCCAGCGCATAGCCCTCGGCCAGCGGGCGGATGCCGTCATAGATGAAGAAAGCCGCGCTTTCGTCGATGCCGATGCGCGGCGCCCGCGCGGCATCGGGCGCGATGCCCATCTTCTTCAGTACGGCGATGAACAGCGCATACGGGCTTTCATGCTCGTGCCAGCAGTTGACGGCGCCTTCCACCAGCATGAAGTCCTGCAGCGTGTCCTGCTCGAAGGCCGGGGCGATGTATTCGACGGCGCCGCTGGCCGGCAGGATGGCGCCGACCATGCGTTCGCTCGGATACCACTTGGTGCCGGTGAAGTAGAGCAGGCTGGAGCCGGCGTTGAGATAGATGGCGGCAATGCCGTGCTGGCGCATGTAGGTCTGCGCCCTGGCGATGCGCGCCAGGTGTTCTTCCTTGCCGATTGGCGTGGCGCCCGCTGTCATGTCCGACAGGGATGCCAGTGCCTCTTCCATTGTCTTGCCGCCGATACCAATGCCCATGCTGCCTCCTAATAAAACAAGAGGGCCATGATAGCACCGCGGGAACGTAAAAAAGCCGGCTATGCAGCTATCGTAATCGGGGACGACGATAGCCGCATACCGGCGAGGAGGTGGAAACTTACTGGACCTGCAGGCTGACCTTATCGACCACGAAGGAAGTCTGCAGCGACGAGTCTTCCGTCATGTTGAAGTGCAGGCGCACGCTCTGGCCCTTGTACGGCAACAGGTTGAAGCTGCGGATCTGGTAGCCGCTCGCCTTGTTCACGTTGGAGTAGGTTGCCAGCGTGCCCAGGGTGGTGCCCGAGGTGTTCTTCACGGTCACGACCAGCTTGTCGTACACGGTGCTGCCCGATTCCGCGCTGTCGATGTGCAGCGCGAACGAGTAGTTCGCCGAGGTGGCGCTCGCCGGGATGGACACGGTCTGGTACAGCGTTTCGGTGGCGGTGGTGCCGTTCCCGCCCAGCCATGCGAAGCGCGTGCCCTCGAAGGCGGTCTGGCCGCTGTAGTTGCCGATCACGCCGGTGCTGCCGGCCCATGGCGAAGTGCCCGACTCGAAGCCGCCGTTGACCACCAGCTCGTTGGGCGGCGTGCTGCCCACCGTCAGGGTGGCGTTGCTCGAGGTCGCGCTCTTCACCGGCGAGGAGGCGTCGCTGACAACGGCGTTGAACACGGCCCCGTTATCGGCGCTTTGCGCGGTGAACGAGTAAGTGGCCGACGTGGCGCCGCTGACCTGCACGCCGTTGCGGTACCACTTGTAGCTGTAAGGCGAGGTGCCGCCCGTTGCCGCCACGGTGAAGGAGGCGGTGCCGCCCGGCGCCACGGTGATGCTGTTTGGCTGGGTGGTGATCGAGACGCCGCCTGCGCCGGCTTCATCGACGTCGGTGCCGACGTTGATGGCCGCGTAGGCGCGCTTGACCGCGATCGCTTCGGCGCTGCCCACGCCATACAGCTCTTCCGCCGCCTGCAGCACCTTGTTGCGCGCGTCGGCGTAGTTGGTGGAGGAGGTGAACTTGCTGGTGGCGGCCTTGAACCAGATGCGGAAGGCCTTGTCGGTGCCGATGCCGGTCATCGCCAGCGGCTGCTTGTTCAGGTAAGAGCTGTACATCTCGCTCGACGACGAGGCGTTGGAGCCCTTGGACAGGAAGTAGAACATGCGGTTGTTCGGGCCCGACGAGTAGTGCACGTTCAGGCTGCCCAGGGTGCTGCTCCAGGCATCCTTGGACTTGCCGTCCTTGGATGGCTTCCACATCCAGCGCAGCGGGTTGCCGCTGCGGCTGATTTCCTTGCCCATCATCCAATCGTTGCCCGTCAGCGGAATGCTGGTGCCGGTGCCGCCGGCGCGCGCATAGGCTTCCACCGCCTCGCCGATGATGTCGGAGTTCGATTCATTCAGGCCGCCGGATTCGCCGGAGTAGACCAGGTTGGAGGTGGCGTCGATCACGCCGTGGCCCATTTCGTGGCCGATCACGTCGATCGAGCCCAGGTTGTAGAACATGGTGCCGCCGTCGCCGATGTACATGCATTTGCAGCCCGGGTCGAAGAAGGCGTTGTCGTAGTTGTTGTCGACGTGGACCGCGATGTAGGTGGCAGTGTTGTTGCCGTCCAGCGAAGACCAGTTCAGCACGTTCTTCAGCGCGTCGTAGGTGTTCATCAGGCCCCACAGCGCGTTTACCGCCGCAGTCTGGCCGTTGGCGTTGGTGGTGCTGCCGCCGCTGATGTACTGCTGGCCGTCGCCCCAGGTGTTGGTGCTGTTGGTGTAGACGTTGCCCGGGGTCGGGTTCGATTCGGGCGCGTGGTTGGCGTTGGTGATGGCCATGCCGCCGAACTGGCCGCCGGTGCCGCGGGTGGAGTCGAGCATCTTGTAGGTCGATCCGGACAGCGTGGTCTGGATCGGCACCTGGCCGTTGTACTGGCTGTTGCCGGTGCCGGTCACCGTCTGCAGGGCATCCCACTGCTTGATGATGGCGCCGGTGGTGGCGTTGATCACGGTGTCCTTGAAGACCGGGCGCTTGTCCTTGGACATGCGGGTCTTGACCAGGTAGGCCAGCTCGTAATGGTCGACCACTTCTTCCAGGTCCAGGGCATTGAGCTTGCTCTCGGGCTTGTTGGCCGCTTCCGCGGTGCGCACGGTCTTCATGACCGGCCAGATCAGCAGTTCCGCCTCCGGCTTCCAGCGGTGCACGCTGGCGCCGCTGCGCGAGACGGCGATGCGGATGGCTTCTTCCGCGTTGAAGGCCGGGGTGGTGTCCGGTGCGCCCTTGCCGGCGGCCTTGGCCGCGCGCGAGGCGTCCAGGCCGTTGCGGCGCTCGGACGAGGACTCGCTGACGATTTCGCCGTTCTCGTCGGTGACCACCACCGACTCGGAACCGAACACGCGCAAGCCCTGGAAGGTGTGGTCGGCGCGGGCGATGCGCTGGCCGTTCGGGCCGGGGTGGGCGTCGCGCAGCTTGTAGCCATGCTCGCTATCGAGGCCGGCGGCGGCGCGGCGTGCGTCCAGGCGGGCGGCCAGGCCGGCCTTGGCTTCGACGCTCATGGGCTGGGCAGGGGCGGCCATCAGGCCGTCCGGCAGGGCGCCGGCGAAGGCAGGGGCGAAGGGCAGGGCGGCAATGGCCGCCGCCAGCAGGCGTTTGCGAAGTTTCATCGGCTCTCCTTATGAGCTGTGTGGGGGATGGGAGAGCGGGAAGTTATGCCTCTTTTTTGGGCGAGTCAAAAAACTTGCGAAATAAGTCAGATTGCCAAGAAATGTCCAGATTCGGACATTTGATTACAATTCGCGGCACGCGCTGGTAGCGCGGCTTGCACAAAGATGGCGCACGATTGGCTGGCGATGTCGGGAAGTTACAACGAAATAGAGGGGTTTTTCTAGTTTCGTGTTTGATGCAACACAAATATGTATCAAAATGTCACATCAACGTTGCACTACTTGAATTTTGCGCTTTACACTAGCCCGTCATTGTTTTGACGTACTACTTAGTGAGGGCGCATCACTCATGTTGTCTATATCTACCAAAGTCGAAAGGATCGTCACGGAGTCGCCCTTCCTCAGTGAAGGATTGCGTCGTGGCCTGATCAATCTGTCGGAACTGGCGCGCCAGCTGCAGCCGCAGCTCCAGAACGACCTGTGGAAACCTGTCGGCCAGGCGGCCGTGGTCATGGCCTTGCGCCGCGTGGCCGAACGCCTGCCGGACAAGGAAACGCAGGAGCTGGTGCTGGCCCAGCAATCGGGCCAGCTGACCGCCCGCACCGATCTGGTCGAGTTCACCTTCCGCCGCTCGGAGCGCATCGACGATTGCCACCGTCAGCTGCTCGAGCGCGCCGGCACGGGCCACGGCCTGTACCTGACCGTGACCCGCGGCAGCGAGGAAGTGGTGGTCATTTGCAGCCGGCCGTTCATCGGCATGGTGGAACAGATCTTCGCCGCCGAGCGCCTGCTGGCACGGCTGGAGAACCTGAACGCCGTCACGCTGCAGCTGACCGCCGATTCCTGGCGCACGCCGGGCATCTACCACGCCATCCTGAAAAAGCTGGCGTGGGACAAGGTCAACCTGATCAACCTGATCTCGACCCACACCGAGCTGACCCTGTTGCTGGAGAAGGAACATACGGGCGCCGCCTTCAGCGTCCTCTCCAACATGATCGCGCACAAGCATTGAGGTACACTTCCCCGTACGGACGGCGAACGGGGGAGACGATGGGTGCGAAGCGCGAGATGCAGCGGGTGGTGCCGGCGTTACGGGTAGCCAGCTATACCGCCAGCAAACCGTTTTATGAATCGCTGGGTTTCCGCGAGGTCTGGTCGCACCAGTTCGAACCGGGCCTGCCCACCTTTTCCTCCATGGCCTTCGACGGCATGGAAGTGTTCCTGACCGAGCATGCGGGCGATTGCCAGCCCGGCGGGCTGGTACACTTCTACGTGGCGGACGTCGATGCGCTGTACGACGATTTCCTGGAATACGGCGTGGCGGTGGAAACGGCGCCGAACAACGACCTGGGCCCCGACCTGCGCGTCATGTCCGTCCTCGACCCGGATCACAACCGGCTGAAATTCCTCACCCAGACCCATTGGGAGTAAGCGCCATGAACAAAGCGCTGGTAGTCGCAGCCCTGTCGCTGGCCGCAGCATCGCACGCGGCCGCGCAAGGACTGTACAAGTGCAAGCTGGACGGCAAGATCACCTACCAGTCCATGCCCTGCGCCAAAGGCGGCGAAGTGATCGACGTGCCGCCGCCGCCTTCCGCCGCGCAGACCAAGGCGGCGCAAACGCGCGCGCAGGAGGAGCGCGCGCGCGTGGAGCAGCTGGCGGTGCGCAACCGCGCCCAGCGCGAACAGCGGGCCAAGGAAGAGGAGGCCGAAGCCAAGGCGGCGGCGGCCAACAAGGCGCCCAGCAAGGCCGATTGCGACAAGCTGCGCACGCGCCGCGAAGAGCTGTACGGCCAGCGCAACGACAACCGCCGCAATGCCAACTTGCCGGCGATGGCCGAGACGCAGAAGGCCATCGACAAGCTGGAAGCGGACTACACCAAGGCCGCCTGCGGCCCGCTCGACTAAGACATGCCCGGGGCGCGCAGTGCGCCCCGCGGCATCACTTCTTCTCTTCTTCCGGCTGCGAGAAGTTCAGTTCCGGCTGCTCTTCGTCGTCCTGCTTCTGCGCCGGCAGCGCGTCCGGCACGGCAGGCTGCTCGATGCGCAGGTCGCCCGATTCGACCTTGCCGGCGACGCCCTTGTCGAGGAAATAGGTCACCGTCTGCGGCAGCGCGGCCACCAGCAGCACCATCAGCATCTGCAGGCCGACCCACGGCAGGGCGCCCCAGTAGATATCGGACGACTTCACTTCCTTCGGCGCCACCCCGCGCAGGTAGAACAGGGCAAAGCCGAACGGCGGGTGCATGAAGGAGGTCTGCATGTTCACGCACAGCATCACGCCGAACCACACCAGCGCCGCCGAAGCGGCCGCCTCCGGGCTGCCCATCATCGGCTCCAGCTCCGGCGCCAGGATCTTCTGCGCCACCGGCGCCAGCATCGGTACCACGATGAAGGCGATCTCGAAGAAGTCGAGGAAGAAGGCCAGGAAGAATACGAACAGGTTCACCACCAGCAGGAAGCCGATCCAGCCGCCCGGGATGCCGTTGAACAGGTGCTCGACCCACAGCCCGCCGTCGACGCCCTGGAACACCACCGAGAAGCAGGTCGAGCCGATCAGGATGAACACCACCATCGCCGTCAGGCGCATGGTGGACTGGTAGCTCAGCACGATCAGGTCGCGCAGCGCGCGGATGCGGCTGGCGCGCACCAGCATCCAGGCCACGGCGATGTACAGCACGCCCAGCGCGGCCTGGACGTACGGCTTGGCGTTGGCGTCCAGGCCCACCTGGGCCTTGAAGAAGAAGGTGCCGATGACGGCGGCCACGGCCAGGGCCACCATGCCGATGCGGAAGACGATCTTGTCGCGGCCGCTGAACTCGGGATGGCGGATGACAGCCAGCACCACCGCGCCCAGCGCGCCCATGGCGCCCGATTCGGTCGGCGTGGCCACGCCCAGCATCATGGTACCCAGCACCATGAAGATCAGCACGGCCGCCGGCACGATGCCGCGCAGGCACTGCTTCCACAGTTCCCAGCCGCGCGGACCCAGTTCCTCGCGCGGCGCGGCCGGCAACCAGTCCGGCTTGATGCGGCTGAGGACGAAGGTGTACAGCGCGAACAGGCCGATCTGCACCAGCGACGGGCCCCAGGCGCCCAAGTACATGCTGCCCACGTCGGCAGCGGCGGTCTGGGTTTTCAGCTGGTCGGCCAGCACCACCAGCACCAGCGACGGCGGCACCAGCTGGGTGATGGTGCCGGAAGCGGCCAGCACGCCGGTGGCGTAGCGCATGTGGTAACCGTAGCGCATCATCACGGGCAGCGAAATCATGGCCATGGCGATCACCTGCGCCGCCACGGTGCCGGTGATGGCGCCGAGGATGAAGCCGACGATGATCACCGAGTAACCCAGGCCGCCGCGCACGCCGCCGAACAGGCGGCCCATGGAGTCCAGCATGTCCTCGGCCAGCCGGCATTTCTCCAGCACCGCGCCCATGAAGGTAAAGAAGGGTATCGCCAGCAGCAGGTCGTTGGCCAGCACGCTGCCGAAGATCCGCTGCGGCACCGCCTGCAGGAAAGGCACGCCGAAAAAGCCCTGCCAGATGGCGATCAGGCCGAAGAACAGGCCGACGGCCAGCAGCGAGAACGCCACCGGGAAGCCGACCAGCATGAACGCCACCAGGCCGCCGAACATCAGCGGCGGCATCATCTCCAATGGGATCATTGCACTGGCCTTTCGTATTTGCTATCCAGGCTGGCCTGGCCGGCGAGGTGCGCGATGCGCTTGATCAGTTCGGACAGGCC
>JAJTCO010000086.1 GCA_021323265.1 Pseudoduganella sp. | reverse complement strand
TGTGCTCCGTCAGCAAGGAATCCTTGTCCACCTTCCCTTTGACCGTGTACATAAAGGTTCTAATTCTTATCAGGCTCTAAAATGGTTGCAGCTCCCCATGGCAAAACGACCGGCCAGCTGGCGGAAGGCGACGGAGGCTCCCGCCAGCGGGAAGGCATCCACCACTGCACGGCCCAGCCGGGCAGCGCGCTGCAGGTATTCGTCCGCCGGGACAGACCCCATGGAAACGAGGTTGACCGCCAGGTAACGGCTTGCCGCATGCGCCATATTATCGTAAACCACCCTCGCTTCGGCCTCCGACGCGCCGGTGACCAGGATGCCAAAGGGGCGGCGCCCCAGTTCATGGTTGAGCCGCTTGATCATCATATAAGCATTCTTGATGGACGTGGCGCTGTTTGACACCTGCACCACGATTTCGGAGCTGGCCATCACCGGCACCGGGAACGCTTCGCCGTCGAATTCGCCGTCCACCAGCACGATGCCGCTCTGCTTGACCAGCACGTCGAAGGCCTTGGCCAGGCGGCGCCCTTCGTCCGGGCCGCGGCGCGCTTCGCCGCGCGTCATCGACACCACGCTGAAGCCTTGCGGCGCGGCGTGGCGCACCTGGTTCAGGGCGCAGCGCTGGCGCGCCACGTCGAGCAGGCTGGCGCCGGCGTCCAGGCCGAGGCGCGAGGCCACGCCATGGGCGCTGGCACAGGCGTCGACCAGCAGCACGTCGTTGCCCGTTTGCGACAGCGAGGCACCCAGGTTCACCAGCATGGCGCCCTTGTCGTCCTGCGGCGTCGCCGACAGGAAGGTGATGATGCGCGGCCGGGGGCCGGCCAGCATCCGGCGCAGGCCTTCGGCCTGGTCGAAGTCGAAATTAGCCAAAACGTACCTCGCGCAGCATAGGGTCCTGGGCGGCGCCGGCCATCAGCAGCGGCAATTCGGCGTCGCCGATCTTGGGGCCGGTGTGGGCGCCGAAGGCGCGCTCCACCAGGGCAGCCGGATCGGCCAGGTGCAGGTCTTCCGGCACGCGCTGGCCGTTGGACGCGTAGAACAGGCGCAGCTTGTGGCGGATCACCACGTCCAGGGCGGAACCGATGGAGGCCGCTTCGTCGAGCTTGGTGATGATGGCGCCGGCCAGGCCGCTGCCCTGGTAGGCGCGCACCACTTCGGACAGGGTTTCCTGGGTCGAGGTGGCGTTCAGGCACAGGATGCGCTGCACGCTGCCCGACACGTCCTGCAGCATGGCCACCTGCTCGGCCACCATCTGGTCGCGCTGGCTGACGCCGACCGTGTCGATCAGCACGGTGTGCTTGTTCTTCAGTTCGTTCAGGGCGATGCGCAGGTCCGCCTCGTCCTTCACCGAGTGCACCATCACGCCCAGGATCTTGCCGTAGATGCGCAGCTGCTCGTGGGCGCCGATACGGTAGGCGTCGGTGGTGATCAGGGCCAGCTTCTCGGCGCCGTGGCGCATCACGCAGCGTGCGGCCAGCTTGGCGGTGGTGGTGGTCTTGCCGACGCCGGTCGGGCCCACCAGGGCAAACACGCCACCTTTTTCCAGCAGCGCGTCTTCGTTGTTCATGGCGTTGATGTTGCGCGCCAGGGCGGTGCGCGACCATTGCCGGGCTTCCGCGGCGTCGCGCGTGGCCGGCAGCTTATCGACCAGGTAACGCGCCAGGGTGGCGGAGAAGCCGGCCGCCAGCAGCTCGCGCAGCACGGCAGTCTTGTGCGGCTCGCGCTGGGCGGTGTGGGAAAAGGCCAGTTCGTTGAGCTGGGTTTCCATCATGCCGCGCATGGCGCGCAGTTCGCTCATCATGCTGGTCATTTCCGCCGCGGCGCTGGCCTTGGCGCCGGCCACGGCTTCGGCCACCAGGGCGGAGAGGCGTTCCATGTCCAGGGCCGGGGCGGATGCGGCCGGCGCGCGCGGCGCGGGTCGCGGGGCGGACCGTGCCGCGGCAGGCTGCGCCACCGGTGCAGGCGCCGGCATGGCCGGGACGAAGTCCGGCGTCACCGAGGTCGGCAGTTCCAGCTGGGGCGCCGGCGCGGACATGGGGGAATCGGCGGTATGCGGCGCGAGCGAGGCGGCGGCGTCGCCGGCCAGCGCCAGGATCTCGACCGCGCCATCGACGGCGCGATTGGACAGGATCACCGCATCCGGACCCAGCGCTTCACGCACTTTGCGCAGCGCTTCACGCGACGTTGGGGCGGTAAATTTTTTGACGTTCATTGCCAGCTTCTCCTGCAGATTTCGCACATGGTCCCATTATTGACGATGCACAGGAGTAACGATCGGGAGAACAGGTGCGGAAATGCCCCCTTATTGCGCGCCGACGAGCGAGGTGACGCGGATGGTCTTGGTTTCCGGGATTTCCGCGTGCGACAGCACTTTCAGTTGCGGCAGCGCGCGGCGCAGGAAGCGCGAGAGCAGCGGACGCAGCGCGCCCGGCACCAGCAGCACCGGCGTGACGCCCAGCGCTTCCTGCTGCGCGGTGGCGCTGGCGGCCTGCTGCGCAATGGTGTCGGCCAGGCCCGGCTCGATGCCGGCGGCATCGGCGCCGCCGGCCTGCATCGCCTGCATCAGCAGGCGTTCCAGGCGGTTGTCCAGGGTCATCACCGACAGTTCGCCGCCGGCCGGGAACAGCTGCTGCACGATGGCGCGGCCCAGCGCGACGCGCACCTGCGCCGTCAGGTCGCTCGGGTCCTGCGTGTGCGGCGTGAACTCGGCCAGCGTCTCGATGATGGTGCGCATGTCGCGGATATGCACGCCTTCGGCCAGCAGGTTCTGCAGCACTTTCTGCAGGGCCGACAGCGACAGCATCTTCGGCACCAGGTCCTCCACCAGCTTGGGCGATTCCTTGACCAGGTGGTCCAGCAGCGCCTGCACTTCGGCGCGGCCCAGCAGTTCGGAGGCGTGGGTCGTGATCAGGTGGTTCAGGTGGGTCGCCACCACGGTGCCGGCGTCGACCACGGTATAACCCATGCCGGTGGCCTGGTCGCGCAGCGCGGCGTCGATCCAGATCGCCGGCAGGCCGAAGGCGGGATCGGTGGTCACCATGCCCGGCAGCGTGCCGCTGGCCATGCCGGGATTGATGGCCAGGAACTGGCCGTTGAAGGCCTCGCCCGTGCCCACTTCCACTCCCTTCAGGGTGATGCGGTAAGCGGAAGGCTTCAGTTCCAGGTTGTCGCGGATATGCACCGGCGGCGCCAGGAAACCGACTTCCTGCGCGAATTTCTTGCGGATGCCCTTGATGCGTTTCAGCAGTTCGCCGCCCTGGGTCTTGTCCACCAGAGGAATCAGGCGATACCCCACTTCGAGGCCGAGGGTGTCGACCGCCAGCACGTCCTGCCAGGTCGCCTCCTCCTGCTCCGGCGCGGCCGCCGCAGCGCCACCGGGGCCGCCGGCGCCGCCCGGCCCTGCCGCCTCCTTGGCCTCGGCCGTCTGCGCCTGCTCGCGCGCCTTCTTCTGCAGCAGGTAACCGGTACCGCCCAGCACGGCGGCGAGCAGGATGAAGACCAGGTTCGGCATGCCCGGGATCAGGCCCATGCCGCCAATGATGGCGGCCGTGATGTAGAGCACTTGCGGCTTGGCGAACAATTGGCTGATCACCTGGGTGCCGATGTCGGTTTCCGAGGCCACGCGCGACACCACGATACCGGCGGCGATCGAGATCACCAGCGACGGAATCTGCGCCACCAGGCCGTCACCGATGGCCAGCAGCACATAGTTTTTCAGCGCATCGGCGAAGGCCATGTCGTGCTGGATCATGCCCACCAGCAGGCCGCCAACGATATTGATCACCGTGACCAGGATGCCGGCGATGGCGTCGCCGCGCACGTATTTGGAGGCACCGTCCATGGCGCCGTAGAATTCCGCCTCCTGCGCCACTTCGTTGCGGCGGCGGCGCGCTTCCGGCTCGCCGATCAAGCCGGCGTTCAAGTCGGCGTCGATGGCCATCTGCTTGCCCGGCATGGCGTCCAGGGCGAAACGCGCGCCCACTTCGGCGATACGGCCGGCACCCTTGGTCACCACCACGAAGTTGATGATGGTCAGGATGACGAACACCACGATACCAACGGTGTAGTTGCCGCCGATCAGGAAGTGGCCGAACGCTTCGATCACCTTGCCCGCCGCGTCCGGACCCGTGTGGCCTTCGGTCAGCACCACGCGCGTCGACGCCACGTTCAGCGCCAGGCGCAGCATGGTCGAAATCAGCAGCACGGTCGGGAAGGCCATGAAGTCGAGCGGCTTGACGGTGTACAGGCTGGTCAGCAGCACGATGATCGACAGCGCAATATTGAAGCTGAAGAACAGGTCGAGCACGAAGGCCGGCAGCGGCAGGACCATCATTGCCAGCAGCATGATGATCAGGATCGGCGCAGCCAAGGCCTGTCCGTTGCTGGCCAGGCCCCGCATCCATGCTGGCGAATTGAGCGCGTTCATTCTTCTACTCCGTTACTGATTACTGTTTCTTGTTCAATGGGTCCATATCGTCCGGCACATCGAGCTTGGTCGGACGGTCCGGATAACGCAGGCCCGGACGATAGGCCTTGATTTGGTACACATAGGCCAGCACTTCGGCCACTGCGGCATACAGGCGCGGCGGGATCTCGTCGCCGATGTCGGTGTGCTTGTGCAGCGCACGCGCCAGCGGCGGTGCTTCCAGGATGGCGACGCGGTGCTCCTTGGCCAGCTCGCGGATCTTGGCCGCCACTTCGTCGGTGCCCTTGGCCACCACGCGCGGCGCGCCTTTGCCGCCTTCGGCATACTTCAAGGCCACCGCATAGTGGGTCGGGTTGGTCACCACGACGTCCGCCGTCGGCACTTCCTGCATCATGCGCTTGCGCGCCATTTCGCGCTGCAGCTGGCGGATCTTGCCCTTGATCTGCGGGTTGCCGTCCGATTCCTTGGACTCCTGGATCACCTCCTGGCGCGTCATCTTCATCTTGTTCGCGTAATGCCACATCTGGTACGGGGCATCGATGGCGGCAATCAGGCCGAGCGCGCCGACGATCACGATGAAGCTGAAGGCCAGCATGTCCATTACGTGCGCGCTGCTCATGTGCAGCGGCTCGGACAGCAGGCCGATCACTTCCTGCTGCTGGCGCGAGATGACCATATACGCCACCACGCCCACCACGATGGACTTGACGATGGCCTTGACCAGCTCCACCAGCGAGTTGGTGGAGAACATATTGCCCAAACCCTTGAGCGGGTTCAGTTTCATGAAATTGGGGGTAAACGCCTTGCTGGAGAACAGCCAGCCGCCCACCAGCAGCGGCGACGCCAGGGCCACCACCATCACGGCCACGCCCACCGGCAGACAGGCGAGCATGACCTGCACGACATCGACCAGGATGCGGTTGATCAGGACGTCGGGGTTGAAGACTTGCTCGCGCGTCAGCGACAGCCCCGACGTGAGGCTGCGGCTCATTTCGCGCACCAGGCCGGCACCGGTCATCCACAGCCCGGCACCCGCTGCCATCAAAACGGTAAAGGTCGCCACCTCCCGCGAGCGGGGAACGTCGCCTTCCTCGCGCGCCTGCTCGAGGCGCCTCGGTGACGCGGGTTCTGTTTTCTCGGCGTCGCTGTCTTCAGCCATTGACCGCTCCTGTTATCGACCCTGCCATTATCGCTGGGGCAGGACAAGAGCTATCGATGGAAAAGGGAGGGAAATCGGGCCCTACTCACCCGCCTCGGCGCTGGTAGCAGCGGCCGGTGGCGGCTTCGGGCGGCCCAACTGCTGCACCGTCTGGTCGATGGCGCCAAAGATCGACCTGCCCTCGGCATCGAGCATTTCGATCTTGATCGCATCGCCGAAGGACATGAATGGCGTTGTCGGTTTGCCATCGGCGATCATTTCCAGGCAACGCTTTTCAGCGATGCAGGAATAGCCCTTCTTCGCATCCTTGTTGGACACCGTGCCCGAGCCGACAATGGTGCCGGCGCGCGCGTTGCGCGTCTTCACCAGGTGGGAAATGAGCTGGGCGAAGTTGAATACCATGTCCACGCCGGCATTGGGCTGGCCCACCAGCTTGCCGTTCCAGCTCGAGCGCAACGGCAGGTGCACCTTGGCGTCGCGCCAGGCCTCCCCCAGTTCGTCCGGCGTGACCGCCACCGGCGAGAAGCTGCTGGCCGGCTTGGACTGGAAGAAGCCGAATCCCTTTGCCAGCTCGTCGGGAATCAGGTTGCGCAGCGAGACGTCGTTGACCAGCATGAGCAGGCGGATTTGCTGGAAGGCCTGGTCGGGCGTGGCGCCCATCGGCACGTCATCGGTGATGACCGCGACCTCGGATTCGAAATCGATGCCCCACTCTTCATGTTTGAGCTCGATATCGTCGCAGGGACCGATGAAGTCATCGCTGCCGCCCTGGTACATCAAGGGATCTTCCCAGAACGACGCCGGCATGTCGGCGTTGCGTGCCTTGCGCACCAGTTCCACATGGTTCACGTAAGCGGAACCGTCGGCCCACTGGTAGGCGCGCGGCAACGGTGCCATGCAGTTTTTCGGATCGAAGTCGAAGCTGCGGCGGGCCCTGCCCTCGTTCAGCTGGCGGTACAGCTCGTCCAGTTGGGGCGCCATGAAGGCCCAATCATCCAGTGCGCGCTGCAGGCTGCGGGCGATGCCGTCGGCGACCACGGCGGTCTTCAGGTCGCGGGAAACGACGATCAACTGGCCGTCGCGGGTGCCGTCTTTGAGGGTAGCGAGTTTCATGCCGGCACTTTAGCAGATTGTCACCTAAGCACAAAAGCTATCACATCAATGAATACAATCTATTTTACCTATTAACTGAGAATCCTTATCATTCAGCTCAACGAGAAAAGGGAAAACGCATCATGGCGATCGCAGCGAAAAAACTCAGCCAGGTAACCGTCCATATGGGCATTGCGTTCGGCCTCATGTATGTGCTGACCGGCTCGCTGGCATTTGGCGGCCTGGCCGCCGTGCTTGAGCCGGTGATCAATGTCGGACTCCTGCCGTATCACGAGCGCCTATGGCACGCCGTCCGCGCCCGATCCGCCAACCGGCGCCTGGCCCTGCTGGCGGCGGAAAAGGCTTCGCAAACCATGATGCACGCCAGCGTGGCATTCGGCGTGATGTACGTCGCCACCGGGTCGCTGGCCTTTGGCGGATTGGCGGCAGTCCTCGAGCCAGTCATCAACGTGATCGCGTTGCCGGTCCACGACCGCCTGTTCGAGCGCCATGTGCTACGGTTGGCTCCGGCTGCTCATGGCGTCTTCTAGCTGGCGGCGACGAACAAACCGGCCAATTGACTGCGTGCGGCAGCGAACTGACGCAGCCGGTCAGGCAGGCCTAAGCTCCAGCTCACAATGACCGGAGGTACACCATGCAGGTTGCCTGGTTTACCGACCCCGATGGCAACATCCTCAGTATTGTCAGTGGCTAGGAGGCCGCCATGAAAGCATGCACACTGATCGCTGCCATGTTGGCGGCGCTGCCCGCTGTGGCCGGGCCGGAAGCCGGCAAGGAATTCGTCACGATGGATACCGACCGGGACGGCAAGGTCTCGGCTGCCGAACATGCAAGCGGCGCCCGATCCATGTTTGTGAAAATGGATGCGGACCGCGACGGCAAGGTGACGGCTGCCGAGATGTCGGCGGCACACCAAGCCATCACAGGCCAGGCGGCGATGTACTCCGACCTGTCGGCGAGCGAGAAGATCAAGGTGGTGGACAGCGACGGCGACGGCATCCTGACCGCCGACGAACACGCCACAGGTTCCGCAGCCATGTTCACGAAAATGGACCGCGACAAGGATGGCTGGCTCACCAAGCAGGAAATGGCCGCGGGACACGCGGCCATGCTGAAGCGCTGATCAGGCTGGCGCCAGCAGCGCGAGTTGTTCCGGCGTGAGATAGCACCACTCGCCTTCCCCGATGCCGAGCGAGGCCAGTTCCAGCTGGCCGATGGCGGAGCGGTGCAACGCGGCGCAATGGTTGCCGGCAGCGGCCAGCATGCGCTTGACCTGGTGGTACTTGCCCTGTTCCAGCACGATTTCGAGCTGATGCTCGCCGCGCTTGATGCAGGTGACGGCCGCCAGCGGCGCCGGTTCATCATGCAGCTGGACCCCGGCCAGCAACTGGGCCACCAGCGCGTCGGTCACCGGTTCGGCCGTGGTGGCCAGGTACACCTTGGGCACGTGGCGTTTGGGGGAAGACTGGGCGTGAATGAAGGGGCCGTCGTCCGACATTAGCAGCATGCCCGTCGTGTCGTGGTCGAGGCGTCCCACCGGCTGCACGTCGCGCCAGGTGAATTGCTCGGGCAACAGGGTCAGGACACCGGGATGATGGCTGGGCTTGCGCGAACACTCGTAGTCGGACGGCTTGTACAGCGCGATATAGACGCGCTCGCGCACCACCCACTGCTCGCCGAATACTTCCAGTACCAGGCCCTCGGTTTCCAACGTCGCTTTGTAATTGTCCTGCACGACGCCGTCGATGGCGACGTCACCGTCTTCGATCAGGGCGCGGCAGTACTTACGGGTGCCGAAACCTTGCGACTGCAGGATTCGGTCCAGGGATAATTTACTCATGGGGCGGGATTTTACCGGATTTACGTTACCGCAAGCTTCCCTATTGATGCAGATCAAAGGGCGTGGCGATCCAGTTGTTACACTTAAATAGCATTAGGAATCTGCTGAATGGGCTACAGGAAATCTTAGGGAGATCTCAGCAATGAAACTTGTTATGAACAGGAAACCACTGGCACTGGCCCATGCCGCCTCGCTGGAAACCCGCCTCGCCATGGCACGCTGGAGCGGCCGCCCGGCCGGCATGCCCCAGGCAGCCTGGCAGCGGCAACAACAAATCCGGGTGATGAACTGGCTGGTCCAGGGCGGCCTGAGCGCCGATTGACGCTGGGCACAAACGAAAACAGCGGCCATCGGCCGCCGTTCTCTTGCCTCCCAAAGAGACAGTAATGAGGAATGTGAATTCACTCAACTCCGCATCCGTGATGCGGCTGCGTAGTCTGCCTCAAGAATTGATTGCTTGGTCGCCCTCCCCTTGATCGAACTACATCGTCAATATAGTCCACGTCAGGGAAATGGCAAGGCAAACCCGGGCAAAAATGCCAACGTTAACTGCTGAGCCACGGTTCAGCGCAGGCTCGGCTTGGCCGCCTCCGCCGCCGCCTTGATGGCGCCTTGACCAACCGCCGCGCCAAACTTCTTCAGCACGCGCTCGGGCAGGTTTTCGTGCTGGGTGTAGTCGACGATGTCTTCCGCCTTGACCACGTCGCGCGCGACACTGTCGACGCTGCCCAGGTCATCGGCCAAGCCCATTTCGATGGCGCGGGCGCCCGTCCAGTACAGGCCCGAGAACATGTCCGGCGTTTCCTTCAGGCGCTTGCCGCGGCCGGTGCGCACCACGTCGATGAATTGCTGGTGGATTTCCTTGAGCATGGACTGGGCGTGCAGCTTCTGTTTTTCCGACTGCGGGCTGAACGGGTCCATGAAGCCCTTGTTTTCGCCGGCCGTCAGCAAGCGCCGCTCCACGCCCAGCTTTTCCATGGTGCCGGTAAAGCCGAAGCCGTCCATCAGCACGCCGATCGAGCCGATGATGCTGGCTTTGTTGACATAGATGCGGTCGGCGGCGGACGCGATGTAATAGCCGCCGGACGCGCAAATCTCGTCCACCACCACGTACAACGGCTTTTGCGGATAGCCACGGCGCAGGCGGTGGATCTCGTCGACGATCATGCCGGCCTGGACGGCGCTACCGCCCGGGCTGTTGATGTGCAGGACCACGGCCACCGACCCGCTGTCGGAGAACGCTTTGTTGAGCGAAGGGATGACGACGTCGGCGGCGCCGCTGCCTTCGGTCTCGATGCTGCCCTCGATTTCGATCAGCGCGGTATGGCGGCCCAGGGTTTCCGCGTCGCCGCCCATCAGGTTGACACCGAAATAGCTGGCGACGGCAAAGAAGATCACCGCCAGCATCGACACCTTGAAAAAGATGCTCCAGCGGCGATTGGCGCGCTGTTCCTTCAGCGTGGCAAAGACCAGCTTTTCCAGCACTTCGCGCTCCCACTTGATCGGCGGGTTTTCGACGGGACCCGGTGCCGGGCTTGGCGTAGGCTGGTTGTTGTTGTCGTTATTATCACTCATGGTCGTGGGCCCACGTAATCGTCAGGCTGCCAGTAAATATTTTGATCATGCTCGCTCACGGTGATCGGGCGCAGGCGGCCGCCGCGGCAAGGACCGCCGGCGCATTGCCCGTTTTCCGGCATGTAAATCGCGCCGTGGGTCGAACACATAATGTAAAGTCCGCTGGACTCGAAAAATTCCCCTTCCGCCCAGTCCAGCTCGATCGGCACGTGGGCGCAGCGGTTCAGGTAGCCATACACCTTGCCGCCATAGCGCACCACAAAGCCGGTCGTATCCTCACCGCCGGCGCGCAGGGGAAAACGCACCCCCTTGCCGCCCTCCAGCAGCGCATCGGCTGCGCATACCAGGATTTCAGCCACCATCACGCATTCTCATTCAGCCATTGGTGCAGTTGCGGCACGGTGCGGGCCGAGAACAGCGGCTTGCAGGCAGCCAGCTGATCCAGCGGATGTGCACCATATTCGACGGCGATGCCGGAAGATCCTGCATTTTGCGCCATCATCAAGTCATGCGTGGTGTCGCCGATCATCACGGTACGCTTCAGGTCCTGGCCCAGTTCGCGGGTCAGCTCCTGCAGCATGGCCGGGTGCGGCTTGGAGAAGGTTTCGTCGGCGCAGCGGGTGGCATCGAACATCGACAGCAGGCCGGCCGCGTTGAGGGCGCGGTTCAGGCCGACGCGGCTCTTGCCGGTGGCCACGGCCAGGAAGAATCCCTGCTGTGACAGATCCTGCAACATTTCCTGCACGCCATCAAACAAGGTCAGTTCGTGATCCTTGGCCAGGTAGTGATAGCGGTAGCGCTCGACGATGCGCGGGTAGTATTTGGGGTCGATGTTCGGCATGGCGACCTGCATCGCTTCCCCCAGCCCCAGCCCGATCACGTGGGCGGCCTGCTCCCGGCTCGGGATCGGCAAGGCCAGGTCCTTGGCGGCGGCCTGGATGCATTTCACGATGGTGGCAGTGCTGTCCATCAGCGTGCCATCCCAATCGAAAACGATCAGGTCAAATTGCTTTCTCGGCATTATTTTTTTCTCAATTCAATGGTTTACCCAAGCTTACCAAGAATCGCTGGCATTCGGCGGCCAAAGGCGCGTTGAGCGTCATCGGCTTGCCTGTTTCCGGGTGGGTAAACGTGATCTGGTGGGCGTGCAGGAACATGCGTTTCAGCGCGCCACGCGTTTCCGTGGCTTTCTGCAAGGCCTTGTTCAGCGCGTAATCGCCGTATTTGTCGTCACCTGCGATGGGGAAGCCCGAAGATTGCAGATGTACGCGGATCTGGTGGGTGCGGCCCGTTTTCAGTTCGGCCTCCAGCAGGGCGAAGCCATCGAATTTCTTCAGCAGCGTAAACACGGTGTGTGACGCCTGGCCATCGGCCTGCACGCGCACGCGGCGCTCGCCGTCCGGCAAAGTATATTTATGCAGTGCCAGTTTCACGTGCTGGCGTGCATTCTTCCAGTCGCCCACGGCCAGGGTCAGGTAGCGCTTGTCCGTCAGCCCGTCGCGCATCTGGTCGTGCAGGCTGGTCAGCGCCGAGCGCTTCTTGGCAATCAGCAGGATACCGGACGTTTCCCGGTCCAGGCGGTGCACCAGTTCCAGGAACTTGGCGTCCGGCCGGGAAGCGCGCAGCTGCTCGATGACGCCGAACGATACGCCGGAGCCGCCATGCACGGCCACGCCGGCCGGCTTGTCGATCACCAGCAGGTGCGCATCCTCGTACACAATGGCAAATTCCGCGGCCGGTACGGTCACCTCTTGCTTCTCGGCAATGCGAATCGGCGGGATCCGCACCAGGTCGCCCGCCTGCAGGCGGTACAACTGGTCGATGCGCCCCTTGTTGACGCGCACTTCACCGGAGCGCAGGATACGGTAGACGTGGCTCTTCGGCACGCCTTTGCAAATGCGCAACAGGTAGTTATCGATGCGCTGACCGGCCTCTTCTTCGGTGATTGTGACGAATTGAGCTTGCGGCAGGACCTGTTGGGGGGAAGCGGAATCGCCCTTTTGCGGCGTGTTTTGTCCCGTCTTCCCAGAAAATCTCTCTAAGTCCTTCATTTTGAATATATAATCGTTTTGCCGCGGTTTTAACTGCTGCATGTGTAAGAGAATAAACATACATTTTACACAGGGGCGTCTCCACTGGCCTCGCCAAACGCAAATTCGGTGGAAATAATTGTATACGCACATTCGTGCGCCGATCAGGGTTGCAACCACTGTTGCCATCGGCTCGGGCGCGCGGGTGCTGGATTAGACTGGCTGGATTGTTAGGATAAGTCCGGTGAGCAAGCACTACAGTCGTTGCTCGCTGGTTTGATGAAGTCGATAACGCTTGCCGTTTCGCCAAGGCACCATACAAGATGCCCTGGCCCGACGATGTGCGCACGCCTGCATTCTCCCGCCACCCGACTCAGTTCGGGCCGTTGGATGATGTTGCACGCAGTGCGCAAACTCGGCATGACGATCGGTTTCATGCGCCCAATGCGGCGGCAGCGCTTAGCGCAGCTGCGCCGCAGCTCGAGGCATTTCCCCCTACAGCCTCCTTAATTCACGCGTATATCCTGGTACTTCGCCGTCTCCACGGAGGCGGCTTTGACATGGCCCAAGGGTCGCGGAGTTAATAAAAATGAAACGCATGTTGTTTAACGCTACGCAGCAGGAAGAGCTGCGCGTAGCGATTGTCG
>JAJTCO010000018.1 GCA_021323265.1 Pseudoduganella sp. | reverse complement strand
GCATGCGGGCATCCATGTCGCGCAAGGGGAACTGCTATGACAACGCCCCCATGGAGAGCTTTTGGGGCAGCTTGAAGAACGAGATGATTCATCATCAGAAATACGCTACAAGGGCTAACGCAGAATCAGCGATCAAGGAGTACATCGAGATCTTCTACAACCGCCAGCGGCCCAACCGGGCTCGCGACGCCAGGGTGAAAGCACAGTTGGAAATGCAGGGGTGGAGGAGTTTGACTGTTTGGGAATGCGAAACCAAATCTCCTGAAGTTCTAAAAATAAATTGCTCGAATTCCTCGGCCCACCAGGCCGCACGTCGTATTGATTATCGTTAATGAAAATTTACGCTGAGTATCGCTGTCTACTATCAGTTGCGGAAGCCGTTTCCGCAACTAGGCTCTTTCCGGGGCGCGCCGGAGCAACTTGTGCTGCGCCGCATGGAAGCCTAGAAAAACAAAAACCCTTGCTTTACAAGGGCTTATCCGCAATTTCTGGCGGAAGCGGTGAGATTCGAACTCACGAACGGGATTAACCGTCGGCAGTTTTCAAGACTGCTGCCTTCAACCACTCGGCCACGCTTCCGGAGCGCAAGATTATACATTCCCGGGGCGGAACACGCCACGATTCCCGCATTTCTCGTCTAGCTGAAGCGCCGTGTCGTCTCGCGCACCACCAGTTCCACCGGCGGGATGGTGCCTTCCACCTCGTCGCCGTTGATCAGGTGGAGCAGGGACTGCACGGCGGTCTGTCCGATCACGTACAGCGGCTGGCGCACGGTGGTCAGCGGCGGGGTGGTGTAGGAGGAGCCGGGCAGGTCGTCGAAGCCGACCAGCGAGACGTCGTCGGGCACGCGGATGCCCTTGCGGTACAGGAAGAGGCGCGCGCCGTAGGCCGTCTGGTCGTTGACGGCGAAGACTGCGGTGAAGGGTTGGCGGCTGTCGTACAGGCGGTTCATGGCCAGCAGGCCGCCGCCTTCGTGCAGCGTGCCTTCCGCCACCAGCGCGGGATCGAAGGGGATATCGGCTTCTTTCAGCGCGCGCTGGTAGCCGGCCAGGCGCTCCACCGAGTCGCGGTTCTCGGCCGGGCCGCTCAGGTGGGCGATGCGGCGGTGGCCAAGTTCGATCAGGTGGCGCACAGCCAGCCAGGCGCCGTGCTCGTTATCCAGCTTGAAGCCGATGGCGCGGCTGGTCTGCAAGACGCGGCCCAGCGACACGATGGGGCGCTGGGCGGCAAAGCCCAGCACCGTGGCGTCGGTCATGCGGCCCGTGAGCAGGATGATGCCGTCCACCTTGCGCGCCAGCAGCAGGCGGATGCGCTCGGCCTCTTCGTCCGCATTCCAGTGGCCGCTCACGATCACGGAGGCGTAGCCGGTGCCTTTCAGGCCGTCGTCCACGCCGTGCAGGATCTCGTCGAAGAAGGGCGAGGCGATGTCCTGCACCACAATGCCGACGGTCATCGTGCGCCCGTGCTTCAGGCTTTGCGCCATCTGGTTCGGCGCGAAATTGAGTTCGCTGATGGCGGCCAGCACGGCCTGGCGCTTGTCGTCGGCGACGCGGGCGGTGCCGTTCAGGATGCGCGATACGGTGCTGGGAGAAACGCCGGCGCGACGGGCGACGTCGGTCAGCGTGGCGGGCGAGGTTGGCGTGGCGTGGTCGTTCAAGGGATTTCTCATTCTGAAAAGCTTTTCAAGTGGAGATTACCATAGAACCCGGCAGGACAAGCCGCTCAGCGCCCGGGTGTTGCATGAATGGTATGAAAATCCTTTCTGAAAGCGTTTTCATGGCAGCATAACTGATCGACAAAGGCGCGGTGGTCGGGCAGGTCGGCCACCGCGCGTTCGGCAAAGCGGGCGATGTTGGCGAACTCCTGCTGCGCCACGGCGGCCAGCGGCGCCAGGCCCGGCAGGGGCGGCATGGCGCGTTCGAAGCCCATGCCGTACAGGACGTATTGCCAGCTGCTGGGCGGGTACATTTCGACATCGGTCAGGAAGTCCAGGCGTTGCGGCGGGCGGCAGCGCCACATGGCCAGCTTGTCGCGCAGGCCGTCGGGCCAGCTGGCCGGGTCGGCGTTGTCGCGCCAGAAGGCTTCGCTGCGCTGGCTCAGGCAGTAATGCAGCTTGAGGAAGTCGACGATGCGCGCGTAGCGCTCGCGCATGAAGTGGTTGAAGTGGCGCGCCAGCGGCGCCATGTCGCCGTTGTGCGGGAACAGGGCGCCCAGCATCTGCACGGCCGTTTCGACCAGGCCGATGCCGGATGCTTCCAATGGTTCGAGGAAGCCGCCGGAGAGCCCGATCGCCACGCAGTTCTTGATCCAGTGCTGTTCGCGGTAGCCGACGCGCATGGCGATCTTGCGCACGTTCAGGCCGTCGGCCGCCGCGCCGGCGTAGGCGCGCAGTACTTGTTCGGCGCGTGCGTCGCTGCTATGGCGGCTCGAATACACGTAGCCGATGCCGCGCCGCTCCTGCAGGCCGATGTCCCAGGTCCATCCGGCTTCGTGCGCGGTTGAGATGGTGGCGGAAGCGATCGGCGTGTCGGGCGCAGGGTAGGGCACCTGCACGGCCAGCGCCGTGTCGCAGAACAGCGTATCGCTCACGCTGCGGAAGGGCGAACCAAGCGCGGTGCCGATCAGCAGGGCGCGGAAGCCGGAACAGTCGATGTACAGGTCGGCCTCTAGCGCGCCGTGTTCGCGCGTCTTCACGCTGGCGATGGCGCCGTCTTCGGTCAGCAGTGCGCCTTCCACGTGGTCCTGCACATGGCGCACGCCCAGGCTGCGCGCGTGCCGCGCCAGCAGGCCGGCGAAGCGGGCGGCGTCGAAGTGGTAGGCGTAGTTCATGGCGCCGCTGTAGTCGCCGTCGCCGGCGCGTTTCGGTGCGCGCCGGGCGTCGGTCACGCGCTTTTGCATGGTCACCGCCTGGGCGAACGGCGTGGCGCCGGCCAGGCCTTGCAGCCAGTAGGGCAGCAGTTCCGGCACGCCCTGGCGCTGGCTCGGCAGCGAGAAGGGGTGGAAGTAGCTGTCCTCGCCGTTCAGCCAGTGGCGGAACGTGATGCCCTGCTTGAAGGTGGCGCTGGCTTCGCGCACGAACTGCGCTTCCGGAATGCCCAGTGCCGCCAGCGTGCTGCGCAGGGAGGGGAAGCTGCCTTCGCCCACGCCAATGGCGCCGATTTCCGGGGCTTCCACCAGGGTGATTTCCTTGCTGGCGCCGAACATCTTGGCCAGGTAGGCGGCGCATAGCCAGCCGGCGCTGCCGCCGCCCACGATCAGGATGCGTTGTGTTGGTAACGTTGCCATTTTTTGCCGTCTCCGTAAAAAATTTGTTGACTTTTTATTTTTCAAAAATGTACCATGAAATCGTTTTCAAGAAATAAGAAATCGTTTTCATACCTACAACGGAGACAATATGAAGTTTTCTGCAATCCAGGTCGGGGTGCTGGCCCTGCTCGCGTCCATGAATGGCGCTTACGCGCAACAAGTCGCACCGGCGGCGCCCGCCGCCACCACCGAATCGACCGTCGTGCCGGAAGTTCTGATCACGGCGACCAAGCGCACCACTTCCCTGCAAAAGACTCCGGTGGCGGTGACCGCCCTGGACGCAGCGGCGCTCGAGGATGCCCACGTACAGACCATCCAGGACGTGACCAACCTGGTGCCAAGCTTCCAGGCCACCGGCCAGGGCGACCACGGCGTCATCACCATGACCATGCGCGGCATCGGTAACGACTCCGCCAAGACCGAATACGCCGACCCTGAAGTGGCCTTCTTCGTGGACGGCATCTACTCGCCGCGTCCGGAAGGCGCCACCGCGCTGCTGTTCGACGTCGAGGCGATCGAAGTGCTGCGCGGCCCGCAAGGCACGCTGTGGGGCCGCAACTCCACCGTCGGCGCGGTCAATATGCAAACCGTCAAGCCCAAGCTGAACACGTTCTCCGGCAGCGTGTCGGGCGGCATTGGCGACTACTCGCGCCTGGGCGCCCGCGCCGCCCTGAACGTGGCGACCGGCGAGCACTCGGCGCTGCGCGTGGCCTTCATCCACGAGGAGCACGACGGCTACGTGAAGTACCAGACCTTGCCGAACATTTCGCTGGCCGACCAGCGCGCAGCCTACCTGGCCAGCGGCGGCGATCCGGCCAAGTTCCAGCCGATCAACCCGAACAACTTCATCACCAACGGCCCGCGCTACAACGCGCAGAACCAGAGCGGCGTGCGCGTGAGCTGGCTGTATCAGCCGAGCGATCGCCTGAAGTGGAACATCTCCTACGAGCGCTTCCAGGACCGCGGCACCCCGAACATGAACCTGATGCAGACGCCGCGCCCCGGACAGGACGAGTGGTCGGCCCTGATCGATACTGCGCCGTTCCTGCACCGTAACGTGAACACCTTCCGCAGCCGCGTCGACTACGCCGTGAGCCCGGACATTGCACTGGCCTACATCGCCGGCCATTCCAAGTTCGCCGGTTCGTCGACCTACGACCAGGATGGCGGCCGCGTGCTGCCAACCAGCTTCACCACCGGCGGCGACTTCCAGGCCAATAACACCGTGTGGTCCCGCTACAGCAGCAACAGCCACGAACTGCAGCTGCAATCGGTCGGCCAGAAGGAAGTGGACTGGCAGCTGGGCGCGTACTACGCGGCGGAAGACAACGGCATCCGCTTTGACATCCCGATCATGCAGGGCACGCAGCAGGGCGGCGTGGCGTGGCAGGGCTCCTTCATCCAGCCGAAGGAGACCGTGGATTCGCGCGCGGTATTTGGCCAGGCAACCTGGAACACTGCTGGCGGCCTGCACCTGACCGGCGGCCTGCGCTACACCTCGGACAAGCGCACCAACCAGGGCGGCAACGGCTACACCTGGAACTACGACCCGAACGTGCCGCAGGTGCCGCTGACCCCGAACATCGACCCGACCAAGCCGGGCCAGGGCTACAATCCGAGCGTGCCTTCCAACGAAGGCCGCTACAAGGGCAGCAAGATGACCGGCCTGGCGCGCCTGAGCTATGACCTGGACAAGAACCATATGCTGTACGCGAGCGTGTCCACCGGCTACAAGTCGGGCGGCCTGCAGGATGGCGGCCGCACCTACGGCGACGAAACCCTGACCAACTACGAGTTCGGCAGCAAGAGCTCGTTCCTGGGCGGCGCCCTGCGCGTGAACAACGCGGCCTACTACGAGAACTTCAAGGATTTCCAGTTCAGCTCCCCGGTCACCAATCCGGACGGCTCGCACACCTTCGTCACCAGTAACGTGGACGGCGCCAAGGTATGGGGCCTGGAGTCGGAAATCCAGGCCAAGCTGTCGCCGGACGACCGCCTGTCGCTGGCACTGGCTTATACCCACACCAAGCTTGGGTACCTGGTGGCCGGCTCCAACGACTATGCGCTGCCGTTCTGCCCGGAGCTGAATGCGACCTGCCTGGACGTCACCGGCAACACCATGCCGCACGCGCCGAAGTTCTCGGCCCACCTGAACTACCAGCACACCTTCCGCCTGGCCGATGGCAACACCCTGGTGCCGCGCATCTCGGCGCACTATGAAACCAAGTCCGAGCTGTCGGTCTTCAACCTGGGTCCGAACGACCAGCAGGCTGCCTACACCAAGTTCGACATCGGCATGCGTTACCAGGGGCCGAAGCAGTTCTGGGTCGACGTATTTGTGCGTAACGTAGGCGACAAGCGCATCAAGACCAGCGCCATGAACGGCGCCAACGTGTGGGTGGCGCAGTACCTGCCTCCACGCCTCATCGGTGTTAACGCGGGCATCGATTTCTAAGAGCCCGTGGCAACGCGGCCTGCCCTCGTCCCCCGGGGGCAGGCCATCTCTCTCCCGCATCTACTGTGAAATAAAGCATGAAAGACACACGCCTGCCGCCCGACTTTCTCTGGGGCGTAGCCACCAGCGCCTTCCAGATCGAGGGCGCGAACCAGGAGGACGGCAAAGGCCTCTCTATCTGGGACGTATTCTGCAGCACGCCCGGCAAGATCAAGGATGGCAGCGACGGCAGCGTCGCCTGCGATCATTATCACCGCTACCTTGAGGACGTCGGGATCATCGATTCCCTTGGCGTGGACGCCTACCGCTTCTCGATCGCCTGGTCGCGCGTGCAGCCGCAGGGCAAGGGCGCCTGGAACGAGGCCGGCTTCGCCTTCTACGAACGCCTGATCGACGCGCTGGACGCCAAGGGCAAGAAAGCCTACGTCACGCTGTACCACTGGGACTTGCCGCAGGGCCTGCAGGAATCGGGGGGCTGGCTCAATCGCGATACTTGCTACCACTTTGCCGAATACGCGGCGGAGGTGGCGCGCCGCTTCGGCGACCGCGTCGCCAGCATCGCGACCCATAACGAACCATGGTGCACCGCCAACCTGGGCTACGGCAACGGCCAGTTCGCGCCAGGCGTGTGCGACCCCAAGGCCGCCGTGCAGGTCTCGCACCATCTGCTGCTGTCGCACGGCATGGCAATGAGCGCCATGCGCGCCGTGGGCAAGAAGGCCAAGCTGGGCATCGTCCTGAATCAGTGGACCGCCGACCCGGCAAGCGACAGCGCGGCCGACCGCGACCTGGCCGAGTGGGAGTACGCGCGTTCGGTACAATGGTTCATGGACCCGATCTTCAAAGGACAGTATCCCGAGCTCGCCTTGCGCGGCCACGGCGCGAACGCACCCTACGTGGCGCCGGGCGACATGCAGGCCATCCAGCAGCCGCTCGATTTCCTCGGCGTGAACTATTACTTCCGCGCCTATTGCAGCGCCGAAGATCCGCCGCGCCCGCCGCCGCTGGCCAACGGCCGCACGGACATGGGCTGGGAAATCTACCCGCAGGGACTGACCGAGCTGCTGCTCAAGCTGAAGAGCGAGTACGATCTGCCGCCGATCTACATCACCGAGAACGGCATGGCCAGCAGCACGCCGCAGCACGACGAGGAGCGCATCTCCTTCGTCACGCGCCATCTCGATGCACTGGCCAGCGCCATGGAGCAGGGCGTGGACGTGCGGGGCTACTTCATGTGGAGCCTGCTGGACAACTTCGAATGGGATTCCGGCTATGCCAAGCGTTTTGGCATCGTCCACGTCGATTACGCGACCCAGCAGCGCACCCTGAAGGACAGCGCGCACTGGTACCGCAACTTCATCAAGGCGCAGCGCGCATGAACAAGTCGCCGCTGCTGTGGGTACCCACCGGCTACTTCGCCATGGCCATGGGCTATATGATGCTCACCAGCGTCACCGCCATCATGTTCAAGAACCTGGGCATGGACAATGGCCGTGCGGCCCAGTATTCGAGCATGCTGATCCTGGCCTACACCATCAAGCCGCTGTTCGCGCCGGTGGTGGAAATGTACCGCACCAAGAAGTTCTTCGTGCTGTGCATGCAGGTGCTGCTTGGCCTGGGCTTTGGCGCGGTGGCCCTGGTGATGGGCATGCCCAACTCCATGGCGCTGATGATGACGCTGTTCTGGATCATGTCCTTCATCGGCGCCACCATGGATATCGCCAGCGACGGCGTCTACGTCACTTCGCTCGACTCGCGCCGCCAGTCGCTGTACTGCGGCGTGCAGAGCCTGAGCTGGAATATCGGTCCGGTGGTCGCCTCCGGCGTGCTGGTGTACCTGAGCGGGCGCCTGCACACGGACTACGGCATGGACTGGCTGGGTGCCTGGCGCATCGTGTTCATTGCCGTGGCCGTGCTGCTGCTGGTGATCGCCGCCTGGCACCTGCGCGTGATGCCGGAAGGCGCGCGCGCCGCCGACACGCCGCAAAACCTGGGACAGGCCGCCTTCATCCTGCGCGATGCCTTCAAGACCTTCTTCCAGAAGCGAGGCGTGTGGACCATGGTGGCGTTTGCGCTGCTGTACCGCGTGTCGATCGGCCTGCTGGAAAAGATCGGGCCGTTCTTCATGGTCGACCCGGTGGAGAAGGGCGGCCTGGGGATGTCCAACGAGCTGCTGGGAATCGTCTACGGCACCTACGGCCTGCTGGCCGTGCTGGCCGGTTCGCTGGTGGGCGGCTGGTACGTGGCGCGGCGCGGCTTGAAGCCGGTGCTGTTCACCTTGTGCTGCGTGCTGAACATCCCGATCGCCACCTTCCTCTTGATGGCCATCTACCAGCCGACCAACCTGTGGGTGATCGGCGCCGGCGTGGTGATCGAAAAATTCACGTTCGGCTTCGGCTCGGTGGGCTTCATGATCTACCTGATGCAGCAGCTCGCGCCGGGCAAGTACACCACCACCCATTACGCCTTCGGCACTGGGTTGATGGGCATGTGCGGCATGCTGACCGGCATGGTCAGCGGCCACCTGCAGGAAGCCATGGGCTACGTCAGCTACTTCTGGCTGGTGATGGCCGCCACCGTGCCGTCCTTCATCGTCACCTGGTACGCGCCCTTCCATCATGCGGAGGAGGGCGTGCCCGAGGCGGCGAATCAACTGCCGGCGTTTGCCGACAACAAGTCCGTCCCGTAGGAGTTGTCGACGACGCATAGCCAGCGTCCATCGGCCTCCAGCCGGAACACATAGGTGGCGCGCCGCTCGATATGGCGTGGCGCGCCATCCGCATCGCGCGTGTCGAGCAGTGTCTCCATGATGACCAGTGCCGTGCCGGCGCCCTCGATGATCTCCATCTTCCCCTGCGTGACCACCAGCTGGTGCTTGAAGTGCTCGGCGATCGCGACGAACGCCTGGCGGATGCGGGCTTTGCCGCGTACCAGCATGCCCGGCTTGACGACCAGCGTGGCGTCGTCCGCATAGAAATCCATCAGGGAATCGAAGTCTTCCAAGCCGATGGCGCGGTCGGCGGCTTCGATGGCGAGTTTGACGGGGTGGTGTTGCATGTCCGGCTCCTTTTGGGGAAAGTGCCGTCCGGCGGACAATAAAAAACCCGCCGTCCGGCGGGTTGTTGTCTGAAAGCGCAAGCGTGCCTAACCCACCGTCGTTCTGGAGGCGGCAATAATAATTCGGGTTGCGGTCACGGGCTGCATGGGAGTGTTATAGCAAGCTTTGGTCTTTCCGGCAACCTGGATGTAGAATTAAAAGTCACTACCTTGGGAGAGATCGAGATGACGCCAATCCTGTTCGCACTGCCCGGCAATGAAGCGACGACAGCGCAGCTGTCGCAATTGCTGGGGTGGGAGCAGGGGAGGCTGCAGGTGCGGCGCTTCCCGGACGGCGAATCGTATGTCCGCTACCACTCGGAAGTGAAGGGCCGCCAGGTGGTGCTGGTGTGCACGCTGGATCGCCCGGACGACCGCTTCGTGCCGCTCTACTTCGCAGCCGGCATAGCGCGCGACCTGGGCGCGGCCAGCGTCGGCCTGGTGGCGCCTTACCTGGCCTACATGCGCCAGGACGCCGTCTTCAACCCCGGCGAAGGCATCACATCGGCCCATTTCGCGCGCCTGGTCTCGGGCGTCTTCCACTGGATGGCGACCATCGATCCGCACCTGCACCGCCACCACGACCTGGCTGAAATCTATACGATACCGACGCGCGTGGTGCGCGCCGCACCGGCCATCTCGCAGTGGATCGCCGCCAGCGTGCCGCAGCCCCTGGTCATCGGTCCCGATTCGGAAAGCGAGCAATGGGCGGCGGAAGTGGCGCGCGGCGCCGGCTGCCCCTGCATCGTGCTGGAAAAGGTGCGCCGCGGCGATCACGACGTCGAAGTTTCGGTACCCGACACGCAGCGCTGGCAGCACCACACGCCCGTCATCGTTGACGATATTGCATCGACCGCCCGCACCATGATTGCCGCCGTGGGCCACGTGCGCAAGGCTGGCCTGCCGGCGCCGGTGTGCGTGGCCGTGCATCCGCTGTTCGCCGGCAGCGCCTATGAAGACCTGCTGGCCGCCGGCGTCGCGCGCGTTGCCAGTTGCGACACCGTAGCGCACAGCAGCAATGCAATTGCTGTCGCATCCTTGCTTGCCCCGGCCATGGCAGACATGACACGCGCCGCCGGCTAGGCTATATTCCTGCCTATGTGGAATTGGATTCGTAACTGGTATCGCAAGCTGCGCATGCCCGCAGCCTATCGCGCGTATGAGCGCGTGCTGCGTGCCGCCCATGAGGAGGAGGCGCGCAGGAAGTTTTCGACCGTGCGCTATGAAGCGCGCCTGCTCGCGGCCAACAAGGCGCTGGACGAGCGCGCCCAGCGCCGCTTCGACATGCCCATCGCCAAGCTGCAACTGGAAGTGGTGGCGCTGGAAAAGCAGGTGGAATCCTGCCGCGCCCAGCTGGCCAATTTCGAACGCCCCTTCCGCGACGAGTACCAGTTGCTGGAAGCGGAGATGGCGCTGCTGGGCGAACGCCGCCGCCATGCCTACGCGGAAAAGGATGCAGCCGCCATCGACGCCGTCAACGCCGAGGTGGCGGAACTGCAAAAGCGCATCAACGCCGTGCGCAGCGACCTGGCCGTGCAGACCGACTTGCGCAGCCAGGGCCTGACGCCGGAAAAGCTGCGGCGCACCGTCCAGCGCTGCGAAGCGCGCCTGCAGGTGGTGCAGGATGAGCAGGCAAGCCTGCGCCGCGAAAAGAACAACTACCTGAACCACTCTCCCGACCGCGCCGAGATCGACGCCATCGAACGCGACATGCTGGCGCTGGAGCGCCGGCACATCCAGTTCCTGCGCGACTTCGACGCGCCAGCCGAGCGCCGCCGGCGCGAACGCGAGCACGAACAAGCCTGGCTCAACGGCGCTTAATCGCGGTCCCTTTAATCTGCATCAAGCCTGCCCGTATCCACGGCGGCACACGCCTGCCTATACTGGCTTTGTCGCGCCTTGCCTTCGCAGGGCGGACTGTCGGGAGGACTGGCCATGCGCAACCATTCCCTGAGCGGCAACATCGTCTCCGTGCTGCGCCGCTGCAAATCGCTGGAGGCGGCGATGCGCAAGGCGGGCTTCCCCGCCTTCCTGGCCTGCCTGCCGGTCTCGCTGCTGGCGCTGCAGTATGCCTTGATCCTGCGCGAGAAGGCTGCCAGCATCCGCCGCATCAGCGGGCGCATTCACGGCTGGCTGTCGACGGTCAGCGAATTGTCGGCGCACGAGCGTGGGCGCAGCGAGTTCATCGACCTGGACCGCAAGATGCGCGCCGACATCGAGGGCGCCTGCGATTCCATGCGCAACCTGCGTGACCTGTGCGTGGAAATTTGCGCCATGTTCAGCGCGGTCGGCCATGAATCGGGCCTGCTGCAGCGCGGCCGCGACCGTTTCGAAGAACAGGTGAGGGAGGCGTGCCGCCTGTCGCAATCGCTGCTCGACGCGGTGGACGCACACGACCGCCGCGCCCTCGCCATCCGCCAGCAGGAGCATGCGATGCAACAGGCCGCTGCGGCCAGCGGCACCGCCCACGCTGCGCGCAGCGGCGCCGTGCTGGACGCTTAAAAACCCTCCAGCACGATCTTGCCGCGTGCCCGATTGCTCTCGAGCAGGGCGTGCGCGCGCTTCAGGTTGGCCGCATTGATGGCGCCGAAGCGTTCCCCCAGCGTGGTTTTCAGGACGCCGCTGTCCACCAGGCGCGCCACGTCGTTCAGCAGGCTGTGCTGCTGCGCCATGTCGTCCGTTTCGAACATGGACCGCGTGAACATGAATTCCCAATGCAGCGACACGCTCTTGCGCTTGAGCAGGCGCACGTCGATCTGGGCCGGGTCGTCGATCAGGGCCAGCTTGCCTTGCGGCGCGACCAGCTCGGCCAGTGCCGCGAAGTGGCGCTCGCTTTCGTTCAGGCTGGCGATGTAGTGGACGGGGGGCGCGCCCAGGCGCCGCACTTCCGCATCGAGCGGCTGGCTGTGGTCGATCACATGGTGCGCACCCAGGGCCTTGACCCATTCCGCCGTTTCCGGACGCGAAGCGGTGCCGATCACGGTCAAGCCCGTCAGCTGGCGCGCCAGTTGCACGAGGATGGAGCCGACGCCGCCCGCCGCCCCCGTTACCAGCAGCGACTTGCCGGCTTCGCGCGCCGGATCGCGGCTGACGTCCAGGCGGTCGAACAGCAATTCCCAGGCGGTGATCGCGGTCAGGGGCAGGGCGGCGGCTTCGGCAAAGCTGAGCTTGGCCGGCTTGTGGCCGACGATGCGTTCATCGACCAGGTGCAGTTCGCTGTTGGTGCCGGCGCGGGTCAGGGCGCCGGCATACCAGACTTCGTCGCCGGGCTGGAACAGGCTGACATCCGGACCGACGGCGCGCACGATGCCGCTGGCGTCCCAGCCCAGCACCTTGCTTTCGCCCGCGGCGGGCGCGACATTGCGGCGGATCTTGGTATCGACCGGGTTGACGGAAATCGCCTTGATCTCGACCAGCAGGTCGCGCCCGCTCGCCACGGGGGCGGGCAGTTCGACGTCAAGCAGGGCGTCGGCATCGGTGATCGGCAGGGAGGCGCGGTAGGCAACGGCTTTCATTGCGGTGTCTTTCGTAAAGTGTGCGATGAGCTATCTTCCGCCATCGCGGCTTCAAGAAAAAGATTAAAATCACGGAAACTCTTTCAAAGGAATGCTGATAATGCTGCGCCTGGACGACCTGGAAGTCTTCGTCTGCACGGCCGACCGCGGCAGCCTGTCGGCGGCGGGGCGGACGCTCGACATTTCGCCGGCGCTGGCCAGCGCCGCGCTGAAGCGGCTGGAAGAAGGCTTGCAGCTGCGCCTGTTCGCCCGCACCACGCGCTCCCTGCGCCTGACGCCGGAAGGCGAGCAGTATCTGCGCCACGCGCGCGAAGCGGTGCGCCAATTGCGCGAAGGGCATGAGGCGATACGCCAGGGCCAGCAGGAACTGGCGGGCTTGCTGAAGATTTCCATGCCGTCCGATGTGGGCCGCAACGTGCTCTTGCCCTGGCTGGACGGATTTCAGGCGGCTTACCCCGCCATTGCCCTGCAGTTGTACGTCAGCGACCGGGTGGCGGACATGTACCGGCAACCGGTGGACTTGGCCTTGCGCTATGGGAAGCTGGACGACTCCAGCCTGGTGGCCATGCCGATCGCGCCGGACAACCGGCGCGTGCTGGTGGCCTCGCCCGCCTATCTGGCCCGGCACGGCAGCCCGGCCAATTTGGACGAGCTGGCGCGGCACAATTGCCTGCGCTTCGCGCTGGATGACATGCTGTACGACCGCTGGGCCTTTCCCGCCCAGGGCAAGGTGGTCCCGGTGAGCGGCAATCGCAGCAGCGATGATGCCGACCTGGTGCGCCGCTGGGCGGTCGCGGGGGAGGGGATTGCCTACAAATCACGGTTGGACGTGACCGCCGACCTGAAAGCCGGTCGCTTGCAACTGCTGCTGCCGCATGTAATGGGTGAAGAGGTGCCATTACAGCTTGTTTGCATGCATCGCTCGCAGGTCACGCCCGTCGTGATCCGTCTGCGCGATTATCTGCGCGCCCAGTATGAACAGCTGTGCGAGACTTAATGGGCCTTGGAAAAGATCAGCAGCCAGCGGCTGAACAGCAGCACTTCCAGGTGGCCCGGCTGCACGCCGGTGTCGCATTCGATGATCGGGTTCACAGCGTAGAAGCGCTTGCGGAAGTCGCGGCACACCAGCACTTCGCGTTTGCCGAAGCGAACCAGGAAAGACATAGGGGCATATTCCAGGCCAAAGCGGGAGCCGAAGGTGCTGTTCATAGTGGTCATGACGAATTCCTTTTGCTGTGATGTGATTAACGAGTCATCAGAATAACACAAATACTGTATGAATCAACAGTGCTGTATGAAAAATCAGGTTTTTTTGTCAATCGTTGTATTTGGAACACGGACATGAAAGAGGGATTCCGTTTGCCCCTGCACCTGCTGGCCGGCATGGTCCTGTTGCTCGGTGCCGCCGCCGGTTTCCATGCCATCGCGGGCGCGGCGCTCGGGCCCGGCGCCCGCTTGTCCGCCGTCGATGTCGGGGTGGCGCACTGGCTGCACGCCAACGCCGGCGAACCCCTGATCAGCATGCTGCTGGCCTTCAGCCATGTGCACAGCACGGCGGGCATCGCCTTCATGTCCCTGCTCTTGGCGTGGCACCTGTGGCGGCGCCGGGCGCATTACTGGATGCTCACGCTGCTGCTGGCGGTGCCGCCCGGCATGCTGCTGAACGTACTGCTCAAGCACGGTTACCAGCGCCTCCGCCCCAGCTTCGCCGAGCCCCTGCTGACGCTTCCCACCTACAGCTTCCCCAGCGGCCATGCGCTGGCCGCCACCGTCTTCTACGGCGTGCTGGCCAGCTACCTGTGGGTACGCGCGCAAGGCGCCGCGCAGCGGACAGCCGTCGCGCTGGGAGCGTTGCTGATGGTGTCGCTGGTGGCGTTCAGCCGGCTCTACCTGGGCGTGCACTACCTGAGCGACGTGGTGGCCGGGGTGCTGGAAGGATTGGGCTGGCTGGCCGTCTGCATCACGGCGGTCTCCAGCCTGCGGCGGCATCGGGAGCGTCGGCTACCGTGAGCTACATGGCCGTGATCGTCAACGCCAGTGCCGGGGCAGGCTATCACCCCGGCTGGCGCGAATCGCTGGCGGCGCGCTTCGCCAGCTACGGCCTGAACGCCGAGATCACCCTGGCCGAGGACGCCAACCACATGATGGAAGCGGCCCGCTCCGCCGTGGCGCGTGGCGCGCAGGTCGTGGTGGCAGGCGGTGGCGACGGCACCATGAATGCCGTGGCCTCGATCGTGCTCGACAGCGGCGCCGTGTTCGGCGTACTGCCGATGGGCACACTGAACCATTTCGCACGCGACCTGGGCATTCCCCTGCAGCTCGATGCCGCCATCGCCACGCTGGCAAGCGGCCGCATCACGCGGGTCGACGTGGGGGAAGTCAACGGCCGCATCTTTCTCAACAATTCGAGCCTCGGGTTGTACCCGGACATCGTGCGTGACCGCCAGCGGCAGCAGCGCAGGCTGGGGCGCGGCAAGTGGACGGCCTTCGGCTGGGCCACGCTGGCGGCCTTGCGGCGCTACCCCTTCCTGAGCGTGCGCCTGACAATGGGCACGGCGGGTCATGCGCGGCGCACCCCGTTCGTCTTCATCGGCAATAATGAGTACCAGATGCAGGGCTTCAATATCGGTGAGCGGATGCGCATGGATGGCGGCCAGCTGAGCGTCTACGTGGCACAGCGGCCCACCCGCTGGGGCCTGTTGCGTTTGGCCTTGCGGGCGCTGTTTGGCCGCTTGCGGCAGGCGCGCGAGTTCGACATCTTCCAGGCTGCCGAGCTGGCCGTCGAAACGCGCCACCGCCGCATGCGCGTTGCCACGGACGGCGAAGTGACGGTCATGGCGCCGCCACTGCGCTACCGCATCCGTCCGGCAGCCTTGCCGGTGATCGTGCCCCGTCAGAAGGAGGAATGATGCGAACCCTGGTCCATATCTCCGATTTGCACTTCGGCCGCGTGGATAACCAGCTGCTGGCGCCCCTGCGCGAACTGATCGGGGATTTGCGGCCGGACGTGGTGCTGGTGTCGGGCGACCTGACCCAGCGTGCGCGCAGCGCCCAGTTCCGCCAGGCGCGCCACTACCTCGACACCTTGCCCAAGCCGCAGATCGTGGTCCCGGGCAATCACGACATCCCCTTGTACAACGTGGCGGCGCGCTTCTTCCGGCCCCTGGTCAAGTACCGGCGCCATATTACGCACGACCTGGCGCCGGAGTTCATCGACGACGAGATCGCGGTGCTGGGATTGAACACGGCGCGTTCGCTGACCTTCAAGGATGGCCGCGTCAACCGCGAGCAGGTGGAATTGCTGCACCACCGCTTCGCCAGGCTGCCGCGGGAAATCACGCGCGTGGTGGTGACCCACCATCCCTTCGACCTGCCGTCCCACCATGACCATGATGACCTGGTGGACCGCGCGCCGATGGCGATGGAAGTGTTTTCGCGCTGCGGGGTGGATTTGCTCGTGGCCGGCCACCTGCACACGAGCCATAGCCATAACACGGCGGAACGCTACGAGATCGATGGCTACGCGGCCCTGGTGGTGCAGGCCGGCACCGCGACTTCCACCCGCAGCCGTGGCGAGACGAACTCGTTCAACGTTCTGCGGGTCAAGCACAATGAGATACAGGTTGAACGCTACAGCTGGAGGGAGGGGATGGGGTTCGGCCTTGCCGCCACCGACGTCTTCTGCCGCGAGGGGGATGCCTGGCATCCCGCGCCCTAGTGCTGGAACATTCGGCCGAAGCGCTCGTTCAGCTTTTCCCGCCCTACTCGAATCAAAGCCAGTAGTCCCACACGCGCGCGAGCCACTCCTTGAGGCGGGTGATCATGGGGCGCTTGCTCCAGGCGGCGAGCGTGATTTCCGTCGAATTGCGCAAGTCCTCCTGGAAGGCCTTTTCCATTTCCAGCCCGAACACATCCCCCATCACGATCACATTGATCTCGCTGTTGTGCAGGAAGCTGCGGCGGTCGATGTTGGTGGAGCCAACGGTGGACCACACGCCGTCGATGACCGCCGTCTTGGCGTGCAGCACGGATAGCTTGAGTTCGAAAATCTTCACCCCGGCTTCCAGTAGCGGCTGATAGAAGGCGCGCCCGGCATGGAACACGAGACCGCTGTCCGACACGCTGGGCAGCACCAGCTGCACGTCCACCCCGCGCCGGGCCGCATCGATCAGCGCCTGCAACGTCTGGTCGTCCGGCACGAAGTAGGCGCAGGTGATGTGGATCGACTTCTTCGCCTCCTGGATCGCCAGCTGCAAGGCCTTATAGATCTCGAAGCGCCCCTCCGGCCGCGAGCCGAGCACGCGCATGACCTTGTCGCCGGCAGGCGGCACCTGCACGAAATACTGCGCGTCGCGCAGGTCTTCGGCGTCCTGTTCGATCCAGGTCTGCACGAACAGCCATTGCATGGCTTGCACGGCCGGGCCTTCAATGCGGACATGGGTATCGCGCCATCCCGTGTCCTTGTCGCCCTTCGCGTTGGCGGGGCTGGAAGCGCCGCGTGACGCCGAACGGAACGGGGAACTCTGGGAATACGTGTCGCTGATGTTGATGCCGCCCGTGAACCCCACCTTGCCGTCGACGACCAGGATCTTGCGGTGGTCGCGGTTGTTCAGCTTCCAGCCGTTGCCGCGCGCCTTGGCCGGGTTGACGGGATTGAAGGCCACCAGCTTGACGCCGCCCGCGCGCATGCGCTCGAAGAACTCTTGTGGCACGCCGAGCGTGCCGACGCTGTCGTAGATGACGTTCACCACCACGCCTTCGCGCTGCTTTTTCACCAGCAGATCGGCGAACTGCTCGCCCAGTTCATCCTGGTCGAAGATGTAGGTTTCGAAATTGATATGGTCCTTGGCTGCCGCAATCGCCTTGATCATCTCCGCCATGGTTTGCGGGCCGTCGAACAGCAACTGCACCTTGTTGCCGGCGATGAGCGGCACGCCGGTGGCCGCTTCTTCCAGCGCGGCCTGTGTTTTCATGTCCAGGGTCGACTTCGGCCAGCGCTTCTTCAGTAACTGCTCCGTGTTCTGGCGCGGCAGCTTGCCGGCGGACGTCATGACCCGGGGCGTCTCCTTGGCGCCCGCCTTGGTCCGGTCCGAGTCGACTTCCGGCAGCGAAGCGCAAGCCAGCAGCGACCAGCTTGCGAGCATCATGACCAGCACTTGCTTAGCCTTCATTGGTGTTACCTCCGAAGGCCAGTCTATGCCTTTCGCGAACGGTTTGCTTGTTCGCTGGCGAACATAGTTAGCAGTAGTTCAGGCGTGCCGCCTCGCGCCGCAGCTCGGCCCGGAAATCCGGGTGCGCAATGCCGATCAAGGCCTGCGCCCGTTGCTTGGCCGACTTGCCGCGCAGCTGGGCAACACCGTATTCCGTGACGACATAGTTGATGTCGTTCTTGCTCGTGGTCACATGCGTGCCTGGCGTCAAGGTCGGCACGATGCGCGAAATACTGCCATCCTTCGCAGTGGACGGCAGCACGATGAACGACTTGCCGCCGCGCGAACGGTTGGCCGCCCGCACGAAGTCGACCTGGCCGCCGGTGCCGGAATAGGGCAGGTGGGCCAGGCTTTCCGAACCGCACTGGCCCAGCACGTCGACCTGCAGGCTGGCGTTGATCGATACCAGCTTGTCGTTTTGCCCGGCAATATACGGGTCGTTGGTAAAGCTGACCGGATGCATTTCCAGCATCGGGTTGTGGTGCATGAAGTCATACAGCTTGCGCGAACCCAGGGCGAAGGTGGCCACCATGCGCCCCGGCATGAAGGATTTGCGCCGGTTGGTCACGGCGCCGGCCTCGACCAGCTTGAGGATGCCGTCGCCGATCATTTCCGTGTGGATGCCCAGGTCCTGCTTGCTGGTCAGTTGCATCACCACCGCATCGGGAATGCCGCCGTAACCGATCTGCAAGGTCGAGCCATCCTCGATCATGGGCGCCACGTGGGCGGCAATGGCTTCCTGCACCGGGCCGATCTGCGGCAAGCCCACCTCGATCACCGGTTCCGTGCTCAGCACCACGGCGCTTACCTGCGAGATATGGATGTGGCACTGGCCGTGCGCAAACGGCACGTTGGGGTTCGACTCCAGCACGATCACGCGCGCCTTTTGCAGGGCCGCCATCGTGTAGTCGGCGCCCAGGCTGAGGGCGAAGTTTCCATGCTCGTCCATTTCCGACGCCAGGGCGAACACCACGTCGGCCGGCATCTGGCCGCGCTCGATCAGGGCGGGAATCTCCGAGAAGTAGGCCGGGATGAAGTCGGCCCAGCCGCCCTGGCCGGCCGCGCGCGAGGCGCCGCCGAAGAAGAGGGCGCAATGCCGGACGTGCTGGGCCGTTTCCGGGTCGAAGTAGGCGTACTTGCGCATGGCCAGGATTTGCGCCACCTGCACGCCCCGGAAGTTGCGGCGCTGGGCCGACAGCTCATGCAGCAAGGTCGGCGGCTCGCCCGCGCCGGTCGGGACAATGATCATATCGCCATCGCGCACCAGGCGGACTGCCTCGGCGGCACTGCAAACCTTGCTGGACATACGGTCTCCGATTTTCTGTTTGTGTGCGCACAGATTGCATGACTGTGCTTACCCTAAGCTGACAGCATGAAAGCTCTTGTCATCCTGCTCATACTGCCCCTGCTGGCCGCGGCCCAGAGCCGGGAGCCGCCGCTGGGCCAGGGCGTCGAGGTCTACGGCGTGGTCGACGCCGGCGTCGTGCTGGAGCGCGGCTGCAAGAACGACTGCGCCCGCAGCCGGCTGTCGCCCGGTATTGCCGAGGGCTCGCGCATCGGCATCAGCGGCCGCGAGCCGCTGGGCAATACGGGCACCTCCGCCGTCTTCACGCTGGAAGGCGGCGTGGAAAACGACACGGGGCGCTCGGAGGACGGGCGCGTGCTGGGCCGCCAGGCCTGGGTCGGGCTGGACGGCAAATGGGGCGCCCTGACCCTGGGCCGGCAATACAACCTGCAGTACGAAGCGCTGGCCGACGTGGCCGACCCCTTCCACGGCGGCCTGGCGGGCACGGCCACCAACCTGATGGGCTACACCACCAAGCGCTACGACAATGCCGTGAAATACCGCACCCCGGCCGGGCGCAACTGGAGCGCGGGCGCCATCTACAGCTTCGGCGAGTCGGCCTTCAGCACGGCGCGCAACCGGGCCTACGGCGCCACGCTGGGGTTTAAGGACGGCATCTTCAACATCCGCATCGCCCACCAGCGCAAGCGCAACCCGATCGAAGCGGTCGGCACCACGCAGCCGATCGACCTGTCCGCGCGCAATACCCTGGTGGCTGCCAACCTCAATTTCGGGCCCACCACGCTGTACGCCGCCTACGGCATCAACCGCGGCTTTGGCAGCTCGCCGTGGAATCCCGCCAATCCCTACAGCGCCTTGCTGCTGCCCAGCCCCTCGCTGTACAGCCACGACATGCTGGCCGGCCTGTCCTATACCAGCGGCCGCGCCACCTACATGCTGTCCTTCATCCGCAAGGACGACCGCAGCCCGCCCAACCAGGATGCCGACCAGGCCGCCCTTGGCATGACGTATGCGCTGTCCAAGCGCACCGCCTTGCATGCCTCGTTCTCGCACATCCGCAACCGCAACCAGGCGCCCTACACGGTCGGGACGGCCAGCGAACCCGGCAAAGGCAACCGCGCCTTGACCTTCGGCCTGCGCCACGCGTTCTGATGTGCTACATTCTGCCGCTGGAACGTTCAGCGGGGAAAACACATGTATCTGACTTATTTCAATGGAAACTGGGCCGAAGGTAACGCGCCCCTGTTTGGCGCGATGGACCACAGCGTCTGGCTCGGCTCGTCGGTGTTCGATGGCGCGCGCGCCCTGCGCGGCAAGCTGCCGGACCTGCGCCCGCACCTGGAGCGCGTGGTGCGCTCGGCCGCCAGCCTGGGCCTGGAATGCCCGCTGAGCGTGGAGGAAATGGAAAAGCTGGTGAAGGAGGGCGTGGCGCGCTTCCCGGCAGACGCCGAGCTCTACATCCGCCCCCTGGTGTTTGCCACCGACGGCTTGCTGATTCCCGTGTCCGACAAGGCCGGCTTCGCGCTGACCCTGTTCGATGCGCCGCTGCCACCGTTTACCGGCTTTAGCGCCTGCTTGTCGGCGCTGCGCCGTCCCGGCCTGGACATGGCGCCCACCGACGCCAAGGCGTCCGCCCTGTATGCCCATTCCACGCGCGTGCTGCGCGAAGCCAAGGAGCGCGGCTGCGACAATGCCGTCATGTGCGACAGCCAGGGCAACGTGGCCGAATTCGCCACCGCCAACCTGTTCTTCGTCACGCCGCAGGGCAAGGTGGTCACGCCGGCGCTGAATGGCACCTTCCTGGCCGGCATCACGCGCGCGCGCGTCATCGGCCTGCTGGCGGAAGCCGGCATCGACGTCGAGCAGCGCACCGTCAAGCCGGAAGAACTCGACAGCGCCACGGAAATCTTCAATACCGGCAATTTCGGCAAGGTCACGCCCTGCGTGCGCTACAACGGCCGCGCATTGCCGGTCGGGCCGGTGGCCAGCAAGGCGCGCGAGTTGTACTGGGCCTTTATCGAGCGCGGCGCGTAGGCGCCACGTCCGGGCCCGGCGTGCTGGGCGGGGCCAGCGGCGCGGCCGGCGCCACGCTGCCGCAGTTGGCGGCCAGCCAGCGGCCGCTGCCTTCCACCACCATGTTTTGCGGCTTGCCGTGCGCTGAACTGTTGACGTTCATGCGCATGCTGTAGGCGGTGTTGCCGTTGAAGATCACCTGGCCATTGCCGCTGGACGGCGGCCGCGCGCATTGGAACGTGACGTTCAGGCCGCCCGGCACCGGGGTGCGCGTGGTCGTGCATTGGCCCGGCTGGCCGGCCGGCAAGTCCTGCTTCTCCGCCATCTCCTTGGTCAGGCAATAGGTCAGCTTGACCCCGCCGCCATCGCCCAGCTGCATGTTGAGGCCGTGGCGCTGCATCATCTGCTCGATTGATTTGCGCTGTTCCGGCGGCATGTTCGCCATCTGCTGCTGGGCAGCCTCCATCATCGCCATGGTTTCCGGGCTGGCGGAGGCGATCCGGTTGTTCAGCTCCCACAGGCCCGGTTTCAGGGTTTGCCCGAGGGCGGGCAGGGAGACCAGGCACAACAAGGTGATGGCGGCGGTTTTCACAGCTTCTCCTTATCCTTGCGGCGGCCGTGCTTCGGCCACGTAAATTTCCACGCGGCGGTTGCGTGCGCGGCCGGCCGGGTCGTCGTTGGACGCGATCGGCTCCTGCTCGCCCCGGCCTTCGATCACGATGCGGCTGGGCGCCACGCCCCGCCCGGCCAGGTAGTCGCGGGTGTGCGCGGCACGGTCGACCGACAGGGGCTGGTTGACGGCAGTGCTGCCCGTGCTGTCGGTATGGCCGATGATGCTGACCGTGGTAGCCGGATTCTCGTTGAGTGTACTGGCAAACCGGTCGAGGATGGGGCGGAAATCGGGTTTGATGTCGGAGCGGTTGGTGTCGAACGAAATGTCGCTCGGAATTTCCAGCTTCAGGCGGTTGTCGCCGGTCTGGCTGACCTGCACGCCCGTGCCCTTGGTGGCTTGCTCCATCTGCTGCTTTTGCGCTTCCATGCGCTTGGACCAGACATTGCCGACCACGGCGCCGACGGCCGCGCCCAGCGCTGCGCCGCCGGCGGCGCGCTTGCCGCCGCCCGGGCCGGTGGCCGCGCCCAGCACGGCGCCGATGCCGGCGCCGACGCCGGCGCCGGTGGCCGTGCCGCGTTGGGTGGCGCTCATGTCGGCACAGCCGGCCGAGGCCAGGGCCGCGATCAGCAGGGCGGCCAGGATCTTATTGGACATAGGATTCTCCTTGGAACAAAGGGTAGTGGAAAAAAAAAGCGGGACGGGACCTGCGCCGCAAGCCCCGCCCCGGATGTGGATGCCGGCTGAGCCGGCTCACTAGATGCCGCGCCCGCTGATCAGGCGCAGCAAGATCATGATCACGGCGACGACCAGCAGAATGTGGATGAAGCCGCCCACGGTGTAGGAGGTCACCAGGCCGAGCAACCACAGGATGATGAGTACGACAGCGATGGTATAGAGCATGATATTTTCCTCTCGTAATCGGAAGTCCTGGCTGCATTATTGCCGGAGCCGGGGCCGTGATCTGTACGTTGCCGAACATCAGCGGCGTTGCAGCCTGCCTTTCACGACCTTTACGCGGTCGCCGGCCTGCCAGTTCGCCGCGCTGCTTTCCACGGTGCGCACCTTGCCATCGTTCATGCGCACGCGTACGGCGTAATGGGTACTCGCCTTCATATTGCCTTCCACCTGGTTGCCCACCACGGCACCGCCCACGGCGCCGGCCACGGTGGCCAGCTTGCGGCCGTCGCCGCCGCCGATCTGGTTGCCCAGCAGGCCGCCGACGATGGCGCCGCCGGCCGCGCCCAGGCCGCTGCCTTCACCGCGCCGCGTGACCTTGCGCACCGATTCCACCACGCCGCAGCTGCGGCACACGGGCGCAGGCGCCGCCGCGGGAGCCCGGGCAGGCGCGGCGGCGGGCTCGGCGCCGCTGCCGCCGCCATGGCTGCCGCCGCCCGAGTAGCCGGCGGCATCGCCCGCGAGCGGCGCGGCGGCGAAGGCGGGGGCGGCCGCATAGGCCGGGGCGGGCGGAGCGGGCGCGTAGCCGGCCGGTGGCGGCGGCGGACCCTGGTTCGGGCTGGCCACCGGCACCGGCGCCTCGGCCAGCGGCGGCCCCATGATGGCGCCCGATTGCGGCAGCCAGCCCATGATGGCGGCGATGCCGACGCCGCAGAACAGCACGATGGCGATGGCGGCAATGAGCACCATCGGGTGGGTGGTGTAGCGGGAGAGGTTGGTGTTGGGTGCCATGCGGAACTTCCTTTCTTGACGGATAAACACATTGTGGACGCTGGCGCGCGGTGCTTCCGTGCGTCAGCGTACATACAGCGTGTGGGATTGCCGCTACGCTCCGCCTAAACTTCACCAGGCTGACGGCAATGACTTTGACTCTTCATACCGTTCCAAGCAGCGAATCGCCACCACCCCGCATCGGTAACCGTCTGCTGGCCACCTTGCCGGAAGACGACCTGGACATTCTCGAAGGCCTGTGCGAGCTGGTGGAGCTCGAAGCAGGCGAGGTGCTGTTCGAAGCCGGCCAGCAGATCGACGCCATCTACTTTCCGCTCGACTCCCTCGTCTCGCTGCTGGCGGTGGCCGAAGGCCGCATGACGCTGGAAGTGGGGTCGGCCGGACGCGAAGGCATGGTCGGCGCTTCCGTCGCGCTGGGCCAGCGCACGGCCCAGGTGCGGGCCGTGGTCCAGCGCAGCGGACATGCCTTGCGCATGGATGCGCAGGACTTCAGCGCCGAGTACGCCGCCATGGAGGCGCTGCAGCACGTGCTGCACCGCTATACCGACAACCTGCTGTCGCAAGCGATCCAGATCGCCGTCTGCAGCCGCTTCCACGTGCTGGAAGCGCGCCTGGCGCGCTCCCTGCTGGTCACGCGCGACCGCCTGCAATCGGACCGCTTCCACATGACCCATGAATTCCTGGCCCATGCGTTGGGCGTGCGCCGGGTCGGTGTCACCAAGGCCGCCAGCGCGCTGCAGGGCCAGGGCCTGATCAGCTACAGCCGGGGCAATATCGAGATACTGGACCCGGCTGGGCTGGAAGCGGTGTCCTGCCATTGCTACCAGCAGGTGCGCGCTCCGGTTTAACGGCGCGGCTTGTTGACCTGGTTACCGATCACACCGCCCACCACGGCGCCGCCCACCGTACCGGTGGTGGAGCCGCCAGTCAGCACCGAGCCGGCCACGGCGCCGACACCGGCACCGACGGCGGTATTCCGATCCTGCGTCGACATCGAAGAACAGGCGCCCAGGCCCAGCATGGCGCCGACGATCGCGAGACGAGCTGCAATTTGGGTGGTTTTCATGATTCTTCCTCCGTAATGGATACGCTTTCCAGCTTACGGGAGGGGGGCGGGATGCTCTGTTCGCTATGTCACGGTGTAACGGTTTGTTACTTTTGCGTCTTGCCGGGCGGGGGCGCCCGCGGCTTCGCGCGCGCCCCGGCCAGCAGGGCTGCGCACTGGTTGTCGCCTTCGCCGCCCGCGCTGATGAGCGGCACCAGGGCCGCCGGCGCGGCCAGCGCGCCCAGGGCCAGGGCGCCGCCGGCGCGCATGGCGATCACGCCCTTGTCGATGTCGACGTCGGGTTGCTTGAGCGTGCCGCGCACATAAATCGGCGCGCGCAGGGAGATGATGCGCAAGCCCTTGGAATCGGGGCGCATGGTGAGGTTGATGCGCTCGTTGGCCAGGTTGACGGTGCCGCCGATGCGCACGGTGGCATCGTCCGTGTCGACGATGAAGTAGCGCGTCTGCGCCAGGCCGTCGCGCACGCCGAAATCGCCGGCCAGGCAGTTCAGGTGCACCGGCCTGTCGCCAAACAGCTTGGTCAGCACGATGTTGCCGATGTTCAGGCCCATCTGTTCCAGCAGCAGCTTGCTTACCGTGCCGTCGTTGACCAGCATCTTCAGTTCGCCGTTCGCGTGCGCCAGCAGGCTGGCGACGGAATCGCCTTGCGCGGTCAGCTTGGTCGAGGCGTTGATCTCGCCGATGGTGGCCTGCTTGAGTTCAGGCAGCTTGGGCAGCAGCGCGCGCAGCTTGATGTGGCGCGCCGTGGCGTCCACGGTGGCGGCCACGGCCTGGCCGCTGCTGCCGTCCAGCGTGGCCTTGGAGGTGACGCGGCCGCCGGCAAAGTCGAAGTTCAGCGGCGTCAGGCGCAGCACGCCGTCGCGCAAGTGGAATTCCGTGTGCAGCTTGGCCAGCGGCAGTTCCTTGGTGCGCACGATGCGCTCGGCGTGGAAGCTGACGTCGGCATCGATGGCCTTCCAGCGTGCGGTCTTGAAGGTTTCCACCGGCAGCAGCTTGCCGGCCGGCTGCACGGCGGGCACGCCGCGCTCGGCCTTGCTGGCGTTGGAGTCGGCGCCGATCAGCGGCCCCAGGTCGGCGAACTGCAGCAGGCGCGAGTGGACCGAGCCGGTCAGCAGGCCGCGCGGCTGGCGCTGCTGGTAGGACAGGCTGCCGGCGATATCGCTGTCGCCCACGCGCCCGGTGAATTTCTCGTACGTCCACTGGCTGGCGCCCTGGGCCAGGTGGCCGCGCAGGCGGCCGGCCGTGTGGAAGGGCGGCGTTTCCGGGAGCAGCAAGCCGGTCAGCGGATACAGGCGCGCCGCCGACGCGCCCGACACCTTCAGCTGCAGGTCGATGGCCGCCAGCTGGGCCGGGTTGGTCAGCGTGCCTTCCGCGCGCACGCGCACCAGCCCCACCTTGGCGTCGGCCAGCAGCGGGAAGGGCTGGCTGGCAGTGCGCAAGGCCAGCACGGCGCCCGCCTTGCCCTGGCCGGCAATGGTCTGCTGGTTCCAGGTGCCGTCCAGCGTCCAGGCCACGCCGTAGCGCGGGTCCTTGTCGAGCGTGTCGAGGTGGGCCGTGGCGCGGATCTTTTGCTGTGCGTCGTCCAGCTTCACGGTGCCGCGCGTAAACACCACACGGTCCAGTTCCAGGCGCCACGCGGACGGCGGACGCTGGGGCAAGGTCCAGTTGTTGCTGCCGTCGGCCTGGCGCAGCAGCGTCAGTTGCGGCTGGTCGAAACGCAGTTCGGGAATGGCGATCTTGCGCCCCAGCAGGGCAAAGGGGCTGAGCGAAAAGGCCAGCCGCTGTGCCGAGGCGGTGTCGCCGGCGGGCAGGCCGGCGGGATTGCGCACATACACTTCCTGCGCCACCAGGTGCGGCCAGGGCACGTGGTCGCGCCAGCTGCGCGCCTGGGTGGGCTGGCGCTGCCAGGTCAGCACCAGGTTGCCGCGCAGTTCGACAGGCCGCTGCAGCGCTTCGCTGGCGCGCGCCGCGAGCCAGGGCCGCGCCCGGTTCCAGTCATAGGTCAGCAGGATGACCAGGGCCAACGCCGGAATGGCCAGCAGCAAGCCCAGCACCGCCAGGCTGATCTTGGTACGGCGTGAAAGGGTGTGTGCCATGACGCCAGCGTACACCGGCGCGCCCGGCTGCAATGTGCGGCACCGTACTGAACCCAGCGGGGACTGCTTATATAACTGCGGTACCCCTATCCTCGTGAGGAGAACAATAATGATCTCGCTGAATCGCCTACCGCTGTTGTCCGCCGTCTGCGCCGCGCTGGTGCTGGCCGGCTGCAGCAGCATGAAGACCCCGGCCACGGCCGAAGTCGCATCGTCGCGTACCGCGGTGGAATCCGCTGCCTCGACCGGCGCACCGGAATTGGCGCCGGCTGAAATGGCGGCAGCACGTGACAAGATGCTGCGCGCCAACCAGGCGCTGGCAGCCAAGGATTACCGTACCGCCCAGGACCTGGCCTTGCAGGCCCAGGCCGACGCCAAGCTGGCGCAAAGCAAGGCCAGCAGCGCCAAGGCCACCGAAGCCGCCAACAAGCTGCAGGAAGACCTGCGTGTGCTGCGCGAAGAGCTGGACCGCGCCAACAGCACCATGACACGCTAAAGGAGCCGCCATGATCAAGCTCTTCATGAAACCCGCTGCCCTGGCCGCCGCCCTGCTGCTGGCCGCCTGCAGCACCACTCCCACCACCACCGGCGAACTGGAAACCGCGCGCGCCACCTATGCGCAAGCCCAGGGCAACCCGCTGGTGGCCAAGTACGCGCCGCTGGAACTGGCGGCCGCCACGCGCGCGCTGGACCAGGCCAACACGGCCGCCGCGCGCAACGAGAGCCTGGACCAGATCGACAAGCTGGCCTATCTCGCCAAGCAGAAGATCGCCAGTGCGCAGGAGATCGCGCGCGCCAAGGCGGCCGAGGACCAGATGAAGGATTCCGCCGCCCAGCGCGACCAGGTGCGGCTGGAAGCGCGCACGGCCGAAGCGGAAGCGGCCAAGCGCCGCGCCGAGCAGGCACGCCTGGAGGCGCAGGCCGCGCAAGGCCAGGCCGCCAGTGCCGAAGCGGCCACGCGCGACGCGCAGGCGCGCGCCGACGCGCTGGCCGCCGCCCTGTCGGACCTGCAGGCCAAGCAGACCGAGCGCGGCATCGTCATCACCTTTGGCGACGTGCTGTTCAACGTGGACCAGGCCAACCTGACCGCGCACGGCATTGCCACCGCCCAGCGCCTGGCCGACGTCCTGCGCGACAATCCGGAACGCACCGTGCTGATCGAAGGCTTCACCGACAGCACCGGCAGCGACGCCTACAACCTGCAGCTGTCGCAGCGCCGTGCCGAGGCCGTGCGCGTGGCCCTGGGGCAGATGGGCATCGACCGCTCGCGCATCGAAACGCGCGGCTATGGCGAAGCCTATCCCGTGGCCGGCAATGCCACGGCCGGCGAGCGCCAACTGAACCGGCGGGTGGAAATCGTGCTCTCCGAAGCCGGCCGTCCCGTCACCCACCGTCGCTAAGCACAGGGAGCTTCCATGATCGATAAGAACGCGATCCGCGCGGCGGCGCGCAACATGGCCGACGGTCCCGTGACCGCCGGCTACAAAGGCAACCGCGCGCAGGTGCTGCAGATGCTGAACGAAGCGTTGGCCACCGAGCTGGTGTGCATCCACCGCTACAAGCGCCACTACTACCTGGTCACCGGCCTGTCCAACGCTTCCATCAAGGCGGAGTTCCTGGAACACGCCACGCAGGAGCAGCAGCATGCGGACTGGCTGGCCGAACGCATCGTCCAGCTCAACGGTGAGCCCGATTTCAATCCAGCAACGTTGCTCGACAGGAGTCATGCCGAGTATGATGACTCAAGGGAGGTGCAGGCGATGGTGCGCGCCAACCTGGTGGCGGAACGGGTGGCAATTGAAAGCTACCGCCAGATGATCGAACTGATCGGTGACAGCGACCCGACGACCAAGCAACTCTTGACGCAAATCATGGCCGTGGAGGAAGAACACGCCGACGATATGCGGGACCTATTGGCGTAATTTACTTACCGAAGAGGAGTCCTATCATGCTGGAACAGAATCTCAGTACCGTCAACAACGACGTGAAGACCCTGGTCAAGGACGCGCAAGCGTTGTTTACCGCCGCCACCGCCCTGACCGGGGAGAAGGCGGACGAATTGCGCGGGCGCGGCATGAAGGCGCTCGACTCGGCCCTGGCCAAGGCCCATGAGGCGCAGGCGAGCGCCATCGCCGGCGCCAAGCACATGGCCAGCTCGACCGACGCCTATGTGAAGGAAAACCCGTGGCGTTCGATCGCCGTGGCAGGCGGCATCGGCCTGCTGGTAGGCGTCATCCTCGGCCGTAAATAATGGCCACCGAGAACCAGGTTCCCCCACCGCCCGGCCTCATTGCCTCACTGGCCGGGCTTGCCAAGAATTGCCTGCACCTTTTACTGTCGCGCCTGGAACTCGCCGCCCTCGAATTGACCGAGGTACGCGACACCCTGCTGCAATTGTCCGTGGTGTTTGCGTTGGCCATGCTGGCGGCCTGGTTCGCCATTGCCTTTGGCACGGCGACCTTGATCTACCTGTGCTGGGAAGCGATGGGCTGGAAGATCCTGCTGCTGCTGGCGGCGGTCTTTGCCGTGCTGGCGGGCGGCCTGCTGCTGTGGGGCCGCGGCCTGGTCCGGCAAGGCAAACTGGGCTTGACGGCCACCATGGCCGAACTCAAGTCCGACCGCGACATGCTGCTTTGAGAGGAGAACCATGGCATCGAAAAGGGAGTTGGCACAACTGGCAGTGGCCAAGGAGCGCTTGGTGCGGGAAGGGGAGTTGTACCGCCTGGGCACCTTGCGCGCCAAGCATGAGGTGCTGCACGCCTTGCAGCCGCAAGCGCTGCTGCATGGGGCGGTCGACCATGCGCTGGGCGTCGTGCAGTCGCGCCTGGGCCAGTTCATCGGCCCCGGTGGCGGGCTGTCGGGCATCAACTTCAAGACCGTGCTGCCGCTGGCGCTGACGGCCGTCTCGTGGCTGGGCCGGCGGCGGCGCATGGTGAAGCCGGCGCTGGCGGTGGGCGTGGTGGTGGCGGCCGGCGTCTGGTGGCTGCTGCGGCGCAAGTCCAGCGAAGCGCTCTAGTGCGGCTCAGGCGGTGCGGCGCAGGCGCGACATGTACTGCGTCGTGATGCCCAGGTAGGAGGCGAGCGCGCGCTGGGTGATGCGTTCTTCCAGGCCGGGAAAACGGCTGCGGAACGCTTCCAGCCGCGCTTCCGCCGAATTGTGGCTGCGGATTTGCAGGTTGGCCGCGTAGCGGCGGATGCTGCACTCGATGATCTTCAAGTAGTACTCGTGGACAAAGCCATGCTCGGCCTGCTGGCGCTGCATGGCGGCCCAGTCGATGCGCCACGCTTCGATGGCGGTTTCGGCGATAAAGAATTCGCGCGCCGGGGCGCCGTCCAGGCCGCCCATCATGTCGGCGTGCGAGCCCGTGTTCTCGCTTTCCGTGATGAAACCGAGGGTGAGGTCTTCGCCGGCCACGGAGATATGGCCGCGCCGCGCCACGCCGCTGGCAATCCAGAAGTAGTGGGTGGCGCGCGCCCCCGCTTCCTGCAGCAGCGTTCCCTTGCGTACGCGCACCGGGCTGACGTAGGGCGCGCTCAGCGCCGTGTAGCGGTCGTACAGGTCGGCGTCGATGCCCAACCGGTGAACGGTGGCTTCCCGGTGTTTTTCTCGGTGGAACTGGTACGCATCTGGCATGCGGGAATCATACCCGAGCGGACCTTTGGTACGGATGACTTTTTAAGGGGCAGGTATAACCTGGGGTTGTACCTGCCCGAATATTATTTGCCGCTGGTCTCGTATGTCCGTGACATCTCTCGCGTGGCCACGTGAATTTGACGCAAGTTTGCCATATCGTCACGGTGGATCTGGCGCGCTTCCTGCACGCACCCGCTGTTGGCGCCGGCCCCCTGCTGCTTGCACGCTTCCAGGGCTTCGCGCAGCGCTGCATTGATTTCCTTGCGCAGCGTGGCAAGCTGGGCCGCTTCGGTGCGGTCCGGCTTGGTCCAGCGCGGCGGGTCGCCGCGCTTGATTTCTTGCTGTTGCTGCCGCGCGATCTCGGGCGGCGTGACCTGGGCGCCGGCCAGGCTGGACAAGCCCAGGGCCAGCACGGCGCCGATCAGCATTTTCATGATGCGCCTCCTTGGGCTACAGCCTGCCGGTCAAGAGCAGGATGAGCAGGACGACAACGATCAGGCCGGCAATGCTGCTGGGGGCATAGCCCCAGTTGCGGCTGTGCGGCCAGGTGGGCAGGGCGCCGATGACGATCAGCACCAGCAGGATCAGCAGGATGGTAGCCATGGCACTTCTCCTTAGTAGCGGTAGACGCGGCCGTCAACCACGCGCACGCGGCTGCCCACGCGCAAGTCGTAGGCGCTGTCCTGGTTCACCGTGCGGTAGTCGCCATTGTCCAGACGTATGCTGATCTGGTAGACGTCGCGCGGCATGTTGCGGCTCTCTTCGACGCGGTTGCCAACCACGGCGCCGCCAATGGCACCGGCCGCCGTGGCCGCCGTGCGGCCGGAGCCCGAACCGATCTGGCTGCCGGCCAGTGCGCCAAGCAAGCCGCCGGCCACGGCGCCCGCGCCGCTGGTGGCGGGGTCAACCCGGACCACGCGGATGGAATCGATGGTGCCGTAGGTCGAGGCATCGGACATGGTGGAATAGTCGGTGGCCTGCGGGTAGGACGAAGTGCTGGCGCAACCGGCCGACAGGGCGGCCACTGCCACCATGATTGCCAGGGATGCAGTCGGTTTCATAGTGCCTCCTCCTGTGGATGGAATGGGGCCAGCCTAGGCTTTCGCGCTGCGCTCGTCTGTGCGATTCCGCACAATGTTCGATAGCGAACAGATAGAACGTCTTGTTAGCTGGACACTGGTGCCCGGAACACCCACCACACATAGGAGAAGCGCCATGAAAATCGCAAACAAGTTCGCTACCGCCGTGTTTATTGCCTCCACCCTCGGCCTGGCCGGCTGCGCCTCGACCCCAACCCAGGAAAGCGCCGGCGAGTACCTCGACGACGCGGCCCTGACCACCAAGGTCAAGGCCAGCATCTTCAACGAACCGACCCTGAAGGCCACGGAAATCAACGTGGAAACCTTCAAGGGCACCGTGCAGCTGAGCGGCTTCGTCGCCCAGCCGGCCGACATCACCAAGGCCGGTGAAGTGGCGCGCGGTGTGAAGGGCGTGAAAGAAGTGAAGAACGACATCCGCGTCAAGTAAGCGCGGGTGGCACGGAGCATGCGCCTGGCGCAGACCATCCTAGCCACCGTCGCCTTCCTGTACGCCTTGCAGTGGGGCCGGGACTTCCTGGTGCCCCTGCTGCTTGGCATCCTGCTGGCTTATACCCTGAACCCCCTGGTAAGCTGGCTGGAGCGCGTGCACATCGGGCGCGCGCTGGGCACCGCGCTCGTCACGTGCGCCATCCTGCTCGGGATGGCCGTGACGGCGGAGCGCGTGCACGTCGAATTTTCCAACATCCTCGAAGAGTTGCCCGACGCCGGGCGCAAGCTGTCGCGCCTGGTGGCCAGCACCACCAACGCCAAGGACAGCACGCTGCGCCGCATCCAGGACGTGGCCACCCAGATCGAGCAGGCCACGGCCGGCAAGACGCCCGCGCCGGCGCGCAAGCAGGTGGCCGTGGTCACGCAGGAGGGCGGGCGCATCAAGGTGATGGACTGGGTGTGGGCCGGCTCGCGCGGCGTGCTGGCCTTCCTGAGCCAGGCTGCCATGGTGGTGTTCCTGGTGTTCTTCCTGCTGCTGTCGGGCGACACCTTCAAGCGCAAGCTGGTCAAGCTGGCCGGCCCCTCGCTCTCGCGCAAGAAGGTCACCGTGCACATCCTGGACGAGATCAACAGTTCGATCCAGGGCTATATGTTCATGCTGCTGGTGACCAACGTCCTGCTGGCGCTGCTGATGTGGCTGGCCCTGCACGCGCTGGGCCTGGAAAACGCCGGCGCCTGGGCCATCGTGGCCGGCCTGCTGCACCTGATGCCGTACTTCGGCCCGCTGCTGATCGTCTGCGCGCTGGCGGTGGCGGCCTACCTGCAGACGGAATCGCTGCAGATGGTGCTGCTGGTGGCGGTCGCCACCACCGCCATCGCCACCCTGGTGGGCACCGTCATCGCCACCTGGATGACGGGCCGCATCGCGCGCATGAACGCCGCCGCCGTGTTCGTCAGCCTGCTGTTCTGGGGCTGGCTGTGGGGCGTGTGGGGCTTGCTGCTGGGGGTGCCGCTGGTGGTGATCCTGAAGGTGGTGGCGGAAAAGGTGGAAGGCATGGAAGTGGTGGCCGAGCTGCTCAGCGAATAGGCCGGTGGCGCAGGCTGCCCAGCTGCAGCGCGTACTGGCGCGCGAATTCGGCGCCGAGGAAGAAGACCTGGGCCGAGTAATACACCCACAGCAGCACGGCAATGAGGGAGCCGGCGGCGCCGAAGCTGTCGGTGACGCCGCTGTTGCCGATGTAGACGCCGATCGCGTACTTGCCGAGGGTGAACAGGGCGGCCGTGCCGAGCGCGCCGATGATGACGTCGCGCCAGGACAGCTGGATGCGCGGCAGCATCTTGTAGATCACGCCGAACAGGGCGGAGATGACGAGGAAGCTGAGCACGTGGTTGACCAGCGTCAGCAGCTGGGCCGCGTTCTGCCAGTAGGCGCCCATCTTCTTTTCCAGCACGGCGAGGGCGGCGCTGACCACCAGCGAGACCAGCAGCAGGAAGCCCAGCACCAGCACCATGCCGAAGGAGAGCAGGCGCGTGCGCAGCGTGTCCCAGATGCCGCTGCCGGCGACGGGCGGCAACTGCCAGATTTCGTCCAGGCTGCTTTTGAGCTCGGCAAACACGCTGGTGGCGCCGAACAGCAGCAGGGCGCCCGCCATCACCGTGGCGATCATGCCTTGCGTTTCATTGGTGGCGCCGGAGAGGATCAGCTGGATCGCTTCCGCGCCCTGGCTGCCCACCAGGCCGCGCAGCTGGAAGAACAGTTCGCCCTGCGCCGCTTCCTTGCCGTAGAACAGGCCGGCAATCGCGATCACCAGCACCAGGATCGGCGCCAGGGAGAACAGCGTATAGAAGGCCAGCGCCGCCCCCTTGCTGCTGGCGCGGTGCTCGAACCACTCGGTGACGGCGCACCAGCCGACCGTGGGCAGTTTCTTGGCAATATGGGGCAATCGTCTCCAGCTCATGGGCCGACCTTACCCCGCCGCGGCGCGCCTCACCGTGCGCCGGGCCACAAAAGAAAAAGGGCCCGCAGGCCCTTTTTCTAGCTGGCATGTGCCAATGGCTTAGTTCACGCGGCGTTCCACGGTCACTTGTTCCACTTCCACGCGACGGTTCGGCTCCAGGCACTTGATCAGGTCAGCGCGCTTTTGCTTCTTGTCGTTGCACTGCGCCACTGGCTGGGTCTTGCCCTTGCCCTGTGCGGTCAGGCGGGACGCGGCCACGCCCTTGCCCACCAGGTAGGACTTGACGGACTCGGCGCGACGCTCGGACAGCTTCTGGTTGTACTTGTCCGAACCCAGGCGGTCGGTGTGGCCGGTGATGACCACGTTGCCGATCGATGGGTTTTCGTTGAGCAGCTTGGCCATTTCGTCCAGCTTAGGCTGGTTCGGTGCCAGGTTGGCGCTGTCGAAGGCGAACAGTTCGGTGGCCGACATCGTCACTTTTTCGAACTTCGGTGCTGGCGCTGGCGCTGGCGCCGGGGCCGGGGCGGGCGCCGGTGCCGGCTCAGGCGCGACCACTGGGGCCGGGGCCGGTGCTGGTGCTGGGGTTGGTGCCGCGCCCAGCAGGTAGTTCAGCGAGAAGTTCAGGTACTTGTTGTTCGAGGTCGAGTTGTTGAACTCGTTGCCGCGGATGAAGCCGTGCACATTGCGCAGGTCAGCCTGGAAGAACAGGCGTGGGGTGATGTTCGCTTGCACGCCCAGGCCGGCGGCCACGTACGGGGAAGTGCGCGATGGCTCGGTCAGGCTGTTGGCAGGATTGGTCTTGTCGCGTTCCAGGCCGGCACCGACCAGCAGGAAAGGACGCACGGTCTTGCGGGAGAACATGTACAGGCCGTCCAAGCCCAGCAGCTTCTGGGTGTAGCGCGCGCCGTTTTCGGTGCTCGAACCGTAGGAGCCGCCAATTTGCAGGTCCCACTTGTCGTTCAGGGCCTTACCGGCGCGCAGGCCGTAGGCGATGTCATCTTTGGAGACGGCCCATGCGCTGTCAGGACGGATCACGCCGACGCTCGGGGCGACGTACCAGTTCTGGTTCAGCAGGGTGTCCTGAGCGGACGCGGCAAACGAAGCCGACATCAGCGCAGCGGCGATGGCAATATTTTTAATTTTATTCACTAGAAAACTCCCGTTATTTTTGAGTAGAAAAGTCGCAGAAAGGCAGACGACTCCCTTGCCCAGCTGTGTTGCATTGCTGTGGGTTAAGTGTAGGCGTGGACTTCAGCCTGTATCCGTGCGCTAGCGCACAATCACCTTGGATTATAGCAAGTATGTAGCTTTTCTACAACGTGATGCGAATTTCAGTATTGACGGGCCGTTAACCGCCATCCAAACGGGAATGGATGGCGGCCCCGAACGTTACTGTTTGGCCGGTTCCTGGGCCGGTGGCGGCGGCGGGGTTTGCGGCTGCACGATGACCGTGTCGCCCGGCTTGCCCGGTTCGCCCTGCGGGCCAGGTGCCCCCGGATCGCCTTGCGGTCCTGGTGGGCCCGGCACCACGGCCGGTGGCGGCGCCGGTTCGACGACCGGTGGCGGATTATTGGTGACGGTCTTTTCGCAGGCGGTCAGGCCGGCCAAGGCCAGGGCTGCGAGCAGGACTGGGAATTTCATGGTGGTTCCTCCTGGTTGAATAAAACCGGCTCCAGCATAGGGCGCGCTCGGGTGCATCTCTGTTCGGGAACACACATAGCCGCCGGCCCGGCCGTGGCGATTATCAAAAAGTCAATATTTGTGAGTCTGTATGTTCGTTGCCGCACAGACCGATGAGCGTCGCACGGGCACTCTGGAGCCTGCGAATCCACCCTGGCATTTATAAGGAGTGACCAAATGCACGCAATCAGAGAATCGTCCCACGGCCTCGAAATCGAAGCTAACCAGGAATTGCCGGCCCCGCTGCCGGCCGTGCCGTCCCGTCCGCGCCTGGCGCTGGTCGAGCGTCCCGGCCCCGCCACGGAACGCAAGGCCCTGTCGCTAGCCCCGATCGAGCGCGTCCGCTCCACCTCGGCGACCCTGCGCCGCATCGAAAACATGCAGAAACTGGTGGCGGAATTACAAAACCACGAAATGCTGGCCGACGAAATTGCCTGGTTCCTGAAATTCTCGCCTTCCGGCGCCCGCAAGTACATCCGCGATTTGCGCGAGGCCGGCGTGATCGAACTGGCGCGCTATATCGAAGGCACGGCAACCTATCTGGGCAAGGCGGTGTACCAGTTGACCCCGGACGCCGAACGCGTGCAAGCCTTCCTGGCCGCCATCGCCCAGCCCAAGCGCGAAGGCGCTGCGCCGCGCAAGGAGCGTCCGAGCCTGCGCGAGCAAAGCATGGCCGGCAGCGGCCGCCACTTCCACATCCTGGCCGATGACACGCATTACGCGATCCGCGTCAACCGCGGTCCGGTGCAGCGCGACCCCCTGGTGGCGGCCCTGTTCGGCGCCCCGGCCTCGATGCAAAAGGCACAGCCATAAGCTGGGAACGGTGCTAAGCTTCCATTGACGACGGCAGGTTGAATTGCCGTCACGTAGCCCCATCTGTGGCGGAACGAGTTCTGTTATGGACGGTATCATGGAAGCTTGGACCTGGTTTATCATCGCGGCGCTGACCCTTGCCGCGCCTTTCCTTTATCCCCGCTGGGCGCTGCGCCGCGCCCTGGCGCGCCCGCTGTCGCCCGCCGACCAGGCGGTGCTGGCGCGCAGCGTGCCGTTCTACCGCCAGCTGGCGCCGGAGCAGCAGCGCCAGTTGCAGCGCCTGGTGGTGCAATTTCTCCATCAAAAGAAGTTCGTGGGCTGCGCCGGGCTTGACGTGACCGACGCGATGCGCATCACGATTGCGGCCCAGGCTTGCCTGCTGCTGCTGAACATGCCCAGCAAGGTGTACCGTTCGCTGCACACCATCCTGCTGTATCCGGGCGCCTTCGTCGCCGGCCGCGACGAGGTCGGGCCGGGCGGGGTGGTCACCCAGGCGCGCCAGCAGATGCTGGGCGAGTCCTGGAGCGACGGCCGCATCGTGCTGTCCTGGGACGATGTCGCGCGCGGCACGCTGGACTGGGAGGGGGGCAACAACGTGGTGCTGCATGAATTCGCGCACCAGCTTGACAGCGAGTCGGGCAGCACCAACGGCGCCCCCTACCTGGGCAGCCCGGACAGCTACCGCAGCTGGTCGGAAGTGCTGTCGCGCGACTACGCCAACCTGCGCCATGAAGCGTGGCTGGGGCGCCAGGACAGCGTGCTCGACCACTATGGCGCCACCAGCCCGGCGGAGTTCTTTGCCGTGGTGACGGAAACCTTCTTCACGCGCCCATGGCAGCTGGCCGAAAGGCACGACGCCCTGTACGGCGAATTGCAGAAGTACTTCCGCGTCGATCCGCGCCACTGGCTGCCGGCGCCGCCGCCGCCCGCACCGGCGCCATCCTTCCTGGCCATGCCGGCGCCGGCCCGCGCCTACGCCTGGGCCGATTGGTAAGCGAGCATGGAATTCGAGGACTTCGACTTCATCACCAATGACACGCCGGCGCGCGCCAGCGAGCCGGCCGATCCGCTGCAGCGGCTGAAGTACCTCGTCGACAATACGCCGGCCATCATCTACAGCACGGTGCCCAGCGGCGACTTCAAGATGACCTTCGTCAGCGCCAACGCGCTCAATGTGCTGGGCTACCAACCGGCCGACATGGTGGCGGACCCGAACTTCTGGTTCGACCATATCCACCCGGACGATGCGCCGACCATCTTCTCCAGCCTGGCGCAAATCTTCACCGAAGGCGAACGCGCCTACGAATACCGCTTCCGCGCCGCCGACGGGCGTTACCTGTGGATGCACGACCAGCTGCGCCTGATCCGCGACGAGCAGGGCGCGCCGCTCGAGGTGATCGGCTCGCTGACCGACATCACCGACCGCAAGCAGATGGAAGAGCGCCTGCTGCAGGTGCAGAACATGGCCTCCATCGGCCAGCTGGCGGCGGGCGTGGCGCACGAGATCAACAACCCGGTCGGCTTCGTCACCTCCAACATCGGCACCCTGAAAAGCTATGCCGACACGCTGTTCGGCCTGGTGGATCGGAGCGTGAGCGCGGAGCAGCGGGCGCAAGCCGATTTCGACTTTCTCAAGGAAGACACGGGCGCCTTGCTGCGCGAATCGCTCGACGGCCTGCGCCGCGTGCGCGATATCGTGCAGGCGCTGAAGGATTTTTCCGCGGTGGGCGAGAGCCAGTGGCAGGTGGCCGACCTGCACGAAGGCCTGGACAGCACGCTAAATGCGCTGGCCAACGAGCTGCGCTTCCGTATCAAGGTCGACAAGCACTATGGCAAGCTGGCGCCGCTGCGTTGCCAGCCGGCCCAGTTGAACCAGGTGTTTCGCAACATCCTGCTGAACGCCGCGCAGGCCATTGCCGAGCAAGGCATCATCCGCATCATCACGGGCACCGACCGCGACGGGGTGTGGGTGCGCATCCAGGACAATGGCAGCGGCATCGCGCCGGAAAACCTGGGTCGCATCTTCGACCCCTTCTTCACCACCAAGCCGGTCGGCAGCGGCGTCGGGCTCGGGCTCTACCTCGCGTACGGCATCGTGCACCAGCACGGCGGGCGCATTGCCGTGATCTCGGAACCGGGCAAGGGCTCGGCCTTCACGGTGCACCTCCCGCTGGACGCTGGACAAAGATAGGCAGGCGGCTGCCGCTCTTCTTCTCGAAATCCTGCAGCTGCTGGATCATGCGCGCGTCGAGCACGTGGTCGGCCGCCAGCAGCATCAGCCCGTCGCGGCTGACCACGTCGCGCGAGAGCACCATGCCTGGCACCAGTTCGCCCGACAGCAGCTCGACGTCGGTCGCTTCCGGCGTGCCGCGCACGCCGCCATCGACCACCTGGCGGAAGGCCTGCACCACGGTCGGGTCGTAGCGCTTGCCGCTGCCGTCCATGACCAGCGATTTCGCTTCTTCCGGACGCAGGTGGCGCTGCACCAGGGCGCCTTGCTGCAGGTTGTAGTAGTCGATGGCCAGCGTCAGGATGCGCGAGCCGATCGGGATGGCAAAGCCGGCCAGGCGGTCCGGGAAGCCCTGGCCGTCGAAGCGCTCCATCTGGTGGCGCACGATGGCGGCCACGCCGGCCATGTCGGTCAGCGGCATGAGCAGCTGCGCCCCCGCCACCGGATGCTTGCGGAACTGCGCCAGCTGCGCCCCCTGCAGCATGGTCATCGGCGTGCGCAGCATGTCGTCGGAAAAGCCGATGCGGCCCAGGTCGTGCAGCAGGGCGGCGATGAACACGTCCTGCACCTCGTTCAGGTCGAGCTTGAGCTGGGCCGCCATCTTGCGCGCCAGCTCGGCCACCTGGCGCGTCTGGCCGGGCTGGCCGGTGCCGCGCATTTCCGCAATGCTGGATAGGATCTTGATGGTGGTGAGGAAGTTGGCCTTGAGCTGGCGCGTGCGCTCGTCGACCTTGCGTTCCAGGCTGGCGTTGAGCTCTTTCAGTTCGTCGTTCTGCTGGCGCGTGAGCGCCTCCAGGCGCTGCTTTTCCTGCTCCAGCGCGTGGCGCTCCAGCGCATGGCGCACGATCAGCAGGATGTCGGTGTCGTCCCACGGCTTGGTGATGTAGCGGTAGATCTCGCCGCAGTTGATGGCGTCCTGGATCGACTGCACGTCGGAATAGCCGGTCAGCAGCAGGCGCACGGTGTTGGGCCAGCGCTCGCGCACCTGGGCCAGGAAGCGGGCGCCGTCCATGACCGGCATGCGCATGTCGGAAATGACCAGGTCCACCGGTTCCTTTTCCAGCAGCTGCAATCCCTCGGCGCCGCTTTCGGCCGTCAACACCTGGTAGTCCTTGCCGCGGAACAGGCGGCGCAGGGATGACAGGATGTTCGGCTCGTCATCGACACACAGGATGGTCATCATGGGGTAGCTTCCTTCTGTTCGTTGGCAGGATGGTGCTTGGGCAGGGTCACGCGGAAGGTCGTCCCCTGGCCCAGCACGGATTCGACGTCGATGCGGCCGCGGTGCTTCTGCACGATGCCGTACGAGAGCGACAGGCCGAGGCCTGTGCCTTTGCCCACTTCCTTGGTGGTGAAAAAGGGATCGAAGATGCGGCGCAGGTTTTCCGGCGAGATGCCGCTGCCGTTGTCGCTCACGCTGAACCAGACGTTGTCGCCCTCGCAGCCGGTGCGCAGTTCGATGCGCCCGCGCGTGGGGCCGATGGCGTGCGCCGCATTGACCAGCAGGTTCATGACGACCTGGTTGATCTGCTGCGGCAGGCATTCGATGTCGGGAATTTCCTCATAGGCGCGCACCACGTCGGCCTTGTACTTGATTTCGTTGGCGACGATGTTGAGGGTGGAGTCGATGCCATGGCGCAGGTCGGCCCAGACCCAGTCCTGCTGGTTGTCCACGCGCGAAAAATCCTTCAAGTCCTGCACGATGTGGCGCACGCGCACGATGCCTTCCTTCGACTCCTGCATCAGGGTGGGGATGTCCTGGCGCAGGAAGTCCAGTTCCACCTGCTCGCGCATGGCCTGCAGGTGCGCCGCGACGGCCGGCTCGCCGATGGCTTGTTCCGCCGCCTGGTAGGCGTCGAGCATGGCGAACAGGCTGTCCAGGTAGCTTTGCAGGGTGCCGAAGTTGGAGAAGATGTAGCCGATCGGGTTGTTGATTTCGTGCGCGACGCCGGCGGCCAGCTGGCCGATCGAGGCCAGCTTGTCCGACTGCACCAGCTGCTGCTGGGTGCGCGTCAGTTGCGCGGTGCGCTGGCGCACCGTCTGTTCCAGCTTGTCGTGCGCCTGGCGCAGCGCATTTTCCGCCACGCGCCGCTCCGTGACGTCGCGCAGGCTCTGGATGGCGCCCACCAGCTGGCCGTCGTGCCCGCGCAGCGGGGCGGCCGTGAATTGCAGCCAGTGGCCGGCCGCGCCGATATTGGGGAAGAAGTCTTCCTCCTCGTAGGCGCCGTCGATCAGGGTCGACGTCTTGTACTTGTCGCGGAAATTCTGGTCGGTGGCGGGGTCGATCGCGTCGACGATCAAGTCGGCCAGCAAGGCGCGCGGGCGGGTATAGAAGGCGCGCCAGTGGTGGCGCGTGCCCACCATTTCCTGCGTGGTCCAGCCCAGCAAGTGCTCGCAGGCCTTGTTCCAGTGCGTGATGACGTGGTTGGTGTCGATGACGAAGGTCGCCACCGGGTGTCCGTCCAGCAGTTCGGACAGGGCCACCGCCGTTTGCTCATGCGTCCTTTCATCATAGAAGCTACTCATAGCAAAGTGTCATTCATTACGGACAGTTGATTATACGGCGGGAAATTGAATACGTGCGCGTTCGCTATCGAACTGTCGCATCCTCCAAGCTTGGGCACGCTGGAGCTTTTTCAAGGAGAACGCCATGAGCACCATTATTGCCGGACATTTCCAGCTGCAGGATGAAGTGCAGGATGCCAGCGCGGCCCTGCAGGCGGCGGGCTTTGCGGCCGAGCGCATCAGCACCTTCTATTCCAACCCGCCCGGGCAGCACGCCGTGATCCCCACCGGCGGCGACCGCGTCGCCTCGCCCGGGGCGCAGGACACGCCCGAGGGCCTGGCCAAGGGCGAAGTGACGGGGGCGGCCGTGGGGGCGGCCCTGGGAGCGGCCACCATTCCCGTCACCGGGCCGCTGGGGCCGGTGCTGGGCGGGCTGGTCGGGGCGCACGTCGGTTCCCTGTACAGCTTTTCCGAACTGAAGGAAAAGGACGAGTCCGGTCCGCCGCCGCGCCAGGCCGGCATGCTGGTGGCGGTCGCCGTGGACGAGGCCGACGTGCCGCGCGCCATCGATCTCATGCGCCAGCAGGGGGCGCAGGCCGTGGAGCGGTCCGAGGGCAAGATCGAACAAGGAGACTGGAAGGATTTCAATCCCTTGTCAGTTCCACAATTCGTGTGAATGGTGTTGCGGAATGCAAACGCCTCCTATATGAAAAGTAATTTTCGCGGGGGTAGTTGCTACAATCAAAGCAGCGAACATGCGTCCGACTAGACGTGGATCATGACCACGGCGCGCCGTCCAGTACATCATCTGCCACAAGAAGCGAGCGCTTTGTTTTGAGGGAGAGCGTCAATGACACAGGCATGGGTAGTACTCTCGCGCCCGGACCGGCGCGATGTGGCGGCGCCGACCGAAGCCCAGCTGGTGGCGGCGCTGGCCGATGTGTACGGCGGCAAGGTGCACGGTCCGGATGGCGTGCCCGGCAGCGCCACGCTGAAGTTCGGCTATGACGACGGCTTGATGTACCAGGTCGAAGTGGGGCAGGACGGCGCCGTGCGCTACGAGGAGTGGTCGGACCGCGATTGCGAGATCGCGCTGGCGTCGCCGCGCCAGATGAGCTGCAAGCAGGAAGATGCGCTGCAAATCTGGAAATGGCTGGCACAGCGCCAGGTGGCCAAGATCCGCAGCCAGGCCTGGACCTCGGGTGGCTAGTGCGACATCAGCAGGGGCAGGGTCGTGCTGTCGAGCACGCTGCGCGTGACGCCGCCCATCAGGGTTTCGCGGAAGCGCGAGTGACCATAGGCCCCCATCACCAGCAAATCGCAATCGCGCTCGCTTGCCAGGGCCAGTAACTGTTCGCCCACGTCGCCCGCACGCTTCAACAGGCCCTGACGCTCGCTGCGGCCCAGCACCAGGGTCGCGCCCACGCCATGCCGTTCCAGCCAGGCCAGGATGGCGCTGCCGGGCGGCTCGCCAAAGACGCCGGGCCGCACCTCGGCATCGAAGATCGCCACCGTCACGCTGTCGGCGCGGCGCAGCAGGGGCAGCGCGTCCTGCGCCGCGCGGCCGGCCTCGCGGCTGGCGTTCCAGGCCAGCAGGATGTGGCGCGCCGGGGCCGGACCGCCGGAACTGGCAATGCCGTCGTGGGTGACGGCGATGGTGGACGAGGTGCGCGCGTTCAGCGGCAGCACCATGACCGGCTTGCCGCTGCCAGCCAGCACTTCGGCCGGGACGTCGGGGCCGCGCCCGCGCGGGTCGAGCTGCCCCACGATGACGAGGTCGGCATGGCGCGCCATCAGGTTCAGGCCGGCGCTTGCCTCGTCGTCCAGGATGCGCTGCTCGAACGATTGCACGCCCACCGCCTGCAGGCGCGGGGCGAACTCCGCCAGGGCATGGCCGGCGCGCTCGCGCAGGATGGCCAGGTGGCGCGCCAGGTTGGGATCGTGCTCGTCCACCGTTTCATTCTGGTACAGGAAGCGCGAGATGCCGGTGACGGCGACGCCGATCACGTGGGCGCCTTCCTGCAGCGCCAGTTCGCCGGCCAGCAGGATGCGCGCCGCGCTGTTGGGCGCTTCATCGACGTGCACGAGGATGGTCTTGTAGGCCATGGCTGCCTCAGCGTAGGGCCGCCGTGGCCTTCTCGAGCCGCGTCTGGCAGGCGATGCACAGCGGCGCTTCCGGCCGGGCGTTCAGGCGGGAGAACGGAATTTCATTGCCGCAATTGTCGCACAGGCCATAGCTGCCATCGTCGATCTTGGCCAGCGCGTGGCGCACACTGCTGAGCTGGGCCTGCCGGTGTTCGTCGGCTTCCAGCTCCAGCTGGTTGAGGGTGCGGTTGCTGGCGCTGTCGGCGGGCGACGTTTCGATTTCCTCCACCGCGGGCACGCGCGCCAGCTCGCCGTCCATGCGGCCGGCCAGTTGCTGCAGCAGCGCGACTTTGCGTTGCTCCAGTGCGGCTTGCAAGGATGCAAGCTGTTCGCGCGACAGGCCCATGACGGTCTCCACGAATGCGTTGTTCGGAAGACCATTGTATGCCTGCCGCGCTGTTTACGCACTTCCGCGCGCCTGCCGTGCGGCCAGGTGCCGTTGCAGGCTTTGCAGCGGCGCGGCCAGGTGCTCCGGGCGCGCCGCGACGATGGCCGTGGTCAGGGCCAGCAAGTCGGCGCTGATGCCGGCCAGTTCCTTGACGCGCTCGATGCGGCGGATCGCCGCGCGCGCCTCGTCCGCCAGGCGCAGCAGTTCCTCCAGCGTGACGCCCAGCCCTTCCAGCGAATGGCTGGCGGCATCGACGTACAGGCTGTTGGCTTGCTGGCGCAGGGCTACCTCGTTCTCGAACAGGGCCTGGGCGGCGCCGTGCGACAGGCCGCCGGCGCCATTGCTGCCCTCCAGCGGCTGTTCGCGGCGGATGCCGCGCATGATGCGTTGATGCAGTTCGTCGGCGCTGGCCGACAAGCTGTCGGCCAGGGCTTCCAGGTCGTGCGGCAGGCGCGCGGTCAGGCTCATGGCTGGGCTCCTTGCAAGGGGGCGGACGGCTCGCTGCCGGGCGCGTCGGCCGGGGGCGGGGACAGGGTGCGCAGCAGGTCGGCATGGCGCGCGCGCAGGGCGGCCACATGCTGCGCCGCCAGCGTGTGGCGCAGGCCGAGCAGGCGGTACTCGCGCCGCTTTTCCTGCTCGTGGGCGCGCGCCAGGGCCGCCAGCAGGCGCTCGCGCGGCGCGTCGGCGTAGGGGATTTCCACCGTCAGCATGCCCAGCACGGTGCGTTGTTCGTTGTCGTGGTTCTTGTCGAAGTAGCGCAGCAGCGTGTACATGGCGTCGAGCGCGTCCTGCAGCGGTTGCGCGCCCTCGCGCAGCAGGGCTTGCACGGCCTGGTCCTGCGCCTGCCCGGAGGCGGCGCGCAGCAGCACGCGCACCAGGGCGGCGTAGGCGTTGACGTGGCGGTCGGTCAGGCCCGTGTCCGGCCAAGCCTTGATGCCGGCGGCCAGCTGCTTGACCTGGTCGCCATAGTCGTAGGTGGCGCCGCCGGCCAGCGCCCCCAGGGCATGCAGGTAAGCGGTGGTGGCCGCGTGCAGGGCGATGCAATCGGGATAGGCTTCCTGCCGCTTGCGGTCGATGGCTTCCTCGCGCCGGGCCGCCGCAGGGCTCAGGTAGGGCAGCTGGCGCTGGTAGGTGTCGCGAAAGCGCTGGCTCAGGTCGCTGAACGCGGCCAGCTTGGGCGCGTCGGCGGCCAGGGCGCGCGCCGCTTCCAGGCGCGGGTTGCTGGCGCAGGCGGCAAAGAGCAGGCAGGACAGCAGGCAGGACAGCAGGTGCAGGGCGCGTTTCATGGTGGCTCTCCTCGGGCGGCAGAGTCCATCTTGCGCCTTGCCGCGGCCGGCGCATTTGCGCCAGCGCAAAGGTCAGGCGCGGCGCCAGGCCAGGCTGTCTTCGGTGCGCGTGCGCGGCTGGTATTCGCAGCCGATCCAGCCTTCGTAGCCGAGCTCGTCAAGCAGGCGGAACAGGAAGGGGTAGTTGATTTCGCCGCTGCCCGGTTCGTGCCGGCCCGGCGTGTCGGCCAGTTGCATGTGGCGGATGTTGGGCAGGCAGGCGCGGATGGTGTTGGCCAGTTCGCCTTCCATGCGCTGCATGTGGTAGATGTCGTATTGCAGGAACAGGTTGGGGCGCGCGGCGTCGGCCAGGATGGCCAGCGCCTGCCGGCTGTAGTTCAGGAAATAGCCGGGCACGTCGAAATGGTTGATCGGTTCGATCAGCACTTCCACGCCCAGCGGCGCGAACTGGTCGGCGGCGTATTGCAGGGCGCGGATGTAGGCCTCGCGCGCCCGCGCCGGCGCCACGCCCGCCGGCAGCAGGCCGGCCATGCAGTGCACGCGCGGGGTGCCGAGCTCCTGCGCGTACTCGACGCCGAGGTGCACGCTGTCCTTGAATTCCTCGAAGCGGCGCGGGTCGCACGCCATGCCGCGCTCGCCTGCCTGCCAGTCGCCCGGCGGCAGGTTGTGCAGCACCAGCTGCAGCTGGTGGCGCTGCAGGCGCTCGCGGATCGCGTCCGCATCGAAGGCATAAGGGAAGAGGAATTCGACGCCCTGGAAGCCCGCCGCATGCGCCAGCGCGAAGCGCTCGATGAACGGCGCTTCGGTAAACAGCATGGACAGGTTGGCAGCGAATCGGGGCATGCCCGGGATTATACCCAGCCCCGAGACGGCCCCGGGGTGGGCGTGCCCGCTTAGCGCGTGCGCTGGCGCGGCGCGTTGGCCGGGCGCTGGCCGCCGTGGCCGGCCGGACGGGCGTCGCGCCGCACGGCAGCCGGGGCGGCGCCGCGTGGCGCGCTGCCGGCGTTGTTGCCGTTGGCGGCGACGCGCGGCTTGCCCTGGCCGTTCTGGCTGCGGTTGCCGCCGCCGTTGCCGCCGCCGCCTTGGCGCGGCGGGCGGTTCTGGTGGTGGCCGGTGCCGCTGCGCAGCTGGATCGGCTGCGGCTTGGCGTTCGGGTCCGGTTCGAAGCCGGCGATGACTTCGCGCGGCAGCGTCTGCTTGATCAAGCGTTCGATGTCGCGCAGCATGACGTGTTCATCGACGCAGACCAGGGACACGGCCTCGCCCTTGGCGCCGGCGCGGCCGGTACGGCCGATGCGGTGCACATAGTCTTCCGGCACGTTCGGCAGGTCGTAGTTGACCACGTGCGGCAGCTGGTCGATGTCGATGCCGCGCGCGGCGATGTCGGTGGCCACCAGGCACTGCAGCGTGCCATCCTTGAACTCGGCCAGCGCGCGGGTGCGCGCGGTCTGGCTCTTGTTGCCGTGGATCGCCATGGCTTTCACGCCATCCTTGCCCAGTTGCTCGACCAGCTTGTTGGCGCCGTGCTTGGTGCGGGTGAAGACCAGCACCTGGGTCCAGGCGTGGGTGCGGATCAGGTGCGACAGCATCGGGTGCTTCTTGTCGCGGTCGACCGGGTGGATCTTTTGCGAAATGATTTCCACCGTCGAATTGCGGCGTGCCACTTCGATGGTTTTCGGGCTGTCCAGCAGGCCGTCGGCCAGCGCCTTGATCTCGTCGGAGAAGGTGGCCGAGAACAGCAGGTTCTGGCGCTTGGGCGGCAGCGCCGCCAGCACCTTGCGGATGTCGCGGATGAAGCCCATGTCCAGCATGCGGTCCGCTTCGTCCAGGATCAGGATTTCGATCTTGTCGAGCTTGACGGTGCCCTGGCCCATGTGGTCCAGCAGGCGGCCCGGCGTGGCGACCAGGATGTCGACGCCGTGCTTGAGCAGCTTGATTTGCGGGTTGATGCTGACGCCGCCGAAGATCACGGCCGAATTCAGCTTGGTGTACTTGCCGTAGGTCTTGACGCTTTCTTCCACCTGGGCCGCCAGTTCGCGGGTCGGGGTCAGGATCAGGGCGCGGATCGGGCGCGGCCCGGTATTGTTGGCCAGCTTGCTGCCGAAGGCGTCCGTGGACAGGCGATGCAGGATCGGCAGCGTGAAGCCGGCGGTCTTGCCGGTGCCGGTCTGGGCGCCGGCCAAGAGGTCGCCGCCATTCAGCACGGCGGGGATCGCCTGGCTCTGGATCGGGGTAGGGGCTGTGTAGCCGGTTTCGGCGACCGCACGCACGATGGCATCAGACAAGCCGAGATCGGAAAATGACATAAGTATGATTATTCTATAAATTTTATGAAAATTATTGCCGCAAGGAAACCTCGGCGCTGAGCGAAGTATAGCAGTAAAGCTTTGCCGATTGACGCACAGCAATAACAAAAAAGGCCCTGGCGGGCCTCTTTTGTAGTGAATCCGGGCTTATCTTTATGCAAACTCTGCCAACAGGCCGACCATCTGGCCGAACACCTTGGGCGAGGCCGCGATGATGTGGCCGGTGTTCATATAGTTCGATTCGCCGTTGAACTCGCCGGCGATGCCGCCCGCTTCGGTCACCAGCAGGGCGCCGGCCGCGATGTCCCACGGCTTGAGGTTCTTCTCGTAGTAGCCATCCAGGCGGCCGCACGCCACGTAGGCCAGGTCCAGCGCGGCCGAGCCGGCGCGGCGGATGCCGTGCGAGCGTTCGGCCATGATGGTGAACATCTTGGCGAATTCGGCGATGGCGGCCGGGCTGCCCGGCTTGTAGCCGGAGGCGAGCAGGGCGCCGCTGATGCGGTCGAGCTTGTTGACGCGGATGCGCTTTTCATTCAGGTAGGCGCCGGCGCCTTTGCTGGCGGTAAACAGGTCGTTGTGCACCGGGTCGTAGACGACGGCCTGGGTCACCACGCCTTTTTGCTGCAGGGCGATGGAAATGGCGTACTGGGGGAAGCCATGCATGAAGTTGGTGGTGCCGTCCAGTGGATCGATGATCCACACGTATTCGCTCTCGTCATTGACAGTGCCGGTGATGCCGGATTCTTCGGCAAAGATGGCGTGCTCCGGATAAGCTTTCAGCAGCACCTCGATGATGGCCTGTTCAGCAGCCTGGTCGACGTCGGTGACGAAATCGTTGTGTTGCTTTTCAGTTACGTTCACGCGGTCCAGGTCGAAGGAGGCGCGGTTGATGACAGCGGCGCCACGGCGCGCGGCCTTGATGGCCGTATTCAGCATTGGGTGCATACTAGCTTCCGTAAAATAGACATTGCCGCCCACGGAACGCTTCGCGCATCCGGCAGCGGAAATGATGACAAGATTGAAAAAGAGCGGCGCGTTGTGCCGGCGGAGTAAAATGCACGCCCAACGCAGAATCCCGCTA